>NZ_BLIN01000002.1:600000-1200000 GCF_009811555.1 Streptomyces caniferus | reverse complement strand
CCGGTCGCCCTGCACCTCGAAGTCCATGTTGAGGATGTGGTGCTGCATGGTGGTGTACGGCGCTTCGGCCTCGACCACCTTGGTCAGGATCGCGTCCCGGCCGTGGACCCGCTCCCACGGGCCGAACTCCAGGACCGCGTCCTCGGACCAGCACGTGATCCAGGTGCGCCAGTCCTTGCGGTCCAGCGCCCGCCAGCCGTGGATCATCAGCGCGCGCAGGGACTCCTTGTCCTCCAGGCGCCGCAGGCGTCGGGCGAAGTGGTCGTCGTCGAGGGGGGTGGCGGACACAGCGGACACGGGTGCTCCTCTGAAGGGGATCGCGGGCACCGGCGGCAGCCGCCGACGCGCTCGTTCGCGTCGGCCCGGAGGCGCCGGGTGCGATCACTCTGTGCCGCGGGCGGCCCCTCAACCAGGGCGGACCGAGGCCGGGTGCCGCACACCCAGGCACCGGACCGGGCGCCCGGCTGCCGTCGGCGGCCGGCGTCCCGCCCTCAGCCGGTCCGCCGGACCGAGGAGAAGTAGCTGTGGGAGGCCGGGAGCAGCAGCAGGGCCGCGATGGCGGCGGTGCACAGTTCGGGGAGGTACCGGTAGGCGACCCCCGACGGCTGGGCCGACGCCGCATCACGGCGCGGCCGGCGGCCTCGCGCAGCCGGTCACCAGCCGTCGTAGCCCCGCCAGATGTTGCTGAAGGCCTCCTCGTCGAGGGCGCGCCGCTGGCGTTCGAACTGCAGCTCCCGCACCGCGTCGTCGACGGCGCCGAGCACCGTCGCCACCGCTTCGTCGGTCACCTCCGGTGGGTCCGCGGCCGCCTCGCCGAGAATGCCCAGGGGCGCTACGAGAGCCGTGAGGACGGGCTCGTCCGAGGTCAAGCGGTCCACTGCCGCGCGCCGGTCGGGCGAGTCGGCCGGCTTCAACTCGCCGGTGCGGAAGCGCTTCCACCGGCCGCCGCCCTGCCGGGTGAGCTGTCCTTCCGCCTCCAGGACGGCCAGGTAGGAAGCGGTCAGGCCGCGGCCCCTGCGCCACAGCCAGTCGCCGACCGACTCGTACGGCGGCTGCTGGTCGAGGGACGACGCGGCCTCGTCCATGAGGCGGTCGGCCACGGCGGGCCGGAAGCCCGGGACGATGCGGTCGCCGTCCAGGCCGAGGGCGTTCGCGTCGAGGAGGTCGATCAGTTCGGCTCCCGCGAGCGCGAGCGACAGCTCACCGTGCTCGGGAGTGCGACCGGCCTCCACGTCCAGGGCGACGAACAACAGGTCCCGCGGTGTGGTCATGAAGGACTCCACGTCAGGGGCATCAGGAGCGATGCGGCGCTGAGCACCCGTCCCGGTGTCCGGGTCCCGGGGCGGACGCCGCAACGGCACCGGGGGCACGGGGTCGTACCGGCCGGGCCTCCGCCCGTCGGCGAGTGCTCCCTGCTACGAGCTTATGGAGCGCGGACGGCACCTGCATCCCACACCGGGCCGGGCCCGCCGGGGAGCGTTCACCGGGTACCCCCGCCCCCCGGCCTCCCGATGACCTCGTGGGCCAGCCTGACCAGGTCGGGGATGCGCGGATGTCCCGGGCCGTCGCGGCGGGCGATGACGACCGGGACCGGCGGCGCGTCGGTCAGCGGGACGTAGGCCATCGACGGGTGCGGGTGCATCTCGGCGGTGGCGGAGGTGGTGACGCCCACGGCGCGGCCGCCGGTGATGGCGGCCAGCCAGTCGTCGGTGTTGCCGATGGTGATCGTCGAGGCGGGGCGGGCCGCGGCGGGCCACAGGTCGAGGGTGGTGGTGCCGGAGACGGTGTTGAGGGCGATGGTGCGGTCGGTCAGGTCGGTGAGGGAGACGGCGGTGCGGTGGGCCAGCGGGTCGTCGGCGGGCAGGCCGGCGACCCGGGGCTCGGTGGTGAGCTGCTCGGTGATCAGGCCCGGGGCGCGGACCTCGCCGCGCAGCAGGGCGGCGTCCACATCGCCGCGGGCGAGACCGGCCGTGCGGTCGTCGATGCGGAGGAGTTCGAGCGGGGTGCGGGGGTGCTCCTCGTGCCAGCGGCGCAGCAGGGCGGTGGTGTCCGTACCGGCGGCCGACCAGGCGTGGCCCAGGCGCAGCGGCCAGGCGGTGTGGTGGGCGGCGCCGAGCGCGCGGTCGAAGGCGGTCACCGCGATCGCGGCCCGGTCGCGGAAGGCGACGCCGTCGGGGGTGAGCGCGAGGTGGTGGGTGGAGCGGTCGACGAGGCGGAGGCCCAGTTCCTGTTCCAGTTGGCGCAGGGTGCGGGAGACGGCCGGCTGGGTCAGATGCAGGCGTTCGGCGGCGCGGGTGATGCTCAGGGTGTCCGCGATGGCCAGAAAGCAGCGAAAATGACGCAGCTCGATGCTCATGCGTGGGGAGCATAACAACAAGGGAAAACGCATTTCACGGACCGGAAGAAGGCCCCGTAGCGTGGTGGCGTGAATGCATCGCCCGAGAACCCCGAAGGCCGTACGCCGGCTCCTGCCGTTCCCACCCTGCCCGCCGGCGACGGGGAGATTCCGCATCCCGTGCCGCCGTCGCCGGAGGTGCTGACGGCGGAGGTTCAGGCGGGGGCCGCCGGGGCGTCGGGTGCGCGCGGGCGGCTCGGGTCGGTGGCGCTGGTCATCGGCGGGATCGTCTCGCTGCAGTTCGGCTCGTCGGTGGCGGTGCTGCTCTTCCCGCGGGCCGGTGCGCTGGGCGTGGTCACCTTGCGGCTGGTCGTCGCCGCGCTGGTGCTGCTGATCGCCTGCCGTCCCAGACTGCGCGGCTACACACGGGGCGACTGGGTCACGGTGCTCGCCTTCGGCGTCGCCCTGGCCGGTATGAACTCGCTCTTCTACCAGGCGATCGACCGCATCCCGCTGGGCGCCGCGGTCACCTTGGAGTTCCTCGGGCCGCTGATCCTGTCGGTGGCGACCTCGCGCAGGCTGCTGAGCCTGGTGTGGGCGGGGCTGGCGCTGGGCGGTGTGGTGCTGCTGGGGCGCGAGGGCTTCGACGGGCTCAACCTCTCGGGGGCCGCGTTCGCGCTGGCGGCCGGCGGCCTGTGGGCCGCCTACATCCTGCTCTCCGCCCGTACGGGGCAGCGTTTCCCCCGGGCGGACGGGCTGGCGGTGGCGATGACCGTCGCGGCGCTGCTCAGCCTGCCGTTCGGCATCGCGAGCGCCGGCACCGCCCTGCTGGACCCGGTCACCGTGGGCCTGGGCGCCGCGGTCGCCCTGATGTCGTCCGTCATGCCCTACACCCTGGAACTGCTCGCCCTGCGCAAGCTCCCGGCCTCCGGCTTCGCCGTGATGATGAGCCTGGAGCCGGCCGTCGCGGCCACCGCCGGATTCCTCGTACTGCACCAGGCGCTGGGCTGGGCCGAGGTGGTGGCGATCGGGCTGGTCGTGGCCGCGAGCGTGGGGGCGGTACGGAGCGCGGGGGCGGGCTCGCACTGAGGTCGGGTCCCGGTGGATCTCGCAGAAACAACGACGCCAAGCGGCTGCCGTCCCACTTCAGCGGCCGTTTATCCGAGAACTCATCGTCCAGGGCACCGATGGGCCGACACCGCACCGTTTCTCGCGCATGATCCGGTTCCGGGCGAGTCGCACGCCGCCACTTTCTGATCTTCCTCAGGAATCGGTCGATTCATCAACGGCCGCGTCCCCAACGGCCGCGTCCCCCGCCAGTCGGCGCCATAGGTCCGGGTTCCGGGATGTCCATCGCCCGGCACCCGGCACCATGTGCTCCAGCAGTTCGGCGTAGGCGTCCGCGGCTCCGGCCGTATCCCCCGCCTTTCCCCGCCAGTGCGCGACATGGCGCAGGGTGGTGAGGGTGTCGGGGTGGCTCTCGCCCTGCACGCGCACCCGGTCGGCGAGAAGCTCGGCGAAGGCGTTCGCGGCTCCGGCCGCATCCCCCGCCCTTCCCCGGCAATAGGCGAGATTGTGCCGCGTGGTGAGGGTGTTGGGATGGTCAGCGCCCTGCACGCGCACCCGGTCGGCGAGAAGCTCGGCGAAGGCGTTCGCGGCTCCGGCCGCATCCCCCGCCTCCCCCCGCCAGTAGGCGATATTGCCCCGGGTGGTGAGAGTGTCGGGATGGTCATCGCCGAGCACTGGCACTATGTGCTCCAGCAGTTCGGCGAAGGCGTCCGCGGCTCCGGCCGCATCCCCCGCCTTTCCCCGCCAGCGGGCGACATAGCGCCGGGTGTCGAGGGTGTCGGGGTGGCCCTCGCCCAGCACGCGCACCCGGTCGGCGAGAAGCTCGGCGAAGGCGTTCGCGGCTCCGGCCGCATCCCCCGCCTCCCCCCGCCAGTAGGCGATATTGCCCCGGGTGGTGAGAGTGTCGGGATGGTCATCGCCGAGCACTGGCACTATGTGCTCCAGCAGTTCGGCGAAGGCGTCCGCGGCTCCGGCCGCATCCCCCGCCTTTCCCCGCCAGCGGGCGACATAGCGCCGGGTGTCGAGGGTGTCGGGGTGGCTCTCGCCCTGCACGCGCACCCGGTCGGCGAGAAGCTCGGCGAAGGCGTTCGCGGCTCCGGCCGCATCCCCCGCCCTTCCCTGCCAGTAGGCGATATTGCCCCGGGTGGTGAGGGTGGAGGGGTGGTCGTCGCCGAGCACGCGCACCCGGTCGGCGAGGAGCTCGGCGTAGGCGTTCGCGGCTCCGGCCGCATCCCCCGCCTCCCCCCGCCAGTAGGCGAGATTGTGCCGGGTGGTGAGGGTGTCGGGGTGGTCCGGGCCCAGCACTCGCACCATGTGCTCCAGCAGTTCGGCGTAGGCAGTGGCAGCCTCGGCCGCATCCCCCATCTGACCCCGAAAACGAAGGACATTGCCCCGGGTGGTGAGGGTGTCGGGGTGGTCCGGGCCCAGCACTCGCACCATGTGCTCCAGCAGTTCGGCGAAGGCGTCCGCGGCTCCGGCAGCATCCTCCGCCAGACCCCGGATGCGCGCGAGTTCGCCCCGGGTGGTGAGGGTGTCGGGATGGTCCGGGCCCAACAGTCGCACCCTTTGCTCCAGTAGTTCGGCGTAGGCAGTGGCAGCTCCGGCGGTATCCCCCGTCTCACCCCGGAAGCGGGCGAGATTGTGCCGGGTGGCGAGGGTGAAGGCGTGGTCATCGCCGAGCACGCGCACCATGTGCTCCCGTAGTTCGGCGTAGGCAGTGGCAGCTCCGGCGGCATCCCCCGTCTCACCCCGGAAGCGGGCGAGATTGTGCCGGGTGGCGAGGGTGAAGGCGTGGTCATCGCCGAGCACGCGCACCACGTCCTCCAGCAGTTCGGCGTAGGCAGTGACAGCCCCGGCGGCATCCCCCGCCTCACCCCGGAAGCGGAAAAGTTCACCCCGGATGGTGAGGGTGACGGGGTGGTCCGGTCCCAGGCGGCCGTGGGCGACATCGGCCATGCGGTGGAAATGCTCGACGGCGGCAGCAACTTGGCCGGTGTGGCCCAGGCTGTAGCCGGCGTAGATGAGCACCTCATGGACAGTGTCGGATTGGTACATGACGTCTTCGGCGTGGCCGGTGAGGGCGGTGGTGTTGGCGCGCAGGGTCTGGACGAGGTTGGTGTCGCGTTCGATATCGGGCCAGGCGGCCACGAGGGCGTCGGCGGCTGTACGCGCGAGCTGATCGTGCTCGTGGGGGGTGAGGGTGTCGCGGGTGGCGCGCTGGATGAGCTGGTGGGCGCGGACGGCCTGGTGCGGAGTGTCGGGGGTGTGGTCGATGAGGCTGAGCCGGTGCAGGGCTCGCAGGGCGTGCACCGCGTCCCGGGGGGAGACCGGGGCCTGTTCCCCGACGGGGTGCTCACCGGTCGGGGTGCGGTGCGCGGTGAGGTAGGTCAGGACGGGCTCGCTGGTCAGAACGGTGTGCGGGATGCCGTTGGGGTCCAGCATGGAGGCGAGCCGGAGCATGGGGCGGGCCAGGCCGGCGGGGCGGAGGGTGTCTGCGCGGTCGATGGACAGGGACCAGGCGGCGTCCAGAGGGAGCGCCTGGTTGTCGGGCAAGGCGCCAGGGGCGATGGCGCTGAGTGTGGTGGTTCGGTCGGCCAGCAGGCGGCGGTAGGCGGCCACGGTCTCGCCGGTGTCGATGAGGTAGGCGGTGGCCTGGGTGAGTGCCAGGGGCAGGTATCCGAGGTCCTCGGCCAGGGCGGCGAGCTCGTCGGTGGGTTCGTCGCGGCCGGTCAGGGAGGTGGTGAGGTAGGTGAGGGCTTCGTCCTTGGTGAACAGGCCGATCTTGATGGTGTGGTGGCCGTCCGGGTCGAGGGCGGCGTCCCGACGGCGGGTGGTGACCAGGGTGCGGCCGTGAGGGCTGGCGGGGGGCCACAGGTCGTGCAGGTCGGCGGGGTCGGTGACGTCGTCCAGGACGATCAGCCACCGGAATGGCTTCGCTCCGGCCTTCGGGGTCAGCCAGGCCAGGAACGTCCGCGCGGCATGTTCGGGGTCGCTGGGGTCGGCCCGGCACAGCTCGATGCCGGCCTGGGCATATCCGGTCACGATGGGGGAGCGGGCGCTCGCGTTGACCCAGACCAGGACGTCCAGGCCGCCCGTTTCGCCGGCGTTGTCCCAGGCGGTGCGGGCGTAGTCGGCGGCGAGCTGGGTCTTGCCCACCCCGCCCATGCCGGTCAGCAGCTGGGTCAGCACGGCGGTGCCGCCGCCGTCGACCCTCGTCCGTAGGCGCTCGGCCTCGGCACGGTGCAGGAAGGACCGCGCCGCGGGCGGGATGACGCCTACCTGGTGGGGCCAGTCGGCCGGTTCCTGGGGGCCACGCTGCTGCACGGTCAGCGCGCCGATGTAGCCGGTGTTGGCGATTCCGCCTGTGGCGGCGTTCGCGTGCCCGGTGTGGGACACGTGCGCCGGAGAGCAGGGAGCGCGGCCGGTTCCCGGGGCGGGGCCGAGGTATCCGGTCACGGACATGCCTTGGGAAGTGGCCGTCGCGTCCCCGGTGTCGGCCACCGTGATGTGGGGGACGGTGTCGTCGGGGCCCTGTTGGCGCGCGTCTTTTCGGCTCATGCGATCGCTGCTCCCCTCGTCCTTGCCGCCTGCGCTGTGACCGGGCCGATCAGGTGTAGTCGATGCCGCTGGTGGCACTGCTGCCGTCGCCGGTTGCGGTGGCGTTCCCGGTGTCCTCCGCCTTCGCTGATCCGCTGCCGTGGCCCTGGGGGCGCCTGATTCCTGCGGTGGCCCTGCCTCCGCCGCTCGCGCGCGCCGACCCGGTCCGGACGGCCGTATCCTCTGCGTCATTTCCCGGGGGCTGAAACAGCGTCCAGACCAAGGCCGCGATACCGACGGCGGCCTGAATGGAGGCCCCGGCCAGATCGCCCGCACCGGGAGTGCCCAGCAGCCAGATCAGCGGCGTGGAGACCACTCCCGCCGCCCCCAGGACAATGATCGCAATCTTCCGTCCCCGCGTCATATCGCCCTCCCCTTCCCCTACAGCATGCCCGCCGCGTGGCTGACGGTCCGCCAATTCGCAGTTTTTCGGCGACTTCGTGCAGCACGGGAAATGCGCCCCGCATCACCATGGTTCCCCGGACCGTTCAGGCGGGACGGGCCGCGTCGGCGGCGGTGCGCAGGGGCCGGCGGCCGTACTCGTTGAGCCGGGCGCGTTCGCGGTGGCAGCCGACGTGCCCAGGTACTCGTGTGCGGCCGGCGGGCGGTCTTGCGCCGGTACGACGGACGTGGACGGGCGCGCCCCCTCGTCCGCAGACGGCGGCGTTCCCTCCTCCGGGGCGCGCCGCCGCCGGGCACGCACTCGACCGCCCCGCGGCCGTATCCCGTCAGCGGTCCTGTCGCAAAGGCGTCGGCGGAGCAGAAAATCATGCAGGCGTGCTTGATTGTTTCTTGCCGCGCTGCCACGCTCGGACCCGTACCGCACCACAGCACCTGTCAACCTGCCCTGGCCGTCGGCCACATGGGGCCGATGAGGGGAGTGCCGCGTGTCCGATCCCGGCGCCGTACTGGCGGATCTCAGGGCGGAGAGCGAGGAGCTGGACGCGCTGGTCGCCGGGCTGCCGGCCGAGCGCTGGGCGGCCCCGACGCCCGCCGACGGCTGGACCGTCAG
Source organism: Streptomyces caniferus (assembly GCF_009811555.1). Taxonomy (GTDB): domain Bacteria; phylum Actinomycetota; class Actinomycetes; order Streptomycetales; family Streptomycetaceae; genus Streptomyces; species Streptomyces caniferus. The sequence continues at coordinate 1,191,988 of NZ_BLIN01000002.1, read as the reverse complement.
CCATCAGATCGCCCACCTGGCCTGGACCGACCGGCAGGCGCTGCTCTCGGCCACCGACCCGGAGGGGTTCCTGCGGGCCGCGCAGGAAGCGCTCGCCTCGCCCCTGACGTTCGTCGACGAGGCTGCCGAGGCGGGGGCCAAGGTGCCGCCCGCGGAGCTGCTCGCGTACTGGCGGTCGGGCCGTGAAAAGCTGCTCCGGGCGCTCGCGGAGCGGCCGGCGGGCGAGAAGCTGCCCTGGTACGGGCCGCCGATGAGCGTGGCGTCGATGGCCACCGCGCGCCTGATGGAGACCTGGGCGCACGGGCAGGACGTCGCCGATGCGCTCGGTGCCGTCCGGGCCCCCACCGCCCGGCTGCGGCATATCGCCCGGATCGGGGTGCGGACCCGCGACTTCGCCTATGCGACACATCAACTCACCCCGCCCGACGAGGAGTTCCGGGTCGAGCTGCGGGCCCCGGACGGCACGGTGTGGGAGTACGGGCCGCCGGACGCCGGGCAGCGGGTGACCGGGGACGCGCGGGAGTTCTGTCTGCTGGTGACCCAGCGGGCGCACCGTGCCGACCTGCCGTCCCTGCGGGCCGAAGGGGCGGACGCGCAGCGCTGGCTGGGGATCGCCCAGGCCTTCGCGGGCCCGCCGGGGAAGGGCCGGGAGCCGTCCGGGAAGGACGGCGCCGCATGAGCGGCGGGCACCCCGTGAACGACCCGCACCCCGCGAACGACGCGAACCCCGTGAACGACCCGCACCCCGCGAACGACGCCCCGCACTCCGCACAGCACCCCACCCCACACCCCACCCGGCCCCCCGCCCCCGTCCGCCCCATCGGCGCCGACCCCGCCGTCCTGCGCATCGGCAACGCCTCCGGCTTCTACGGCGACCGCTTCGACGCGCTGCGCGAGATGCTCACCGGCGGGCCCCTCGACGTACTGACCGGCGACTACCTCGCCGAGCTGACCATGCTGATCCTCGGCAGGGACCGTCTGAAGGACCCCACGCGCGGCTATGCGAGGACCTTCCTTCGGCAGTGGGAGGACGCGATCGGCCTGGCCGTCGAGCGCGGGGTGCGGATCGTCGCCAACGCGGGCGGGCTCAACCCGGCCGGACTCGCCGACGCCGTACGGGAGGTGGCGCAGAAGGCCGGCGTGCCCGTACGCGTGGCACATGTGGAGGGCGACGACCTGCTGGCGCGCGGGGGGTGGGGCGACGGCGTGCTGACCGCCAACGCCTACCTGGGCGGCGGGGGGATCGCGGCGTGTCTGCGGGCCGGGGCCGATGTGGTGGTGACCGGGCGGGTCACCGATGCCGCGCTGGTCAGCGGCGCGGCGCAGGCGCACTTCGGCTGGCGGCCCGAGGATCTGGACCAGCTGGCCGGGGCGGTGGTCGCCGGGCACGTCCTCGAATGCGGCACCCAGGCCACCGGCGGCAACTACTCCTTCTTCGGCGCCCACGACCTGCTGCGGCCCGGCTTCCCGCTCGCCGAGATCGCCGCCGACGGCAGCTGTGTGATCACCAAGCACCCGGGGACCGGCGGCGCCGTCACCACCGGCACGGTCACCGCCCAACTGCTCTACGAGACGGCCGGTGCCCGCTACGCCGGGCCCGATGTGACGGCGCGGCTGGACACCGTGCGACTCACGGAGGAGGGGCCGGACCGGGTCCGGATCGACGGGGTGCGCGGCGAGGCGCCGCCGCCGACCCTCAAGACCGGCCTGACCCGCCTCGGCGGCTGGCGCAACGAGGTCACCTTCGTCCTGACCGGGCTGGACGTGACGGCCAAGGCGGTGCTGGTCCGCCGGCAGATGGAGGCGGCCTTCGACGCGGCGGGGAACCGCCCGGCCGAGGTGCGCTGGACGCTGGCCCGCACCGACCACGACGACGCGGAGGTCCAGGAGGAGGCGAGCGCCCTGCTGCGGCTGGTGGTGCGGGACGCCGACCAGGACGCGGTGGGGCGGGTGGTCAGCGGCGCCGCGATCGAGCTGGCGCTGGCCAGCTACCCCGGCTTCCACGTCACCGCGCCGCCCGGCAAGGGCACCCCGTACGGGGTCTTCGAGGCGGTGGCGGTGGACGCGGCCGAGGTGCCGCACCTCGCCGTACTGCCGGACGGCACCCGTATCGGCGTTCAGCCAGCCCACCATACCCAGGAGTTGGTTCGGCTGCCCGACCCTCCGCTCCCCGGGCCGCTGCCCGCCGGGCCGGCCCGGCGCGGCCCGCTCGGCCGGGTCGTCGGCGCCCGCAGTGGTGACAAGGGCGGCTCGGCGAACGTCGGGGTGTGGGCCCGGACCGACCAGGCCTGGCGGTGGCTGGCACACGAGCTGACCGTCGAGCGGTTCAGGCAACTGCTCCCCGAGACCGCGGACCTGTCGGTCGACCGGCACGTACTGCCGAATCTGCGCGCGCTCAACTTCGTCGTCGACGGGCTGCTCGGCGAGGGCGTCGCGGCCCAGGCCCGGTTCGACCCGCAGGCCAAGGCCGTGGGGGAGTGGCTGCGCGCGCGGCACATGGACATACCGGAGGTGTTGTGGTGACCGTGCTCGCAACCGGGCTCGACCCGGCGGGTGCCGAGTACGCGGAGCGTCGTGAGGCGATGCTCGCGAAGCTGGCGGAGGTCGAGGCCGAACACGCCAAGGCGACGGCGGGCGGCGGGGAGAAGTACGTCGCCCGGCACCGGGGGCGCGGCAAGCTGCTCGCCCGGGAGCGGATCGAGCTGCTCGTCGACCCCGATACGCCGTTCCTGGAGCTGTCGCCGCTCGCGGCCTGGGGCAGCGACCATCAGGTCGGCGCCTCGCTGGTCACCGGCATCGGCACGGTCTCGGGCGTGGAATGTCTGATCACCGCCAACGACCCGACGGTGCGCGGCGGCGCCAGCAATCCCTGGTCGCTGAAGAAGGCGCTGCGGGCCAACGAGATCGCCTCCGCCAACCGGCTGCCGCTGATCTCGCTCGTCGAGTCCGGCGGCGCCGATCTGCCCAGCCAGAAGGAGATCTTCATCCCGGGCGGGGCGCTGTTCAAGGACCTCACCCGGCTGTCCGCGGCCGGCATCCCGACCATCGCCGTGGTCTTCGGCAACTCGACCGCGGGCGGCGCCTACGTCCCGGGGATGTCCGACCACGTGATCATGGTCAAGGAGCGCGCCAAGGTGTTCCTGGGCGGCCCGCCGCTGGTGAAGATGGCGACCGGCGAGGAGAGCGACGACGAGTCGCTGGGCGGCGCCGAGATGCACGCCCGCACCTCCGGGCTCGCGGACTACTTCGCCGTGGACGAGCCGGACGCGCTGCGCCAGGCCCGGCGGGTCGTCGCCCGCCTCAACTGGCGCAAGGCACAGCCGGAGCCGGGCCCGGCCGCCCCGCCGAAGTACGACGAGGAAGAACTGCTCGGCATCGTCCCCGGCGACCTCAAGGCGCCGTTCGACCCGCGCGAGGTCATCGCCCGGATCGTGGACGGCTCGGACTTCGACGAGTTCAAGCCGCTCTACGGCCCGAGCCTGGCCACCGGCTGGGCCGAACTGCACGGCTACCCGGTCGGCATCCTCGCCAACGCGCAGGGCGTTCTGTTCAGCGCGGAGTCCCAGAAGGCCGCGCAGTTCATCCAGCTGGCCAACCAGCGCGACATCCCGCTGCTCTTCCTCCACAACACCACCGGCTACATGGTCGGCAAGGAGTACGAGCAGGGCGGCATCATCAAGCACGGCGCGATGATGATCAATGCGGTGTCGAACTCGACGGTCCCGCATCTGTCCGTCCTCATGGGCGCCTCGTACGGCGCCGGGCACTACGGCATGTGCGGCCGCGCCTTCGACCCCCGGTTCCTGTTCGCCTGGCCGAGCGCCAAGTCCGCCGTGATGGGGCCGCAGCAGCTGGCCGGGGTGCTCTCGATCGTCGCCCGCGCCTCGGCCGCGGCCAAGGGGCAGCCGTACGACGACGAGGCGGACGCCGGGCTGCGCGCGATGGTCGAGCAGCAGATCGAGTCGGAGTCGCTGCCGATGTTCCTGTCGGGGCGGCTCTACGACGACGGCGTCATCGACCCGCGCGACACCCGAACCGTCCTCGGCCTGTGTCTGTCCGCCCTCCACAACGCCCCGGTCGAGGGCGCGCGGGGCGGCTTCGGCGTCTTCCGGATGTGAGGCAGAAGTGATCCGTTCCGTACTCGTCGCCAACCGCGGCGAAATAGCCCGGCGGGTCTTCCGCACGTGCCGTGAGCTGGGCATCTCCACCGTCGCCGTGCACTCCGACGCGGATGCGGGCGCCCCGCACGTCCGGGAGGCGGATGTCGCCGTACGGCTCCCGGGCGACGCCCCGGCCGACACCTATCTGCGCGGCGACCTGCTGGTGCGGGCCGCGCGGGCCGCGGGCGCCGACGCCATCCACCCCGGCTACGGCTTCCTCTCCGAGAACGCCGGTTTCGCCGCCGCGGTGGCCGACGCCGGCCTGGCCTGGATCGGGCCGCCGCCCGCCGCCATCGAGTCCATGGCGTCCAAGACGCGGGCCAAGGAGCTGATGGCCGAGGCCGGGGTGCCGCTGCTGGCCCCCGTCGACCCCGGAGCGGCCACCGAGGCCGATCTGCCGCTGCTGGTGAAGGCGGCGGCGGGCGGCGGCGGCCGCGGGATGCGTGTGGTCACCGAACTCGCCGCCCTCGACGAGGAGCTGACGGCGGCCAAGGCCGAAGCGGCGGCCGCCTTCGGCGACGGAGAGGTGTTCGTCGAGCCGTACGTCGTCGGCGGCCGCCATGTCGAGGTGCAGATCCTCGCCGATGCGCACGGGACGGTCTGGACCCTCGGCACCCGCGACTGCTCCCTCCAGCGCCGCCACCAGAAGGTCATCGAGGAGGCCCCGGCCCCCGGCCTGTCCGACGCGCTGCGCACCACCCTCCACCGGGCCGCGGAACAGGCCGCGCGCGCCATCGGCTATCGGGGCGCGGGCACCGTGGAGTTCCTGGTCGCGGACGGCCGGGCGTACTTCCTGGAGATGAACACCCGCCTCCAGGTCGAACACCCGGTCACCGAGGCCATCCACGGCCTCGACCTGGTCGCCCTCCAACTACGGGTCGCCGAGGGCCGCCCCCTGGACCCCGAGCCGCCGCGGCCGCACGGACACGCCGTGGAAGCACGGCTGTACGCGGAGGACCCCGCGGCCGGCTGGCAGCCGCAGACCGGCACCCTGCACCGGCTGGAACTGCCCGACGGCGTCCGCCTGGACTCCGGGGTGACCGACGGCGACACCATCGGCGTCCACTACGACCCGATGCTCGCCAAGGTCATCGCCTGGGCGCCGAGCCGCGACGAGGCCGTACGGAAACTGGCGGGCGCCCTGGAGCGGGCCCGTGTCCACGGCCCGGTCACCAACCGCGACCTGCTCGTACGGTCCCTGCACCACCCGGAGTTCACCGACCCCGGCGCGCTGGACACCGGCTTCTACGACCGCAACCTCACCGCACTGACCGAGCCCGGCGACGGCAGGACGGACCTCTTCGCCCTCGCCGCGGCCCTCGCCGACGCCCACGGCCGCTCCCGCTTCGGCGGCTTCCGCAACGTCCCCGCCGGGCCGCAGGTCAAGACCTACGCCTGCGCGGGCACCGAGTACGAGATCCGCTACCGGCTCGGCCGGGACGGCCTGTCCGCCGAGGGCTTCCCGGACGTACGCCTGCTCGCCCTGGACCCCGACGAGGTGGTGCTCGAAGTCGACGGCCTGCGGCGCCGTTTCGCGGTCGCCCGCTACGGCGACCGGGTCCACGTCGACGCGACCCCCTCACCCCGCGGGGGCGCCACCACCTCCTGCGCCCTGACCGCGCTGCCCCGCTTCCCCGACCCCACCGCCCGTACGGAACCCGGCTCCCTGCTGGCGCCGATGCCCGGCACGGTCGTACGCATCGCGGACGGCCTCACCGAGGGCGACCAGGTCGAGGCGGGCCGCCCCCTGCTGTGGCTGGAGGCCATGAAGATGGAACACAAGATCACCGCCCCCGCCGCCGGCACCCTCACCGCCCTCCCCGTACGCCCCGGCCAACAGGTAGAGGTGGGCACGCTGCTGGCGGTCGTCACGGACTGACAAGCCAGGTAGCCCGCCACCGCCCCACCGGGCTGGAACCCGTCACCCCTCCGGCGGCACCCGCCCCGGAGGCCCCGACACCGACCGCACCACATCCGGGCCCCACCCCACCCCCACCCCACCCCACCCCACACCGCCGCAGGCGCCAATCGCTGCACCCGAAAGACCCCCGCCCCAAACGAAGCAACAGAGGCACCGCAACAGATCACCGCAACAGCCACCGCCACCACGACCCGAGGAGACCCCATGGGCACCCCGACGCTCGAATCCGACGAGCACCGCGCCCTGCGCGACGCCGTCGCCGCGCTCGGCAAGCGCTACGGCCGCGACTACGTCACCCGCGTCGTGGCCGAGGGCGCGCACACCGACGAACTCTGGGCGGAGGCCGCCAAGCTCGGCTACCTCGGCGTCAACCTCCCCGAGGAGTACGGCGGTGGAGGCGGCGGCATCGTCGAACTCTCCCTCGTCCTGGAGGAGCTGGGCGCGGCCGGCTGCCCGCTGCTGATGATGGTCGTCTCGCCCGCCATCTGCGGCACGGTCCTCGCCCGGTTCGGCACCGAGGAGCAGAAGCGGACCTGGCTCCCGGGCCTCGCGGACGGCACCCGCAAGATGGCCTTCGGCATCACCGAGCCGGACGCCGGCTCCAACTCGCACCGCATCACGACCACCGCCCGCAAGGAAGGCAGTGACTGGGTCCTCAACGGCCGCAAGGTCTTCATCTCCGGCGTCGACATCGCCGACGCGACCCTGATCGTCGGCCGCACCGAGGACGCCAGGACCGGCCGCCTCAAGCCCTGCCTGTTCATCGTCCCGCGCGAGACCCCCGGCTTCGGCCGCCGCCCGATCGCGATGGAACTCGCCGCCCCGGAGAAGCAGTTCGAACTGACCCTGGACGAGGTCCGGCTGCCCGCCGACGCGCTGGTCGGCGACGAGGACGCAGGGCTCCTCCAGCTCTTCGCGGGGCTCAACCCGGAGCGGATCATGACCGCCGCGTTCGCCCTGGGGATGGGCCGCTACGCCCTCGACCGGGCCGTGGACTACGCCCGTACCCGCCAGGTGTGGAAGGAGCCCATCGGCGCCCACCAGGCCATCGCCCACCCCCTGGCCCAGGCCCATATCGAGCTGGAACTCGCCCGGCTGATGATGCAGAAGGCGGCGCACCTCTACGACGCGGGCGACGACATGGCCGCGGGGGAGGCCGCCAACATGGCCAAGTACGCGGCGGCCGAGGCCGCGGTCCACGCCGTCGACCAGGCCGTGCACACCCTCGGCGGCAACGGCCTCACCCAGGAGTACGGCCTCGCCTCCCTGATCACCGCCGCCCGGGTGGCACGGATCGCCCCGGTCAGCCGCGAAATGATCCTCAACTTCGTCTCGCACCAGTCCCTGGGACTGCCCAAGTCGTACTGAGCGCGCCATGCGGCTTGACCCTCACGTTGCGTGAGGGGGGACGGTAGGCGGCATGAGCGATTTCTTCAACGCATTCGAAATGGGCCCCGTATCCGAGCGTGGACCGAAGGCGGTTGCACCAGAGGTGTTCCGCGGCATCTACGCGATGCCGGTGTTCGTGACGGTTCCGACGTCGGACTTGGCGGCGTCGACGGATTTCTGGGTGCGAGGGTTCGGCTTCATCGAGCTGTTCAGCATCCCGGGGCAGGTGGTCCACCTGCGCCGGTGGGCGTTCCAGGATGTCCTGCTCGTTCCTGCGGAGGCCGGTGCCGAGGTGCCCGAAGTGCCGGCGATGAGTGTGAGTTTCTTATGCGTGCTGAGCGAGATCGATCCCCTCGTCAAGGCGTGTTCGGAGCTCGTGCCGGGCAGCGTGACGGGGCCGCGGGATACGCCGTGGCGTACTCGCGACGTCGAGGTGATCACCCCCGAGGGTGCGCGGGTCGTGTTCACCGCGGCGCAGGAGTTCGATCCTGACAGCCAGGAAGCGCATGATCTCGCCTCGGCCGGAATCTTCGCCCCGGGATCGGCGGAGGGGGGCCACAATGGTGTCCATGGTTGAAAGCGAGCGCGACAGCCGTGACGGCGTCACGGTGGGCGCGGCCGCTGAGCTGGTGGGAGTGACCGTCCGCACGCTTCATCATTGGGACGAGATCGGCTTGGCGTCGCCGTCCGTGCGCACCACCGCCGGCTATCGCCAGTACACCGACCCGGACCTGCAACGGCTGCATCGAATCGTCGCGTACCGGGAGGCTGGTCTCGGGCTGGACGCGGTGCGTGAGGTTCTCGATGACGCGACAGCGGAGATCGGCGCTACCTTGCGTGAGCAGCGTGCCCAGCTCGCCGAGCGCATCCAGGACCTGCAACAGCTCGACGAGCGCCTGGAACGGATGACCGAGGCTCACGAGCGGGGCATCCTCCTCAACGATGAAGCGCAGTCGGAGATCTTCGGGGCGGACTGGGACGCCCATCGATCCCGGCAGGCCCGCACCGTGTGGGGGGATTCTGTGCAATGGGCACAGTTCGCCGAGCGGTCCGCTTCTCGCACGCGGGAGCAATGGCAGTCGCTCTCCGCGGCGATGTCCACGTTGCAGCTCGATCTGGGCAACGCCCTGGATCAGGGTTTCCTTCCGGGCGGCCCGGAAGCGAACGCGCTCGTCGAACGCCACCGCGAAGTATTTTCCCATTTCTTCCCGCTCACGCGACAGATGCAGGTGTGCCTGGGGAGAATGTTCGAGTCCGACCCTGGCTTCTCTGCCCACTACGACGGAATCCGGGTCGGGCTGGCCTCCTGGTTTCGGCAAAGCATCGACGAGTGCGCGCGCGCTCACGGGATCGACCCGGAGACAGCCACCTGGCAGTGATGTGGCAGTAGCGGCGCTCGATCACGTTCCGGTTCGTGTAGTCGCCGGCGTCGAGTGCGGCGGGCGCCTGTCAGGACGCGGTCGAGCGACTGGGCCCGCCCCGGGGCATCCGGGGTGGGCCGTTCGCCGTACTGGCGCCGTTGAGCCTACGGGGAAGGTGTGGCCGTCGGAAACGTGACTGGGCGGGCGCTCGGTGCACGTCGCAAATTATGCAAGCACGCTTGATTGTTCTTGCTGCCGCTGTCACCCTCTGAAGGCCGCTAGTCCAGCGCAGCGAGGGGGCAGAACTCATGGGCACAGCAGTCCCTTTGGCGCGACTCACCCACCACTACGGGACGGCCGTCCTGGTGAACGTCGCCCGGGCGGCGCGGATCGCCCCCGTCAGCCGCGAGATGACCCTCAACTTCGTCTCGCACCAGTCCCTGGGACTGCCCAAGTCGTACTGAGCGCGCCATGCTGCTGCCCGTGCCCGTGTGGCAGTCGCAGACCGGCTGACCGGCTGACCGGCTGCCCGGCCGACCAGTACCCGTGCCACCGGTGCCGCCCCGCCCCGCACCACCCCGCCGTACCCGCCCCGCCGTACCCACCGTCGAAGGGAAAGGCCCCGGCATGGTGTCCCACGTCTTCCACAGCGAGTACGCCGACGTCGCGCCCGTAGAGCTGCCGATCCACGAGGCCGTCCTCGGGCGGGCGGCCGAGTACGGCGACCGGCCCGCCCTGATCGACGGCCTCGACGGCACCACCCTCGGCTACGACCGGCTGGACCACTTCAGCCGCCGGCTCGCGGCCGCCCTCACGGCGGCCGGGGTCCGCAAGGGCGAGGTGCTCGCCCTGCACAGCCCGAACAGCGTGCTCTTCCCCGTCGTCTTCTACGCCGCCTCGCGCTGCGGCGCGGCGGTCACCACCGTCCACCCGCTGGCCACCGAGGGCGAGTTCGCCCAACAGCTGGCGGACTCCGGGGCCCGCTGGATCGTGACCGTATCGGCGCTGCTGGACACCGCCCGCGCCGCCGCGGCGCGGACCGGCGGGATCGCCGAGATCCTCGTCTGCGACCGGGCCGAGGGCCACCGCTGTGTCCAGGACCTCCTCACCTGCACCGACCCGGAACCGTCCGTCACCCTCGACCCGGCCGACGACCTGGCCGCACTGCCCTACTCCTCGGGCACCACCGGCTCTCCCAAGGGCGTGATGCTCACCCACCGCAGCATCGCCACCAACCTCGCCCAGCTCACCCCGCTGGTCTCCAACGGCCCGGACGACCGGGTGCTGGCGGTGCTGCCCTTCTTCCACATCTACGGGCTGACCGCCCTGATGAACGCCCCGCTGCGCAACGGCGCCACCGTCGTCGTCCTGCCCCGCTTCGACCTGCGGCAGTTCCTCGCCGCCATCGAGCAGCACCGCATCACGGCCGTCTACGTCGCGCCCCCGATCGTGCTCGCCCTGGCCAAACACCCCCTGGTCGCCGAGTACGACCTGTCCTCCCTGCGGTACCTGGTCTCCGCCGCGGCGCCCCTGGACGCCGAGCTGGCGGCGGCCTGCTCCCGGCGGCTCGGCCTGCCGCCGGTCCTGCAGGCCTACGGGATGACCGAACTCTCGCCCGGCACCCATGTCGTACCGCTCGACACGCCGAACCCGCCGCCGGGCGCCGTCGGCAAGCTGATCCCCAACACCGAGATGCGGCTGGTGTCCCTGGAGTCCGGCGAGGACGTGCCGCCGGGGCACAGCGGCGAGATCCTCATCCGCGGCCCGCAGGTCATGAAGGGCTACCTCGGGCGGCCCGCCGCCACCGACGCGATGATCGACCCCGACGGCTGGCTGCACACCGGCGACGTCGGGCGGGCGGACGAGGACGGCTGGCTGTATGTGGTCGACCGCGTCAAGGAGTTGATCAAATACAAGGGCTACCAGGTCGCCCCCGCGGACCTCGAAGCGCTGCTGCTCGCGCACGACGCCATCGCCGACGCGGCGGTCATCGGGGTCGAGGACACGGACGGCAACGAGGTGCCCAAGGCGTTCGTGGTCCGGCAGCGGGGGGCCCGGCTGAGCGAGGACGAGGTCATCGCGTACGTTGCCGGGCAGGTCGCCCCGTACAAGAAAGTGCGCCGCGTGGAATTCCTGGAGAGCGTGCCGCGCGCCACCACCGGAAAGATCCTGCGGCGCGAACTGCGCGCCAGGGAAAGGAGCTCGACGCCCCGATGACCGACGCACCCGCCACGACCCTGGTCCCGCGCTCCCACGAGCACGGCATCACCACCCTCACCCTGGACTCCCCGCACAACCGCAACGCCCTCTCCAACCGACTGGTCGCCGAACTCGGCCAGGCCTTCGCCGACGCCGCCGCCGACGACGCCACCCGCGCCGTCGTGCTCACCCACACCGGCGGCACGTTCTGCGCCGGGGCGGACCTCTCCGAGGCCACCTCGGGCTCGGCGAAGGACGGGCCGCTGGGCCTGGCCCGGCTGCTGCGCAGCATCGTGGCGCTGCCCAAACCGGTCGTCGCGCGGGTCACCGGGCATGTCCGGGCCGGGGGCCTCGGCCTGCTCGGCGCCTGCGACATCTCCGTGGCCGGGCCCGCCGCCACCTTCGCGTTCACCGAGGCCCGCCTCGGCCTCGCCCCCGCCGTCATCTCCCTGCCGCTGCTGCCGCGGCTGGACCCGCGCGCGGCCGGCCGCTACTACCTGACCGGTGAGAAGTTCGGCGCGGCGGAGGCCGCCAGGATCGGCCTGGTCACGCTCGCGGCAGACGAGGTCGACACCGGCCTCGCGCCCGTACTGGAGGGGCTGCGCAAAGGGTCGCCCCAGGGGCTGGCCGAGTCGAAGAAGCTGGTCACGGCAGAGGTGCTGGCGGCCTTCGACCGCGACACCGAGGCGCTGGCCGAACAGTCCGCACGACTCTTCGGCTCCGCCGAGGCCCGCGAGGGCATGACCGCCTTCCTGGAACGACGGGCCCCGGCATGGGCGCGCTGACCCCCGCCCGCGGCCCCAAGCAGCCCCAGCAGGAACGCAGCCGCGCCACCCGCCTCAAACTGCTGGAGGCCGCCGTCTCCTGCCTGGCCGAACGCGGCTGGAGCGGCAGCACGGTCTCCGTGGTCGCCGAGCGCGCCGGCGTCTCACGGGGCGCGGCCCAGCACCACTTCCGCACCCGCGAAGACCTGTTCACGGCGGCCGTGGAACACGTCGCCGAGAAGCGTCAGGGCGCGGTCAAGGCCGTCGCCCGCAACCTGCCGCCGGCCGGCTCCGTGGCCCGCACCTGGATCATCGTCGAGGAGCTGGTCGGCCTCTACACGGGCCCGCTGTTCCGCGCCGCGCTGCACCTGTGGGTCGCCGCCTCCGACGAGGAGCCGCTGCGTGACCGGGTCACCGCCCTGGAAGCCAAGGTCGGCCGGGAGGCCCATCGCACGGCGGTCGCCCTCCTGGACGCGGACGAGGCGGTGCCCGGCGTCCGGGAAACGGTCCAGGGACTGCTCGACATGGCCCGCGGCCTGGGCCTGGCGAATCTGCTGACCGACGACACGGCTCGTCGTGACCGGGTGGTCGAGCAATGGGCCAAGATCATCGACTCCCAGCTAAGCCCTTTGGGGTAGCGCTTCCCACGTTTTCGGCTTTCCCGCCGTGGGGGTTGCTCGCCGTTTCCCGCCCGCTGACGCGGTGCGCCCGTCGTTGCGCCTGCGGCGGGCCCGTCCGCTGCGCTTTGCCGGTCCCGGCGTGGGGGTTTGTCGTCGTTGCGCCTGCGGCGGGCGGGGCCGCTGCGCGGGGCTGTCGGGGTGCGGTGACGGGCCTGCGCGGGTGGGGGTGTCCGGACTGCTTCGCTTTACGTCCGGACACCCCCACCCGCGCAGGCCCGTCCCCTCCCGTGGGTGGGAGGGAAAACGTGAGTGGGGGGCGACGTGACGGGTCCGGTGCGCCTCGTGATCACGCAGAAACGCGTCCCCCGGTACGACCGGCAAGGGCCAGAACGGCCACAGCGACGGCCCGCCCCCACCGGCCTTCACTTACTCCCCCACGGGAGGGGACGGGCCGGAGGGGCCTGGTGTGTGGACGTAAAGCGAAGCAGTCCACACACCAGGCCCCGCAGGCCCGTCACCGCACCCACAGCCCCGCGCAGCGGACCCCGCCCGCCGCAGGCGCAACGGCGACAAACCACCACGGCGGGACAGCCGACAACGTTGGAAGCCGCCACCAGGCGCAACGACGAGCGCACCGCGTTAGCGGGCGGGCAACGGCGAGCAACAACAACGGCGGAAAAGCCAAAAACGTGGGAAGCCAAAGAATTAGCGAGGCGCAATATCGGAGTACCCCGCAATTTCCTGCGGGCCACGCACCGGCGGGCCCACATACCGGGCCGACGGCCGGACCAGTCGGCCCGTCCGCTTCTGCTCCAAGATGTGCGCGCTCCACCCGGCCGTACGGGCGCAGGTGAACATCGAGGTGAACATGTGCGCCGGGACCTCGGCGAAGTCCAGGACGATGGCCGCCCAGAACTCGACGTTGGTGGCCAGCACCCGGTCGGGACGGCGGCTGCGCAGTTCCTCCAGCGCAGCCTTCTCCAGCGCCTCGGCGATCTCGAAGCGCGGGGCGCCCAGCTCCTTGGCGGTGCGCCGCAGCACCCGCGCCCGCGGGTCCTCGGCACGGTAGACGCGGTGGCCGAAGCCCATCAGCCGCTCGCCCTTGTCCAGCGCCTGCCGGACGTACGCGGAGGCGTCGCCGGACCGCTCGATCTCCTCGATCATGCCGAGGACGCGGGAGGGCGCCCCGCCGTGCAGCGGACCGGACATCGCGCCGACCGCGCCGGACAGCGCGGCCGCCACGTCCGCGCCCGTGGAGGCGATGGAGCGGGCGGTGAAGGTGGAGGGGTTCATGCCGTGCTCGGCGGCCGAGGTCCAGTAGGCGTCGACGGCCTTGACGTGCTGGGGGTCGGGCTCCCCGCGCCAGCGCTTCATGAAGCGCTCCACGACGGTCTCCGCCGTGTCGATCTCCTTCTGCGGCACCATCGGCAGGCCCGGCCCACGCGCCGACTGGGCCACGTACGACAGGGCCATCACCGCGGCCCGGGCAAGGTTGTCACGGGCCGTCGCCTCGTCGATGTCCAGCAGCGGCTTCAGGCCCCACACGGGCGCGAGCATGGCGAGCGCCGACTGCACATCGACCCGGATGTCACCGGAGTGCACGGGAATCGGGAACGGCTCGGCGGGCGGCAGACCGGGGTTGAACGCCCCGTCGACCAGCAGCCCCCAGACGTTGCCGAAGGACACCTTCCCTACGAGGTCTTCGATGTCGACCCCGCGATAGCGGAGAGAGCCGCCTTCCTTATCCGGTTCGGCGATCTCCGTCTCGAACGCGATGATTCCCTCGAGTCCGGGTACGAAGTCGGACATCAGGCAGCTCCTCAAGATGGGGACGGCAAACGGTCCGTGACCGGCTGCCGTGCGGTCGAGTCCTAGGTGTGCGGTGCGCTACCGGTGCGGTTACGCGGCTGCGCCGGGCAGCTCGCGGTCCGTACCGGTCACGCCGGTGATGCCCCGCCAGGGCGTGGGTCACGCGACGGTCTTGTCCGCGGTGGGTCGGACCGCGGGCAGGCCCGTGTGGTGCGTCGTTGAGGCCGGACGGACACGATAGCTCTCCCTGTCCGGAGGCCACAGTGGTCCGCCTCCTCATTTTGGCGGGTCCCTCACCTGCGCGGAGGGGTGAGACTCCGCACAATGGTCGATCTGCCGACGGGAGGGTTACGGCAGGTCGACGAGGGGCAGACTTCCGCCCCTCCCGGCTGACCGCGCGGGACCGGATGTTGCAAGATGAGCCCGTGCACCCCGTCGACGCGCCTCATGCCGAGAACCCCGATCCCTCCTCCATGCGTGCGCACTACCGCGCCGAGGGACTCGTCGAGTCCGACCTCGCCGCCGGCCCGTACGACCAGTTCGCGCGCTGGTTCAAGGACGCGACCGTGGCTGGTCTGCACGAGCCGAACGCGATGGTCGTCTCCACCGCGGACGCCGCCGGCCGGCCGAGCTCGCGGACCGTGCTCCTCAAGGCGTTCGACGACCGCGGCTTCGTGTTCTTCACCAACTACAACAGCCGGAAGGGTCGTGAACTGGCCGAAAATCCGGCCGTCTCGCTGCTCTTCCCGTGGCACCCGCTCGCCCGTCAGGTCGTGGTGAACGGCACCGCGGAACGCATCGGCCGGGACGAGACCGCGGCCTACTTCCGCACCCGCCCGCACGGCTCCCAGCTCGGCGCCTGGGCCAGCGACCAGTCCGCCCCGGTCGCCTCGCGCGACGAACTGGAGCAGGCCTACGAGGAATTGGCGGCCCGCTACCCGGAGGGCGAGCAGGTGCCGGCGCCGCCGCACTGGGGCGGCTACCGGATCGCCGCCGAGACGATCGAATTCTGGCAGGGCCGGCTCAACCGGCTGCACGACCGGCTGCGGTACGTGCGCGAGGACGGGTCCTGGCGGGTGGAGCGCCTGGCGCCCTGACGGCGGGCCCGGCACCTGGAAACGGCACCGCGCAGCGGCTCTCGCCCGGCCGCGACGGCTGCCCGTCGTGTGCAGAAGCAGATCATGCGGGCGACGGGCGGAAGACGCAGACGACCCGCGGGCTGTTTCCTCCGCGCTCGGTGGCGCAGAGGGCCGGTCGGACGAACCGGCAGCCCGCGGGTCGGGTGACTGCTTGGGATTGGCCGGCTGCGCATCTGCAGAATGCGCTGGTCCGGCGCTGCACTTCGGGTGAAGCGACGGGCCGCTAGCCCGCAGCCACCTCACGCGTCCGGTGCGAAATCATCTGCCGAACCACCTCCCTTCTCGTGTGCTCCACAGACTAGGAACCTGTGCGGCCGCATTCAAGGGAATTTCCCATGCGCAACGATTTCCGCGAATCGGCTGTGTGGTGTGTCACGTTCCAGTTGAATGTTCCCAGGTGGAGCACGTGCGGCCGCGTTCGTAAGGGGTGCCAGTGACTGCTTCGTCAGCTTCTTCTGCCTCGTCGGCGGCGCGCTGCTCCGCCGACGAGACCGATGACTCCGGTCTGCTCGCCGCGCTCCTGGACGGCATGGACGCCGCCCTGGTCGCCTTCGCCGCGGACGGCACCGTCACCCACTGGAACCACGAAGCCGAACGCATCCTGGGCTGGACCACCACCGAAGCCGTCGGCCGTACGGGCCTGGCCGGCTGGGCGGTCCGCAAGGAGGACGCCGACGAAATCGACGCCGCACTCGCGGCCGCCATGCGTTCCCCGGGCCGCCAGGTGCAGGAGTTCGCCCTGCTGACCAAGGACGGCCACCGCGTTCTGGTCCGCACCCAGGCCTCCGCGGTCCGCGGTCCCGGCGGCCGGGTCGCGGGGGTGTACTGCGCCTTCAGCGAGGTGCACACCCAGTTGGATCTCGAACGGTCCATCGCACTCAGCGAGGCCCTGTTCGAGGACGCGTCGTGGGGCGTGGTGCTGATAGACGCCGATCTGCGGCCCGCCGTCGTCAACGCGCATGCCGCCCGCGCCCTGGGCGTCGGACGCACCGCCCTGCTCGGTCGCCCCCTGGGCGAGCTGCTGGCCCAGGGCGTCGAGGAGGTGGAGTGCGCCCTGCAGCACGTCCTCGCCGAGGGCGCACCGCCGGCCGTGGCCGAGCTGTGGGTGACGCTGCGCTCCGAGGAGGCCGAGCTGCCGCGCCGGTGCTGGCGCAGCGGCTTCGTCCGGCTGGCCTCCCCGCTGGCGGAGGAGCCGGTGCCGCTGGGCGTGGCCTGGCTCTTCCAGGACGTCACGGACACCAAGCGCGCCGAGCAGGACAGCTCCCTGCTGCGCTTCCGCGCCCATCAGCTCCACCGGGCCGGCCGGGCGGCCGCCGACTGCCCCGACCCCGCCGAGGCCGCCGCCGTCCACCTCGACTTCGCCCTGGCGGGCTTCGCCGACCACGGCCTGGTCGACCTCGCCATGACCCCCGCACCGAAGCCGTACGGCGCGGTCGCCGAGAGCGATGCCTTCGACGACGCATACGGCGATACGTACGGCCACGCGTACGAGGACACGTACGGCGATGCCGAATACGGAGCGGCCGGATACGGCGATGCACAGGGCGCCGGGGAGGCCGACGACGCAGGCGGCGCCGGTGCTGGTGCTGGTGCCGGTGCCGGAGGGGAGGGCGGGGCGGCGGACGAAGCGGCCGACGGCTCCGGTACCTCCGACGGCTCCGACGGCTCCGACGCGTCCGACGGCTCCCTGCCGGCCGGCTCCCCGCCCTCCGGTTTCCCGTCGGCCGGCTCCCCGGCGGCCGCCGTCACCCGCGTGGATGCGGGTCGGCGCCCGCGGCGCGGCGCGCCCCGGCTGGTGCGGGCGTTGGCCTCCCCGGCCGGGTCGCCGGGGCCCTCGAAGACGCTGCCGGCGACCGGTATCCCCACGCCGTACGTGCCGGGGCACCCCGCGTTCCAGGCGTACGAGCGGCGCGGCTCGGTGCGTACGAGCGCCGGGCCGGCCTCGCCCGAGGGCTGGGCGGCGGCCCGCAACTGGCCGGACGGCACCGTCCACGGCCTGTGTGTGGTGCTGCGCAGCCGGGGCCGCACGCTCGGCGTCGCAACGTTTCTGCGGGCACCCGCGCGCCGCCCCTTCGACCGCGCGGACGCGGACTACGCCGAAGAGGTCGCGGCCCGGATCGCCACCGCCCTCGACCTCGCGGGCGCGGCGTCCCTCTGAGAAGCACCGCTGCCCTGAGGCGCACCGCTGCCCTGAGATGTACCGCTGCTCTGAGGCGGGCGTTCGCTCCGGGACGGGCGGTCGCTCCGGGCCGCGCCGTCGCTC
This sequence comes from Streptomyces caniferus, assembly GCF_009811555.1. GTDB lineage: Bacteria > Actinomycetota > Actinomycetes > Streptomycetales > Streptomycetaceae > Streptomyces > Streptomyces caniferus. The sequence goes on along the minus strand of NZ_BLIN01000002.1, from coordinate 1,174,363 downwards.
TCGCCCGGCCGCTCGATCACTGCCGGTAGAAGATCCGGTCCGCGTACTCGCTCATCACGCGGGCGTTCCAGTCGTGCCCGCCGTCGACGTTCCCGGAGCGCAGCAGCGGCGGGTCGATGCCCCGCTCGGCAAGGGCGCCCGCGGCCGTCGCCACTACGGCCTGCATGATCGTGCTGGTGACGACCGTCGAGGCGGGGGCGAACGGCGCGTCGATGCCCGGCATCGTCAACTCGGCGTCGCCGACCGGGATCCGGCTGTCCAGCACCAGGTCGCAGTGGTCCTTGAGGAAGCCGCCGGAGGCGTGCCGGGACGTGGTCGCGTCCGCATAGGCCACCGACGTCACCCCGATGACCTTGATGCCGAGGGCCCGGGCGTTCATCGCCATCTCGACGGGCAGCGAGTTCCGCCCGGAGAGCGAGATGATCACCAGCACATCGCCCGCCTCCAGCGGGCTGGTGTCCAGGACGGCCCCGGCCAGCCCGTCGACCCGCTCCAGGGCGCTGCCGAGGGTCGCGGGCCGTACGTCCACGCCGACCACGCCCGGGACGGACAGCAGATTCATGATCGCCAGGCCGCCCGCACGGTAGACCGTGTCCTGGGCGGGGAGCGAGGAGTGCCCGGCGCCGAAGGAGAAGACCCGGCCGCCCGCCGCGACGGTGTCCGCGATCAGCCGCCCGGCCGCGGTGATCCGGTCGCCCTCTTCGTCGCGGACCTGTCGCAGCAGATCGATCGCGGCGTCGAAGTACTCCCCGGCCAGCCGGTCGCTCCGGTCGCTCTCAGCCATGGACGCGGGCCCCTCTCGTCGGATCACGTCGCATCTCGCCGTATCTCGTCGTATCTGATCAGTGGCGCGGATCACGTTGCGGTCTGGACCAGTGCCCTGTCAATACGGCCGTGAGGGTCGCGCGGACGGACGAGGCGGCTCCGTTGTCGGTGGGATGCGTCAGAATTGAGTCCAGGGCCACCGCACCACACATCTAGGGGCACGCATGTCCGGACTGATCGACACCACGGAGATGTATCTCCGCACCATCCTCGAGCTGGAAGAGGAGGGTGTGGTGCCCATGCGCGCCCGCATCGCGGAGCGGCTCGAACAGAGCGGCCCGACGGTGAGCCAGACGGTGGCGCGCATGGAGCGAGACGGGCTGCTGTCGGTCGCGGGCGACCGGCATCTGGAGCTGACGGAAGAGGGCCGGCGGCTGGCGACGCGGGTGATGCGCAAGCACCGCCTCGCCGAGTGCCTGCTCGTCGACGTCATCGGGCTCGAATGGGAGCAGGTGCACGCCGAGGCGTGCCGCTGGGAGCACGTGATGAGCGAGGCGGTCGAGCGCCGCGTCGTGGAGCTGCTGCGGCATCCGACGGAGTCGCCGTACGGCAACCCCATCCCGGGACTGGAAGAGCTCGGCGAGAAGGCCGGGGGCGACCCGTTCCTGGACGCCGGCATGGTGAGCCTGATGGATCTGGACGCCGGGGCCGACGGCAAGACGGCCGTGGTGCGCCGGATCGGCGAGCCGATCCAGGCGGACGCCCAGCTGATGTACACCCTCCGGCGGGCCGGCGTGCAGCCGGGCGCGGTGGTGAGCGTGACGGAGTCGCCGGCCGGGGTGCTGGTCGGCAGCAGCGGCGAGGCCGCCGAGCTGGACTCCGAGATCGCCTCACACGTGTTTGTCGCCAAGCGCTGAAAGCAGTTTCAGCCTCTTTCTTTTCCGCACTTCCGCCCGAACCCTCCCCCCGAGCCCGTTGAGCTGCGCCGATGCGCTGCTCGGCGGGCTCGGCAAGTTCTTTCCGGTTGAACGGACTTGTGCGAATCCGTGCGATACGGCCGGTCCCGTGTCACGCTGACGCTTGGCCACGCATCGGCCTGTCCTGGCCGGGAGGGGGCTCGGATGCATCCACGTCGTACGGAGACGGTCAGGGCCCCGGCGCTGCGAGCAGCCGGGGCCCTGCCTCCCCATGTCCCCCACCCAAGACCCGGAGCCCCGAGCTCCCAGGGTCTTCCCCCACGGGCCCCCTTCCCGGTAGGGCCCGCCTCCCGGCAGATGTCTCCCCGTGGCGGGCGCGGCCAATCCTTGAGTGACGTCACTCGAACGAGGGGTATTGCGCGCCGGAGCGGCGCGTTCGAATAGGGGTTCGATAGTGTGGAGCTGCTCAAGGGACGATTGGGGGTGCCAGGGCACATGGTGCAGCGCATCGATGTCACAGGGATCGGCGGCGTAAGCCTCGCCGCCTGGGAATTCACCGACCCGCCCAAGATCGGAGGCGGGCTGGAGGAGAGCGAGCAGCGACCGGGCGTCCTGCTGCTCCACGGCCTGATGGGCCGCGCCTCGCACTGGGCGGCCACCGCGCGCCGTCTGAGCGCGCGCCACCGCCCCGTCGCGCTGGACCAGCGGGGCCACGGCCGCAGTGAGAAGCCCGCTGACGGGCCGTACGACCGCGAGGCGTATGTCGATGACGCCATCGCGGCCATCGAGCAGCTCGGCCTCGCCCCGGTCGCCCTTGTCGGGCATGCCATGGGCGCCCTGACGGCGTGGCAGTTAGCGGCCCGAAGACCGGATCTGGTCAGTGCGCTGGTCATCTGCGATATGCGGGCCTCGGCGCTCGGGGCGGCCTCGCAGCGCGAGTGGACCGAGTGGTTCCGGTCATGGCCGTTGCCGTTCGCCACCCTCGCGGATGTCCGCAAGTGGTTCGGCGAGGACGACCCGACCCTGGAGCGGCCCAGACCCGCCCGAGGCGAGTTCTTCGCCGAGGTGATGGCCGAGCGTTCCGACGGCTGGCGTCCCGTCTTCTCCCGCCGGCAGATGCTCACCGCCCGCGAGACCTGGGTCCATGACGCCCATTGGGAAGAGCTCGCCCAGGTGTCGTGCCCGTCCCTCGTCGTCCGCGGCCTCGACGCCGAACTGGGCCGCGCCGAGGCCATGGAGATGGTCCGGGTGCTGCCGCGCGGCGCCTACGCCGAAATCCCCGACGCCGGCCACCTCCTCCCCTGGGAGCAGCCCGACGCCTGGTGCGCCGCCATCGAACCCTTCCTCCAGACGGCCACGATGATCAACTGAGATCCCGTCCACTGCCACCTGCCGTCGGGCACCTGGTGGGCCGGTGCTCGTTGAGCCTGCTCGTCGCGGGCTTGCGCCCGTCGCGGGTCCATGCCCGCCCGCAACGGCCGGGCCGGTCCGGTCCGTCCGCCCGCAACGGCGGGGCGGGCCCGCCCGCGCCCGCCCCGCCCCCGGCAACCCCCGGCCCGCCTCGTCAGCCCTTGCTGACCGCCACCAGGATCTCCGGCAGCCGCCGCGCCACCCGGGGCGCCGCCACCCGTAGTCCCAGCTCCGCTACGCCCAGGCCGTAGACCGCACCGACCGGCAGCAGCACCCACAACAGTTGGTGCAGACCGGCGACATGCAGCCAGATGGTCAGGCCCAGCAGCGGCGAGCACAGCACGGCGCCCACCAGCACTCCGCCGAAGAGGCTGAACCAGGCGATCGCGCCCTGTCCCGGCGCGACGTTCTTGTTGCCCTCCGAGGGGATCGAGTACGGGAAGACCGCCGACGACAGCGCCCCGGTCGCCAACAGCGCACCCAGCACGGCCAGCGAGAGCCCGTACACCTCCACGAAGTCCGACCACGGCCCGATGACGGCGGCGGTGCCGGCGACGACCAGAGTGACGTACGGGACGGCCACCGACGCCAGCGTCAAGGCACGCGCCCGCAGCTCCTGGTAGGCGTCCCGTGGGGTGGCGATCGTCGAGGCGACCATCCAGAACGCCGAGGTGTCCTGCCCGAACTGGTTGTACATCTGCGTCCCGAGCAGCCCGGACGCGAAGAGCGAGGTGTAGAGGCTGCCGTTGCCCTGTGCGGCCGAGACGACCGGCACCAGCAGGCCGACGCCGAGCGCGGTCGCCCATGCCATCTTCGACTTGGGGTCGCGCCATGCGTAGCGCAGCGTACGGAGCACGACCGCGCCGGTCCGCCCGTCCGGCAGCAGTCGCGCGAGCCCGCGTTCCTCCTTGCCGGCCCCGCGCGCGCTGTCCTTCTCCACGGCCTGGAGGGTCGAGGAGTCCGGGGCCGTCATCAGGGTGGTGAGGGTGCGCTGCCACCACCACAGCAGCAGGACCAGCGCCAGCGCCGTCAGCGCCAGGCCGGCCAGCGCCCGCCCGTACGCCCCGTGTCCGGCGTCCTCCACGGCGCCGACCGCCGAGGCCGGCGGCACCCAGCGCAGCACCGTGCCCACCGGCTCCAATACGGACAGGCCGTCCGGCCGGCCCAGCTTCTGGGCGGCGATATTGACGCCCTGGGCGCCGATGGCGATGAACAGGCCGCTCAGCACGGCGAGATCGCGGCCGCGGCGGCTGGTCAGCAGCCGCACCGACGCGGTGGCGACCGCGCGCGCCAGCGACACGCACACCAGCACCACCAGGACGACCGCCACCACGCCCACGGCCGCGGCGGCCGGGCCGTCCGCGACCGCGATCACCGAGCCGGTGACCAGCGCGAGCGTGACGAGGGGACCGATGCCGACGAGCGAGGCCACCAGCAGCGACACGATCAGCGGCCGCGGCCGCAGCGGCAGCATGACCAGCCGGGTCGGGTCGAGGGTCTCGTCGCCCGTGGGGAAGAACAGCGGCAGCACCGCCCAGCCCAGGGTGAGGATTCCGGTGAGCAGCACGACCAGCGCGCCGGCGTGCGCGATGCCGCGCAGCGCGATCAGCCCCAGCACCACGGCCGCGGTGAACAGCAGACCGGTGATGACGGACGCGAGGTAGGCGAGCGTGCGGCCGGTGGACTGGCGCAGCCCGTTGCGCAGCAGGGTCAGCTTCAACCGTACGAAGACGCCGGTCAGGGACGGCGCGGCGGCCGGGCGCGTGGCCGCGACGGCGGAGTCGGTGCTCATCGGGCGCCGCCACCGCCCAGCCAGTCGAGGTTCGCACTCGCGCCGCGGCCCCGCGCGCCGACGAGTTCGAGGAACGCGTCCTGCAGCGAGGGCGCCGCGCCGCGCACCTCCGCGAGCGGGCCGTCCGCGCGGATCCGCCCGGCGGCGATCACCGCGACCCAGTCGCACAGCGACTCGACCAGCTCCATCACATGGCTGGAGAAGATCACGGTCGCCCCGGAGGCGGTGTAGCGCTCCAGGACGCCGCGGATGGTCTGTGCGGACACCGGGTCGACGCCCTCGAAGGGCTCGTCGAGGAAGAGGATCTCGGGGTTGTGCAGCAGCGCCGCCGCCAGCCCGATCTTCTTGCGCATACCGGTGGAGTAGTCCACCACCAGCTTGTTCCGGGCGCCCGCCAGATCGAGCACGTCCAGCAGCTGCCCGGCCCGCTTGTCGACCTCGGTGCCCGGCAGACCGCGCAGCCGCCCTATGTAGCCGAGGAGTTCACGTCCCGAGAGCCGCTCGAAGAGCCGCAGCCCCTCGGGCAGCACGCCGATGCGGGACTTGACGGCCACCGGGTCCTGCCAGACGTCGTGCCCGCCGATCTCGACCAGCCCGGAGTCCGGTCGCAGCAGGCCCGTCACCATGGAGAGCGTGGTGGTCTTGCCGGCGCCGTTGGGACCGACGAGCCCGATGAAACGGCCGGCGGGCAGCGTCAGGTCGATGCCGTTGACGGCGATCTGCTCGCCGAACTTCTTCCACAGGCCCTGGATGCGTACGGCGGGCGGGCCGGCCGCGGCGTCCCCCGGAGCCGCGGCCGGCCCGCCCGGAGAAGCGGCCGTGCTGTGCGGCGGCGGTGCCGACTCGTCCCGCTGCCCGATGTCTTCCGGCTCGTTCGCCACCGGCCCTGCCCTTCGACGTCCCCGCAGAGGCCGTCCTGACCCCCGTCTGGCACCCCACGATACGACCGGGGGCTTTTGGGCGCTGTCCCTGTGGACGCCCGCGGGGACAAGGGGAGCGGGCCGGTCCGGGTCAGCGTCCCCGCATCTCGACCGCGTCCCGTGCGCAGGCGTACGCGAGCGGGCTGATCAGCTCCTCGGCGTCCGGCAGCCAGCGGTTGGTGGCGGTGGGGCGGCGCGCCCACTGCACCGAGCCGTGCGCCCCGACCCGGGTCGGCGGTGCGGCGATGTACTCCCCCTCGCCGCGGCAGATCAGATCGAGCGCGGCCGGTGACCAGCCCAGAGTCCGTACCAGCGCCGGGACCTTCACCGACGCGCCGGGGAGGACGAGGAAGAGCATCCGGCGGCCGGGGGTGCGGGTCACCGGTCCGAGCGGCAGGGCCATCCGTTCCATACGGGCCAGCGCCAGACAGCCCGCGGTCTCGGGGACGTCCAGCGCCTCGAACGACCGGCCCGTCGGCATCAGGATCGAGGCCCGCGGCTGCTTGCTCCACATACGGCGGACCGCGGTCGCGCTGCCGGTGGCCTGGCCGGCCCAGTCGGGGACGGTGGGGTGCGCGCCGGGCGCTGCGCAGTCACCGGCGTCGCACGAGCAGCGCGGCGTCTCGCCGTCGTGCTCCAGCCATGCGCCCGGGAACACGTCCCAATGCCGTTCCTCCGCGTAACGCACCGCAGTTTCGAGCAGCTGCTCGCCGCGCTGCTGGGGGATCTGCGGGGCTCCTGTGACGGTGATGGTCTCTTCCACGCACAGGACAACTCCCGGTGTCACCAAGGGTTACGGCCGAAGGGCCGGCCCCCCGGCGCATCGTTCTCGCACGTGGGGCGCATGGGTGCACCGGTGGGGGCGCGTGTGCGGGCGGGGCCCGAGGAGCGGGTAGCCACCTGCGTGACGGGCGGAGGGACCGCCCGCGGCAGTCCGAAGTGCACCCGGGGGGAGCCCGGCACGGAGGCGCCGCGATCTGTGCACGGCACCGCGCACCCATCTCCTTGTGAACGAGCGCTTCGCACCGAGGATGCTCCGGACAGAGCCCAAAACGCTCACAACTGAGCATCCGCTGCAAAGTGCGTATCGCTCCGATCCCTCCTATCGCGCATATCCCGGATCTCTCGGATATCCGGCATATTCACGGGGAATCGATCACGAGGAACGGCGTTCGCCGGTGAACGCGCAGCGGTAAACAGGGGGTACAAGCATGGCCGCCAGGCCACTCGTCGCACGGCAGCCCAACGAACGGCTGCAGTCGCTGATCCAGGAAGCCGCCTGTTCCAACGCGGGGCTCGCCCGCCGCGTCAACATGTGCGGTGCGGAGCACGGTCTCGACCTCCGCTACGACAAGACCTCCGTGGCCAGATGGCTGCGCGGGCAGCAGCCGCGGGGCCGCGCGCCGGCCGTCATCGCGGAGGCGCTGGGGCGCAAGCTGGGGCGCACGGTCACCATCGACGAGATCGGGATGGCCGACGGCAAGAACCTCGCCTCCGGGGTGGGGCTGCAGTTCTCGCCGACCGTCCTCGGGGCGATCGAGCAGGTCTGCGAGCTGTGGCGCAGCGATGTGGGGCGGCGCGACTTCCTCAGCGGCTCCACGGTCGCGGCCTCGGCGCTGGTCGAGCCCAGTCGCGACTGGCTGATCACCGGCGCGGACAGCCAGGTCGCCAGGAACGCCGGCGCCCGGGTCGGGATCTCGGACGTCGAGGCGGTGCGCGCGATGACCACGGCGCTCGGCGAACTCGACCACCGCTTCGGTGCCGGGCATGTCCGGCCGGTCGTCGTGCACTACCTCAACAGCGTGGTCTCGGGGCTGCTGGCCGGTTCGTACCGCGAGTCCGTCGGGCGGGAACTCTTCGCCGCCGTCGCGCGGTTGACCGAACTCGGCGGCTATATGGCCGTCGACACCGGCCAGCCCGGCCTCGCCCAGCGCTACTACATCCAGGCGCTGCGGCTGGCCCAGGCGGCGGGGGACCGCGGCTACGGCGGCTACGTCCTCGCCGCGAGCATGAGCCACCTCGCCGCCTCGCTCGGCAATCCCCGGGAGATCGCCCAGCTCGCGCGCGCCGCCCAGGAGGGCGCCCGCGGTCATGTCACCCCACGGGCGGAGGCGATGTTCTGTGCGGCGGAGGCCCGTGGACACGCCCTGATGGGCGACGGCCGGGCCTTCCAGGCGGTGGCGGGACGGGCGGTCGCCGCGATGGAGCGCGCCGAGGCGGCGTCCGAGTCGGGCGACGACCCGGTCTGGATCGCCCATTTCGACCAGGCCTACCTGGCCGACGAACTCGCCCACTGCCACCGCGACCTGGGGCAGCCGGGACCCGCCGGGCAGCGTGCGCAGGAGGCGCTGGACGGGCACCCGGAAGGCCGGGCGCGGCGGCGGGCCATCGGTCTGCTGCTGCTGGCCGGCGCCCAGGTGCAGCAGCGGGAGGTGGAAGCGGCCTGCCATACGGGCACCCAGGCGGTGGAGCTGCTGAGCGGGCTGCGTTCGGACCGCGGCGCGGAGTATCTGGAGGACTTCCAGCTGCGCCTGGAGCCCTTCCGGGACGAGCCGGTGGTACGGGAGTTCAGTGCCCGGCTGGAGCTGCGGGCCACGGCGGCCTGAGCGGGTCCTGCGGGAGGTGTGCACCACGCCTCGGGGCGGGAGCCGTGGCGATGTGGCGGAGGCGGGGCCGCTTTGTCGTGCGGCGTCGGCTTTGTCGTACGGCGCCGGGCGGGCCGCGAGCAGGGGCCGCCCGGCGCGTTCCATGAGCGTGCGGGGGTGGTGACCAGGCGACGTGGTCGAACGTTGCTGCGACCCGGTAGCGTGCAGCCGACGATTCCGTAGGTCTGCACGTTGGTAGGAGTCACGGTGACGCAGAGCGGACAGGGTCACGACCCGCAGAATTCTGCGGCCGGTCCCGCGCGAGAGGGCATTGTGCTGCCCGCCAACGGCGAGCCGTGGGTGCCCGACCAGCAGGCCGCGCCGCCGGCCGGACAGCCGTGGGGCCAGCCCTGGGGACCCGGGCAGCAGGCCGCTGCCGCCCCGCAGTCGTACGGCGAGGCGCCCGCCCCGCAGCAGGGGTACGAGCAGGGACCGGCGCAGGCGTACGGCCAGGGCCAGGGCCAGCAGCAGGGTTACGGCCAGGGCGGGCCGGGATACGCGCCGGAGCAGGCGCCGTACCAGCAGGCCCAGCCGTCCCAGGCATCGCAGTCCTTCCAGCCGACGCAGGCCTCCGTGCCGCAGCAGCCGCAGGGTGGCCAGGGCTTCCCGGCACCGCCCCAGGGGCAGCCGCCGGTACCGCCCGCCCCGCCCTCGATGCCGCAGCAGACGCCCCAGCAGCCGGGCGCACCGCTGCCGCCGGCCGACTCGGCCGCCGAGGCGACGGCGCTCCTGCCGCACGGCATGACCCACGGGCAGGGGGCGCCGGGCGCGCTGCCGCCCGAGGGCGCCCAGTACGGAAACGGCCAGCAGGCCCAGCAGCAGCCGTACGGCCAGCAGACCCAGCAGCCGCAGCAGAACCAGCAGCCCCCGCAGCAGTACGGGCAGCAGCAGCCGCAGGGACCGTCCGGAGAGCTGGTGCGGTCGACCCCGCAGACCGGTGCACCGCTGCCGCCCGCCGCGGGCGACGCGGAGGCCACCGCGCTCATCTCCCCCTTCGACGCGCAGTCCGGCGGTCCCGGCGCCGCCCCGCTGCCGCCCGAGGCGGCCGGGCGGCCCGAGACGCCCGACGAATCCACCACGATGCTGCGCGCGATCAAGCCGAACCAGCAGCGGCCCCAGGCCCAGCCGATGCCGCAGTCGCAGCCGATGCCGGGCGCGCAGGGCCCGGGCGACGCCGAGGCGACCCAGCTCATCCCGCCGGTCGGCGCCGGTGCACCGCCCCCGCCGCCCGGAGCGCCGTACGGCGTGCGCCCCGGTGCGCCCGGTGAGCGTCCCACCCCCTCCGAGTTCGACGGCCTGTTCCGCGACGGGCCGGGCGGACCCGGCCAGGCCGCCGCCCCGGACTCCACGGCCCAGCTGCCGCGCTTCGAGGACCCGGGCCGCCCGCCGTACGGCCAGCAGGGTCAGGGACAGCAGTTCCCGCCCGGCGGCGGCTACGACCAGCAGGCCTCCTCGTACGACGACGGTGGCGGCCGCCGCCGGCTCGCCCCGGCCGTGATCGTCGGCATCGTCATCGTGGCGCTCGCGGGCGCCGGTCTCGGCCTCGGCTGGGCGCTGAGCGGGGGCAGCGGCGACGACACGGCGAAGAAGCAGGACGCCGGATCCGAAACGACGAAGGCGGCCAAGGAGTCGGAGCAGCCGAAGCCGTCCGCCGATCCGGCGCAGGAGCAGGCCAAGGGCCTGGACGCGCTGCTCGGCGACAGCAACAACAGCCGCGCCTCGGTGATCGGTGCCGTCAACAGCATCAGGACCTGCAGCAACCTCGGTGGCGCGGCCAAGGACCTGCGGGCCGCGGCCGGCCAGCGCAACGACCTGGTGAAGCGGCTGCAGCAGTTGCCCGTCGACAAGATCCCGAACCACGCCCAGCTGACCGCCGCGCTGAGCAAGGCCTGGCAGTCCTCGGCGGCCGCGGACAACCACTACGCGGCCTGGGCCGGCCAGGTCGGCAGCAAGAAGGGCTGTCACAAGGGCAAGGCCCGGCTCAGCAGGCAGACCGCCCAGGGCAATGTGGCCAGTGGCCAGGCCACCACGGCCAAGAAGCAGGCGGCGCAGATCTGGAACCCGCTCGCCAAGAAGTACGGGATGACGGAGCGCCGCCCCGAACAGCTCTGAGCACCCTTTGGGGCGGGCGCCACCAGGCTGCCCGCCCCGCTCAGCGGTCCGCGCGCCCCCGCTCCCGGCTCCCGCTCAACGCCCCCGGCCCGGCTGTCCCCCGACCGCTGCCCAGCCCGCTCAGCTGTCCGCTCAGCTCCCCGCTCAGCTGTCCGTGCGCCGCTGCTCCAGCGTCTTGGCGACATTCACGAAGCCGTCCCGGGCGGCGGTCAACTCGCCGTCCCTGACGACCTGGTAGGTCACCATCCCGTTCACGATGCGCGGATAGTCCTGGACGGCGAGCAGGTCGTCGTCCCGCCAGCGCAGCTTCGGGGTCAGCCCGCCGGTGTCGATGGCCCGGTCGCCGCGGTCCAGCGTGGTCTGCAGGGCGTGCGGGGTGATGTCCTCGACGCCCGCGGCGTCGAGCTGTTCGATCAGGGCGCGCAGCACGGTGTAGGCGATCCAGGTCGTCTGGACGCCCTGGTCGGCCGGGTCGATGCGGTTGTCGTCGAAGGCGAAGTCGTTGATGACCTTGCGCATCGGCTGCCAGCGCGAGTCGTGGGCGACCGGGTACCAGCCGGTGATGTCCGCGTCCTCCAGCGGCCCGGCACTGCCGCCCGTACGGTTCAGCAGCGACTGGCCGACGCTGCCCAGGACGGACGCGACCCGCACCTTGGGGCTGTCCTCCTGCAGCCGCCGGAACGAGTCGAAGAACGCGTCCGTGTGATCGCCCAGCGAGGCGGTCACACAGGAGCCGGGCGCCTTTCCGCCGGCCGCGGACGTGCCGTAGACGGCCGGGTCGGCGCCCACGCCGTCCAGCGCGTGGTTGACCGCGGACGAGTAGTCGGTGCCGTCCTCGGGGGCCTTGATGTCCTTGGCCGGGTGCCGACTGCCGCTCTGCAGGCCGGAGTTGAGCAGCGAGGGCATCTGGTCGCCCTGGATGCTGTCCGGCCGGACCAGCGCCACCCGGCTGCAGTCGCGCGCCAGCTGCCGGCCGTTGCCGGCGAGCAGCGAGGCCTGGCCGCCGTTGACGGGGTAGGACAGCGGGCTCTCGAACTCCTCGTCCGAGGCGCCGTAGCCGCCGATGAACGGGATGCCCTTGACCTCCAGCGGCGACATGAACGACCGGCCGAACTGGCTGTACGAGCCGACGACGGCGACGGCGCCCTCGTCCACCGCGCGCTGGGCGCAGTGCGCCGCGGTCACCGAGTCGTTGTGCTCGTTGCAGGTCAGCACCTTCAGCGGGTGGCCCTTGATGCCGCCGCGGGAGTTGACCCAGCGGGCGTAGGCCTGCGCCATGGCCGGCATACCCGGCATATTGGTCGCCTTGGTGCCCTCGGGGGCCCAGGTCATCACCGTGACCGGGTCCTTCTCCCCGGCGTCCGCCGATCCGGTGAGCGAGCCGCAGCCCGAGAGCAGTGACGCGAGGAGTGCCGTGCACGCCGCCGCCGAGACGGTCGCGACCGCGGGAGCGGAGGAGAAGGGGCGGGGGAGGGAGCGTCGCCGTCCGGTCATGACACAGCAGCCTTCCGTCCTGCCCGGAACGGGCTGGTGACGACGAGGCAATGGATGGTGACGTAGAGGTGAACTCCGGGGGGCCGCTTGAGATCATTGGTGAAGAACGTACGATCGATTGCTGTGCAAGGTTCGGAGAAGTCTTCCCGTCGCGGGCGCCGCTCGACCACCATGGGCGGTATGCCACTCAACGACATGCCGTGGTGGCGCTGGCGCAGCAATGTGCGCTCCGCGCTGCACATGCTCTCCGACCCCGCGTTCCAGCAGGAGGCCTGGCTGGCCGGCCTGCCCGGGTACGGAGACGTCACCGACGCCGTCTACCGGCTCGTCGAGGACACCTGGCTGGACAACTGGTCCGCCGAGAAATACGTCGGCACGATCTTCCGGGACTCCCAGGAGGCCCAGCTCGTCGATGTCGCCGTGCTCCGTGTGCTGCGGATCATGCACCAGGTCGGCGCGGACGCTCCGGTGACCGCGTACATGGAGCACCAGGGCTGGCCGGACGCCGTACGAGCGGCCCGGGAGGCCCATGTGCAGCTGGCGACGGCGGACGGCGAGGACCCCGATGTCGCGCCGCGCTCGCTGGAGGTGCTGGCCATCATGACCGGTCAGGCGGATGCCCCGGCCTGACCTGCTCGGCGGGTGTGCGACCCTATGAGGTCATGAGCGAGTCGCAGCCCACCCAGCCCGGTCAGCACGATCGGAACGATCAGTACGTCCTCACCCTGTCCTGCCCGGACAAGCAGGGGATCGTGCACGCCGTCTCCAGCTACCTCTTCATCACCGGCTGCAACATCGAGGACAGCCAGCAGTTCGGCGACCACGACACCGGGCTGTTCTTCATGCGGGTCCACTTCAGTGCGGACACCTCGGTGAGCGTCGACAAGCTGCGGGCCAGCTTCGCGGCGGTGGGCGACTCCTTCGGCATGGACTGGCAGATCCACCGGGCCGACGAGAAGATGCGGATCGTCCTGATGGTGTCCAAGTTCGGGCACTGCCTCAACGACCTGCTCTTCCGTTCGCGGATCGGTGCGCTGCCGGTCGAGATCGCGGCCGTGGTCTCCAATCACACGGACTTCGCCGAGCTGGTCGCCTCGTACGACATTCCTTTCCACCACATTCCGGTCACCCGCGACACCAAGGCCCAGGCCGAGGCGCAGCTGCTGGAGCTGGTGCAGGCGGAGAACGTCGAGCTGGTGGTGCTCGCCCGCTACATGCAGGTGCTCTCCGACGATCTGTGCAAGGCGCTGTCGGGCCGGATCATCAACATCCACCACTCCTTCCTCCCGAGCTTCAAGGGCGCCAAGCCGTACCACCAGGCGCACGCCCGCGGTGTGAAGCTCATCGGTGCCACCGCGCACTATGTGACCGCCGACCTCGACGAGGGCCCGATCATCGAGCAGGAGGTCGAGCGCGTCGGCCATGACGTCACGCCCGACCAGCTCGTGGCGATCGGCCGGGACGTCGAGTGCCAGGCGCTGGCCCGTGCGGTGAAGTGGCACAGCGAGCGCCGGGTGCTGCTCAACGGCAGCCGGACGGTCGTCTTCGCGTAAGGCGCGTCCGTCCGCCGCGGCGGAGGCCCTCCGCGGCGGTGCATGCCCTCCGTCGCGGCGCGCGCCGCCCTCTGTCGCGGCGCATGCCCTCCGCTACGGAGCACCCTCCACCGCGGAGCACCCTCCGTAACGGAATGCTCACCGTCACGGAATACGCTCCGCACCTCTCACGTTGTAGGCCCCGAGGGGGGCGCTCGTGCCCCCTACGGGACACGTTCGACCGCCCCCTACTGGCCCGCCCTTCCTCCAGGGCCCGTCGAGCCGTCGAGCCGTGGAGCGCTAGAGCCGGGACAGCGACGCCGTCGCGAAGAGGACATCGCGGATCGCGTCGCGTTCGCCGTGCTGACCGGCGGCGGCCTCCTCGGGGGAGATGTGGCCGGCGGCCAGCTGGCAGAACTCGGCGCTGTCCAGGGCGATATGCGCGACCGTGCGGTCCGGGGTGCCGAGCGCGGCCGGTGAGTCCAGCGCTATGTACCAGTGGCCGCCGCCGTTGCCCTCGACCTCCAGATGGAGCGTCCGGCCCGGGGCGCCCGCCTCGACCAGCCGCTGCGGCGGCGCGGCCAGCCCGGCCCGCCGGCGATCGGCCAGCGCGCTCGGCAGCAGCCGGGCGGCGAGGTCGACCATCCGGTGGAGATGCGCCGAGGCCGGGGGCTCGTACGGATAGTCCACCGCCTCCGCGATGTCCCCGGCATGCACCCAGCACTCGAAGGCGCGGTCCAGGAACGAGTCGCGCAGCGCGAGCCGGAACTCCCCGTACGGCACGGCGAGTTCGGACACCTTGTCGCCGGCGAACGACACCTGCCGTATCAGCGCATAGCTCTGGTCGCGCCATGGTGCGCGGAGGGCGAGCGGGCTCTGCTCCCCGTCCGGCGTCCGCCAGAACGTTTCCGTACGGATGAGGGGGTCGGGGGTGCCCGGCGGGGCGGCCGTGCCGAGCGGGTCGGGCAGTCCGAGAGCCGTCGCGACCAGGCCGTCCACCGCCATCAGATGCCCCATGACACCGGCGACGGTGGTCTCCCGCTCGACCGGGCGCTCGCCCTCGAACCAGCGCAGCCGCACCGGAGCGCGCCACTCCGCCTCGCCCATGTCACGCAGCAGCGCGTCCAGTTTGGCGGTCTCAGCGTCGTACGGCGTCGCCCACTCGGGCACCGGGATACGGGCCGGGCGGCGGCCCAGACAGCCCTCCAGCACACGGGAGCGCAGCAGCGGATCGAGGTCGAGGCTGTCGGCGGGGTGCAGCAGTCCGACGGCGTCGCGCAGCCGCAGCGCTTCGTCCGCACACGAGGCGCAGTCGGTCAGATGCGCCTCGACCGCGGCCGTCTCCTCGGCGGAGCAGGCGGACAGGGCCCAGGCGCCGAGCAACGACTTGAGGACCCGGTGCGGCGGGGCGGACGCCTGCGCGGGGAGGGGTACGGGAGCGGGCAGCTCGGTCACGGGCTCGGCTTCCGGTTCGCGGGGGCCGCCGCCGGTGTCCTGCACCGGGTCGGGGGAGGGGGCCGGCAGGGCGTCCGGGAGCGGGCCGTGGTCCTCGGCCGCGGTGCGCGGTGCGGGTATGCGCGGCCGTTCGCCGTGTCTGCCGGGAAGTTCTTGGCCGTCCCACTCGTCCGGGCCGTTCACAGGGACCGTCCATGGCCCGGGCCGCCGGGCGGTGCGGAGGTACCCGGGCCGGTGTGCTGGGTGTGCGGCGGGCGCGGTCCGCGGGGAGCGTGCGGCGCATGGGGCGAGGCGGAGCCGGAGCGCGGGGCGGCCGCGGAGCGCTGGGCGGGCGGCAGGGCCTGGTGGTTGTGGGCGGTGGACAGCAGTTGCAGGCCCAGGCGGAGCCGGCGCCGGGCCTCGTCCTCCGTGACGCCGAGGTCGGCCGCGGTCTGGCGGTAGTCCCGGCGCTGGAAGTACGCCAGCTCCAGGGCGGCCCGCAGGGGAGCGGGCATGGACGTGACGATGAAGTCGGCGCGGGCGGCGGTGGAGGCCTCGCGGATCTTCTCCTCTATTTCGGCGGGCGCGGGGGCGTCGGGCCCGCAGTCGCGCGCCGAGGCCGCTTCCGTCTGGCGCAGCCGCTGGACGGCCTGGTGGCGGGTGATGCCGGCGACCCAGGAGCGCAGCGGGCCCTGCTTGGGGTCATAGGAATCCGGGTGCTCCCAGATGTAGCCGAACACCTCGCGGGTGACGCGGTCGGCGGCGTCCTCGTCGTCCAGGACGCGGTAGGCGAGGCTGTGCACGAGGGAGGCGAAGCGGTCGTAGAGCTCGCCCAGCGCCGCCGCCTCGCCGTGGGCGAGCCGCTGCTGCATCCGCCTGTCCCACCGCGGTGGGGCGTCGTGTCCCATCGGATCCCCATCCCTGCCCGTCGCCTCCGGGCTCACACCTCAGCCGTCACTCCTGCACCCGCACCTGCTCGGATCTGTGTGCACTCTCACAGAACCGCCGTGCCCTCGAATGTAATGCGCGGGTCCGACAACGCACGCTCCTTTGCGGCAAACCGATCCCTGAGGGGTACGGGGATGGTAGAGCCCTGACGGGCCGAGGTCCGCGCTTTGTGGCGATACTGCCCGATCGCAGTAGATCGATGCAGATCGTTCTTGCCCGTATAAGGCCATGTGTTATCCGTGTGTGACCGAATGTCGGCGAAGAGCTGCACCCGTCGGGGCATAGCCTTAGGCGGACTGCCGGTTGCGCCAAGGATTCGGAAGAGTTTCAGGGGAGAGGGGCCGGGCAGTCGAGGCGGGGAAGGGTGAGTTCCGGATACTGGCCCGGTTCATCCGGTGGGAAAGCGAGCGAAAGGCTTCGAGCGCGTGTCGTTGAAGGTGGCAGAGGACGAAAAGGGCCCATGGGCCGTACTCCAGGTGTCCGGTGAGATGGATCTGGTCACCTCACCGGCGGTGCGCCAGCATGTGCACGATGCCGTGGCGGACGGGCGGAGATCTGTGGTGCTCGATCTCTCCGAGGTGCGGTTCTGTGACTCCAGCGGCGTCGGCGTGCTGATCGCCGCCCGCCGGCTGATGCGCTCCTGCCAGGGGCGGCTGCGGCTGATCCTCCCCGCCCAGGGCGCCGTGGACGGCTCGCACGTCAACCGCGTGCTGGCCGCACTGGGCGTACGCCGGCTCTTCGAGGTCTACCCGGACCTGCGCACCGCCGTCGACGAGGCCGCCGCACCGCTCTCCGCCTGAGGCCTCCTGGGCTCATTCCTGGGGGATGCCCCTCAGGGACACGTCCCTTCCTGCTCACCCGAGCCCTGCGCCTCGCGCGGGCCTCCGGCTCACGCGGCCCTCCGTCGCCCCGAGCCCTTCCGCGCGTCCGCTCTGCTCCGCCCCGGCCCGGCGCGATGTGCCTGACGCCGGGTCACCCCGCGTCGTTTCCCCGCCCCGTTTCACCTCGCCTCGCCAGATTTCCCCGCGCGCCGGTCCGCTCGCCTCGTTCTGCCGAGCCGGGACTCGCCCTGCTGAGATTCACCCCTCCCGCTGCGATCCACTCCGCACCGCCGCGATTCACCCCGCTGCATACGGGAATTCCGCCCGGACGACGAAGCCGCCGTCGGAGGTGCGGCGGGCCTCCAGCGTCCCGCCGAGGCTCTGGGCGCGCTCGCGCAGTCCCACCAGGCCGTGTCCGCCCCCGGGAAGCGCGGGGACCGTTGCCGTCGCATCCGGCGGCCCGTTGCGTATCTCCACCCGCAGCCCCTGCGCCGTACGGCCGTCCTCGGCCGCCGCCGCTGCCCCGTCCGCCTGCGGCCCGTCCGCCTCCACCCCGTCCATCGCCGCACGCCGGACGGTGTCCACGGGATCGACCCGCACCCGGACCTGTGCCCCCGGTGCGTGCTTGCGGACGTTGGTGAGTGCCTCCTGGACCGTGCGGAAGGCGGCCCGCTCCACCGTCTTCGCGCCGTTCGCACCGCCGGTGCCGGCCACCACACCCCGCTCGTACGTCACATTCAGCGCGCTCATCTCGATCAGCCGCGGCAGCTCCTCCAGATCCGGCTGGGGAGCCAGATCGCGTGCCTCCGCCGCCTCGCCGCCGTCCGCCCGCAGCACGCCCACCATGTGCCGCAGCTCCTCCAGCGTCCGTACGGACAGCTCCCGGATCGTCCTGGCGCCCGCACGCGCCTCCGCATCCTCCGTGCTGACCTGCACCGCCCCCGCCTGCAGGCTGATCAGGCTGACCTGATGGGCCACCACGTCATGCATCTCACGGGCGAGCCGGGCGCGTTCGGTGGTCTTGACCCGGTCCGCGAGCAGCCGGTCCTCGCGGCGCAGACTGCGGGTCAGGTCCTCGACGCGGGAGGCCAGTTCCCGTCGGGTGCGCACCAGCAGGCCCAGGGCGATCGGCGCGGCCGAGGTGACGCTGGCGTCGATCAGTACGAGGGTGTTCTCGCGGTACGCGGTGAGTTCGAAGTCGGAGATGGGATACGGGAAGAAGTGCGCGGCGATCAGCAGCAGCGCACAGGCGCCGAGCCGCGCCCGGCCGGGACGACGGGCGGCCAGGGTGTAGAGCGCGATCATCGGCGCGAACCAGATGTAGCCGATGTAGAGCCCGGGAAGCGTGAAGAGGAAGACCAGCAGAGGGAAGCGCCGGCGCACCAGGAGGGCGGCCGCGGCCACCATCGAGACGCCCACTTCCAGGTCCAGTTCGACGCCGTTGACCAGCATCGCGTCGGCGATCGCGAGCAGTACCGGGACCGCCAGCGGAGCGACCTTGTGGCGCAGCCGCCGCCCCCACGTCCCGTGGGCCATCGCCCGCCACGCCCCGGCGCCGCGCGCCACCGTTCCCCGGCCGGGCGTCCGCGGACCGCCCCGTCTGCCGTCCCCGCCCCCGGCGCTCACCACGCACCCCGCGGGTCGCCCGTCACCAGTCCCGCACGGTCGGCGACGATGGCCGCCTGGATGCGGTTGATTCCGCCCAATTTCCCCAGGAGGGCGCGGACATGGTCCTTGACCGTACTGGGGGCGAGCCCCATCCGGTCGGCTATCTGGGCGTTGCCCAGGCCCTCCCCGAGCAGGGCGAGCACCTGGGACTCCCGCGGGGTCAGTCCGCTCACCGCCCGGTTCGCGGCGGCCTGGTCCTCGGCGGTCAGATAACCCCCGATCACGGCGCGGGTGACCCCCGGGTCGAGCACGCTCCCGCCCGCCGCCAGCGTCCGTACGGCCCGTACGAGCTGTTCCGGATCGGAGTCCTTGAGCAGGAACCCGGCCGCCCCCTCGCGCAGCGCCGCCGTCAGATACTCCTGGGCGTCGAAGGTGGTCAGCATCGCCACCGCGGGCGGTTCCGGGGCGGCGCGCAGCCGGCGCAGCACGGTCAGCCCGTCCACGTCCGGCATCCGGATGTCCAGCAGCACGACGTCGGCCGCGCAACGCAGCACGGTCTCCACGGCCTCGGCGCCGCCGCAGTCCGCGACCATCTCGATGTCCGGGGCGGTCCCCAGGATCATCCGCAGTCCGGATCTGACCAGCCGCTCGTCGTCCACCACAGCGACACGGATCACCGGCCGCCCCTTTCTCCTTCGCACCACCCGAGCTTGCGGAACCGCCCTGCGCCGCGCGATTCCGTTTCCCTGTCACCCGGGCCCGCCCTGCGGCGGACCCACACCCCCGCCGAGCGGCGGGGGTGAGCCCGCGACCTCTGGAGGATGCCGCAGGGAAGTCCCCACGGGCAGAGTTGTTCACATGCTGCACCACTGAAGAGGCGACAAGCCCAGGACGCGTTGCAGTTCACATCGGCGGCCGCCGCGACCCCCACACGCGGCGGCCGCTTCGCGCGTGCGGGGGCGGTTCGGAGGGGGATCTCCCCCGCACGCCGAGGAAGCCCCCTGGTGCGCCTTAAAAGCCCAGGTCAAGTGGGTCTTCGTCGCCTCCGGGGCGCGCGCCCCGACTCTGTGTGACCCGTAAGACATCGCGCAGCGCCGCGGTGAGCTGAGCCGACAAAAACCGCAACTGCCGCGAGTCCACCGCCGGATCGTCGATCAGAACCCGGGCGTGCTCCAGCAGCCCGGCCCCCATCCTGAGTTGCAGCGCCTCGACCTGATCGGCGCGTGCGGAGAGGGGGCTGTCGTCCCGGTTCGTGAGCAGATAGCAGGGTTTGCCGTCCTGGCCGGTCCAGGGGAGCAGGCGAGGGGTGGGGGGAGTGTTCATCGGGCTCATCGGGCGCCCTCCGCTTGCGCGTTCCGCGAGTGCGCCCGGAGGCGGCTGCGGACGGGGGAAGCGTGCGTCACGTCGACCTGCTTTCGTCGGGTGGGCGTGGCCCCGGGCCGTGGGGGGCGGCTGCGGGGGCCCGTCGTTCTTGACGGTGCGGCAACGCTAGGCAGGGGCCGGTGCCCCGGACAGTGACGTGCTGTGCCACTTTCTGTCCCTGCTGGGACGCCCTGTCCTACCCGTCGAGATCGAGACGGCCGGCGAGTTCCTTGAGGGGTGAGGTGCGACGGCGTTCGCGGTGGCGGAGGTCGGCCACCAGGCGGCGGGTCGTGGAGTGGTAGCGCATCCATTCGGGGGCGGTGTGTTCGGCGGTGAGCAGGGCTTGGAGTGCGCCGTCGTCCTTGTGCAGGTCGGCGAGGGCCAGGGCGCGGTCCACGTGGAACCGTGCCCGCCAGGTCGGGGGCAGCGCGTGCAGCTCGGGGACGGTGCGCGCGGTGCGCACTGCCTCGGCGCTCTCCTCCATCTCCACCAGGAAGTTGACCTTGGCCACGCCGACATTGGCGGGGCCGAACGGCGTTGCGTAGTCGAGGCGGTCGGTGCCGATCCGTGCGGCGGCCGCGCTCGCCATGGTGAGCAGGTCCCGTACCGTGTCGCGCCGCTCCAGACGGACCGCGGCCGTTGCCGCACGGAGCAGCAGGATTCCCCACAGGGCCAGTTCGAGCGGTGGGGAGCGGAATCCCGGCTCGATGCGTTCGGCGGCGTTCAGCGCGACGCGTTCGGCGTCGGCCAGTCGCCCCTGCTTGGTGAGGACCCAGGCGAGGCTGGAGAAGCCGATGGTCTCCAGGTGAGGGTCGTCTCCCTTGGCCGCCGCGGCCATGGACCGTTCCAGGGCGGTGAAGGCGGCGTCCTCCTTGCCGAGGGCCGTCAGCGTCGTGGCGGCGACCTGGTAGGCCTCGGCCAGGACCGAGTGGGCCGCGGCGGCCTCGGCGCCGGTGGTGGCGCGGGCGGCCGCCTTGGCGTCCCTGATCAACTGCGGCAGCAGCATGCCGATTTCCGCCATCCGTCCGTCGCGGCGGATGCGTTCGGTGGAGCGCAGGGAGGCCTGCAGTGCCGCGACGGACGGCGGATCCTCGGGGTCCGGATCGTCGCCCAGGAGGTCGGACACCGGTGAGACGGCCTGGCGCAGCGCCAGTACGGAGGGCTGTTCGCCCTCGCTGCGCACCTCGAAGGTGGCAGGCTGCCCGACGAGGGCGGACGGTTCCACGTCCAGGGCTCTGGCCAGCGCGTTGAGCGCCGACAGCCGTGCCGTGCGGCGTACGCCCTGTTCGAGCTTGCGGACGATGTCGACGCACAGGCCCGCCCGCTCGGCCAGACCCTCCTGCGTCAGCTTCCGGCGTGCGCGCAGCCGGGCGATGCGCTCACCGATGCCGGGTTCCTCGGACAACTCCATGGCCACCCCCGCGAGAAGGACGTACCGACCACGCTATGCCCGTGCGCCGTGGCCTTGCCCCCTACACCCCCCCACCCCGCCCCACCGCCGCCGTCCGGACGCCCTCCGGGCGCAGGCCGCTGTACGGGCCGAAGGCGCGGCCGGTGGTGAGGACGACCACCGAGGTCATACCGGCCAGGGCGTAGGCCGTCGTGACCAGCGACAGGGCGCCCTCGGGGGTCTCGAAGGAGCGGTTGAAGAAGTCCGTCACGGTCAGCAGGACCACCGTCCGCACCGTCATGTACAGCTCCAGCGCGGCGAACACCATGAGCGCGCCGCGCACTTCCCGTCGCCCCCGGAGGGCCAGTACGCCGAGGATCAGGAGCACGAGCACCGACCCGACGGTGGTGAACTCCTGCGGCGCCGCCAGATCGAGGGTGCCGATGACCGACCCGTCGACCACACGGTGCAGATAGTCACCCGAGTCCACCTCGGGGGCCGTCACGGTGTGGACGGTCCAGCCGATGCGCGCCACGCACATCAGCAGGAACAGCACCCCGCAGATCCGCGACGAGCGGAGCCACCAGACTTCCGGGCCGGCCGCCCCCGGCGCGGACGGTTGCTCGCCGCGCCGGCGCTCGGTGGCCGGGAAGAGCGCGAAGAGGACGACCAGCGCCACCACGAGCCCCAGACCGCGGGTGGCGAGCACCCAGCTGCCCAGCGTGTCGTTGCTGTACTGGTCGCGGTAGGCGGCGTCGAAGAGGCCCACGCCCTCCCGCAGGGAGACGGCGAGCAGGACGAAACCGGACAGCAGCGCCGCGGAGCGCGCCACCCGGCGCCGGGCCAGTGCCAGCCCGGCGATCACCAACAACCCGGCGGTGAAGGCCCATTCGTACGGCCCGACGATCTGGGCGGCGGGGGAGGCGGCCGGGTTGAACAGGCCCTCCAGGAAGTCCCAGACGCTGCCGTCCCCTTGGACGAGGCCGTAGACCGTCCAGGCGAAGAGGACGCCGGCGTAGAGGGCCAGGGACAGCGCGGTCGCGAGGTAGGCGCCGCGGTGTTCCGCGGCGGCCCGGCCGGGGTCGGCGCCCGGGCGGATGTCCACCGTTCCACCGTCCTGCATCACCATGACCGACCCCCGATCCGCGTCTCGTAGCCGCCGTACCGGTCGTTCCCGTACGACAGCCTCACTGTGTCAAGGACGGTGGGAGAGCAGGTGGAGGTTCCACCCCGTGTGTCGTGCGGTCCGGGGTGCGGGCGGTGGGGCGGCCCGGTGGGCCGGGCGCTCGGCGCTCCGGGGGGCGGGCGGCCGGACGGGGCCGGGAGCCGGGCGGGTCAGCGCACCTGCCGGGCGGTGGCCGCGATGAAGTCGCGGATGCCCTGGCGGGTGGTGGCCCGCAGCGCGGTGAGGCTCTCCCGGTCGGCGGCCCAGTGCAGTTCGGTGGTCTCCGCCATCACCTGCTCGCTGCGCTCCAGCACCCCGGGGTCGTCGGTCACCATCTGGGCCCGGAACATGGCCTCTTGGGCGTTGTAGCGGGCCTTGTACATCTCCTCGGTCAGCTCGGGGGAGTCCTCGTCGCAGCGGTCCTCCTCGTGGAGGACGAACCAGCGGTGGACGAGGACCCGGCGGTAGTCCAGCAGCGCCCCCGCGTAGGCGCAGTACGCATCGATACGTTCCTGCCGCAGCCGCTCCGCGCGGGCGAACTGCTCGCTGCGCTCGGCCGCCCGGCTCTGGAAGAAGTGGGTGATGCCGGAACCCAGCAGGGTGCCTATGACGGCCACGACGCTTGCGACAACTGCCTCCATGAGGGCAGTGGATCACGGCGACCCGGACCGGCGGCAGGGGGGAGCAGTCATGGCCGGTCCTGAGGCGCCACCGTGGCCGGTCCTGAGATGCCGCCCTTTCGAAGGGGGGCCGGGGCGGCAAAGATGGGCCCATGGGGATCTTCGGGGGTGAGGGCCGGCTGATCGGTGGCCGGTACCGCCTGGGAACGCGGCTGGGCCGCGGCGGCATGGGGACGGTCTGGCGCGCCACCGACGAGTTATTGGGCCGCGAAGTCGCCGTCAAGGAACTGCACTTGGGTGAAGGGGCGGACGAGGACACGGCCGGGTCCGAACCGCGGGTGCAGCGCGAGCGGGCGATTCGGGAGGCGCGGACGGTCGCCGGGATCAAGCACCCCAATGTGATCGTCGTGCACGACGTCGTCGAGCAGGACGGCCGCCCGTGGATCGTGATGGAGCTGGTGGAGGGCCCGTCGCTGGCCGACCGGCTGCAGAGCGGCGGGCCGGTCGCGCCGCGCGAGGCCGCCCGGATCGGTATCGCGCTGCTGGGCGCGCTGCGGGCCGCGCACACCCGCGGGGTGCTGCACCGCGATCTCAAGCCCGCCAACGTCCTGATGGAGGCGGGCACCGGCCGGGTCGTGCTCACCGACTTCGGGATCGCCCAGGTCCCCGGCGTCACCACGCTGACCGACACCGGCGGCTTCGTCGGCTCGCCCGAATACACCGCGCCGGAGCGGATGTCCGGCCGCGGCACGGGCCCCGAGGCCGATCTCTGGTCGCTCGGAGTGCTGCTGTGCGCCGCGCTCAGCGGCGCCTCGCCGTTCCACCGCGACTCGTTGGGCGGGGTGCTGCATGCCGTCGTGTACGAGGACATCGCCTTCCCGGAGGCCGCACGGGCGCTGCACGCCGTCGTCGAGGGGTTGTTGGAGCGCGATCCGGAGCGCCGCCTTGGTGCTGCCGAGACGGAGCGGCTGCTGCGGGGGTATCTGCAGTCGGGCCGCGCCCCGGAGCGCGGATCGGAGCGCGGGCAGGGCGGCCATGGGGCCGGCCGGGGCCACGGCCACGGGGGCGGCCACGGCCACGGAGGCGGCCGCGATCACGGAGCCGGCCACGGCCACGGAGCCGGCCACGGCCACGGAGCCGGCCACGGCCACGGAGCCGGCCACGGCCACGGGGCCGGCGGGGCCGCGGGCATCGCCGCGGAGGCCGTGGCGGGCGCGGGCGGACCGGGCGGACCGGGCGGACGAGGCGGGCAAGCCGGGCGAGGCGGGCAGGGCGGGCCGGACGATCCCCGCCCCGTCCCCCCGCCCACCCCGCGCCACCCCGGCCCCGACGTCCACGCCTCCCCGCACGACGACGGTCCCGGCGACGGCCCGCCCAGCGAACATCCACCCAGCGAACACCCGCCCAGCGAACACCCGCCCAGCGAGGACCCGTTGGCCGCCGGCGCGCCGCCCGCGGTCCCGGCCGGGACCGGCCGTGTCCCCACCGGAAGCGGCGGCGGGGGGCCGGCCGGGCGCGCGGGCGGCCGCGCCCCGGCGCAGCCGATCCGTACGGCGCTCGACGACCGGGCGCTGGCCGCGGCCGCCCGCCCGCACACCGGGCGCCTCCGCACCGTCCTGCTGGTGGCGCTCGCGGCGGTGGTGATCGGCGGCGCGGGCGCGGGCGTCGCCGTCCTGCTGATGCACCGGGACGGGGCCGACGGCGGCACCGGCGGCTCCTCCCCGCGGGCCTCGGGCGCGGGGACGGCGCAGGGCTCCGGTCCGGGCACCGCCGAGCCCACCGTCACGGTCACCGCGTCGCCCGCCCCGGAGGCCACCGGCAAGGTCCCCGCCGGGTACCGCCTCGTCCACGACCCGGCCGGCTTCGTGCTCGCCGTACCGGACGGCTTCACCCGCTCGTACGAGAACGACCGCGTCTACTACTCCTCCCAGGGCAAGCGGTTCCGGATCGGCGTCCAGTTGCAGAAGCGGGTGCCGGAGGGGCCCCTGGGGGCGATGCGCACGGCGGACGCGCAGGGGCCCGCCCACTACCGGGGCTACCGCCGGGGGCAGGTCACCGAGACCACCCACAACGGGCTCCGGGCCGGGCGCTGGGAGTTCGTCTGGGACGGCGGTGCGCGGGACGGCGGCCCCCGGTACACCGACGACCTCAGCTGGGACGAGGGCGGCCGGATGATCGACGTGTGGATCTCCTCCCCGGTCGGCTCGCGCTCCGAGGCCGCACGTCACTTCGACACCGCGCTCGACGCGTTCCGGCTGACCGGGGCCTGACGCCGGGCCCCGGTCGCCCCAGACCAGCACCCTTGCGGCCAGCGGACACTGGCGCGATTGTGCGTACGGCGTGAAAACTCATTACTCCCGGGTACACAAAGCGTCCGGGGAGGCATACGCTCGCCGTCATGACGGACTCGCAGGACACCGGAACAGCCGCCTCCACCGCCGCCCAGGCCCCCGCCGACGCTCCCGTCGAGGCCCCCGCCGACGCCCCCGCAGCCACCGCCCCCACCGAGGCCCCCGCCGACGGCGCGCAGGTCGCGGCCCCCACCGACGGCAACCCGGTCGCCCCCGCCCCGGTGGGCGCCCGCACCGCCGCGGACGTGGTCACCCCCGAGGTCGCCGCCCGGCTCACCCGTGGCGTGGTCGGCAACGGCCGCACCGCCAACCACACCCCGTTCACCGGGGAGAAGCTGGCCGACCTGCCGGAGTCCACCCCCGAGGACGTCGCCACCGCCTTCGAGCGGGCCCGCGCCGCCCAGGAGCGCTGGGCCAGGGTCCCGGTCAAGCAGCGCGCCGCGGTCCTGCTCCGCTTCCACGACCTGGTGCTGCGCCGGCAGGCCGAGGTGCTCGACCTGATCCAGCTGGAGACCGGCAAGGCGCGGCTGCACGCCCATGAGGAGGTGCAGGCGGTCACCGTCACCGCCCGCCACTACGGCCGCAAGGCCCACGCCTACCTCAAGCCCAAGGCCCGCACCGGAGTCGTCCCGACCCTCACCAAGGTCACCGAACTCCGCCAGCCGCGCGGCGTCGTCGGGCAGATCGCCCCCTGGAACTACCCCTTCGAGCTGTCCGTGGGCGACGCCCTGCCGGCCTTCGTCGCGGGCAACGCCGTCGTCATGAAGCCCGACACGGAGACCGCGCTGACCGCGCTGTGGGCCCGTGAGCAGCTCATCGAGGCCGGGCTGCCGGAGGACGTCTGGCAGGTCGTGCTCGGCGAGGGCCCGGTCGTCGGCCCCGCCGTCGTCGAGCACGCCGACTACGTCTCCTTCACCGGCTCGACCCGTACGGGCCGCGAGGTCGCCCAGGGCGCCGCCGCCCGGCTGGTCGGCGTCTCGCTCGAACTCGGCGGCAAGAACGCCATGCTGGTGCTCCAGGACGCCGACGTGGAGAAGGCCGCCGCCGGCGCCGTCCGCGGCTGCTTCGCCTCCGCCGGACAGCTGTGCATCTCCATCGAGCGGCTCTACGTCCACGAGTCCATCGCCGACGACTTCCTCCAGCGCTTCGCCGCCCGGACGAAGGCGATGCGGCTGGGCAACGCCCTCGCCTACGGCGCCGACATGGGCTCGCTGGTCGGCGAGCGCCAGCTGGAGACGGTCACCCGCCATGTCGAGGAGGCCGTCGCCAAGGGCGCCGAGCTGGTCGCCGGCGGCCGCCCCCGCCCCGATATCGGCCCGCTCTTCTACGAGCCGACCATCCTGGACGGCGTCCAGGCCCCGATGGCGGTCTGCGACGAGGAGACCTTCGGCCCGGTCGTCTCGATCTACCGCTTCCGCGACGAGGACGAGGCGGTGGCGCTCGCCAACGCCACCCCGTACGGGCTGAATTCCAGCGTCTGGACGAAGGACGGCCGCCGCGGCCGTGCGGTCGCCGCCCGGCTGCGGACCGGCACCGTCAACGTCAATGAGTCCTACGCCGCCGGCTACGCCAGCGTGCAGGCGCCGATGGGCGGCATGGGGGACTCGGGCCTGGGCCGCCGGCACGGCTCCGAGGGCATCCTCAAGTACACCGAGGCGCAGACCGTCGCCCAGCAGCGCCTGATGCCGCTGGCGCCGTCCTTCGGGATGACCGACGAGAAGTACGCACAGTTCATGACCCGCAGCCTGCGCGCGATGAAGGCGTTCCGACTCCGCTAACGATTCAGCAGGGAGAGCCAGTGCCCCAGGAGAACTCTGCCCGGAACCAGGACGCGAACGGCGGCCGGGACGCCCAGCACACCGAAGACGCCCAGGACACCCGGAACGCCGACGGATACGACTACGACGTGCTCGTCGTCGGCTCCGGCTTCGGCGGCTCGG
This sequence comes from Streptomyces caniferus, assembly GCF_009811555.1. Classification (GTDB taxonomy): domain Bacteria; phylum Actinomycetota; class Actinomycetes; order Streptomycetales; family Streptomycetaceae; genus Streptomyces; species Streptomyces caniferus. The sequence goes on along the minus strand of NZ_BLIN01000002.1, from coordinate 1,147,137 downwards.
TCTCCGCCCTCCGGCTGACCGAGAAGGGCTACCGCGTCGGCGTCCTGGAGGCCGGCCGCCGCTTCACCCGGCAGACCCTGCCGAAGAACTCCTGGGACATCCGCAACTACCTGTGGGCCCCGGCGCTCGGCTGCTACGGCATCCAGCGGGTGCATCTGCTCGGCAACGTCATGGTGCTCGCCGGAGCCGGCGTCGGCGGCGGCTCGCTCAACTACGCCAACACCCTCTACGTCCCCCCGAAGCAGTTCTTCGAGGACCAGCAGTGGGGCCACATCACCGACTGGCACACGGAGTTGGCGCCCTACTACGACCAGGCCAAGCGGATGCTCGGGGTGCGCCTCAACCCGACGATGACGCCGTCCGACATCCACCTCAAGGAAGCCGCCGAGAAGATGGGCGTCGGCGACTCCTTCCACCTCGCGCCGGTGGGCGTCTTCTTCGGGGACGGCCGGGACGCCGTCGACGGGGAGGAGGCGGCCGGCACCGCGAAGACCGCGCCGGGCACCGAGGTCCCCGACCCGTACTTCGGCGGCAAGGGACCGGCCCGTACGGCGTGCACGGAGTGCGGGGAGTGCATGACCGGGTGCCGGCACGGCGCCAAGAACACCCTCAACGAGAACTACCTCCACCTCGCCGAGCAGGCCGGCGCCGTCATCCACCCGATGACCTCGGTCGTCACCGTCACCGAGGACTCCCGCGGCGGTTTCGCCGTCGCCACCCTGCCCACCGACGACAAGCGCACCGGCCGGGGCCGCACCTTCACCGCCCGCCGGGTCGTCATCGCGGCCGGTACGTACGGCACCCAGACCCTGCTGCACAAGATGAAGGACACCGGGCTGCTCCCCGGCCTCTCCGCGCGGCTCGGCGAGCTGACCCGGACCAACTCCGAGGCGCTGGTGGGCGCACAGACCGACAACCGCCGCTACCGCAAACGGCACGGCACCCACGCCGACTTCACCCGCGGGGTCGCGATCACCTCGTCCATCCACCCCGACGCCCACACCCACATCGAGCCGGTCCGTTACGGCAAGGGCTCCAACGCGATGGGCGCCATGTCCATCCTCCAGGTGCCCCTCTCCGGCCGCGGCTCGCGCGCCGCCCGGTGGGCCGCGAACTGTCTGCGGCACCCGATGCTGCTGCTGCGGTCGCTCTCCAACCGCCGCTGGTCCGAGCGCACCATCATCGGCCTGGTGATGCAGTCGCTGGACAACTCCCTGACGACCTACCGCAAACCGAACGGCCTGGGAAAGGGCCTGCTCACCGCCCGCCAGGGCCATGGCGCGCCGAACCCCCAGCAGATCCCCGAGGCGACCGAGGCCGCCACCCTGCTCGCACAGGAGATCAACGGCTTCGCGGGCAGCAACGTCGGCGAGCTGATGGGGACCCCGCTGACCGCGCACTTCCTGGGCGGCTGCCCGATCGGCGAGGACGCCGACCACGGCGTCATCGACCCGTACCACCGCCTCTACGGCCACCCGGGCATCTCGGTCGTCGACGGCGCCGCGGTCTCCGCCAACCTCGGCGTCAACCCGTCCCTGACCATCACCGCACAGGCCGAGCGCGCGATGTCGCTGTGGCCCAACAAGGGCGAGCCGGACCCGCGCCCCGCCCAGGGCCGGGGCTACCGGCGGCTGGCGCCCGTCGAGCCGGTCCGCCCCGCCGTCCCGCCCGAGGCGTTCGGCGCGCTGAACCTGCCGTTCCTGGCCGTCCCGCCGGTGCCGCCGAAGAAGTCCCTGGCCCCGGGGACGTCCGGCGGGAGCTGAGACGACGAAGGGCCGCACCGTCCCCGGGTGCGGCCCTTCTGCTCCGTGTCCGCCGTCACGCGGCTCTGTGCGCCGTTACGCGGCGGCGCCACCGTCCGTCCTGCGGCGCCGGACGACGAAGAGCGCGCCCGCGCCGACGACCATGGCGACCCCGCCCACCAGGCCGATGGTCGGCAGCGCGGAGGACGCACCGGTCTCGGCGAGGTTGCCGGTCACCGGCAGCTTGTCCATGCCGCCCTTCGGCTTGGTGGCGGTGACGGGCTTCCCGCCGCCCTGCGGGCCGGGCTTGTTGCCGGGCTTGCCGGGCTCGGCCGGCGGGATCTTCCCCGGCTTGCTGCCGGCGGGCAGGATCGCGAAGTCGTACCACTGCTCCTCGGACCAGCCGCAGGAGCCGTCCTTGTTCTGGTAGTCGCCCGCCACCAGCGCGAAGCCGTCACCGGCCTTGGCGCCCTTGTCGGCGCGGATGCGCAGCTTGAGCTCGGCGGTCTGGTGCGCGTCGAGCTGGAACCAGCCGAAGTACTGGCCGTCGGTCCACTCGTCGAACGAGGTCCACTTGCCGGTGTTCGGGTTCTGGTACTCCAGGTCCAGCTGCGACGTGGGGTGGTCGATGTTCCCGGTCGGCACCGCGTAGACGACCGGGTAGACCTCGTCCAGCGTGTGGTCCGTGGTGTTGGCCAGGTGCACGCTGAAGCCCTTCCAGCCGCCGCCCGCGACGAGCTTGGAGGGCAGGTGGTCGACGGTCACCTTGATGGCGGCGTCGTCGACCGTGCAGTCGGCGTCGTCGCCGGGCTCGGCCGGCTTGGTGGGCTTCGCCGAGGTGGAGGGCTTGGTGGTGTCACCGGGCTTGGTCTCGTCGCCCGGGGCGGCCGGGGCGGACGACTCGGTGCCGTCACCGTTCCCGGTCTCTTCACCGGTCGTGGTGTCCTCGCCCGTCCGGGTGGTGCCGCCGGTCGTGCCGGCGCCCGGCGTCTCCTCTGCGGCGCCCGGGGTCTCCGGCTGTCCGGTGGTGTCGTCGGTCTGCTCCGGGCCGGGGGTGCCCGGGGTCGGCTCGGCGCTCGCGCTGGACCCGGTGTCGGGTCCGGTCGCGAACGCGGCGGGGGCCGCCATCAGGGCGGCAGGGGCTATGACGGCCGTCGCGGCGGCGGCCGTCAGGGCACGGCGAAGCTTCATCGAGAAGACCTCTCGGGGTCCAAAGTGCCGTGGGGCGGCACAAGTGGTCAGCGGGCCGTCGCGGTGGGGCGCGGGATGGCCGTGCGATTGCAGGTACATGACCAGCCATGGCCGAAAAAGGTTGTCCGCTCAACAAGAAAGTCCGCCGTGATGCCGATCACATCCGTCACAGCAGTCTCACAGCCACCACACAGGGAGCCCTGACAGCAGCGCGCGGGACGGGCTCCGTGATGGCTGTGCGCCGGGCGCACCACCCCATAGCGAAGGGCCCCGGACACCATCCGCGAGGGGGGTTGCGGACGGCCACGGGGCCCTTTGCTTTCGGTGCCGGCGTCAGGGCAGCGCCGGCACCGACGGGCGGCGCTGGGGGGGGGTAGCGCCGCTGGCTTTCGGTGGTGCGGGAAGGTGCGCATGTCCGCGTCGGTCGGGCCCATGGCAGTGCGAAAAGCCCCTACCGGACGCGGTGGGTCGTTCGTCAAGCATCGTCCTGGATACGCCTCACCTGGCGCAACCGTTTCGACCGGATGCGGTCGGTCCCGGGCGTCCCCAGGACCGACCACCCCATCGGATGTGACCGGGCTGCTGTCCCCTGCTGACCGGCCACGGCACCGGAACGAGGTCCCACGACGCGGGCCGCGGCTGGCGGCCGGCGTCTCATCGCTCCGGGTTTTCCGCCCGAGAGGCGGCGTCTACGCGTAGTCCTGCAGGCCGCGCCTGGCTGGCGTGGCACCGGGAACAACGAAGCCTCGCAGCGGCCGGTCACGCGCCGTACGGGTGAGTCGGCAACCGAACGCAGATCCGGCAGCTGCGCCGGGGCGCGGGCGTCGCGGCATGCGCCCCGACCGGCCCGAAAACCGACCGCATACCGTCCAGAACCAGCCACGGGGAACCGGCGGCACACCGTCCAGAACCAGCCACGGCAGACCCGGCAGACCCGGCCCGGCGCCGCGCGCCCCGCCCGCCGGCCGCCTGCCTCCGGTCCCGCCTCAGATCTGGCCCCGGCACAGCTCCAGCAGCGTCATCGCCAGCGCGGTGCCCGGCTTGCCGAGCTGGTCGCGGTAGTGGGCGAGGATCTCCATCTCGCGGGAGAGGTTCACACGCCGGCCGCCGGAGGAGAGGCGCTCGCTCTGGATGACGGCCGAGACGGCCATCCGTTCCTGCACGAGGCCGATGATGTGGCCGTCGAGATCATCGATCCGCTGCCGTGCGTCCTGGATGATCCCGTCCGCCTCGGCGGTGCGGGCGCCGGTGGCGGGGGTGGCAGTCTGAGGGCTCATGTCCGTGTCTCCTGGGGTGAGAGTGGCCACGGAGCCGACGAGCGGTCCTGACAGACGCAGACGCCCCGGACCTTGTCGGCCCGGGGCGCCTGGGAAGTTGCTTGTCAGTGGATCAAGCAGCACGACCATGGCAGCCGGACGGGCCGGTGCCATAGGTAAAGACGAAGGTCAGCTGCTTGGACATGGGGCTCAGTATGAGCCCGTTAGAATCGAAAGTCCAACCCCTGCTCCACACCGCCGGAAGGCCGCCGAAGTGCCATCAGCGCCCCCTGCCGCTGCCCCGGACGTCGTCCTCGTAGTCGACTTCGGCGCACAGTACGCCCAGCTCATCGCCCGCCGAGTCCGTGAGGCCCGGGTCTACAGCGAGATCGTGCCGTCCACCATGCCGGTGGCGGAGATGCTCGCCAAGAACCCGAAGGCGATCATCCTCTCCGGCGGCCCCTCGTCGGTCTATGCCGAAGGTGCCCCCAGTCTGGACCGCTCACTGTTCGAGGCCGGTGTCCCGGTCTTCGGCATGTGCTACGGATTCCAGCTCATGGCGATCACCCTCGGCGGCACCGTCGACAACACCGGTGCGCGGGAGTACGGCCGTACCCCGCTGACCGTCTCCCGCCCCGGATCCACCCTCTTCGAGGGCACCCCCGCCGAGCAGTCGGTGTGGATGTCCCACGGCGACGCCTGCTCCGCCGCCCCCGAGGGCTTCACGGTCACCGCGTCCACGGACGTCGTGCCCGTCGCCGCCTTCGAGAACGACGAGAAGAAGCTCTACGGCGTCCAGTACCACCCCGAGGTCATGCACTCCACGCACGGCCAGCAGGTCCTGGAGCACTTCCTCTACCGCGGCGCGGGCATCGAGCCGAACTGGACCACCACCAGCGTGGTCGAGGAGCAGGTCGCCGCGATCCGCGCCCAGGTCGGCACCAAGCGCGCCATCTGCGCGCTGTCCGGCGGCGTGGACTCCTCGGTGGCCGCCGCCATCGTGCAGAAGGCCATCGGCGAGCAGCTGACCTGCGTCTACGTCGACCACGGCCTCCAGCGCAAGGGCGAGTCGGAGCAGGTCGAGAAGGACTTCGTGGCCGCCACCGGCGTCCAGCTGAAGGTCGTCGACGCCGAGGAGCGCTTCCTGACCGCGCTGGCCGGGGTCAGCGACCCCGAGCAGAAGCGGAAGATCATCGGACGCGAGTTCATCCGCGTCTTCGAGCAGGCCCAGGCCGAGCTGGTCGCCGAGGCCGGCGCCGAGGGCGAGGAAGTCGCCTTCCTGGTCCAGGGCACGCTCTACCCGGACATCGTCGAGTCCGGCGGCGGCACGGGCACCGCCAACATCAAGTCGCACCACAACGTCGGCGGGCTCCCCGACGACATCGAGTTCCAGCTCGTCGAGCCGCTGCGCCAGCTGTTCAAGGACGAGGTCCGGATGGTCGGCTCGGAGCTCGGTCTGCCGGACGAGATCGTCCACCGCCAGCCGTTCCCCGGCCCCGGCCTGGGTATCCGCATCGTCGGCGAGGTCACCAAGGAGCGCCTGGACCTGCTGCGCGAGGCCGACGCCATCGCCCGCGAGGAGCTGACCGCGGCCGGTCTGGACCGCGAGATCTGGCAGTGCCCGGTGGTCCTGCTCGCCGACGTCCGCTCGGTCGGCGTCCAGGGCGACGGCCGGACGTACGGTCACCCGATCGTGCTGCGCCCGGTGTCGTCCGAGGACGCGATGACCGCGGACTGGACGCGGATGCCGTACGACGTGCTGGCGCGGATCTCGACCCGCATCACCAACGAGGTCGCCGAGGTCAACCGTGTCGTCCTCGACGTCACGAGCAAGCCCCCGGGCACCATCGAGTGGGAGTGACCCCACCCGCCGCCTGAGCACGCCGCCGCCCGGTTCGCCGGGCGGCGGCGTGCTGCGTCTCCGGTGTCGCCGGGCGCGCCCGGGGCGGCGGTGGCCGCGGCCCTCGCGGTCTGCCCCTTCTGGTCCCGTTCCTGGTGTCTTCGTCCCGCGGGCCGCGGCAGACGCACCGGACGCGGCCCTGGTTACCTGCGGTAGTGGAAGGTAGCTTCCGCATCGAGCATCAAGAGCCGTACGCGCCAGGAGGAGAGCCGCGATGCCCGAGCCGACCCCCGTACCCACCGATCAGCTGCAGTTCGCGATGCCGCCGACGCACCGGACCGTCGAGGACGAGCGGCGCCATCGCAAGGAGCGCCTGGTCGCGGCCCTGCGCCTCTTCGGGCACTACGGCTTCGAGGAGGGCGTCGCGGGCCATATCACCGTGCGCGACCCGGAGTTCCCGCACTGCTTCTGGGTCAACCCCTTCGGGATGTCCTTCCGGCTCCTCACGCTCAGCGACCTGATCCTGGTCAACGCGGAGGGCAAGGTCGTCGACGGCCGCCACCACGTCAACCAGGCGGCGTTCGCCATCCATTCCCAGGTCCACCAGGCCCGCCCCGACGTCGTCGCGGCGGCGCACAGCCACTCCACCTACGGCCGGGCGCTGTCCGCACTGGGTGAGCTGCTGGAGCCGATCACCCAGGACGTCTGTGCGTTCTACGAGGACCATGCGCTCTTCGACGACTACACGGGTGTGGTGGTGGACGAGGCGGAAGGGCGGCGGATCGCCGCCGCCCTCGGCCCGCACAAGGCCGTGATCCTGCGCAACCACGGCCTGTTGACGGTCGGCGACTCGGTGGACGCGGCGGCCTGGTGGTTCCTCACGATGGAACGTTCCTGCCAGGTCCAGCTGACCGCCAAGGCCGCCGGCAAGCCGGTCCTGATCGACCACCACAACGCCGTCCACACCCGCGAACAGCTGGGCAACGACCTGGTCGCCTGGATCAACTACCAGCCGCTGTACCAGCAGATCGTGCGCAGCGAGCCGGATCTCTTCGGCTAGGGACTCGTGTGGGCCAGGCACGCGCGCGGGCCGGGGACTTCGGCGGCAGGCCTTGGGGTCGCGTCGGGAAGCGTGCGCCCCTGTGACGCGAGCGGTGAGCGGGAGCGCGGGTCAGTTGATGCGGTCGGCGTAGCCCTCGGGCAGGTCGGCCGGATCCACGGCGATGACGCCTTCGTCGTTCTCGCCGCGGTCCTCGAGGAAGGTGATCTCCGCGAATTCGGGGACGACGTGGATCGGGTGGGTCGGGCCCTGGTCGCGGTACGCGGCCATCCGGTCCAGGTGGTCGTTCTGGAAGCAGACGGTGCGCTCGGGGTACTGGTGCACCCACTGGGGGAAGAAGATCACGCCGTGCAGCCGGCGCTCGGCGGGAAGTACGTTGACGCTGACCGAAGTGCCGGTGGGCTCGGTCCAGGAGATCTTGTAGACGTCCGAGTCGAGCCGGACGAGGTCGACCGCCTGGTTCTTCACCCAGCGGCCGCCGACCATGCCGCTGTGGATCCGGTAGTCGATCGTCCGGGAGTTCTTCACGTACATCTCGTACTGCCAGCCGTTGGCGTAGGTGTAGATGAAGTGCTTCCCGGTGATGCCCGAGAGGTCCTGCTCGGGCACGGGGTTCGCGACGGTGGTCATCCTGGGCTCTCCTCGCGTGGTTGCGGTCCCTCACGGCCTCCCCACTGCATTTGCAACAAAACTACTTTGATGCAAAATTACCCTGCTGTCACAATGGGGCGGTGGACACCGCCGCCGACCTCAGCCGCCTCCTCGGCCCCCTGCGCCGGGCCGTCCTGCGCTCGACCCGCGCCGCCGAGGGGCTGCCCGACCTTCCCGATGCCCAGATCGAGCTGCTGCGGGTGCTGTCCGCCGGCGGTCCGCTGGGCACCCGAGCGGTCGCCGAGCGGCTTCGCATCTCGCCCTCGACGGTCAGCAATCTGGTGCGGACGATGACGGCGGCAGGGCTCGTGGAACGGCATGCGTCCACGACGGACCTCAGGGCGGTGGACCTGTCCGTGAGCCCGGGCGCTTCGGAGCTGCTGGAACGCTACGACCGGGCCAGCCGGGAGACGCTGGAGCAGGCGGTGGCCAAGCTTCCCCCCGGCGACCGCGACGCGCTCACCGCCGCCCTGCCCGCCCTCGCCCGCCTGGTCACCGCCCTGGAGGGGTGAGCGGGCAACCCGCGGAGGGCCACCGCGCCCCCGGCGGCGCGGGCGGTCTCCGGCGGATGGGCCGGGCCCCGGCAGGCGGACGATCGCCTTCCGGGGCCCGGCCCCGTTTCACGAATGCGGGAACAGGTCCAGGAACGGCGAGGCGGTGGCGGCGATGCCCCGGCTGAAGGGGGCGTCGAAGTCCCAGACGAGGAACAGCAGGAAGGCGATCAGCGCGCTGAAGAGTCCGGCCATCAGCAACTCGCGCCCCGAGCGCCGGATCTGCAGGGTGAACATGACGCCGACCGAAATGGCGCCACCGATGATCAGCCCGAACCACACCACGCCCGGCAGCGTCGAATCGGCCGCGTCCGCACGGGCGGAGCGGGCGCCGTCGGCCACCGCGACCTGGTCGACGAGGGGCTGGTAGGACTGCCCCTCGTAGTCGTTGCGCGGGCGGTAGTCGGTGACGTCCGCCCGGACCTTCGTCAGCAGTTCGGAGCCGTGCCCGGTCAGTTCCCCCTTCTCGGCCATGACCGGCCATTCCTTGTGCACGACGTAGGACACATACGCATCGACGTCCGAGCGGATGCGGTCCCGTACCGGCGCGGGGTAGGCCCGTGCCCGCGCGCTGACCTCGTGCAGCGCCTGGGCCTCGGTCCGTACGGTGTCCTCGGCCGCGCTCCTGGCCTCCCATACACCGGCGATGGCCAGGCCCAGCACGATCGCGTAGACCACCCCCACCATCATCGTCAGATACTCGATCACATCGGGTGTTTCGGTCGGGTCGTCGTCCTCACTGATCCGGCGCTCCTTGAGGACGGTGATGGTCAGGACGACGCCACAGGCGACGGCCATGGCGAGAGTCAGCACCAGCCATTGGGACATGGAGATCTCCTACGAGGAACGGCGCCCGGCGGAACCGGACGAGGAGCTCGAACGGGGGCGGAGGGCGGCGGCGGCCAGCACGGCCGGGGCGGTGATCAACAAGGTCGTGGTCACCACGGAGCGCCCGGCGCGCGGTTTGTGGGAGACCGGCGCATAGCTGTGGGGCAGGACGGGCGGAGGTGACGCCGGGCGGCGGACGGACGGTTTCGGCTTGGGCTTCGGCGCGGGCGGCGGGGCCGCGGGGCGGACGCGGGGAGCGGGGGACGGGGGCGGCGGCGGTGGCGGTGGGGGCGGTGGTGTCGGCCGGGGTCTGGGGGCGGGCGGCGGAGGTGGCGCGGGTTTCGGGCTCCGCGGGGGAGGCGCCGGTGCGCGGGAGGGCGTGGGCGGTGGCTTGGTTCCGGTGCAGGGGAAGTGCCAGTGGCGGGGCATGGGGAAGCCGGTCGGTACGTCCACGGGGGGCGCGGTGCCCGCATAGGCGCAGTTGTCGCCGGCGGGCGTGCGGGGGAACCGGTCCCGGGCGGTCGCCGGCGGCGCGGTGACGAGCAGCGCGGCGGCCCCGGTCAGGAGCAGGAAAGCGGCGGCCAGCAGCCCGGCCCCCAGGCGGCGGATGTCGCGGAGGGGATGCGGGGGGCGGGACCGGCGCCTGGTCCGGGGCCGGGTGCGGTGCCGGCAGGTGGGGGGCCGGGGTGGTGTTCGGGCCGGGGCGTGTGAGTCATGTGGTGCACGTGGTGCATGTGGTTCATGTGGTCCGTCCAGATCAACGCGGCTGTGCGGTCCGGGAATTCGGTGTATTTGGCGCACGGCGAGAGCTTGCGCAGCCCGCGGACGGCTCAGGCGTCGCCGTGCCCCGGTTCGCCCGAATAGGGGAAGCGCCGGGGCTGCGTCGTCGGCAACCGCTCAGGTGTGCGGAATCCTCCGTGCATCGGTACGAATCCGCTGGGGCGCGTGCGACGGCTGTGGCCACCGCTTCTCGTACGTCAACGCGCCGATGCGCCCGCCACCCGCCACCAACTGGATGTTTGATGTCCGACCCGGCCATCTGGGGCACAATTCGCCTTTGTACCCAACAAGTTGGCGGCGAGCGGCGGCGGGGCGGTAACGGACGTGTCGGTTGAGGCGGCGGGCAGGATGGCCGGAGCGGGCGAACCCGGGGACGGTGCGGAGCGCGCCCCCGGCGGCGAATGCCGGTGCGGACGGTGCCCGCACGGCGCCCGTGCGGGACACCGGCAGGCGGTCGCCGCGTTCATAGCGCTGCGCGAGGACTTCGCCGCCGGGCACGGGGTGCCGGCCGGGCTAGCCCGTTCCGCCGGTGCGGCCCGGCAGTGGGTCTCCGACGAACTGACGCTCTCCGCCCGGGAGGTGGCCAAGCGGGGCGCCGCCGAGGGCAACGCCTGGCTGACGTCCGTACGGTGGCGCACCCTGCTGGTCGTCTGGGGCGCGGTGATCGCCCTGCTGGTCGGGCAGGCACTGACCGCCATCGGCGGCGGCTGGACGGCGACCCGGACGGCGGGGCTGGTCGCGGCCGTCGTGCTCGCGCTGGGGCTGACGGCGGCGGCCTGGTGGCACCGTGCGCACGGCGGGGCGCTGGCGCCGCTGATCGGCGAGGACGGGCGGCTGTCCACCTCACGGACGGTGGCGGCGGGCTGGGCGGCCACGGTGCTGTACGTCGTGCTGACGACGGTCGTGCAGCTGGCGACGACCGCCGTACCGGAGAAGCGGAGCGCGCTGCTCCGGGGGCTGGAACTCGTGCGGTCCGGAACCCTGTTGGCGGTGCTTGCCGTCGGGTGCGGGGTGGCCGTGCTGGCGTACGGGCTGGTGGCCACGCGGGTGCGGTCGGGGCGGTTGCAGAAGGTTCCCGCCGAGCGGCCGCGGGCCGCCGACCTGCTGGCGGACGACGCGGGGCGGGGCAGCCTCCTGGACGTGCAGTACGTCCTGGTGAACGCGGCCGTGCTGGTGTGCGCCCTGGTGCGGCTGGCCGGGCGGCCGGAGGAAGTGCCGCAGCTGCCCTGGGGCCTGGTGGTGCTCCTTGCGCTCTCCGGGGCGACGTATCTGTGGGGGAAGGCGGTGGCGGGCGGGCGGCCGGTGATCCTCTCGGTGGTCCGCTCCCGGGAGCTGGGCGATCTCGCCGCGCCGGTCCGTACCGGCGACGACATCGAGATCCGCGGCGCCGGCTTCGTCCCGCCGGGCGCCGGGACGCCCGACCGGCTCGCCCGGACCGTCGTGCGGATCGGCGATGTCCATGTACCCGTTCCGCTGGTTCCGGTGGCCGGCGGCTTCGCCAATCCGACGGACGGGGTGCTGACCGTGCCGGTGCCGGTCGACGTCGAGCCGGGCCGGGTGACGGTCCGGGTGATCACGGCGGCGGGTGTGGAGTCGAACGGCTACCCCGTCGACGTCCTGGACTGAGGGGCAGCGGGAGCGGGGCGAGCCGGGCGCGGCGGGCGGGACGAGGGGCGCGGCGGGCAAGGGCGTGGGGCGGTGGGTGCCCCGGCGCCGTCCGGCCGTCGCCGTGTGACGAATATGTGTGCCGCGACGGCCCGAAGTGCGTCGGTCCGTTGAACCTCTCGCGCACGTGCGTACGTATCTCCCCAGGGGGCGCGGGCGGGGGCACAATCGTCTGCGCCCGGAGGCAACGGAGAGGCGGACGTCATGGTTCACGCGAATCGCACGATCGGTGCCGAATTGGGAGGGGTGGCCGTTGAGGGCTCCGGCGCCGGGTTGCGCGGGCAGCTGGCGCGCCATGCGCTGCTCCCGTTGCGGCTGTTCCTGGGGGCCACGTTCCTCTATGCGGGCATCGACAAGTTGACGAATCCGGCGTTCTTGGCGGCCAGTGGCGCCGGGTCGCTCGGGGAAATGCTGCGCCAGGTCCATGACGCGGCGGCGCTGCCGCAGCTCGTGGACCTCGCACAGCAGAATCCGGTGGTCTTCGGCTATGCCATCGCGGCCGGCGAGCTGGCGGTGGGCCTCGGGACTCTCGTGGGTCTGCTGGGGCGGCTGGCGGCCCTGGGCGGTGCGCTGATCTCGCTGATGCTGTGGATCACCGTGAGCTGGGCGACCACGCCGTACTACTACGGCAACGACCTCGCCTATCTGATGGCCTGGGTTCCGCTCGTACTGGCCGGCACGCCGATGTTCTCCCTGGACGCGGCCTGGGCGCACCGCCGCAGGCGGCACGGGACGCAGCTGTTCGGCTAGGCCGGTTCTTTTGGAGGCTCCCGGGTGCGAGGAGGGGACCTTCGGGGTCGGTCGGAGTCTCCAGGGGCGGTCGGAGGGGCGGTCGGAGGGGCCGGGCGTGCGGTCCGGACGTCCGGGTTCCGGGTGTGGTGTCGGAGCGTCCGGGGGCGCGGCGTCCGCCTCGGAGGCTCGCCGCGTGGCGCCTCGTCGGGCTGGAGGTGTCTCAGGGGTGCGTCAGGGGTGCTTCAGGGCTGCGTCAGGGGTGGTGGCTCGGTGGGCTGGGTGTCGCGGCGGGTCATGGCCCGGACGGCGGCGGTGAGGCCCGCGAGGAACAGGCCGGCGGGCAGGGCGAGGAAGAGCCAGAGGCCGGGTGCCTGCCAGAGGCCGACGGCGTCGAGACCGTAGCCCGTGCCGACGGTGAGGGCGGTGAGGCCCGCGATCAGGCGGGCCGGTTCGAAGCGATGGCGCTTCACTCGGGGGCTCCCTCAGGGGTCGGGGCGGTCGGCCGGGCGGGTGTCGGCGGGGTGGGTGCGTCCGGGGCGGAGGCCGGTGTCGCGCGCTCGACGGCGACCTGACCCGCACCGATGTCGAGGTCGAGTTCCAGTGAGCCGCGCGGCTTCTCGCCCTTCTTGAGGCCGTCGGCGGGCAGCGTGATGGTCTTCTCGCCTCCCGCCGAGAGGTCCACGTCGTGCGGCGATTCGCCCGGCAGCTGGATGTCGCCGAGGCCGAGCGAGATGTGGAGGCGGGTGGTGACACCGTGCGGCAGCGTCACCTGGAGGCGGCCGAAGCCGACTTCCGCGCTGGTGTGGACCGTACGGCCGCCCTTGAGGGGCAGGGCGGCGAGGTCCAGCGTCCCTTCCCCCGAGCCGATCTCGTAATGCGGCCGGACGGCGGCGAGGGTGGTGGGGGCCCAGGTGTGCTTCCGCCAGTCGGTGCTGAGGTTGTCGGGCAGCGCCGTCGCGGCCGCCAGCAGAACGGCCGTCAGCACCACCATGAACACCGTGCCGCCGCCCGTCCGTCCGAACCAGGCGCTGAGTACGAGGCCCAGGCCGAAGACGGCCAACGCACCTGCCAGCCCTGCCTGGAGGGAGGGGGCGAAGCCGTCGTGGCGGAACACGGTGAGGGCGGTGGCGGCGCCGACGAGCAGCGCGAGCAGGAACGTCCAGCCGCCGATCGGACGGCCGCTGCGGCGAGTTGGGCGCGGCACTCCGGCCGGGGGAGTGCCGTACGGGGGCGGGCCGGGCGGGCCGCCGGCGTCGGAGCAGGTGCGAGACCGGCCGGTTGCCGTCGGCGCGCCGTGTTCGGGGCGGTAGGTGATGTCCAGCGGGAGCGGGGTGTTGTCGGGTCCCCACAGATAGCCCGGACCGCCCGCCTCCTTGGAGCGCTGGTTGCGCCACCAGGAGGGGCTGGTCGGCACCGGGGGCGCCGTGGTCTCGGGCGGTGCGTCGGCGACGGCCTGGGCGGTGGCGGCGTCCACCGACTCCGGGCCCTTGGTCTCGACCTCCCTGCGCCGCCGCGACCAGTAAGCGGAACCGGCCGCCGTCAGCGTCAGCATGATGGCGAACGACATCATGCTGCCCTTGGCGAGGGTCGTCAGGAACAGTCCGCAGCCGACCAGCGCGAAGAGCAGGGCCGTCAGCGCGGAGCCTTCGACACGGCCGGAGAGCAGCCTGCGGCCCTCGTTCTCTTCCTGGCCGTCGAGCGGGATGAGCAGCCAGGCGAAGCCGTAGGCGATGAGGCCGAGACCGCCGACGGAGAGCACGGCGAGCACGATCCGGAAGATCACCGGGTCGAGATCCCACTGGCGGCCCAGCCCGCCGCACACGCCGCCGATCACCTTGTGCCGCCGGCTGCGGCGCAGCGGGGCATGCGGCGGGGTGGGGCCGGAGGGCGCCGACTCCTCGACGGGGGCTGCTTCGTTCATGGACCCATGGTGACCTGGGTGGCGGCGGAGGGGCATCCGTGGAAACCCTGGCAGATCCCTGAGATTTTCCGACGACACCCCCGATATGCCCCAGGGGGGTCCCGAAACCCCTCGTGCGTTCGCATATGCCTCGCTCCCTTCTGCCCCGCCCGGAACACACGTGCCGACGGGCGGTGGGGGGAGGGCCTTCCACCGGCGCGGGCGACTATCGTTGCGCCCTGGATACGTACGGGTTTCCGGAGGGGCGTGCGGTGACGGAGGCGGCGTCGGTGGACGAGGGGCGACTGGTCGCCGGGCGATATCGCCTGGTTGAGCGGATAGGCCAGGGCGGTATGGGCACCGTCTGGCGGGCCCGGGACGAAGTCCTCGGGCGTCAGGTCGCGGTCAAGCGTTTGCATGTGGCGCCGTATCTCGATGCGGACGAACTGGCGAGGCGCTATGAGCGCACCACCCGTGAGGCGCAGGCCGCGGCGCGCATCAACCACCCCAATGTGGTGGGGGTGCACGACGTCGTGGACGACGCCGGGATGCCGTGCATCGTCATGGAGTACGTCCCCTCGACGACGCTCGGGGATCTCATCAAGGAAGCCGCGCGGCAGGACAGTTCGGTCACGCCGCGCGAGGCCGCCCGGATCGGGCGCGGCATGGTGGCGGCGCTGCGTGCCGCACACTCCGCCGGTGTGCTGCACCGTGACGTCAAGCCGGGCAACGTGCTGCTCGGTGAGGACGGCCGGGTCGTGCTCACCGACTTCGGCATCGCGGTCGCCACCGGTACCTCCACGCTCACCAAGACGGGCGAGCTGGTCGGCTCCATCGACTACTTGGCGCCCGAGCGGGTCAGGAGCGGCAGCCCGGGTCCCGCCTCCGACCTGTGGGCGCTGGGCGCGACGCTCTATCAAGCGGTGGAGGGGCGGCCCCCGTTCCGGAAGGACACCGCGGTCGAGACGGCGTACGCGATCGCCATGGACCCGCTGGAGGCGCCGCGCAACGCCGGGTCGCTGAGCCCGCTGATCGAGGCGCTGCTCGCCAAGGAGCCGGCCGAGCGCCCGACGGCCGAGGTCGTCGAGCAGGCGCTGCGGGCCGCCGAGGCCGAGGCGGAGACGGCGCAGCTCGGCCGGCCGACGCTGGCGCTGGGCACGGTCGGACGCGGCGACCCGGCATCGACCGACACGAACGGGCAGGCCGAGGCGCCGACGTGTGCGGTGCCGCAGGCGGGCGGGACGGCAGCCGCGCCGGACCGTACCGGGACGGGCACCGGGACCGGTGCCGGGGCGTTTGCGAGCACCGGCACGGGTACGGGCAGTGGCACGGGCACCGGCACGGGTGCGGACATCGGTGGTGCCGTGACCGGACCCATGTCTCTCCAGGACGGGGCCGGTGGCGGGCGGGCCGACAGGGGCCGTACCGAAGCGCTGTCCGGCGGCAAGGCCCCCCGCAGGCGGCGTGCTGCCCGGGTCGTGGTCTGGAGTGTCGCCGGGGTGCTGTTCGCCGGTGGCGGTGCGGGTTCGGCCTGGTACCTGATGCACCGCAGCGCCTCCGCCGTCCCCCAGACGACCTCCGACAAGGGCGACACGGGCGTTCCCAGCGTCCCGGCCCACAGCATCGGACCGCCGCCGCCCCTCCCCGACGGCTACCGGACGGCAAAGGAGTCCGCGCTCGGCGTGAATATCCCGGTACCCGAGGGGTGGAGGCGCATCGTCAGGGACGGCGGCCGGCAGATCATCTACGCCTCGGGGGCCAGCGAGGCGACGGACACCGAGCGCGCCCAGCTGACCCTGAGCGTTCTGGACTTCTCCTCGCCCGATCAGGTGCAGCACTTCAAGGACGTCGAGGTGGAGTTCAAGAAGATCTACCCCGTCTACACGCGGCTGCGGCTGCAGCCGACGATCTTCCAGGGCGATCCCGCCGCGATCTGGGAGTTCAACTTCACTGGACGGGCCCGCAAATTCCGGGGGATCGACCTCGGGTTCGGTCGTGAGGGCGGCAAGGAATACGCGCTCTACGTCTCCGCGCCGGACGCCGACTGGGCGAAATACGAGAAGGTCTTCTCGGTGATCAAGGACGGCTTCCGCAGGACCGGCCCGCAGAGCTGAGGCGGCGGGCGGAGCCGCGGGCGGGAGCGGCGGGAAGCCGCCGCGCGCCGTCGCGGAGCGGTCGCCTCCGGCCCGTCCCGGGCCGGACCCCGAAACGTCAGGGACGGCCTCAGGGTCGACCCTGATGTCCCGGGCCCCCGCGTCGTGTGACGATCGGGGACATGACCACCGCTCCGCCCCGCGCCGAGTCGCACTACGCCCCGGCACCGGACCCCGACGAACCGCCCGTGCGCAAGCTGTACCGCAGCGCCGACGGGCGGCTGCTCGGTGGTGTCGCGCGCGGCCTGGCGGGGCATCTCGGGCTGCCGGTCTCCTGGGTGCGGATCGTGTTCGTCGCCCTCTTCCTGGCCGACGGCATGGGCGCGCTGCTGTACGCCGCTTTCTGGTTCTTCGTTCCCCTGGGTGTCGGCGGCGTGGACCACCGCCACCCCGCCATGGCCGGCGGGAAGCGGCTGCTGCGGCGGCACAAGCCCGACAAGGGCCAGGTCTTCGCGCTGATCGCGCTGCTCATCGGCGCCGCGATCATCGCCTCCCGCTTCCAGCTGGGCCAGGCCAAGGGCTATGTCTGGCCGGTGCTGCTGATCGGCGCCGGTGTCGCCCTGGTGTGGCGCCAGGCCGACGACTCCCGCCGTGCGCAATGGCTGGAGCTCGGCCGCCGCAAGGGCGTGCTGCCGATGCTGCGGGGCGCGGCCGGTGTGCTGCTGGTCGGCGTCGGGGTGACCGGCATCGTCGTGCTGCAGGGGTCGGTGCGCCATCTCGGCTCGGTGCTGCAGGCCTCGCTCGCGGTCGTCGTCGGCATCGCGCTGCTGGCGGGCCCCTATCTCGTGCGGATCACCCAGGACCTCTCCGAGGAACGGCTGATGCGCATCCGCGCCCAGGAACGCGCCGAAGTGGCCGCCCATGTCCATGACTCCGTGCTGCACACCCTCACCCTGATCCAGCGCAACGCCGAGGAACCCAGGGAGGTGGCGCGGCTGGCCCGCGCCCAGGAACGGGAGTTGCGCGCCTGGCTCTACAAGCCCGAGGGCCGCGGCAAGGAGGAGGACGAGGAACCGGCCACCCTGGCGGAGGCGGTCCGCGCGTCCGCTGCCGAGGTGGAGGACCACCACGGCGTCCCCATCGAAGTCGTGATCGTCGGCGACTGCCCGCTGGACGAGGCGCTGGGCGCCCAGATACAGGCCGCACGCGAGGCGATGGTCAACGCCGCCAAGTACGGTGGCGAGGGCGGCGCGGTGCAGGTCTACGCCGAGGTCGAGGGTCGTACGGTCTTCGTCTCGGTGCGCGACCGCGGCCCCGGGTTCGACCTGGACGCGGTCCCCGAGGACCGGATGGGCGTACGGGAGTCCATCATCGGCCGGATGGAGCGCAACGGCGGCACGGCCCGGCTGCGTTCCGCCCCCGAGGGGGGCACGGTCGTCGAGCTGGAGATGCAGCGCCCGGCGACGGAGAGCGGCGCATGACCGGGCCGGACGGGCGGCAGCCGGTGGCGACACCGCGGGCCGGAGCACGCGATGATGGCGGGGCAGACATCGAGGGACGGGCGGAAGACATGAGCAGCGAGGGCGCACAGCAGGGCAGGGCCGGCGGCGCGGCCGAGGGCCGGACCGTACGGGTCGTGCTGGTCGACGACCACCGGATGTTCCGTACGGGCGTCCAGGCCGAGATCGGCGAGACGGAGCGCACCGGCGTCGAGGTGGTCGGCGAGGCGGCCGACGTCGACCAGGCGCTCACGGTCATCACGGCCACCCGCCCCGAGGTCGTCCTGCTGGACGTCCACCTCCCCGGGGGCGGCGGGGTCGAAGTGCTGCGCCGCAGCGCCGCGATGATGGGCGACGCGGAGCGCCCGGTCCGCTTCCTGGCGCTCTCCGTCTCCGATGCGGCCGAGGACGTCATCGGGGTCATCCGCGGCGGCGCCCGCGGCTATGTCACCAAGACCATCACCGGCACGGACCTGGTGGACGCGGTCTTCCGGGTGTCCGACGGCGATGCGGTGTTCTCCCCGCGGCTGGCCGGCTTCGTTCTGGACGCCTTCGCCTCGACGGACGCCCCGCCGGTCGACGAGGACCTCGACCGCCTCACCCAGCGCGAGCGCGAGGTCCTGCGGCTGATCGCCCGCGGCTATGCGTACAAGGAAATCGCCAAGCAGCTGTTCATCTCCGTGAAGACCGTGGAATCCCACGTCTCCGCGGTGCTGCGCAAGCTCCAGCTCTCCAACCGCCATGAGCTGACCCGCTGGGCCGCCGCCCGGCGACTGGTCTGACCTGCACACGCCGTTCGGCGGCCGGATGACACGGCCGCCGCGGGGCGGAACGTAAAGAACGGCTGAAGACGGGCAACCAGGACCACGCGGATCACCATCTAAGGGCGCGGAGAGGCTCACTGCCGGAGGCGGGGCCGGAACCATCCCCACGTCCTTCGCGTAGTTTGTCCTGGAAGCGAGATCCCGATGAGCCTGACGGGCACGCCCTTCTTCCTCACCTCGGTCACGCTGTTGATCGTTGCCTTCGTCCTGCCGCTCGCCCTGTGGGGCCGAATAGCCGGGCCGCCCCTGCTGCGCAGCCTCGCCCGGCTGCTGATGCTGCTGTTCGCCCAGGTCACGGCCATCACCGTGGTCTTCGTTCTGGTCAACAACGCCAATAATCTCTACGACACCTGGGACGACCTGCTCGGCACCGGCAGCCATGTCGAGGCGGCCCGGGACCTCGGCCCCGACGGCATGGGCGGGCAGCAGATCAAGAACGAGCCCAAGCAGCTCCAGCGTTTCCGCCCGGCCGACGACCCCCAGGTGGGCCCGGGCGTCCAGATGACCGACCTCAGGGGCCGGATCTCGGGCGTGGCGGGCGAGGTGTACGTATGGCTGCCGCCGCAGTACAACGACCCGGCCTACCGGAACAAGAGGTTCCCGGTGGTCGAGCTGCTGCCCGGCTACCCGGGGTCGGCGAAGTCCTGGATGGGGTCGCTGCGGGTGGCCGAGCAGCTCCAGCCGCTGATGCAGCGCGGCCAGATCAGGCCGGTCATCCTGGTGGCGCCGCGTACCAACCTCCTGCCCGGCGCGGACACCGGCTGCGTCAACCTCCCCGGGAAGGTCAACGCCGACAGCTGGCTGACCGTCGACGTCCGCAAGATGATCGTCGACAACTTCCGGGCGGGCGACAAGCCGGACGCCTGGGCCCTGGCCGGCTACTCGGCGGGCGCCCACTGCGCCACCAAGCTCGCCCTGTCCCACCCGGACCGCTACCGCGCCGCGGTCTCCCTGTCCGGCTACAACGACCCGGCCCTCGAACGCGACTCCCTGGCCGGCAAGGACCCCAAGCTGCGCATCGAGTCCAACCCGATGCACATCCTGAAGTCCGCCAACGCGACGGGGCGGCCGCCGCGCACGGCCCTGTACGTGACGGGCGCGGCGGGCGACGGCTACCAGGCCGGTCTCGGCCTGCGGCAGCTGGCGCGGTTCCCGACGACGGTGAACGTCCAGCAGATCTCGGGCGCCGGCGGCCACACCACGGCGGTGTGGAAGCAGCAGGTGCCCCAGGTCTTCCAGTGGCTGGGGACCCAGCTCAGGGCTGAGCCTCAGGGCCTGAGCGACCGGCGCGGCAGCTAGGCAGGCCGGGTCGCCGCCGCGAACGGCATCTGGTCGATCGGCGCGATCCGTACCGGCGCCCCCGGGTGCGGCGCGTGGATCATCTTGCCGTCCCCGATGTAGATCCCCACATGGCTGATGCCGGAGTAGAAGAACACCAGGTCACCGGGGGCGAGTCGGGACCTGTCGATACGCGGTCCCGAGCTGATCTGGGTGTAGGTCGTACGGGGCAGCGACACCCCGCCCGACCTCCAGGCGGCCTGGGTCAGCCCCGAGCAGTCGTACGCGGAGGGGCCCGTCGCGCCCCAGACGTACGGCTTGCCGAGGGCGGCGTAGGCGAAGGCGACGGCCCGCGCGGCACGGGAGTCGGGGGCCTGCGCCGCCGCCGCGGCGGCTCCCGCGCCGGTGCGGGCCCCGTCGGGGAGGCCGTCCCCGCGCCCCGTTCCGCGGTCCGCGCGGCGCTCGCCGGCGCCGTGCGCGCCGCTTCGGCCCGCCATCCGCTGCCGCTGCTCCGCGGTCAGGCGGTTCAGCAACTGCTCGGCGGCGCCCAGCTTGTGGACGATGGTGACGCGGTGCTTCTTCAGCGCCGCCTCGGTCTCCGCCAGCCGGTGTGCGGTGTCCTCGGCGCGCTGCTGGACCTGCCGTACGCTGCCGAGCCGGCGCGCATAGCCGGCCACCGCGGTCGCCTGGTGGCTGTCCGCACGCTCCAGGACTGCGGCACCGTCCAGATAGCGCTGCGGGTCCGCGGACAGCAGCAGCCGTACGGTCGGGTCGACGCCGCCGGAGCGGTACTGGCTCGCGGCCATGGTGCCCAGCTCGGAGCGGGCGGCGTTCAGTTCCGTGGTCCTGCGGGCGGCCTCGTCCTGCAGGCGGCTCAGCTCCTCGCGTGCGGTGTCGGCGGCTTCCTTCGCGCCGTCGTAGCTCTGCGTGGCCACCTCTGCCTCCTGGTACAGCGCGTGGACCCGCTCCTTGACCTGGGCGGGGGTGAGCTGGGGCGCGGCCTGGCCGGTGCCGTCGAAGCCGGTGGCGGTGGCCGCGCCGGCCAGGGCCAGGGTGGCGGCCGTACGGGCGGTGCGTGCGCTGCGTGAGCCGCCGGTGAGCGCGGCGAGCGGATGCTGCCGGGGCTTGCGGTGCGAGGCCACGGTGGCCGTCACTTCCTTCCCTTCGAGCCGTGGGCCCGGCGGCGGTCCGTAACGAGGGAACGGACCGCCGCCGCACCTCTCGGCGGGGCGGCCGACAGGACGCCGGTGGGAGGCCGGCGAGGGCGGGGAGTCGACCGCCTGGAGGAGGACGCTAAGCCTGTGGGTCGCGGCGATGAGTGCGCTTGCCCGGGATTGTTCGCTTTCGACCGTGGTCGGTGCGCGGGTGACCGTGGCGCCGCGGCCACCCGGCCGGGACCGGGCCCGGCCTGACCGAAGCGGCGATTGTGGGCGCCCTGCCCGAAGCGCCGTGCTATGCGGCGGCTACGATCCGACACTATGGACGTAGTAATCAATCTCTTCGTCGCCCTGCACATCATCGGCATCGCCTCGCTGCTGGGCGGCTTCCTCACCCAGATGAAGGCGATGAGCGCGGGCACCGCCCGCTTCGTGCCGGCGATGCTGCACGGCGCGCTGACGATGCTGGTCACCGGCATCGTGCTGGTCGGCCTCAACCAGGCCGAGGGTCACAGCCTCAACACCGTCAAGCTCGGCATCAAGATGGCCGTGCTGGTGGTCATCCTGGCGCTGGTCTACGTCCAGCGGGACGAGGAGAAGGTCGCCAAGCCGCTCTTCGGCGCGGTCGGTGCGCTGACGGTGGCCAACATCTTCATCGCCGTGCTCTGGACCTGAGCGCGGCGGCGGGCGCCGGGAACAGGGCTCCGGGCGCCCACGGCAAGGTCCCTCCACGGCACACCGCGCGGTCATCGCACTCCTCGGCGGAGGGCGACGGCCGCGCGGTGGCGTGTGGGGGGTGGTTCGGTGCGGGCGCGGGCCGGGCCTCAGCCCGGGCGGACGCTCCCGTAGATCGGCATGTAGTAGATCGACTCCTCCCGGACGTTGGCGCCCGGGTGCGGGGCGTGGATCATCTTGCCGCCGCCTATGTACATGCCGACATGGCTGATGTCGTCGTAGAAGAAGACCAGGTCACCGGGCCTGAGGTCCTTGGTGGCGACCCGCTGGCCGACCTTGACCTGGTCCCAGGTGGTCCGCGGCAGACTGACGCCGGCGGCCTTCCACGCGGCCTGGGTCAGTCCCGAGCAGTCGTAGGAGCTGGGGCCGGTGGCGCCCCAGACGTACGGCTTGCCCATCTGGGCGCGGGCGAAGGCGAGCGCCTTCTCGGCCTGGGTGGAGGACGAACCGCCGGCCGAACCGCCGGTGTCGGCGCCGCCCCCGGTCTGCCCGCCGGCCGAACCGCCCCCGTCGTGCTGCTGCCGGCGCTCGCGCTCCTGCTGCTGGCGCGCCTGCTCCTCGGCCCTGCGCTTGGCCGCCGCTTCCTTCTTGCGCTCCAGCTCCGCCAGCCGCGCCTTCTCCTGGGCGGTCAGCTGGGACAGCAGCTGCCTGGCCTCGGCCAGCTTTTCCTGGACGGACCGCTTGGACTCCTTGAGGGAGGCCTGTGAGGTCTGCAGCCGCTCCAGGCTGTGGGTCGCCTCCGCCCGCTGCCGGGCGGCCGCCGCCTGCTGCTCCTGGTAGTCGGAGACGGCTTCCTTCTGCCGGCCGGTCAGCCGCTCCATGAGGTGGCTGCGGTCGAAGAACTGCTGCGGGTCCTTGGCGAGCATCAGCTGCGCCGTCGGGTTCATGCCGCCTGTGCGGTACTGCGCCGAGGCGAAGGTGCCCAGCCGACGCCGGGACTCGTTCATCTTCTCGGCCCGCTTGGCGGCGGCGTCCAGCAGCCCGTCGACGGTGTGGCGCTGGGTGTCGGCGTGCTCCTTGGCGGCGTTGTACTTCTGGGTGGCCACCTCGGCCTGGTGGTAGAGGCCGTCGACCTTCTGCTTGACCTCTTCGATGGTGGGCTTGGGCGCCCGGGGGGCCGCGTCGGCGGACTGCGAGAGCAGCGTGGCCGAGGCGAGGGCGGCGGTGGTGAGCCCGACTGCCGTCCGTCGGCCTCCGGGTGAGGTGAGAATGCTGGTGCGCGGCTTGCGATGCGACGCCAAGGCCGGCGACTCCTTCCGTGGACCGCCTACCGGGTTAGCTGTCGGGTTCGGGCGGTGTCGATGACGGAAGGCTTGCCCTACGGTCCGACGTCCGCCTGTGACGGCCGTACGGATCGATTCACCCCGGTGGTGCTGGTGGGTCCCCGGCTCCGGGTGCCTCATGGCAGGGCCGGACTCGGCGCGGCGACCCGTGCGGACGCTGTCGTCCACGGGGATGCGGGCTGCCTGAGCGAGGACGTTAGCCAACTCGTGTGGCTCCTGTGAAGGCTGATGTTCGATATGCCCGAAACCTTTTCGTGACCTGAACGCGATGCGGGGGTTGTTGTGGCAGATGTCGGATTCGGGTAGACGAGCCGCCGATCGGTTTGCGGTCGTTCCGGCCGCCTGACCTGCCGCGGTGCCACGGCTCGCCCCGGAAGCGGTCGCCAATGGGCAACTCCGCGGCGGGCTGTCAGTGCGGCGGCCTAGACTCGGTGGGCGATGAGCAGCCTCTTTGACGACAGCTTCCTGGCGGACCTCGGCCACAAGGGCGAGGAGGAGCACCCTCCCCCACGTCTGAACGACGCGGGGGGACCCCCTCCTCCCGAGGACCAGCACGGTCCGGCCCCGGAGGAGATCCCCGCCGACCTCTTCGGCGGGAGGTTCGACGCGCCCGTGCCCAGAGAGGCGTACTACCGCGACGGCGCCGCCCGCCCCGCCCTCGACCCGGCGGCGCTGCTGGAGGGGCTCAACGACGAGCAGAAGGCCGCCGTGGTGCACACGGGCGGCCCGCTGCTGATCGTCGCCGGCGCCGGCTCCGGCAAGACCCGGGTGCTCACCCACCGCATCGCCCATCTGCTGGCCGAGCGCCATGTCCACCCCGGCCAGATACTCGCGATCACGTTCACGAACAAGGCCGCGGGCGAGATGAAGGAGCGCGTCGAGGAGCTCGTCGGCCCGCGCGCGAACGCCATGTGGGTCTCCACCTTCCACAGCGCCTGCGTCCGCATCCTGCGCCGCGAGTCCAAGAAGCTGGGCTTCACCTCCTCCTTCTCGATCTACGACGCCGCCGATTCGAAGCGCCTGATGGCCCTGGTCTGCCGCGATCTGGACCTGGACCCCAAGCGCTACCCGCCCAAGTCCTTCAGCGCGAAGATCTCCAACCTCAAGAACGAGCTCATCGACGAGGAGACCTTCGCCGGGACCGCGGCCGACGGGTTCGAGAAGACGCTCGCCGAGGCGTATGCGATGTACCAGGCCCGGCTGCGTGAGGCCAACGCCCTGGACTTCGACGACATCATCATGACGACGGTCAATCTGCTCCAGGCCTTCCCGGACGTCTCCGAGCACTACCGCCGCCGCTTCCGCCACGTCCTCGTCGACGAGTACCAGGACACCAACCACGCCCAGTACACCCTCGTCCGCGAGCTGGTCGGCCCCGGTACCGACGAGATGCCCGCCGCCGAGCTGTGCGTCGTCGGTGACGCCGACCAGTCGATCTACGCCTTCCGCGGCGCCACGATCCGCAACATCCTCCAGTTCGAGGAGGACTACCCGGAGGCGACGACGATCCTGCTGGAGCAGAACTACCGCTCCTCGCAGACGATCCTGTCCGCCGCCAACGCCGTCATCGAGCGCAACGAGAACCGCCGCCCGAAGAACCTCTGGACGGACGCCGGCGCGGGCCCCAAGATCACCGGCTATGTCGCCGACACCGAGCACGACGAGGCGCAGTTCGTCGCCGACGAGATCGACCGGCTGACGGACGCCGGCGGCGCCAAGGCCGGCGACGTCGCCGTCTTCTACCGCACCAACGCCCAGTCCCGTGTCTTCGAAGAGATCTTCATCCGGGTCGGGCTGCCCTACAAGGTCGTCGGCGGGGTGCGCTTCTACGAGCGCAAGGAGGTCCGCGACGTCCTCGCCTACCTCCGGGTGCTCGCCAACCCCGAGGACACCGTCCCGCTCCGCCGCATCCTGAACGTCCCCAAGCGCGGCATCGGCGACCGCGCCGAGGCGATGATCGATGCCCTGTCGCTGCGCGAGAAGATCACCTTCCCGCAGGCGCTGCGCCGGGTCGACGAGGCGTACGGCATGGCGGCCCGCTCGGCCAACGCCGTCAAGCGCTTCAACGTCCTCATGGAGGAGCTGCGCACCATCGTCGAGTCCGGTGCCAGCCCGGCCACGATCCTGGAAGCGGTCCTGGAGCGTACGGGCTACCTCGCCGAACTCCAGGCCTCCACCGACCCGCAGGACGAGACCCGGATCGAGAACCTCCAGGAACTCGCCGCCGTGGCCCTGGAGTTCGAGCAGGACCGCGGCGAGGAGAATCCGGGCACGCTCTCCGACTTCCTGGAGCAGGTCGCGCTGGTCGCCGACTCCGACCAGATCCCGGACGAGGACGAGGAGGGCAGCGGCGTGATCACCCTCATGACGCTGCACACCGCCAAGGGTCTGGAGTTCCCGGTCGTCTTCCTGACCGGCCTGGAGGACGGCGTCTTCCCGCACATGCGCTCGCTGGGCCAGACCAAGGAGCTGGAGGAGGAGCGCCGGCTCGCCTATGTCGGCATCACCCGCGCCCGTGAGCGGCTCTACGTCACCCGCTCGACGATGCGCAGCGCCTGGGGCCAGCCCTCGTACAACCCGCCCTCCCGGTTCCTGGAGGAGATCCCGGTCGACTACGTGGAGTGGAAGCGCACGGGCCCGGCGACGCCGTCCGCGTCGATGGGCGGCATGTCGGGGGGCGGCAAGGGCGGCGGATTCGCTTCCACGCTGTCGTCGTCGCGCGCCAAGGGCCCGAGCGGCTTCGCGACCCGTCGCACCAGTGACCGGCCGGTGGTCTCCCTGGTCATCGGCGACCGGGTCACCCACGACAGCTTCGGGCTCGGCACGGTCGTCGGCGTCAAGGGCAGCGGCGACAACGCCGAGGCGACGATCGACTTCGGCGGCGAGAAGCCGAAGCGGCTGCTGCTGCGGTATGCGCCGGTGCAGAAGCTGTAACGGCCGCGCGGGCCGGGTGACGGGACCCGTCACCCGGCGGGACGGCGGTCAGTTCGGGTTGAGGCCGTGGTCGCGCAGCCAGGGCTGCGGGTCGACCGCAGCGCCGCCGCCGGGGCGCACCTCGAAGTGCAGATGCGGTCCCGTGGAGTTGCCGGAGTTGCCCGAATAGGCGATCTGGTCCCCGGCCTTGACCGACCCGGACCGGATCTTGGTGCTGCTCAGATGGCAGTACCACGTCTCGGTGCCGTCGGGCGCCGTCACGATCGCCATGTTCCCGTAGGCGGAGTTCCACTGGGTGCGGATGGTGCCGTCGGTGGCGGACATGACCGGGGTGCCGTAGCTGACCGGGAAGTCAATGCCGGTGTGCACGGACATCCAGTTCACACCGGCCTGGCCGAAGGTGGCGCTCAGCCCGTGCTGGGTGACCGGCAGGACGAACTTGGGGCGGGCGGCCTCCTTGCGGGCCGCCTCCTCCGCCTTGCGCTTGCGCTCCAGCGCCTGGCGCTCCTTGAGGTCGATCCGCTCCTGGGTGCGGCTGGCCCGGTCGCGGAAGTCGTCGGCGCTGGCGCTGAGTCCGGCGAGCTGGGTGTCGAGCTTGTTGTTGGCCGCGGACGGTTTGACGGCTCCCGGGTCGGGCGCGGCCTGGGCGGTCGCCTCGCCCTTGTCGTCCCCGGTGAAGCCGGTGACGGACGCGGCGGCCACGGCGCACACGCCCATGGCGGCGACGGAGGGGACGGCGACGGTCAGCAGTGCCGACCGCTTCACCGGGCGCTTGCGGCCTCGGCCGCGGACGGCCTTCCCGGCGTCCGGCCCCCGCCGTCCGGCGGGGGCCGGGGCCGTGATCGGCATGGCCTGTGTCATGGCGTCCGCCACGGCGGCGGCGTCGCCGGTGTCGACGGGGTCGGCGGCGTGCTCGAAGAGGCGGCCCTCGTCCGGGGATCCGTCGTCGGTCCCGGGCCGGCCGGCCTCGAAGACGTCGGTGTCGAACGGATCGGTGTCGAGCTGACCGACGTGGAGCTGACCGGTGTCGAACTGGCCGGTGTCGAACTGGCCGGTGTCGGAGTGCGGGGTTTCGCCCCAGGCGGTGGTGTCCCACTGGACGGTGTCGTTCGGGGGCGGGCCGGCCTGGGCCGGGATGCCGGCGATCAGGTTCCGGTCCGTGGTCGACCAGATCGCCGTGGCCTCATGGCTCGCGGTCTCCTGGAGCGCGGTGGCCTGCTGGCCGCCGGTGTCGAAGGCGCCCGCGGTGTCGTACCCGACGGTGGCGTAACTCCCGGTGTCGTACGTGCCGGTGGGGTAGCTCCCGGTTTCGTACCCGCCGTGCCCGTAGGCAGTGGCTTCGTGGGCGGTCGTCTCGTACGAGCCCGTTGTCCCGTACCCGGCCGCGTAGGCGGTCGCGTCCTGCGCCGGGGGCTCGTACGCGGTGTGGGCGTAGGGGTCGTAGCCCGCGGCGGCCGCCTGCGAATCGGTGGTGGCCCAGGCGCCGCTGTCGTAGGCACCGGTCTCGTAGCCGCCGGTGTCCCACTGCGCCGAGGCGTAGCCGCCGGTGTCGTAGGCGCCGGTGTCATAGCCGTCGCCCGTGGCATACGCACCCGTGTCATGGGCACCGGTGTGGAAGGTGCCCGTGCCGTAGGCGCTCGTGCCATAGGCGCCGGTGCTGTGCGTCCCGGTGTCGTACATACCGGCGTCATAGGTGCCGGTGTCGTACATACCGGTCTCGTACGAGCCGGGGAGCGAGCCGAAGAGGGGGTCGCCGTCGCCGTATTCGGCGGTGCCGGACGAGGATTGCTGCTGCCCGTAGGAGTCGTAGGCCGGATAATGCGCATACGAGGCGTCGGAAGCAGATCCGGTCGGGAGCGGGGCCCCCGATGGGTGACGGTCGTTCACCAACTTCTCTTTCGCCTCGGCAGCAGGAGAATTAGCGGCGACTGTACCCGGCGGTACGCGGCGGCGACAATCTTCAACAGGTTTTGGGCTCGGCGAGACCGGGCATTTGGCCGCCTTTCGGCAGTCCCCATGCGAGCTCTTGGCACCCCGTTCGACGTTTGTTCGACAACACGTCAAGATCAGGTCGGTCCTGCGGTGCCGATTCGGCGTCGTGCGGGACCGGTTCGGGGCCCTCGTCGCCGTATCGGAGTCAGGCCACCGATATGACGTCCGCGGCTCCTTCCGCCGTATCCGCCGAGGCCAGCGCGTCGCGTATGCCGGCGGCGACGGTGCCGTTGACCGGTAGCGCGAGATGTCCGACACCGGCGACATGCACATTGAACGCACGCAAATCCGGGTGATTGATTCTGGCCGTCGTGGCGGGAACCATCACCCGGTCCTCCTCGCTCCAGAAAGCGACAAAGTGCGTCCGGCAATGAGGCGCAGGAAGCGACAACTCCGCAATCACCTCGGAATCGGGGCGCATCTGGCGGACGATCGGGTGGGCCGACATCAGGGGCGCGACGGCGGTGCCGGAGTGCGGGGTTCCGAGCGTGATCACCGTACGGACGCGGGTGTCGCCGCCGAGCCGCTGGACGTAATAGCGGGCGATGAGCCCGCCCAGGCTGTGGCCCACGATGTCCACCCGGCGATGACCGGTCCGCGCGCAGACCTCCTCCACGTGCCGGCTCAGCAGCTCGGCCGCCTTGCGGAGATCACAGGTCAGCGGGGAGTAGTTGAGCGCCTCGATGTGCCGCCAGCCGTGCCGGTGCAGCGAGCGGCGCAGCAGCAGGAAGACCGAGCGGTTGTCGATGAAGCCGTGGAGCAGGAGGACCGGCGGATGGGCCCGGCCCTCGGTCGGCAGCATCGACGGCACACCGGGGGCGGACGGCACGGCCCGCGATGCCGTGTCCTCGTCCGAGGGGCCGGCCACGGGGTGCGGTGCGGCTCCTGGCGCGGGTCGTTCCTGGGAGATGCCGGTCGGGTAGAGGAGGAGATGGCCGGCGAGCACCGCCAGCTCCACGACCGTGCTGCGCAGGAGCAGCGAAGAGGCGCGGGTGGGGAGCCGGCGGGCGCGCTGGAGCGGCTCGGCGAAGAGGCGCGAGAACAGAAGGGGTGCGGAGAGAAAGGGCAGGGCCTGCATGGCCGACCTCCCGAACGGCACGTGGAAGGCGGCTTCGACCCCCGTATGCCCTCGTGGGAAGCCATGCGCAGCGACGGCGAGCATGCGGCGTACCCGCCCTGATGCGCGCCCGGCGGCGCGGTGGCCCGGCTGCGACTCCCCGAGCGCCCGCCCCGCGCGTACGGATCCGCCCGGCCATGGCGGCACGACACGCGGAACACGGCGCGTAGCGAACGTGTCCCATGTGTGATTTCCCCCTCCCCGGATGTCACGAAACGGCTGGGTACGGGATGCTGGCGATAACGTTCGTTCACGCTCGTGGCCGCCGGATCGCGGTCGCGCGATCGATTGTCGGCTCGGCGGCACCACAGTGCCGTGCATGGCTTGGAGGCAGTGATGAGTGTGGCTCGGCATGACGGAGCGCAAGCGGGGAGCCAGGGCGCGGCGGGCAGGTCGGGGCCGATCCGTGTGGTCGTGGCCAAGCCGGGCCTGGACGGGCACGACCGGGGCGCCAAGGTCATCGCGCGGGCGCTGCGCGACGCCGGTATGGAGGTGATCTACACCGGGCTGCACCAGACCCCGGAGCAGATCGTCGACACCGCGATCCAGGAGGACGCCGACGCGATCGGGCTGTCCATCCTCTCCGGCGCGCACAACACCCTCTTCGCGAAGGTCATCGCCCTCTTGGAGGAGCGCGACGCGGCGGATATCAAGGTCTTCGGCGGCGGCATCATCCCCGAGGCCGACATCCCCCCGCTCAAGGCGCAGGGGGTCGCGGAGATCTTCACGCCGGGTGCGACGACGGCCTCGATCGTGGAGTGGGTCAACGCGAACGTGCGCTCGCTGGCGGTCTGAGACACGGGACGGCACGGCAGCGAGGACGGCCGGGGCACGGGCGGGTCCGCTCATGAGGCGCAGCGTCATGGGGCCAGGGGCTGTCGTGTGGCCCGGCCGGGATTGCCGGGCGGGGGGCTGTTGGTGAGGCCGGTGCCCGGGTCGGCGTCGGCATGGGCACCGGCATCGGTGCTCGTGGCGGGGTCGGCCGGACCGAGCGGGCCGCGGTCGCCCGCGCCGTCGTGGCCGGTGGACGGCGGGGCGAGTTCCGCCTGCATGGTGGCGCGCAGGCGGAGGGTGCCGACCAGGCGCTGGAAGGCCTCGGACCAGTAGCCGCCGGAGCCCGGTGAGGCGCCTTCGGGTTCGTCCGTGACGGCGGTGAGCATGTCGAGGCGGTCCGCCGCGGCCGGGTCCAGGCAGCGTTCGGCCAGGCCCATCACCCCGCTGAAGCTCCATGGGTAGCTGCCCGCGTCCCGGGCGATGTCCAGTGCGTCGACGACGGCCCCGCCCAGCGGCTCGGCCCAGGGGACCGCGCACACGCCGAGCATCCGGAAGGCCTCCGACAGGCCGTGTGCCGCGATGAACTCCGCCACCCACCGGGCTCGTTCGGCATCGGGCAGCACGGTCAGCAGCTTCGTCAGGTCCCGCGACGAACCGGCCGGCGCGACCTCGGCCGCCTGGGACGGAGCGCCCGGCGCACCCAGGAGCGCCCGTGCCCAGTCGGCGTGGTGCTGGCGCACGGCGGCACGGCACCAGGCGTCGTGCAGTTCCGTCCGCCAGTCGTCGCCCACCGGCAGTGCGACGATCGCCGCCGCGTCGCGGCCCCCGAACCGGGCGTGCCATCCGTCCAGCGGCGTCGCCTCCACCAACTGGCCCAGCCACCAGGACCGTTCGCCCCGTCCGGAGGGCGGCTTGGGCGCGACCCCGTCCCGCTGCATCCCCGCATCGCACTCGTGCGGCGCCTCCACGGCGATCGCCGGCACGCCGGCCGTACGGTCCGGGCCGACGCAGGTGTGCGCACGCTGCGCCATCCGGGCCGCGAGGGCGGACCCGGGCAGCGTGGAGAGCAGCTCGGCGGCCGTGGCGCGGACATTGCGGCTGCGGTCGGACAGCGCCTGTTCGAGGAAGGGCTCATCGTCCGCCGAGAGGCCCTCGCGTAGCGAGTCGAGGAACATCAGACGGTCCTCGGCCCGCTCCGTGGGCCAGGTCGTGGCCAGCAGTGCCAGGCCGGCCGGCGGGTCCTGGCGGCGCAGCGCGGTCAGCAGGGCGACCCGCTCGGCGAACAGGCCCTCCTCCCACCGGCGTCGTATGCCGTCGGGGGCGTCGCCACCGGAGAGTTCGGCCGGGCCGCCGATCCCCCGGAGCGCGAACTTCCACTCGGCGTTGAGCCGGGACAGCCACAGGGCGCGCGGCCCCGCCAGCGCCAGCGCGGCGGGCCGCAGGTCCGTACGGGCACGGGCGGCGTCGAGCAGCGCGGGCAGCAGGGCCTCCGGGGCGCGGTAGCCGTACTCACCGGCGGCGGCCAGCCACTGGGGGAGCAGCTCGGTGAGGTCGGGGGCCGTGCCGCGACGGCTGCCGCCGCCGGAGCCGCCGCGGTCGGCGAGCAGCAGGGACAGCCGGCGGCGCGCGGCGGGCGGCAACGGGGGCCGCGGGTCGGCGGGGGCCGGGGCGGGCCGCTCTCCGGCCGGTGCGGGGCGCAGTGCGGCGCGCCGGCGCACCGTGCTCACCGCGGCCGCGTCCAGCAGTGCGGCCGCGGCGCCCTGCCCGGACCGCACCGCCCCCGGCGGCGTCCGCCGCTCGGTCCCCAGGAGCGCGGCGCTCACGAGATCGGCCCAGGGGGGCGGGGCGGTCGGGGACGCCGGGGATGCCGAGGCGGGTGAAGGGGGCGCGGCGGCTGTCGTGGGACCGGCCGGGGTGGGTGAGGGGGGACTGGTGGGACTCACCGGACTGGAGGGGTTGGTGGGGGTGGGTGCGGGCGAAGTGGGCGTGGTGGTGGTCGTCATGCCCTTCCTCCAGGGTTCGGTGGTGGACGGCGTGCGCGGGTGGCGGGAGAGCGTGGCCGGCGGTGCGGCGGAGGGCCGGGTCACAGGGACACCGGGGCCGGGTCCCAGACGGTCAGCGGCAGGAAGCCGCGATGGCCGCATTCGCCGAAGACCGTGATCGGCGCGCCGCCCGATATGGCGGCCAGCTGCCACAGGCTCGTACGGCCCAGGCAGCGTGGATCCAGTGGCAGCGCCGACTCGCCGTCTGCATCGGCCAGTTGCCAGCTCCCGCCGTCGGGGCCCGGAACCGGTGTGACCTCGGAGAGCACCACCGGCCAGGCATCCAGCCACGGATCGTCGCGCAGCGCGTCGCCGTACGCGGCCAGGGCGGCATCGACGCCGCAGCCGGCCGGTACGGGCCCCGGGACCACAGGGGCGTGCCGTTCGCCCAGGGCGACGCGCAGGGGGCGGGCGCCCGGGTAGTAGGCGAGGTCCGCATCGAGCGCCACGCCGGGCGGCAGGGCCAGGTCCAGCGGGCGGTTGGAGGCGCCGAAGGCGAGATGCAGCGCCATCCGGCCGGTCCGCTCGCCCCGCAGGAAGACCCTGCGGGTGATCAACTTGCCGTCGTCGGAGTCCTGTTGGGCGAGCACCAGCCAGCGGTCCCGGACCGTCGTCGCCTCGGGGCCGGTGAGCAGATCCGCCGCCTCGGTGGTCAGTCCGACGCGCGAGCGGACCGTCGCCGCGAGGGGGGCCGGCAGTCGCTCGATACCGAGGAACCCCTGGTCGAGGAGGTGCAGCAGGGCGCACTCCTCCAGCAGCCTGGCCGGCCAGTCCGGACCGGACGCCGCGGCCGAACCCAGCTCCCGTACGCGCGAGGCGAGGCCGGGCGCCTGGGCGTCGACCATGCGGGCGGCCGTCTCGTCCCAGGAACCTCCGCCTCCTGCGCCCGACAGGGAGAGCGCCCCGTCAGCGCGGCCGGCCGAGGCCAGGCCGGACTGCAGCAGATCCTCCAGGCGCTGTTCCAGCTCCGTCGCGCCGGCGCCGATCCGCTGCATCCGGCGCTCCGCCCGCCGCCTGGCCGCCTCCGGGTCGGCCGGCGCCCGCGCCGGAGCGCCGCCGCCCGCGGCCGCACCCGCGGAGCGCCCCTCGCGCTCGCGCCGCCCGGCCAGCCACTCGCCCACCCACTGGGCCGGTTCCCCCGCCGCCACCTCCCGGCCGCCGCCCGCCCAGAGCAGCAGCAGTCCCAGCGCGTGCTTGCACGGAAACTTGCGGCTCGGACAACTGCATGTGAAAGCCGGACCGTTGAGGTTCACGACCGTTTGGTAGGGCTTCTTGCCGCTGCCCTTGCACTGCCCCCACACCGCGCTCTCGTCCGCGCCCGTTTCCGACCACGGTCCCGGCGTCGCGAGCTTGCCGCCCGCCCGGCGCGAAGCCTCGTCAGGTGCCAGTGCGAGCACCTGATCCGTCGTCCAGCGTTCCCCCTGCGGATTCATGTCATCGACGCTACGACGCCCCACTGACAATCGTCGCCGGACACGGCGAACTCGCAGGCCACGGTGGGTTTTCGAGGGATTGTCAGTGGCGTGGTGCAGGCTTGATTGCGCAAGCGGCCGCAGGGATTTTCGGGGTCCCGGCCGCACACGTTGCGACGTAGGGGGAACCATGTCCGAGAACAGCTTCACGACGACGGACGACGACACCGATCCGAACGCCGGGACCACGCCGCACGCCGCGGGCGGCCAGGCGCTGCGGCCGCACGCCGAGGACAGCTTCGCGGAGGAGCTCAAGGCCCTTGCCGCGGCCGACGACCGGCCGCGGCCGGAGCGCTGGCGGCTCTCGCCGTGGGCGGTCGCCACCTACCTCCTCGGCGGCACGCTCGCGGACGGCACGGTCATCACACCCAAATACGTCGGCCCGCGCCGGATCGTCGAGGTCGCCGTGACGACCCTCGCCACGGACCGCGCACTGCTCCTGCTCGGCGTGCCCGGCACCGCGAAGACATGGGTCTCCGAGCATCTGGCGGCGGCCGTCAGCGGCGACTCCACCCTGCTGGTCCAGGGCACGGCCGGCACCCCCGAAGAGGCCATCCGCTACGGCTGGAACTACGCCCAGCTGCTCGCGAACGGCCCCAGCCGCGAGGCGCTGGTGCCCAGCCCGGTGATGCGCGCGATGGCACAGGGCATGACCGCACGGGTCGAGGAGCTGACCCGCATCCCCGCCGACGTCCAGGACACCCTCATCACGGTCCTGTCGGAGAAGACCCTGCCCATCCCGGAGCTGGGGCAGGAGGTGCAGGCCGTCCGCGGCTTCAACCTGATCGCCACGGCCAATGACCGCGACCGCGGGGTCAACGAACTCTCCAGTGCCCTGCGCCGCCGCTTCAACACCGTCGTACTGCCGCTGCCCGCGACCCCCGAAGAAGAGGTGGACATCGTCTCGCGCCGGGTCGAGCAGATCGGGCGCTCGCTGGACCTCCCGGCCGGGCCGGAGGGGCTGGACGAGATCCGTCGCGTCGTCACGGTCTTCCGCGAGCTGCGGGCCGGCCTCACCTCCGACGGCCGCACCAAGCTCAAATCGCCGTCCGGCACCCTCTCCACGGCCGAGGCCATCTCGGTGGTGACGAACGGGCTGGCGCTGGCCGCCCACTTCGGCGACGGGGTGCTGCGCTCCGGGGACGTGGCCGCGGGAATCCTGGGTGCCGTGGTCCGCGATCCGGCGGCGGACCGGGTCGTATGGCAGGAGTACCTGGAGACCGTGGTGCGCGAGCGCGACGGCTGGAAGGACTTCTACCGCGCCTGCCGTGAGGTGAGCGCATGACCGGGCCGGTGCTGCTCGGGGTGCGGCATCACGGTCCCGGTTCGGCGCGGGCGGTGCGCGCCGCCCTCGACCAGTGCACGCCCGACGCGGTGCTGATCGAGGGCCCACCGGAGGCGGACGCGCTGGTGCCGCTGGCCGCCCGGGAGGAGATGCGCCCGCCCGTCGCCCTGCTCGCCCATGCGCAGGACGATCCCGGCCGCGCGGCGTTCTGGCCGCTGGCCGAGTTCTCCCCGGAGTGGGTGGCGATGCGCTGGGCGCTGGCCCGCGGCGTCCCCGTCCGCTTCATCGATCTGCCCGCGGCGCACTCCTTGGCGAAGGAAGAAGAGAAGGGAAAGAGGGGAGAAAAGGAAGAGAGCGGGCGGGCTGCCGACGGGGGGCCGCCGTCCGGCGAGGGCCGGGTGGGCGGCGGCCCGGGTGACGAAGTGCCCGCCGCCGGCCAGGAGCGGGAGGCCGCGGACGAGGCCGATGTGCGGGTCGATCCGATCCGGGCGCTGGCCGAGGCGGCCGGGTACGACGACCCCGAACGCTGGTGGGAGGACGTCGTCGAACACCGCACGGGCGGGGGAGGAGCAGCGACCGGAGGCGACCCCGGTGCGGATGCGCTGGCGCCGTTCGCGGCGCTGGCCGAGGCCATGGGCGCGCTGCGCGAGGCGTACGGGGACGGCGGCCATGACCGTGATCCGGTGCGCGAGGCCCATATGCGGCTGCGACTGCGGGATGCCCGACGGGAGTTCGGGGACGGCATCGCCGTGGTGTGCGGCGCCTGGCACGTACCCGCCCTGGCGCAGCGCACCACCGTGACCGCCGACCGGCAGCTGCTCAAGGGCCTGCCGAAGGTGAAGACGGCGGTGACCTGGGTGCCCTGGACGCACCGGCGGCTCTCCCGTCGCAGCGGCTACGGCGCCGGTATCGCCTCTCCGGGCTGGTACGGCCATCTCTTCAGCGCCCCCGACCGCCCCGTGGAACGCTGGCTGACCAAGGTCGCCGGGCTGCTCCGGGAGGAGGACTACGCCGTCTCGTCGGCGCACGTCATCGAGGCGGTACGGCTCGCCGAGGGGCTGGCCACGGTGCGCGGCCGCCCGCTGGCCGGGCTGACGGAACTGGACGATGCGGTCCGTGCCGTCATGGGGGACGGCACCGATGCGCCGTCCTCGCTGATCCACGACCGGCTGGTGGTGGGCGAGGTGCTGGGAGAGGTCCCGGAGGACGCTCCCGCGGTGCCCCTGCAGCGCGATATCGCCCGCAGCCAGCGCACGCTCCGGCTCAAACCCGAGGCGCTGGAACGGGAACTGGAGCTGGACCTGCGCAAGGAGACCGACGCCGGCCGCAGTCGCCTGCTGCACCGGCTCCGGCTGCTCGGCATCCCCTGGGGCGAACCGCGCGGGTCCCGCGGCAGTACGGGTACCTTCCGGGAGACCTGGCAACTGCGCTGGGAGCCCGAGCTCTCGGTGCGGGTCGCGGAGGCCGGCATCTGGGGCACGACCGTGCTCTCGGCCGCCACGGCCAAGGCCGCGTCCGAGGCGTCGGAGGCGGCCACGCTCGCCGAGGTCACGGCGCTCGCCGAACGCTGTCTGCTCGCCGAACTCCCCGACGCCCTCCCGGTGGTGATGCGGGTGCTGGCGGACCGCGCCGCACTCGACGCGGACGTGGGCCACCTCGCCCAGGCGCTGCCCGCCCTCGTACGGTCCGTGCGCTACGGCGATGTGCGCGGCACGGACTCCGTGGCGCTCCGCGAGGTGGCGACGGGCCTGGCCGAGCGGGTCTTCGTCGGGCTGCCGCCCGCCTGCCTGGGCCTGGACGCCGACGGCGCCGCCGATATGCGCGGCCATCTCGACGCCACCCACCGGGCCGTCGGCCTCCTCGGCCGGCCGGAGCCCGGACAGCGGCCCGGACGGCAGGATCTGCGGGCGCGGTGGACCGCGGTGCTGCGGGCGGTGAGCGCACGCGACGCCGTACCGGGCCTGATCCGCGGGCGGGCGGCCAGACTCCTCCTGGACGAGGGGGAGTCGGGCGACGGGGGAGCCGAACGGCTGATGGGGCTCGCCCTCTCGCCGGGCACCCCGCCCACCGATGCCGCCGGCTGGATCGAGGGGTTCGTCGGCGGCGGGGACGGCGGCATGCTGCTGGTCCATGACGAGCGGCTGCTCGCGCTGGTCGACGGCTGGCTGACCGGGGTGCCGGCCGCCGCGTTCACGGACGTCCTGCCGCTGCTGCGCCGGACCTTCGCGGAGTACGAGTCCGGTGTGCGGCGCACCCTCGGCGAACTGATCCGCCGCGGTCCCGCGACCCCGTCCCGCCACCCGGCCGGCGACACTCCGGACGACGCCGCACCCGGCTTCGGCCCCGGCCTGGACCGCGACCGCGCCGCGGCCGTCCTCCCCACCCTGCGCATGCTGCTGGGGATCGAGGCGCACGGCTTCGCCGACGAGCCGGACGACGACGAACCGGGCGAGGAACCGGGCCACGGGCCGGGCGACGGGCCGGGCGACGGGCCGTACGACGAGCAACCGGACACCATCCGACCGGCCGACGACCTCACGGGGGCACGCACATGACCCGCACGACACCGGACCCGACGGCGACGAGCCCGGCCACTTCACCGGCGACGGTGACGCCCCTGATCACCGCCTCGCCGATGCCGACGGCGAACTCGACCACAGCCCCGGCGACGGCAACGACCACCGCCCCCGCAACGACCCCTGACCCCGTTCCCACCACTCCCGCCTCCGAGGCCGAGCGGCTGCGGCGCTGGCGGCTGGTGCTCGGTGGTGGCGGTGCGGACGGGACGGGGTGTGAACTCCGGGGCCGGGACGCGGCGATGGACGGGGCGCTGGCCTCGCTCTACGGCCGGGAGAAGGCAGGCGGTGGCAACGGACCAGGCGGCCGGCGTTCGGCGGGGCTCGGGGCCTCGGCGCCCGGGGTGGCGCGCTGGCTCGGCGACATCCGTACGTACTTCCCGTCCTCCGTGGTGCAGGTGATGCAGCGGGACGCCATCGACCGGCTGGGGCTGTCCGCGCTGCTGCTGGAGCCGGAGATGCTGGAGGCCGTCGAGGCGGATGTGCATCTGGTGGGCACCCTGCTCTCGCTCAACAAGGTCATGCCGGAGACCACCAAGGAGACCGCCCGCGCCGTCGTCCGCAAGGTCGTCGAGCAGTTGGAGAAGAAGCTGGCGCAGCGCACCCGCGCCACACTCACCGGCGCACTGGACCGCTCCGCCCGCATCAGCCGGCCGCGCCATCGCGATATCGACTGGAACCGCACGATCCGGGCGAACCTCAAGCACTACCTCCCGGAGTACCGCACGGTCGTCCCCGAGCGGCTGATCGGCTACGGCCGCGCGGCGCAGTCGGTGAAGAAGGACGTGGTGCTCTGCATCGACCAGTCCGGTTCGATGGCCGCCTCGGTCGTCTACGCCTCGGTGTTCGGCGCGGTGCTCGCCTCCATGCGGGCCCTCGACACCCGGCTCGTCGTCTTCGACACGGCGGTCGTCGACCTGACGGACCAACTGGACGACCCGGTCGACGTCCTCTTCGGTACCCAGCTGGGCGGCGGCACGGACATCAACCGCGCGCTCGCCTACTGCCAGTCCCGTATCACCCGCCCCACCGAAACCGTCGTCGTCCTCATCAGCGACCTCTACGAAGGCGGCATCCGGGACGAGATGCTCAAGCGGGTCGCCGCGATGAAGGCGGCCGGTGTGCAGTTCGTGACGCTGCTCGCGCTCTCCGACGAGGGGGCGCCCGCCTACGACCGTGACCACGCCGCGGCCCTCGCGGCCCTGGGCGCCCCGGCGTTCGCCTGCACCCCGGACCTGTTTCCGGAGGTCATGGCGGCCGCGATCGAGAAACGGCCGCTGCCCATACCGGACATGGCGGAGCAACGGTGACAGGACCCCCGGGGGGACTTGCGCGGCACCTGGCACCTCATGCAAGGATCAAGCCATCGCTCGATCGCCCGCGACGCGCGTGACGCCGAGGCCGTATGCCTCGGGCGTCCCCGTCCGTAGGGGAAGGTCCCTCCTTGTCTGCTGTGTTCGCCCTGCCTGCCGCCGTGCGCCTGCCGCGCACGGTGGCCGCGCGGCGTGCGCTGCTGGCCGGGCTCTTCCTGGTGGGCTTCGTCGCCCTCGGCTTCGCCTTCGGTCCCGGCGCCCATGCCGACGACCGCACGCGGAACGCGGACCTGACCGGGGTGGCGACCCCGGCGAAGGCCGCGGCCGAGGCGTCCTCCCCGGACCGGGCCGCCACCCGGGACGGGGCGGCGAACCGGCTGTCCGGCTCCCGGACCGCGCTCGAGCGGCAGGGCAACGCGTCCGGCGCGAAGCTCGCCGAGCGCACCCACACCGCGTCCGACGCGGTGGCCGAAACCGTACGCCCCGCCGCTGAGCAGGCCGCTCCGGTCACCGACCGGATCACCGAGCCGGTGAACCGTGTCGTGCGGGAGGTCGGGGACTCGGCAGGCGCCGCGCTGCCCGTACACCTCCCGTCCGGTGAGGACACCGGACGCCCCGGAGACGGCGCGACGCACCAGCACGGCCGTACCCCGGGCGACGCCCAGCCGGCCGGTCCGCGGACCGCTGCCCAGGCCGGCGACGTGCCTGCGGCGCAGCCGTCGCACCTCGTCGACTGCGGTCCCGAAACGGCAGCCGAGCACCCCTCGGCCACCGCCCATGAGCAGCACGCCCCGGGCCGCAACGGCGCTCCGGGCCCGTGCCCGCAGGCCCCGATGGCGCCTGCCTCGCACACCGCCGGTGACGGCCACGGCCCCCGTGACGGGGACCAGCACGCCGCCGCCCCGGCGGACCCCCTGCGCTTCCGGCTGCTGCCCGGTGGCGTCCGCACGGCCGATGGCGCTCCGACGCGTCGGCGTGCCGAAGAAATCCTCGAATTCCCGGGCTAGGGCAGACCGCTCCGCGTCTGTAACTGGACCTGCCGCGCGGGGGCGGGACAGGTCTGCCCTTTCACCCCTCCTGAATTCGAAGGACTTCACCTCCATGCGCTCCAACATCCGCCGTTCCATCGTCGTCGCCGCTGCCGCCACCGGTCTGTGGGCCCTGGGCTCCGTCGCCGCCAACGCCGCCGAGCTGCCCGTCGGTTCGGACCTGCCGGCCACCGGCACGGTGACCGACACCGCCAAGAAGCTGCCCGCCGGTGACGTGGCCGGCACCGTGACGAAGACGGCCAAGACCGTCACCACGACCGCCGAGGAGACGGCGGGCAAGGCCACCGGCGCCCTCGGCGGCGACGTGTCCACCCAGGACCTGCCCACCGGCAAGCTTCCGCAGGTCGGCGATGTGACCGGTGCGGTGGACGGCGTGCAGAAGCTGGCCCACGGTGCCGGCCTGCCGAAGACCGGTGAGGTGCAGAAGGCCGCGGACCTGAAGAAGGCCAAGAAGGCCGTCAAGACCGCCAAGAAGGCCGCGAAGGCCGCCGACCTCGGCAAGGCCGGCCGCCTCACGGACGGCACGCTGCCCTCCGTTCCGTCGCTGCCCGCCACCCCGGGCGTCCCGTCCGCCCACCTCCCCGGCGGCCTGCCCCAGGGCCTGCCCGCCACCCCGGCGCTGCCCAAGGCCCCCGCGCTGCCCAAGGCTCCGGGCTCGGTCGACAACCTGCTCGCCGGTCTCGCCGGTGCGGGCGTCCGCCCCGAGCAGCTGACGAAGCAGGCGCAGGCCGGTCTCGCCACCGTCCGTCCGGTCGCCGACCAGGCGGCCTCCGACGCGCTGCCGCCCGTCGCCCGCCGGGTCGTCGTCAAGGTCGTGCCGGTCGCGCAGGGCGCGGTCGGCGGTGCCGGTCAGCTCGCGGGTGACGCGGCCGGCCAGGCGACCCCGTTCGTGCTGACGGTGGGCGGCCAGGCGCAGCTGTTCGTGCAGGGTGCCGCCGCCGACGCGGTGCCGTTCGCCCAGGGTGTGGCCGCCGACGCGGCGCCGTTCGCACAGGGCAAGGCGACCGACGCCGTGGCGTTCGCCCAGGGTGCCGCCGCCGACGCCACCCCGTTCGCGAAGGGCCTGGCCGCCGTGGTCGCGACCGACGCGCAGGGCACGGCCGGCAAGGCCGTCGCCGGCGTCCAGGGCGCGACCCCGGTGAAGTCGCTGCCCGCCGTCCCGGCCGTGCCCGCCGTCCCGTCGGTGCCCGCGGTTCCGGCCGTGCCCGCCAACGTGACGGACGCGGTTCCGGCCAACGTGACTGACGCGGTTGCCGTTCCGTCCGTTCCGTCCGTGCCCGCCGTCCCGTCCGTGCCGGCCAACCTGACCGACGCGGTCGCCGTCCCGTCCGTGCCCGCCGTCCCGTCCGTGCCCGCCAACGTGACCGACGCCGTTGCCGTCCCGGCCGTGCCCGCCAACCTGGCCGACCTGACCAACGCCGCCAACATCCCGGCGCTGCCGGCCCTCCCGGTCCAGGCGGTCTGAGGCCTCAGGCCGACACCACCGGTTCACCGGCCGCGGCGGCGGCCGATGCCGGAACACCCATGAACAGCCGGGCGGACCTCTGTGGGGGAGGGCCGCCCGGCCTTGGTTTTTTCCACCGCGCCGCGTCCCTGGACGCGGCGCGGTGGACTCGTTTGCGGCGCGGTGGACCCGCTTGCGGGGCGTAACGGGCACCCGCTTGCGGGGCGTACGACCACTGACTTGCGGGAGCTACGAGCACCTGCCTGCGGGAGCTACGAGCGCCTGCTCGAAGTCCTTACGGCAACCGGCCTGCGAGGTCTACGACTTGGGGACCCGCAAGCGCTCCCAGCTGACCCGCCCCGGCACCCCGTCCGCGTCCGTGCCGTGGAAGCCGAGCTTGCGCTGCCAGGCCGCGTACGACGTGCGGTCCGCCTCGGTCCACTTCGGGCCGGGGCCGACCTCGTAATGGCCGCAGCCCTCGGCCACCAGCCGCTCGCCCATCGCCGTGATCACCGGGCTGCTGGTCCCGGACCGGAAGAAGTCGCGGCCGGGGAACGGCTCGTACGCTGGCTGCTGCGGTTCCGGCAGGCCCTCCGGCGCCTTCGCCAGCCGCTTCTTGATCCGGCCCCGAAGGTCGTCCATCCCGATGCCGCGCGGATCGACCTTCCCCGGCTGCCACTCCTTGTGCCCGATCACCGAGCGTTCGCTCCAGCCGTGCGCCCGGCAGACCGCCGCCGCGGCCTTCTCCGCGGCGAGTTGCTGCGCCACGGGCCACGGGTCCTTGCCGTCGCCGAGGTTGATGCACTCGAAGCCGTAGAAGCGACTGTTGCCGTCGGTGTCCGCCTCGTCGTCGGGCGGGAGGTGCGCGTCCTCGGCGATCACCGCGCGCAGGACGTCGCCGTCACCGAGTCCGGCGTGGTTGGCGCGGCCGTTGCCGACGAGATGGACCTCGCCCTTCTTGTCGATCACGCCGTGGCACAGCGGCCCCGGCAGATCGGGGCGCCCGTCGTAACAGAGGTCCACCGAGGTGTCGGTGCCCTGCGTGGCGGTGTGGTGGACGATCACGCCGTTCACCGGGCCCCAGGGGCCCTTGGTGTTCCGGTTGTGCTCACGCCATTCGCGGACCTCGTGGACCACCAGGCCCTCGTCGCGCAGCGCCGCGATCAGCTTGCTCGCGGTCAGGGGAGTGGCCATGGGTCCGTACCTCCTGCGTCGGCCGCGGCGTCGGCCGCCGCGGTGTGGTCTGTGACCTGCTCGGCGCCGGACCCGCCGCGTCGTACGCCGCGCGCCGTCCGCCTCCTCGGCCTGTGCCGTCCGGCTCCCCGCGCGAGCCGTCTGTCTTCTCCGCCCGTGCCCGGCAGCGAACCGCCTTCCTCGGCCGGCCGCGCACCGCGTGGGAGAAAGAGGAAGAGAGAGGGGGCGGGGGAGGGCGATGGGTGCCGACGACCTCACGGCCGCCCCGGGACCGCGGCCAGGCATCCTGCGCCACCCATTTCCCCTCTGTTTCCCCCGTCCGTACCGGTGCGAAGCGCTGCCGCGCGGTCTGCACGGGACCGGGCCCGAAGCGTGTGACTCCTGATGCGCATGTATCCGTAAGTGCTCAAGGCAGTGTCCGTAGCGGGAAGTTGAAGGGTCAAGAGGTCTTTCCGGACCCGTCCGCGGAGGTCTGGTGAGCGCGAGCCGCGGCTCCTTCCTCAACGGATTCCCGTGGCGCCGGAACCGGAATCGCGGGAGGCGGGGCGCACAGGGGCGAACCGGGAGGAGGCAGCCGAGCATGCGCGCGACGTGAGCGTGCACACCGAGTGACAACGGCCGCCCCCGACCTCCACGGCTCCCGGTGACGGTCGAATGCCGGCCCACGACAAACCGGCCCACGACAAACCGGCCGACGACAAACCGGCCGACGACATGCGGAAATCCCGAGAAGGCGTAACTTGACCAAAAGATCTGTGATGGTAATCACCGCTGGAGTGTGATCTGCGATTTAGGGCCGCACGTCCTGCGGCGATAACCTGCGGGACGGACATGCCGCGTATCCGGTCACCGTGTACGCCTCCCTCAGTGACAGCGCCGTCACGTTGCCCTTCGCGGCACGCCCATCGCAGACAACGAACCGCGATTACTACGGCGATTCTGAGTAGACAAGGGACGGACGCGCGTGGACCTGTTCGAGTACCAGGCGAGGGACCTCTTCGCCAAGCACGGTGTACCGGTGCTGGCCGGTGAAGTCATCGACACGCCTGAGGCAGCCCGCGAGGCGACCGAGCGGCTGGGCGGCAAGTCCGTCGTCAAGGCGCAGGTGAAGGTCGGCGGCCGTGGCAAGGCCGGCGGCGTCAAGCTGGCGGCGACCCCGGACGAGGCCGTCGCCCGCGCGACGGACATCCTCGGCATGGACATCAAGGGCCACACGGTCCACAAGGTGATGATCGCCGAGACCGCTCCGGAGATCGCCGAGGAGTACTACGTCTCGTACCTCCTCGACCGCACCAACCGCACCTTCCTGGCCATGGCCTCCGTCGCCGGCGGCATGGACATCGAAGAGGTCGCGGCCACCCGGCCCGACGAGCTCGCGAAGGTCCCGGTCGACGCCAACGAGGGCGTCACGATCGAGAAGGCCCGCGAGATCGTCGCCCAGGCGAAGTTCCCGGCCGAGGTCGCCGAGAAGGTCGCCGAGGTCATGGTGACCCTGTGGAAGACCTTCGTCGCCGAGGACGCGCTCCTCGTCGAGGTCAACCCGCTGGCCAAGGTCGCGAGCGGCGAGGTCATCGCCCTCGACGGCAAGGTGTCCCTGGACGAGAACGCCGAGTTCCGTCAGCCGGAGCACGAGGCGCTGGAGGACAAGGACGCAGCCAACCCGCTCGAGGCTGCGGCCAAGGCCAAGGGTCTGAACTACGTCAAGCTCGACGGCCAGGTCGGCATCATCGGCAACGGCGCGGGTCTCGTCATGAGCACC
Organism: Streptomyces caniferus; assembly: GCF_009811555.1. Taxonomy (GTDB): domain Bacteria; phylum Actinomycetota; class Actinomycetes; order Streptomycetales; family Streptomycetaceae; genus Streptomyces; species Streptomyces caniferus. The sequence continues at coordinate 1,103,121 of NZ_BLIN01000002.1, read as the reverse complement.
CTGGACGTCGTCGCCTACGCCGGCGAGAAGCACAGCAACGTCAAGCCCGCCAACTTCCTCGACATCGGTGGCGGCGCCTCCGCCGAGGTCATGGCGAACGGCCTGGAGATCATCCTCGGCGACCCGGACGTCAAGTCCGTCTTCGTCAACGTCTTCGGTGGCATCACCGCCTGTGACGAGGTCGCCAACGGCATCGTCCAGGCGCTGGAGCTGCTCAAGTCCAAGGGCGAGGACGTCAACAAGCCCCTGGTCGTGCGTCTCGACGGCAACAACGCGGAGCTCGGTCGCGAGATCCTGTCGAAGGCCAACCACCCGCTGGTGCAGCGCGTGGACACCATGGACGGCGCGGCCGACAAGGCCGCCGAGCTGGCTGCTAAGTAAAGGACGAGGACACAACAACCATGGCTATCTTCCTGACCAAGGAAAGCAAGGTCATCGTCCAGGGCATGACCGGTGCCACTGGCATGAAGCACACCAAGCTGATGCTCGGTGACGGCACCAACATCGTCGGCGGTGTGAACCCGCGCAAGGCCGGCACCAGCGTCGACTTCGACGGTACCGAGGTACCCGTCTTCGGCTCCGTCGCCGAGGCGATGGAGAAGACCGGCGCCGACGTGTCCGTGCTCTTCGTGCCGCCGGCCTTCGCCAAGGCCGCCGTCGTCGAGGCGATCGACGCCGAGATCCCGCTGGCCGTCGTGATCACCGAGGGCATCGCGGTGCACGACTCTGCCGCCTTCTGGGCGTACGCGAAGTCCAAGGGCAACAAGACCCGGATCATCGGCCCGAACTGCCCCGGCCTGATCACCCCCGGCCAGTCCAACGCCGGCATCATCCCGGGCGACATCACCAAGCCCGGCCGCATCGGTCTGGTGTCGAAGTCCGGCACGCTGACCTACCAGATGATGTACGAGCTGCGTGACATCGGCTTCTCCTCGGCCGTCGGCATCGGTGGCGACCCGGTCATCGGCACGACGCACATCGACGCGCTCGCCGCGTTCGAGGCCGACCCCGACACCGACCTGATCGTGATGATCGGCGAGATCGGCGGCGACGCCGAGGAGCGTGCGGCCGACTTCATCAAGGCCAACGTCTCCAAGCCGGTCGTCGGCTACGTCGCGGGCTTCACCGCGCCCGAGGGCAAGACCATGGGTCACGCCGGCGCCATCGTCTCCGGCTCGTCCGGCACCGCCCAGGCGAAGAAGGAGGCCCTGGAGGCCGCCGGCGTCAAGGTCGGCAAGACCCCGTCGGAGACCGCGCGGCTGGCCCGCGAGATCCTCGGCGGCTGACTGCTGCCTCCCGGCGTCCGCGCCGGACCGGACGGAGGCCGTCCCTGACGGCCGTCGCCGGCACCGCCGGACCCTCACCCTCGTGGTGCCGCGCCCGCGCGGCGGAAGAACCTTCCGCCGCGCGGGCGCGCGTCGTTCGCGGTGGTGCGGGCGCGCCCTAGCGCGCGTCGGGCGTGAGGCGGGCTTCGCGGAGCCTCTTCCGTACGGCGGCGTTGCCGTGCTTCTTGAGGTCCGCGGCGCGTCGGCCGGTCGGTGAGACGCGGACGTGCGGTGCGGTCGCCAGGGGCTTGTGCGGCGACGGCGTGTAGTGGTCCGGCGTCGCGACCGTCAGCACCAGCATCACCAGCGCGAACCCTCCGAGCAGCCCGAACACCGCCCGCGTGACCCGCAGATCGCTGCGTTCGGCGTCGCTCCGTACGCGCTCCGCCGCAGCGGGGGTCACCTCCTGCGCGGCCGCCAGCCCGGTGAGCCGGGCCCGCAGGATCTCGCCCTGCCGCACCGACGGCTGCCCGTCGGGCGCCGTCTCCGGCAGCCGCTCGGCGATCCGCTCGCGCGCATGCGTCAGCCGCCCGGCCGCGGCCGGCGTACTCGCTTCGATCTCCGCGGCCATCTCGTAGAGCCCCAGCCCGACCCCGTCGTGCAGCAGCAGCGCCCGCCGGTAGGGGGCGGGCAGACTCAACAGCGCTTCGAGCAGCGCACGGTCCTGGGGATCGCCGGTCTCCTGGAACCGCCGCGGCTTCCGGGCGGTCCGCAGCCCCGGGCACAGCCCGTGCCACGGCTTCAGCGCGTACTCGTACGCGGCCGCCCGCACCCACCCCGCCGGATCCGGGTCCATCGCGACCTGCGGCCACCGCTGCCAGGCCAGCCGGAACCCCTGCTCCACGGCCCGCCGCGCGAGCCACGGCCGCCCGGTGAGCAGATAGGTCTGCCGCATCAACGCTGCCGCATGCCGGGTGTGGAGTTCGTCGAAGGCGGTGGCGGCCTGCTCGGGCTGGGTCATACACAGCAGTGTGGAAAACCATCATCACGGGATACAGCGCGACACGTCGGGCATTTCGCCAGTGCAGGGATGAAACGCCAGTTGTTGGCAGCATGGCGGCGTGAGCCAGTCGACCGATCGTGGCCCTACGTTGTCCTCGCACGGCCGAGCCGCCGCGCAGCGCTCCTCCGCGATCGGCGCGGCCTTCCTCGGCGGGGTGACGGCCGCCGGTCTCGGCCTCGGCGCGCTGGCGGTCGCCGTGCTGCTGCTCTGGGTCGCCTCCCCGGCCCCCGACAGCGGCCCCTCGCGGGCCCTGCACCTGGCCGCCGACCTGTGGCTGATGGCGCACGGCGGCAACCTCGTACGCACCACCGGCCACTTCGCCGCCCCGGTCGCCGTGACCCCGCTGCTGCTCGCCGTCCTCCCCGTCTGGCTGCTCCACCGGGCCGCCCGCCACGCCCTGGCGACCGCGGCGGACGGCCACCCCGGCCCCGGCGCGGACCCCGGCACCACTGCGGGCGCCACCCGGACGGTCGTGCCGCGCACCCTGCTCGGCGCGCTGCTCACCGGCTATCTGCTGATCGCGGCCGCGGTGCTGCTCTACGCCTCCGCCGGACGGCTCAGCGCCGAACCGCTCAGCGCCCTGGCGTTCGTACCGGCCACCGCGGTCGCCACGCTCGGCGGTACGGCCTGGTTCCTGCTCCGGCATCCCGGCGCCGATCTGCTGCCCGCCTGGGCCCTGCGGGCCGGGGCCGCGGTGCCGGGCGCGCTGCGGGCCCTCCTCGCCGGCCCCCGGTTCGCCGCCGCGCAGCGCGCCGCCGGTGCCGCCCTCGGTGCCCTGCTCGTCTCCGGCGCCCTGCTCACCCTGCTCTCCCTCGGCCTGCACGCGGGACGGGTGCGTCAGGACCTGCTCCAGCTGGCGCCCGACTGGGCGAGCCGCGCGACGGTGCTGCTGCTGTGCCTGGTCCTGCTCCCGAACGCGGCCGTCTGGGGCGCCGCCTACGGTCTGGGGCCGGGGTTCACGGTCGGCACGGGCATCGCGGTCGGCCCGCTGGGCACCTCGGCACATCCGGTGCTGCCGCAGCTGCCGCTGCTCGGCGGGCTGCCGGACGCCGGCCCGGGAAACCCGCTGACCTGGGCGGTGGTCGTGGTGCCCCTCGTCGCGGGGGCGCTGCTGGCCCGCTCGGTCGCCCGCTCCGTGGCGCGTCCCGTGGAGACTGCCGACGCCCCGGCGTTCTCCTGGACATGGGGGACGACCGCCTGTGCGGCAGCCCTGGGGGCCTGCCTGTGCGGCGTCGTCGCGGCGGTGCTCGCGGGGCTCTCGGGCGGCGCACTGGGCACCGGCGCGCTCGCCGACTTCGGCCCGAGCTGGTGGCGTACGGGCCTCGCGGCAGCGGGCTGGACCGCCTTGACCGGCCTCCCGGGCGCGATCGGACTACGGGCCTGGCATCTGCGCACGGCACGGCGGAGAGACGAGGAGGACACCTGTCCCGGTGCCGCCACGGGGGACGGCAAGGGCGGCGCCCGCTCCGGCGCCAAGCGTTCCGTGTTCGGCATCAAGGGCCCCGCCTCCGGCCCCAAGGCTTCCACTTCCGGCACGGAGGCTTCCGCCGCCGGGGCCAAGCCTTCCGTCCCGGGCGCCGACGAGGCCGCCCCGGGTGCCGGCGAGACCTCCCCCGGCGCCGACGAGGCCGTCCCCGGCAGCAAGGGCCTCGCAGCCACAAGGCCGGGCGATGCGGAACCGGTCGGCACGGGATCGGCCGCCAAGGAGTCGGCCGGCACGGATTCGTCCACCGGGGAACCGGCCGTCATCGAGTCGTCCCCCGCAGAACCGGTCGTCCCGGAGCCCGCCGGCAAGCCACAGGCCGCCGCCCCCGTCACCCCGAACGGCTGACACGGGCTGCCACCCGCAAGCACGACCCCGACCGGCACCGCACACCACCTGCCGCTGTACGCCGCTACCGCCGCATCCCCTACTGCCCCGTGCTCAGCGGCTACTGCTCCGTGCTCAGCAGCGGTCGCAGCTCGCGCGGCAGCATCTGCTCGCAGGACTTGCCGGCGGACTGGGTCAGGGCGTCTTCCACGCAGGTGAAGTAGTCGCGGTAGACGATCTGCACGGTGAAGGTCGCGGCCACCATCATCAGCGCCAGCGACGCGGTCACCAGCCCGGCGATCGCCGCGGTGACCTGCGGCCGGGTGCTGGCCGGCGAGGAGGGGGTGCCCTGGGCGCCGGGCTGGGCGTTCGGGGCGGGGCGGCCCTCCATGGCGGCGGTGGTGGCCGCGGCGGTGGCCTTCGCGGTGTTCGGCTTGGCGCGCAGCGAGCTGATGCCCCAGTAGAGCGCCAGCACGCCCAGCAGCAGGGCGACCTCCGGCAGGCTGAAGAGCACGCAGAAGAACGACCACAGGCCGGCGAGCAGCGCGAAGCGCGCCCGGCGCTGGGCCGGGTCGGTGGGGTCCCAGCGCAGCCCACCGGGGTTGCCGGAGCCACCGGGGCCGCTCTGCTGACCGTTCCGGCCGCCCGGACGGGTGCCGAATCCGCCGCTCTGCCGGCCCGGCTGCCGGGGGCTCCACTGGTTGCCCCAGCTCGGCGTCGACTCGTCCTGCGACGGCTCGCCCTCGTCGCCGTCGTGGTTCTGGTCCGGTGCGGGGTGGCGCGGGCGCCACTCCTGGTCGGGGGCGTCGGGCGGCGGCGGGGCGAAGGGGTTGTCCCGGTCGGAATCCGGGGTGTCCGGGGCGGTGGGCTCCGGGGACGAGGACGACTTGCGCTCGCGCGGCAGCAGCACCGCCCCGGGGGCGGTGGCGGGCAGCAGGAGCGGGAGGGCCGCGCGGCGGCGTCGGTCCGTCATCTGGAGTGCGTCTTCCCCTTGTCTCGTCCGTGCGCGGGCCCTCACGGCCGGCGCCGGGTTACCACGAACTGCATGCAGTCTTACGCCTGACGCTACCTCCCGTGCCCGCCCCCGTCCCGTGGGGGCCGCGCGGTGTGCCGGTATCGTTGCTGACGGTCGGCGCCTTCGTAGGGTTCCCCGGATCTGCGGTACCCGCAGTCTTGTACGACCACACAAAGCACGCGAGATCGGAAAAGAGCCCCGCCGTGGCTTCCTCCCCAGCCCCCGCCCAGCAGCCCTCCGTTCCCCCCGTTCCTGGGGAGACCCTGAGGGGCCGGGTGGCCCGCATCGTCGTCCTCGTCTCCGGTTCCGGCACGAATCTGCAGGCGCTGCTGGACGCCATCGCCGATCAGGGCCCGGCGGGGTACGGAGCCGAGATCGTGGCCGTCGGCGCCGACCGGGGCGCCATCGCGGGCCTGGAGCGCGCCGGGGCCGCCGGGCTCCCCACCTTCGTGTGCCGGGTCAAGGACTACGAGAGCCGTGCGGACTGGGACGCGGCGCTCACCGAGGCGGTCGCCGCCCACGAGCCCGATCTGGTGGTCTCGGCCGGTTTCATGAAGATCCTGGGCAAGGAGTTCCTCGCCCGCTTCGGCGGCCGCACCGTCAACACCCACCCGGCGCTGCTGCCGAGCTTTCCCGGTGCCCATGGCGTGCGCGATGCGCTCGCGTACGGCGCGAAGGTCACCGGATGCACCGTCCACTTCGTCGACGACGGTGTCGACACCGGCCCGATCATCGCCCAGGGCGTGGTCGAGATCCGGGACGAGGACGACGAATCCGCGCTGCATGAGCGCATCAAGGAAGTCGAGCGATCGCTGCTCGTCGAGGTCGTGGGGCGTCTGGCCCGGCACGGCTACCGCATTGAGGGACGAAAGGTACGTATCTCGTGACCGCCACCGAAGGTACGCAGCGGCCCATCCGCCGCGCGCTGGTCAGCGTCTATGACAAGTCCGGGCTGGAGGAGCTGGCGCAGGGCCTGCACGCGGCGGGCGTCCAGCTCGTCTCGACCGGGTCGACGGCCGCGAAGATCGCCGCGGCCGGGGTGCCGGTCACCAAGGTCGAGGAGCTGACCGGCTTCCCCGAGTGCCTGGACGGCCGGGTCAAGACCCTGCACCCGAAGGTGCACGCCGGCATCCTGGCCGACCTCCGCCTGGAGGACCACCGCCGGCAGCTGGCCGATCTGGGTGTCGAGCCGTTCGACCTGGTGATCGTCAACCTGTACCCGTTCCGGGAGACCGTCGCCTCCGGCGCCACCCCCGACGAGTGCGTGGAGCAGATCGACATCGGCGGACCCTCGATGGTCCGCGCCGCCGCCAAGAACCACCCGTCGGTGGCCGTGGTCGTGAACCCCGCCCGCTACGGCGCCGTCCTGGAGGCCGTCGCCGGCGGCGGCTTCGCGCTGGACGCGCGCAAGCGGCTGGCGGCCGAGGCCTTCCAGCACACCGCGGCCTACGACGTGGCCGTCGCCTCCTGGTTCCTCGACGGCTACGCCGATGACGCGACGTTCCCCGAGTTCCTCGGCGCCACCTACGCCCGCAAGAACGTCCTGCGCTACGGCGAGAACCCGCACCAGGGTGCCGCGCTGTACGTGGACGGCAGCGGCGGGCTCGCGCAGGCCGAGCAGCTGCACGGCAAGGAGATGTCGTACAACAACTACACGGACACCGACGCCGCGCGCCGGGCCGCGTACGACCACGCCGAGCCGTGTGTGGCGATCATCAAGCACGCCAACCCGTGCGGTATCGCGGTCGCCGCGGACATCGCCGAGGCGCACCGCAACGCGCACGCCTGTGACCCGCTCTCCGCGTTCGGCGGTGTCATCGCCGTCAACCGCCCGGTCTCCGTGGCGATGGCCGAGCAGGTCGCCGAGATCTTCACCGAGGTCATCGTGGCCCCCGGCTACGAGGACGGCGCGGTCGAGATCCTCGCCCGCAAGAAGAACATCCGGGTGCTGCGCTGTCCCGACGCCCCGTCGAACCCGGTGGAGGTCAAGCCCGTTGACGGCGGCGCCCTGCTCCAGGTGACCGACCGGCTGCAGGCCGAGGGCGACGACCCGGGCAACTGGACGCTGGCCAGCGGGGCCGTGCTGTCCGCCGACGAGCTGGCCGAGCTGGCCTTCGCCTGGCGCGCCTGCCGTGCCGTGAAGTCCAACGCGATCCTGCTCGCCAAGAACGGCGCCACGGTCGGCGTCGGCATGGGCCAGGTCAACCGCGTGGACTCCGCGAAGCTCGCGGTGCAGCGTGCGGGCGAGGAGCGGGCGCGCGGTTCCTACGCCGCCTCCGACGCCTTCTTCCCGTTCCCCGACGGCTTCGAGGTGCTGGCCGAGGCCGGCGTCAAGGCCGTGGTCCAGCCGGGCGGTTCGGTCCGTGACGAGCTCGTCGTCGAGGCCGCCAAGAAGGCCGGCGTGACGATGTACTTCACGGGGACCCGGCACTTCTTCCACTGAGCGGCCGATCCCACGCGAAGGGCCGCACCCCGACCGGGGTGCGGCCCTTCGCCGTGCGGTGCCCGAAGAGGTCAGTAACGCGGCCGGTTGAACCAGGCGTTGCTCTCGTCCTTGGAGACGAAGACCACGACCAGGATGCCCAGGACCGTGTGGACCAGGCCGATCGGGAAGGTGAACAGGCTCAGCATGATGGTCGCGACACCGAAGACGATGGTGCCGACCCGCACCCCGCTGCCGCCGTTGGCGAACTGCAGGGCCAGGGTGATCGCGGCCGCGGTGAAGATCACGATCAGCACGATCACCGCGATCAGCAGACCCTTGCCGACGTTCATCGCCGTGACGTCCTCCGCGGCGGTGTACGGCGAGGCGTTGTGCGAGGCCTTGCTGACGCCGCCCAGTCCCATCACGGCGAGGACCAGCCCGATGAGGTTCAGGCCGGAGAGCACGAACAGCATCACCCGGGCGGTCTTGGCGCTGCCGGGCATCACCGCGGGGTACTGCGGCTGCATACCGGGCATTCCGCCGCCGCCCGGGTAGGGGCCGTACGGAGCCATCGGCTGCTGAGGGTGGGGAGGCTGCTGGGGGTAGCCGTAGCCGGGTTGCTGACCCGGCGGCGGACCGTAAGGGTTCTGGTTGGGGTAGCTCACGAGCGGTGTCCTTCGGGCGACTTGAAGCGATATCGGCGAGCGCCGCGAAGGCCCCCGGTCGCGGCTGCGAGGGGGCCTTCGTGGGCTGTTGAGGGCGTCCGTGCGGCCCAGAGCGGGCTTACTTGACGCTCACGACCACGGTGCCGACGATCTTGTCCGCGAACGTCTGGTTCTTGTCGTCCCACAGCGGCCACAGCCAGCCGATGCCGCACAGCAGGCCGTTGAGGTAGCGGCAGATGTAGCGCACGAACGTCATGCCGAAGCCGAGAGGCTGACCGGTGGTCTCCTTGAGCACCTTGATGCCCAGTGCCTTCTTGCCCGGGGTCTGGCCGGTGCCGCCTTCCTTCGCCATGAGGAAGAAGCCACCGCCCACGAGGATCAGCCACGCGATCGCCATCACGATGATGGCGCCGGTCGGCGTGGCGCTGCTCGCGGCCGAGTTGTAGGCGTCGCTGACGCACTGGACGTCGCCCGGCTGGCAGGACGAGGTGTCCACGCTCGTGGACGAGGAGCTGGCGGCCATGATGGCGCCGACGATGTACAGGATGGTCGGCAGGGCGCCGATGATCAGGCCGTCGAGCAGGATCGCGCCGACCCGGGCACCCCAGCTCGCGTAACCCATCGGCATCCCGGGCATCCCCGGCATCCCCGGCTGGCCGTACGGCGCGGCCTGCTGCTGGGGGTAGCCGTACGCCTGCTGCGGCGGGACCTGCTGCTGCGGGTAGCCGTACGGCTGCTGCGGCGGGGTCTGCTGGGGGTATCCGTAGCCGGGCTGACCCTGCGGAGGGACCGGGGGCTGCTGGCCGTACGGGCCCTGCGGCGCCTGCGGCTGCTGGCCGTAGGGGTTGTTCGGGTCGCCGAAACTCATCTGCTGTTTTCCTCCGTTGGGTAACTGTCGCGCGACGCGGCGTGACGCGGAGGAAAAACAGGATTCACTGGCCCGCCCCCGACGATGCCTGCGGCACTGCGGCGTCAATCCTTCTAGTTGCGCATTCACTCTGTCCAGTCAAGGTTGCTCACTGTTGTGCAAGTGCAATGATCAATTCCGGCCATGGACGCCCCGCATGCCCTGATTGGAACGTGACCGCCCTCATCCGGGAAGATGGGGGGTATGACTGCCCAGATCCTGGATGGCAAGGCCACCGCAGCCGCTATCAAGTCCGAGCTCACCACCCGCGTCGAGGCACTGAAGGCCAAGGGCGTACAGCCCGGTCTGGGCACCCTCCTGGTGGGCGACGACCCGGGAAGCCGCTGGTACGTCAACGGCAAGCACCGCGACTGCGCCCAGGTCGGCATCGCCTCGATCCAGCGGGAACTGCCGGAGACCGCCACCCAGGAGGAGATCGAGGCGGTCGTCCGCGAGCTGAACGAGGACCCGGCCTGCACCGGCTACATCGTCCAACTCCCGCTCCCCAAGGGCATCGACGCCAACCGTGTCCTGGAACTGATGGATCCGGCCAAGGACGCCGATGGTCTGCACCCGATGAGCCTGGGCCGGCTGGTGCTCGGCATCGAGGGCCCGCTGCCCTGCACCCCGTACGGCATCGTCCAGCTGCTGCGGCGTCACGATGTCGAGGTCAAGGGCGCGCATGTGGTGGTCGTCGGCCGCGGGATCACCATCGGCCGCCCGATGCCGCTGGTGCTGACCCGCAAGTCCGAGAACGCCACGGTGACCCAGTGCCACACCGGCACCCGCGATCTGTCCGCGCACCTCAGGCAGGCCGACATCATCGTCGCCGCGGCCGGTGTGCCGCACATCATCAAGCCCGAGGACGTCAAGCCCGGTGCGGCGGTCCTGGACGTCGGCGTCAGCCGTGACGAGCAGGGCAAGATCGTCGGCGATGTGCACCCGGGCGTCGCCGAGGTGGCCGGCTGGGTCGCCCCCAACCCGGGCGGCGTCGGCCCGATGACCCGCGCCCAGCTGCTGGTCAACGTCGTCGAGGCCGCCGAGCGCGCGGCGGGCTGACCCCCGCGCGATCTGAGAGCCTGTCCTCAGAGACAGACGGATCCGGACACCGGAAGGGACTGCCAGCCATGGGTGCCGATGCGCATTCGGACGGAGCCTGTGAGCCGCAGCGCTCCTCGCGCCGCTTTCCGACGCTGACCCGCGACACCGCCCGGCCGGAAGGCGGCGGGCGGGCCGCCTCGGGCGACTTTCCCGCGCCCGCCCGGCAGTGGCCGCTGCTCACCGTCATGGGCGGGGTCGCGGTCGGTCTGCTGCTGGAGGCGCTCGACGCCTTCCGTATCGGGGCGATCGTGATCGGGCTCTCCCTGCTGGCCGGGGCGGTGCTGCGGTGGGCCCTGCCGTCGGTGGGGATGCTGGCCGTGCGCTCCCGCTTCACCGATATGGCGACGTACGGGGGGCTCGGCTTCGTGATCGTGATGCTGGCGATGATGGTGCAGCCCAAGCCGTGGATCCACATCCCGTTCCTGGACGACATCGTCCACTTCACCGTGCGGTAGGCACCCGGCTCGGGGTGCCCGCGGGCACCCGGCCGGCCGGTCGGTGACGGCGGCCCGTCCTCTCCTCGGGGAGAAGGCGGGCCGCCGTCGTGCTGTGGCGCGGTGCCGTGCGAAGGCGGGCGGGCGGCGCACGGACCACGGCGGAGGCGGCGCGGGGCGGGCCGTGCGGCCCGCGGTGCGCCACCGGCCGCACTCCCGCCCGCCGGTGCCCGGCGCCGGCCGCCCGCCAGGATGCGGCTCGCGTGGGATGTCCCGGCCGTGACCTGCGGGGACGCCGTCGGGGCGGATGCTTCGGCGGGACCGCGGCCCGGGCGGCGGCAAGGTGCCGATACCGCGTGGAAAGAGTAAAAAGCGGAAACGGAGCCCGGGTCCGCGCCATCATCGGCGGCACAGGGGGCCATGGCCTCGGGGGACATCGAACGCGTACGGGGTGGGACATGTCGCGTTGGAAAGGGCTGCCCGCATCGCTGGACCACCGGGTGCGGCATCTGGTCGTCCACTTACGGCGGTTGAAGGACCACAGCGGACTGAGCCTGACCGCGCTCGCCGCACGGACCTCGTACAGCAAGTCGTCCTGGGAGCGCTATCTCAACGGCAAGAAGCTGCCGCCGCGCGCGGCGGTGGAGGCGCTGGCCCGGGTCTGCGATGCCGATGCGCCCCGGCTGCTGGCGCTCCAGGAGGTCGCCGCGCAGGCCTGGCACGCCACCCGGCCGGCGCCCGCGGCCGGACAGCCGGTGCCGCGGCCGGCCGGTCGGGCCGCGCGGGACGAGACGGCCGCACCCGCCGGACTCGCCGCATCCGCCGCACCCACCGCGGCCGCCGGGCCCCCGTCCGGCCGTCTCATGCCGCTCCCACCGCTGGTCCTGGGCGCGCTGGCGGCGCTCGTCATGGCCGGTGCGGCGCTGCTGGTCGTCCGCCTCTGGCAGGACGCCACCGGCATCGAACGCGCCGCCGTCGCCGCACCGGCCGCCGGCGTGCCCGGTGCCGCGCCGACGTTCACCCACCGGCCAGGGGAGGCCTTCGGCTGCTCCGTGCGGCGCCGGGCGGGCGCCCTGTATGCCGGGCACAGCCGTACGGACACGGCGGTCCTGGGCAGCGGTGCGGCGGGCTGGGACGTCGTCGAGGCGCAGTGCCTGCTGCACCGCCGGGGCTGTGACCCGGGCGTGGTGGACGGCATCGTCGGCGGGCGGACCCGGCGCGCCGTCCAGCGTCTGCAGGCCCGGTCCGGGCTCCCCACGGACGGGATCGTCGGCCCCGACACCTGGAAGGCGCTGCGCCGGTGAGCGGGCCCGGCGGCGAGCCGAGGGGCGGGGTCGAGAACTCCCGGCTGGCCGAGCGGATGCGGGAGTTGCGCAGCCGTACGGGGCTCACCCTGGCCGGGCTCGCCGGGCGGACGCCGTACAGCAAGTCCTCCTGGGAGCGCTATCTCAACGCGAAGAAGCTGCCGCCGCGGGGCGCGGTCGAGGCGCTGTGCCTGCTGGCGGGGGAGCCGCCCGAGCGGCTCCTGGCGCTGTGGGAGCTGGCGGACGCGGCGTGGAGCGGACGCGGACGGCCGGGCGGTGAGCGGGCGGCCTCGCCCCCTCGGGCGGGGCGGTCACCGCAACCGTCGCCGCGGCTGCCGCAGTGGGTCGTGGCCATGACCGCCGGTGCCGGTGCGGGCCTGGTGGCGGTCGTGGTGGCGCTGGCCTTCTGGGCGGGCGAGGGGGCCGTCGGGGGCGGGCGGCAGGAGGGGGCCGGGCCCGCGCCGTCCGAGGTGACCGGCTGCCGGGCGAAAGGGTGCGACGGCAAGGACCCGGAGTCGATGTACTGCGAGCTCCCTGACCTGGTGGAGACGCCCGTGGAGCGAACTGCCGCCCGCGGGCAGCATGTTCAGATCCGTTACGGCAAGGCATGCGGCGCGGCCTGGGGGCGGCTCCGCAACGGCCGGGTCGGGGACCGGCTGGAGGTGTCGGTGCCGGGGGCGCGGCCGCGGTCGGTGCGGGTGGTGGACCGGTTCGACGCCGAGGGGTATCTCGTCACGCCGATGGCGGCGGCCCGCGGGACCGAGGGCATCCGGCTGTGCCTGTATCCGGCGGGCGGCGGGGCAGGGGAGTGCTTCGCACGGTAGGGCCCGAGGGAGTTGTGCGGGCTGTTCTTGTCAGAAAACGTACGGACGTCGTAAGAGGTCCGGTCGAAATGCGACACTGCAGGGGCCACGGGGCGCGCGGGTGGGTGACCTCTGCCCGGATGCCGCCGTGCGCCCGTGCGGGGGAACTGCCGCCCTGACCGGGGGCGTCCCCGCGGGGAGCAAGGAGGGCGGGCCGGGGGAGCCGCGCTGTCGCACGTAAGCGGGGGGATAGGGGGAGGCCATGCCTCGCTGGAAGGCGCTGCCGGAGGAACTCGACCCGCAGGTAGGGGAGTTCACCGGTCAGCTGCGCAGGCTCGTGGACCGCAGCGGGCTGAGTGTGGCCACCGTCGCGGACCGTACGGGCTACAGCAAGACGTCCTGGGAGCGCTATCTCAACGGGCGGCTGCTGCCGCCGCTGCGCGCGGTGGTCGCGCTCGCCGAGGTGACCGGCGCGCATCCCTCGCACCTCACCACGCTGTGGGAGCTGGCCGAACGGGCCTGGAGCCGGGCCGAGATGCGGCAGGACGTCACCATGGAAGCGATCAGCGTGGCCCAGGCGCGCGCCGCCCTGGGGGAGTTCGATACGGAGCCGGCCGGGGCCGGGCCGGAGGCGAAGCCCGCAAAGGCAGGGAAGACGTCAAAGGCCGCCAAGGGCAAGGGCGCCCGGCCCGAGCAGGCCGCGCAGCCGGGCGGGACGGCACAGTTGCCGCAACACCCGCACCCGCACCTCCCGTCGAGCGCCGACTTTCCCGCGGGCCGGGTGGCGGCGCACCGCTCCCCGGCCCCGGCCACGACGCCCGCCGCGCCCGCGGGCCCGCGTGCCCGCCGCGGCCGGACGGCCGTCTTCGTCGCCGGCGCGGTCGGCGCGCTGCTGGTGGCCGGCGGCGCCGTGCTGCTGCTGAACCCGGGCACCGGCCCGGCGAAGAAGACGGCGGCCGCCGCGCCCGCGCCCGCGGCCGCACCGAGCGCGAAGCAGGCGCTGCCCGCCGGAGTGGGCTGCACCGGCGACGGCTGCGTGGGCAAGGACCCGGAGAAGATGGGCTGCGGCGGACCGCATGCGGTCACCCCGTCCCGCGGGGTGTCGGGCCGCTCGCTGATCGAGGTCCGCTACAGCGCCGTGTGCCATACGGCCTGGGCGCGGATCAGCCGTGCGGCGCAGGGCGACCAGGCCACCATCAGCTCCGGCGGCCACAGCGCCACGGCGCAGGCCGAGCGGGGCGGCGACGCCTACACCCCGATGGTCGCGGTGTCCGGGGACCCGGCGAAGGTCGCGGCCTGCCAGACGACCGTGGCGGGGGCGAAGAACTGCGCCCGTCCGGTTCCGGCCAGGCCCGCGGCCCGGCCCACCCAGGCGATCCGCTAGGCGGCACCCCGGAAAAGCGGGCGGCAACCGGCCAGGAGGCGGGTCGCCCGGCCCGCTCCGGGCCGATACCCCCTGCCGAGAACGTGTCCGAAATTCAGGGGGCATGCCCGTCGGCATCCCGGGCAGACGACGGTTACCCCCCCCACGGGTGTGGCACAACCTGGCGGCCGCCCGCACTCCCCCTCCTTGAGTGGGCGGCCGCCGCCCCCTCCCGCACCACCCGCGCGGAGCGCATCGAGGACCGGGATGGCCGGGCGGGTACGAAGGCTCCGTGGACGGCCGTACGGACGTCCCGGACGCACCCGGTGAGGTGTTCCACACCGGCCCGTCGCCTGGCGCGGTCGGGGGTCCGATAGCCTGACGGCCGGGTCTCTCGATACCAAGAGACCCGGATAACTGGGCAGGGACACCCACCGCCACCCATGGTGGACCAGGGGCTTGCCCCCGGAAAACACCGCGCAGGAGATCGCCATGACCCGCACTCCCGTCAATGTGACCGTGACCGGCGCCGCCGGCCAGATCGGTTACGCACTCCTCTTCCGCATCGCTTCCGGACATCTGCTCGGCGCGGACGTGCCGGTCAAGCTGCGCCTCCTGGAGATCCCCCAGGGTCTGAAGGCCGCCGAGGGCACCGCCATGGAGCTGGACGACTGCGCCTTCCCGCTGCTGCAGGGCATCGACATCTCGGACGACCCGAACGTGGCCTTCGACGGTGCGAACGTCGCGCTGCTCGTCGGCGCCCGCCCCCGTACCAAGGGCATGGAGCGCGGTGACCTCCTGGAGGCCAACGGCGGCATCTTCAAGCCGCAGGGCAAGGCCATCAACGACCACGCCGCGGACGACATCAAGGTCCTGGTCGTCGGCAACCCGGCCAACACCAACGCCCTGATCGCCCAGGCCGCCGCGCCGGACGTACCCGCCGAGCGCTTCACCGCGATGACGCGTCTGGACCACAACCGCGCGCTCTCGCAGCTCTCGAAGAAGACCGGCACCCCGGTGTCCGAGATCCAGAAGCTGACGATCTGGGGCAACCACTCCGCCACCCAGTACCCCGACATCTTCCACGCCACGGTCGCCGGCAAGAACGCCGCCGAGACCGTCAACGACGAGAAGTGGCTGGCCGAGGACTTCATCCCGACCGTCGCCAAGCGCGGTGCGGCGATCATCGAGGCCCGTGGCGCGTCCTCCGCCGCCTCCGCCGCCAACGCCGCCATCGACCACGTCCACACCTGGGTCAACGGCACCGCCGCCGGCGACTGGACCTCGATGGGCATCCCCTCGGACGGCTCCTACGGCGTCCCGGAGGGCCTGATCTCCTCCTTCCCCGTCACCACCAAGGACGGCAAGTACGAGATCGTCCAGGGCCTGGAGATCAACGACTTCTCCCGCGAGCGCATCGACGCGTCGGTGAAGGAGCTCACGGAGGAGCGCGAGGCCGTCCGCGGTCTCGGCCTCCTCGGCTGACCCACCGCCGCGGCCGCCCCACCCGGGCGGCACCGCAGCACCCACGAGCCCGCACGGCCTGCAACGGCCGTGCGGGCTCGGTCGTTCGGGCCCGGCGGGCAGTCGGTCCGCCCGGCGGCCCGTCACCCCCGGCGTAAGTCCGCCTCGTGCGCGCACTCCGTCACCGGCAGGCGCGCGCCCCGGCTGTCGGCGACGCGCAGCACGTTGCCGAAGGCCTGCGTGGTCGCCCGCAGCGCCCGCCGCAGCGCGTGTTCCCCCGCCCTGCCGTCGTCCAGTACGGCCACCGCGCCCTTGAGGACCTCGGCGCCGTCGCACAGTTGCTCCGCCTCGATCTCATCGGCCAGCCGGGACAGCACGCCTCCGGTCCCGTCCGTCCGGTCCGCCGACAAGAAGCAGGGCTTCCCGCCTTCTCCCTCCCACGGCAGCAGGCGCAGCCCCGGCAGGTTCGCGGGGACGGCATCCCGGTCGTAACTCATGCTCAATGACTCCCAGAGGTTGGTTGCGCGAGAAGGCGGCACGGTCGGCCGAACGACCCATTACGTTGGGTGTGTTCAGCGTTGCGCCCCGTAGTGCGGGCCGCAACGTCGGACGCGTGACACTCACCTTCTGGCACCAAGGGGGATGCGGTGAGCCGACGACGACGCAATGCGGAGAGTGGACCGGCAGCCACCAATGCCGCCGTGTTCGGGGAGGTGTTGCGGCACTTCCGGGAGGCGGCGGGGCTCACTCAGGAGGAGCTCTCGAACAAGATCCCGTGCGACCGTTCGCAGGTGGCCCGCGTCGAGGCGGGCACGCGCGTACCGCAGGAAGCCTTCGCCCGGCAGTGCGATGAACTGCTGCAGACGGGCGGGGTGCTGCTGCGGTTATGGGGGCGGATCGACTGGTATCCCGAGGTGCAGCATCCGGACTGGTTCGAGCGGCGGGCGGAGATGGATGCGGTGACGGTGGGCCTGCGTCAGTATCAAGCGCAGGTCATGCCGGGACTGTTGCAGTCGGAGGAGTACGCACGGGAGCTGTTCTCCGACCTCGGCAACAGGGAGAAGGCGGAAGAGCGCGTTAGGGCCCGACTCAGCCGACAGGGACGCTTCCTCGCTGATGGCGGCCCCTTGTACGTCGCGGTCCTGGACGAGAGCTGCCTGCGCAACCTCGTGGGAAGCCCGGCCGTCATGCGCGGCCAGTGTGCACACCTGCTGGCAGTGGGGCAGCGTCCCAACATTCGCATCCAGGTCGCTCCGGCTCAGCGCCCAGAAATCGTCCGGCCCAAGACCTCGATGACGCTGATCACCCTGCCGAAGGGGGAGCAGTGGGTCTACTCGGAGTCGCTGGACCGGGGCCATTTCCACGACGATCCGGCCGTCTTCGCCCGCCACAGCCAGACCTATGATGTGCTCCGGGCGGATGCTCTGTCAGCCCCCGAATCCGCCGCGCTGATCGGCGACTTCATGGAAGGGTACGGGGACCATGAACAAGCACCAGCTGAGCACAGCCATATGGATCAAGAGCAGCTACAGCGACCGCGACGGCGGCGACTGCATCGAAATAGCCCCCGGTATCCCCGACGCCGTCCCCGTCCGTGACAGCAAGGACCCGCACGGCCCCGTACTGGTCTTCCCGACGGGCGGCTGGTCGACATTCGTCGGCGCGCTCAAGCGCGGGGAGTTCCCCGCGGCCGTCTGACCCCCGCAGGGAAGGCGCCCCGCAGGCCGCGCGGCAACCTTGCGTCATCGCGCTGACACGGAGTGCTCCGCTCCCTTATGCTGCGGCTTCCGCACTGCCCCGCGCCCGGCCACCGGCAGCTCGCCCGCCAACCAGGCCACCGGGGCGGCCAGTTGGTGTTCCGGGGGAGGACGATGGCTCGTACGGATGTGCCCCAGCAGCAAGGAGAGCCCGACGGCCCGCGGCGGTCGGGCCGGACGCCGGAGGGCGCCGGGCCCCCACCGCTCCCCCCGACCCCGCCGGGCGCCAGCGAAGCCACTCGGCTGCTGTGCGCCGGTACCTACCTGGACGACACCTTCCGCGACACCGTCATCGACGAGCTGTACGTCCATGAGGAGCGGTTCGCCGCGCCCTCCCTGGGCATCGACGCCGCCCGGGTCCTGGCCCATGCGTTGCGCGCCCGGCGGCTGGAACTGAGCTGGGCGGCAGCGATCGTGCTGTTATGGATCGTGGCCATCCCGTTGTCCGCGGGCCTCGTGGTGCTCTACCTGTTCCCCATCGTCCTGATGGCACTCGGCCGCGCCGTCCACCGGGCACAGATCCCGCGCTGGCTGGCCGTGCTGTGCGCCTTCGTGCTGCGCTGGTACGGACGGCTGTCGCTGACGCTCTACTGCTTGTCGCTGCTGGTGGTGGCGTGCGGCGGGACCAACATGAGCGTGGACTGGATGTTCTTCCCCCTCCCGGACGCCCTCAACCCCCTGACGAGCGGCGCCCCGGACAGCTACGACTCGTACGGCAACCCGTCGTCGGAGGGCGCCCTCAGCGTGGGAACGGGTGTCTCCGCACTCGGGGGCGGCATTGGGGCCAACACCCTGCTGCCGGTGTGGATCGCGCTGCTGCTGCCGCTGGCGCTGGCCGGCATGGTCGCGCTGCAACGCGGCCAGTTCGCCCGTGCGCTGGCGCGCGAACTGTCCAGGGAACGCTTCCCCGACGTCATGTCCGACCCTGCCGAACGGTCCCAGAGCCACCGCTCCCGGCGGCTGCGGGAGCGGGTGCGGATCGAGCAGCACGGGCCGCTGGTGATGTACCGGGCCGCCCACCCGTTCTGCGGCGCCGGATACCCGTACAAGACCTGGTCGCTGGCGGTGGAGCTGAACCCCCGGGCGGACCGCGAGCCCGAACCGCTGGACAACGGCGCCATCCTGGCCCGGATCATCCCGCTGGTGGCGGCGCTGCGGGTGCCGTCACCGCACGGTTCGCCGGGGGCGGCAGCGGTGCGCGACCGGCTGCGCGCGCTGGAGGTGGACGAGTGCGTCTTCCTGCCGGCCGAGGGGCTGCCGACCCGCGCTGCGGCGCCGTACGCACCGGCGGAGTTCGAGGGGCACCGCGCGGCGGCGGTGGAGGAGGGCGGCGAGACCCGCCGGCACTTCCTGCGCATCCGTATCGGCGGCTGGGACGAGGGCATCGTCACCACGCTCTTCGTACGGGTGCACACGCAGGGCGGGATGCTGATGCTGGAGGTGGCACCGCATGTGCTGTTGCCGCTGCGGCAGCTCTTCCAGGACGCCGACCGGCTCGCCCACCAGTTCCGGCGCCACGACCGCTTCGGCAAGGCGGTGTGGGCGCTGTCCCACACCCCGCGCTCCGCCGTGAATGCCCTCCTCACGCTGCTGCGCGGCCTGCTGGCGAGCTGGCAGCTGGGCACCGCGGGACACGGCGCGGCGCTCCCCGAAGGCCCCGGTGCCTCCGTACGCGAGCTGGGTTCGTTCGGTGAGTCGTCGCTCTTCCAGGACATGGACGTCGCCCGCTATCTGGGGACCGTTCAGCAGCGGGTGGTGGCCGGGGTGACCACGGCGCTGCGCGAGGCGGGCTATCAGACCGCCGAGTTCGAGCAGCGGGTGGTGCATGTGGCCGAGGGCGGCGTCTACATCGAGTCCGCACAGGGCGCCGTCGGCGTCGGCGACCACAACACGATCACCCACAACACCCCCCACCGCGGCTCCGATTAGAAGGGAAGTACCAAGCGTGGCAACGGCTGACGAACGCGGCAACGGCATCCACATCGGCAGTGTCCGGGGTGCCTTCGCCATCGGCGACCACAACACGGTGACCCACAACGAAGGCGCGGCCGTGCCCGCGGGGGACCCGGCGACGGAGGAGCTGCTGCGCGCCGTCCGAGCCCTGCGCGACGATCTGTCCCGGGCGGTGGAGAGCCCGCAGATCACGGTCCTGAGCAGCGAACTCGCCGAGACCGAAGCGGAGATCGCGGACGGCGGTGCGGCGGGTCCCGGCCGGCTGGCCCGGCTCCGTACGGCGCTCGCCGACGCCGGCGCCGTCGTGGGCCTGCTGGCCTCCGGTGCCGCGGTGAGCCAGGCGGTCGCGGCCCTGGCGGGAGGCTGACCATGACGCGTGGAGGCCAGGCCCGCTGGAACGACGAGACCCAGCGCTGGGAGGACGGCACCCCGCCGCCCGCGCCCTATACGGGCCCGATGCCGCCCCGGCCGTCCTTCGCACCGTCGGCGGCGGGCGGCGGTGCTCCGGCGGGCGCCGCCCCGCCGCTTGCCACCGGACCATCCGCCGCCGACCCATTAGCCGCGGAGCCGCGCCCCGCCGATCCGCCCGCCACCGATCCGCTTGCCTCCCGGGCGCCTGCCGCCGAGCCGTTCTTCCCCCGTACGCCGCCCGCCGACTGGTTCGTCGCGCCCGAGCCCGCCTTCGGGCCCGAGTACGTCACCGAGCCCGCTGTCCGGCACCGCAGCGTGGGCCTGATGGCGGGTGCGGCGGTGGCCGTGATCGCGGCGGCCGTCGGCGGCGGCTATCTGCTCTGGGGCCACGGTGGCGACGACCCGCCCGCCGCCCGCCCGGCGGCCCGCACCAAGGCCTCCGCCTCGGACGACACGGCCACCGCCTCGCCCACCGGTGAATCCAGCGGCGGCACGGCCGCCACCAGGACCGCCACTCCCCTCTCCACCGCCCTTCCCGACGGCTACCGCCTCGTCCACGACAAGAAGGGCTTCACCCTGGCGGTGCCCCGCACCTGGGAGCGCAGCGAGCGCCGGACCGGGGTGTTCTACACCGCACCGGACGACCGCCGGCTGCTGCAGATCTTCGAGATCAAGGAACCGGACACCACCCCGTACGAGGCGTTGGAGACGGCGTCGCGGGGGCTGTCGGGCAACCCCGGCTACAAGGAAATAAGTCTCGAACCACTGGGCTACCCGGGTCCCGGCACGGATGCCACCCAACTGGTCTACGCCTATGACAGCGAGCGCCTCGATGAGCGGGTCAAGGTCGTCGACTGTGCCTTCACCGTCGCCGACGGCCGCCAGTTCGCGGTACTCGTCCTGGGCCCCGAGGCTAACTGGCCGGAGCAGGAGTGGACCCAGCAGAACATGTTGCAGAGTTTCGTCCCCCACGGCTGAGCGCTGCGCGCCGCGCGCTGCGCACGGCCCACGGGGCGCCACGAGGGCGGCGCCGCCCTGCGGAACACCCGGATTACCCGGGCAGCTCCGTCCGCTCCCACCACTCGTAGACGGGCAGGGCCCCCTCGGCGGTGTGCTGCTGCCGGCTGGTGGCCCGGAAGTGTTCGTAGCCGTTCCGGAACGGGATCTTCAGCTCGGCCCCGGGAGGGTCGACCGGCACGATCCGCTCGGGAAGCTCCTCGGGTCCGCCTTCGAGCACCGCTTTCGCCGCTGTGTCAGCCATGCCTGCATTGTCGTCCGGGCCGCTGCCCACGGCCCCTCCTGTTCGGCAGCGCGGGTGACGGCGCCGGGCGGTCACCGGAGTCAGTCGCGGGGGAATTCTTCGGTGGAGAGGGTGAGGTCGGCGAAGCTGCCGGTCAGGTCGATGGGCTCGCCGTATTTGAGGGTGAGGTCGCTCATGTAGTCGTCGCCCCGCGGGCGGGTGAAGACACGGCAACAGCCGAGATAAGGGTCGACGATCACATACACGGGGACCCCGGCGGCGGCGTAGGCCTTCTTCTTCGGGCCGTAGTCATTCGCCGCGGTGCCCTTGGAGATGACTTCGGCGACGAACTCGACATCCTGGTAGCGCCAGCGGCCCAGCTCGTCCTTCTCGGCATCGTCGGCGAACTTGGCGACGTCCGGGGCGAAGCCGTTCAACTCGCCGGGGAAATCGATCCGTACGTCGGAGGTGACCGGGGCGTCCATCCCGAAGCGGTCCTCCAGCGCCCGCACGATCCTGCGGATGGTCTGCCAGTGGACATCCCGCTGCGGCGCCATGTGCACGTTCCCCTCGACGATCTCCACCTTGTAGCCCTCGGGGATGTGCACCTGCTCCAGCCGCTCGAACCAGTCGTCCAGCTCGCCGCTCTCGGCCATCTCGGTCCTGTCGGTCAGTTCGATGGTCACCGTGCCGCTCCTCCCCGCTGCTGCGCGGGCGCGGGCAGCCGCACGGTTCAACGATACGTATGTACGAACGGTTACGTACCGCAGGCGCGGGTCACGGGCCCCGCTGCCCCGTCGTCAGGTGCCCTGCGAGCCCTTCAGCAGGTCGTCCAGCGCCGAGATGTCGGCCGTCTCGCCGGGCGCGGGTGTCTTGGTGGACACCGGGGTGTCGTAGTTGCTCAGGAGGATGGTGCCGGTCTGGTGGTCGACCGCGGCGGTGAGTTTGCGGGGGTAGTGCTTGCCGTCGATGGCGACGTAGAGGGTCTCGACGGCGCCCCGGGCCTTCTTGACGACGGGGAGGACACGGGTGCCCTCCTGGGTGGTCGGCCGGCCCTTGGTGAGGGAGACCGAGTGTGAGGGGGAGGGGGTGCCGGACGGACGCCGTTCGGGGCCCGTGGCCGCCTTCTGGAACGCCTTGAGGTCGCAGGCGGCGGACACGCCCCGCAGGAATGAATTCTTGGTCGTGCCGTGCAGGAAGGTGTCCCGGTACTTCGCCGCGGCGTCGTCTCCCTTCTTGCCGGGCAGCAGGCCCTTCCAGAAGGCCGCGTCCGGCTTCATCCAGACCTCGTCGCCGCGTTTGACGAGCTCGACACGGCCGTACTCGCCCTTGCTGATGGCGCCGGTGCAGTTGCCGGCGCGGTCGAGGGTGAGGTCGAGCTTGGTGGGATCGGCACTGGTCTCGGTGCGCAACCGCAGGGACTGCGCGGCGAGCAGTTGCTGGAGGGCGTCGTCGGAGATCTGCTGGGCCGATTTGTCCGCGAGATCGCCTTCACCGCCGTCCGAGGAGCCGGCCGAGGCCGCGGCCGTACTGGCGACCCCGGCGAGGAGAGCTACGCCGCAGGTCAGGGCCGCAGTGGTGGTGGCGGCACGCCGTCTGCTGATCATCCCGGTACCTCCGGTCCCGAGGGGACAGTCCGGCAAGTACATACGGCTATTCAGGGTACGTTCCGGGACATTGCGCCGCACATTCAGTGAGTCGAGTCACTTTCCATGAATGTTTGGGCATAGATACGCGGCTTCAGGGGAGGGGTCCCCGTTGCTGGTGACACCAGTGGTTGCACCAGTGGGAACAGATCGGTAACCGGAAGGCAGAACGACGTGTCGTCACTCGAGACCATTCACGTAGACGGGGTGTGGCTCCCGGCCGCATCCGGCGAAACGCGGGAGGTCCTCGACCCCGCCGACGCGACGACGCTCCACCTGGTGTCCGAGGGGGGTGCCGAGGACGCCGATGCCGCAGTCGCGGCAGCCCGCCGGGCCTTCGACGGTGGCACGGGCGCCTGGCCCCGTACGGCCGTCGCCGAACGCTCCGCGCTGCTGCGCCGGGTCGCCGACCTGCTGCAGCGCGACCGTGAGGAGATCGCCCTCATCGAGAGCCGGGACACCGGCAAGACGCTGGAGGAGGGCCGGGTCGACGTCGACGACGTCACCAACGCCTTCCGGTACTTCGCCGACCTGGTGATGAACGAGAGCGGCGGCCGGGTCGTCGACGCCGGTTCGCCGGATGTGCACAGCGTGGTCGTGCACGAGCCGGTCGGTGTCTGTGCCCTCATCACGCCGTGGAACTACCCGCTCCTGCAGGCAAGCTGGAAGATCGCGCCGGCCCTCGCGGCCGGCAACACTTTTGTGATCAAGCCCAGCGAGGTCACCCCGCTGTCGACCGTGCACCTGATCAAGCTGCTGGTCGAGGCCGGGCTGCCGGCCGGGGTCGCCAACATCGTCACCGGCGCGGGTCTGCCGGTCGGCCAGCGGCTGGCCGAGCACCCGGATGTCGACCTGTTCTCCTTCACGGGTGGCCTGGTCAGCGGCACGAAGGCGGGCGCGGCAGCGGTCTCCGGTGCCAAGAAGATCGCGCTGGAGCTGGGCGGCAAGAACCCCAATGTGGTGTTCGCCGACGCCTGCGCCACCGAAGAGGGCTTCGACACCGCCGTCGACCAGGCGCTGAACGCCGCGTTCATCCACAGCGGGCAGGTCTGCTCGGCCGGTGCCCGGCTGATCATCGAGGAGTCGGTGCGCGACCGCTTCGTCGCCGAGCTCGCCCGCCGCGCCGAGAAGATCAAGCTCGGCCGGGGCACCGAGGACGGCGTCGAGTGCGGCCCGCTCGTCTCCCAGCAGCAGCTCGACAAGGTCGAGGCGTACGTCGCCTCCGCGCTCGCCGAGGGTGCCCAGCTGCGCTGCGGCGGCGCCCGGCCCAAGCCGTCCGACGTCCGCCCGGCCACCGGCTACTTCTACGCGCCGACCGTGCTCGACGGCTGCCACCGCGAGATGAAGGTGATCCGCGAGGAGACCTTCGGGCCGATCCTGACGGTGGAGACCTTCACCACCGAGGACGAGGCCGTGGCGCTCGCCAACGACACCGAGTACGGCCTGGCCGGTGCGGTCTTCTCCGGTGACACCGCGCGCGCCCGCCGGGTCGCCGCGCGGCTGCGGCACGGCACGGTCTGGATCAACGACTACCACCCCTACCTCCCGCAGGCGGAGTGGGGCGGCTTCGGCAAGTCCGGCATAGGCAGGGAATTGGGCCCCGCAGGTCTGGACGAGTACCGCGAGAGCAAGCACATTTACGAAAACCTCCGGCCGGAGCCGGTGCGCTGGTTCGCGGGCTGACACCCCGCCCCTGTCACAGCACCACCCGCACCACGCACGTTGTAAGAAGGAGCACCCCCAATGCCTGTGTATGACTATGTCGTTGTCGGCGGTGGCACCGCCGGTTCCGTCATCGCCTCCCGCCTCACCGAGGACCCCGACGTCACCGTCGCCGTCATCGAGGGCGGTCCGTCCGACATCGACCGCGAGGACGTGCTGACGCTGCGCAAGTGGCTCGGCCTGCTCGGTGGCGACCTGGACTACGAGTACACGACCACCGAGCAGCCGCGCGGCAACTCGCACATCCTGCACAGCCGCGCCAAGGTGCTCGGCGGGTGCTCCTCCCACAACACGCTGATCTCCTTCAAGCCGCTGCCGTCCGACTGGGACGAGTGGGAAGCGGCGGGTGCGACCGGCTGGAACGCCGCGGAGATGGACCCCTACTTCGGCAAGCTGCGCAACAACATCGTGCGGGTCGCCAAGAAGGACCAGAACCAGATCGCCACCGACTGGATCGAGGCCACCAAGACCGCCCTCGGCGTCCCCGAGGTCGTCGGCTTCAACGACCAGCCCTTCGACGAGGGCGTCGGCTTCTTCGACCTCTCCTACCACCCGGAGAACAACAAGCGCTCCTCCGCGTCCGTCGCCTACCTCCACCCGCACATCGAGGCCGGCGACCGCCCGAACCTCACGCTGATGCTGGAGACCTGGGCGCACAAGCTGGAGCTGGACGGCACCACCGCCAAGGGCGTCCACGTCCGTACGAAGGACGGCGAGGAGGTCTACGTCGAGGCGGCCCGCGAGGTGCTGGTGTGCGCCGGCGCCGTGGACACCCCGCGGCTGCTGATGCACTCCGGCATCGGACCGCGGAAGGACCTGGAAGCGCTGGGTCTGCCCTGCGTGCTCGACCTGCCGGGTGTCGGTGAGAACCTCATCGACCACCCCGAGTCGGTGATCGTCTGGGAGACCGACGGACCGATCCCGGGCAACTCCGCGATGGACTCCGATGCGGGCCTCTTCGTCAAGCGGGACCCGGAGCACAAGGGCCCCGACCTGATGTTCCACTTCTACCAGATCCCGTTCACCGACAACCCCGAGCGACTGGGCTACGAGCGCCCCGAGCACGGGGTGTCGATGACGCCGAACATCCCCAAGTCCCGCTCCCGCGGACGGCTCTACCTCACCTCCGCCGACCCCGAGGTCAAGCCCGCCCTCGACTTCAAGTACTTCGAGGACGAGGACGACTACGACGGCAAGACGCTCGTCGACGGCATCAAGCTGGCCCGCAAGGTCGCCCAGGCCGAGCCGTTCAAGAAGTGGCTCAAGCGCGAGGTCTTCCCCGGCCCGGACGTCACCGACGACGCGGAGATCAGCGAGCTGGTCCGCAAGGCGGCCCACACCGTCTACCACCCGGCCGGCACCTGCAAGATGGGCGCCGCCGACGACCGGCTCGCCGTCGTCGACCCCGAGCTGAAGATCCGCGGCCTGGCCGGCATCCGTATCGCCGACGCCTCCGTCTTCCCGACGATGCCCGCCGTCAACCCGATGCTGGGCGTGCTCATGGTGGGGGAGAAGTGCGCCGAACTGCTCCACAAGGCTCCGACCCAAGGAGGTGATGCGTGATGGCTACCACCGCCGCCGGCGCATCCGAGATACCCAACGCCCGCACGCCCGAGTCCGCTTCCGAAGCGGACGGCCGCGAGGTCGTCTTCTCCGTCCGCAACCTCTGGAAGGTCTTCGGCCCCAAAGCCGAGCGCATACCCGAGGACACCTCGGTCGCCAAGCTGAACGTCCAGGAGCTGCGCGAGCAGACCGGCTGTGTGGCCGCCGTCCGCGACGTCTCCTTCGACGTCCACAAGGGCGAGGTCTTCGTCGTCATGGGCCTGTCCGGCTCCGGCAAGTCCACCCTCGTACGGTGTCTGACCCGGCTGATCGAGCCGACCAGCGGTGAGCTGGAGATGGACGGCGAGGACGTCCGCGCCATGGACCGCACCACGCTGCGCGAACTGCGCCGCCGCCGCGCCGCCATGGTCTTCCAGCACTTCGGCCTGCTGCCGCACCGCACCGTCGTCGACAACGTCGCCTACGGCCTGGAGATCCAGGGCATGGGTAAGACGGAGCGCCGCGCGAAGGCCAACGAGATGGTCGACAAGGTCGGCCTGGCCGGGATGGAGAAGCGCCGCCCCGGCCAGCTCTCCGGCGGCCAGCAGCAGCGCGTCGGCCTGGCCCGTGCGCTCGCCGTCGACCCCGAGGTCCTGCTCTTCGACGAGCCCTTCAGCGCGCTCGACCCGCTCATCCGCCGCGACATGCAGGAAGAAGTCATCCGCCTGCACCGCGAGGAGGGCCGGACGATGGTCTTCATCACCCACGACCTGAGCGAGGCGCTGCGCCTGGGCGACCGGATCGCCCTGATGCGCGACGGCGAGATCGTCCAGCTCGGCACCCCCGAGGAGATCGTCGGCTCCCCGGCCGACGACTACGTCCGCGACTTCGTCCGCGACGTCCCCCGCGAGCAGGTGCTGACCGTGCGTCGCGCGATGCGTCCGGCGGAGGACGGCGAGGCCGACGAGGGCCCCGCGCTGAGCCCCGACACCCTGATATCCGACGCCATCGAGGCGGTCGTCCGCTCCGGCGGCGCCGCCCGGGTCGTCGACGGCACGCGCTGCCTGGGCATCGTCGACCACGCCTGCCTGCTGAATGTGGTCGCCCGGCTCGACAGCCCGCAGCACGGCGAGGTGGCTGCCTGATGTACGCCGCCACCACCCACCGCGGCGTCGTGCGCGCCGTCGGTTCCAGAGCTCCCGCGGCCACGCCGCGGGCCCGGCTGCGCGCCACCCTCCTGCGCCACTGGCGCGAGGCCCAGCGCTGCGCCGCCCTGAACATGCCCACGGGCACGGTGAAGAGGGGGCGGGCATGAGCACCTCCACGCCTCCCCTCGCGACGCGCCCGCTGAGCGATGCCGTACGGCCCGGCCCCCTGCGGGCGGTGCGGCAGTTCCCCAACCTGAGCAAGCTCCTGCTGCTCGTGCTCGCCGCGGCGGTCCTCGTCCCGCTGCTGGCCGCCAAGTACGGCGCCGCCTGGCCGTCCTCGCTGACCGTCGACGTCTCCGGCCCGCTCGGCAAGACCAGCGACTGGATCATCGACAACCGCGACAGCCACTGGCTGTTCGTCTACTTCCTCGGTCACCTCAGCAACGCCGTGGTGATCTCGGTACGCGCCGTCTACATGCTGCTGCTCGCGCTCGGCTGGACCGGTGTGACCGCCGGTATCACGCTGATCGCCTGGCGCGTCGCCGGTGTCCGTATCGCCGCCACCGCGCTGATCTCCTTCCTGGCCAGCGGCCTGCTGGGGATGTGGGTCCCGACCATGCAGACCCTCGCCCTGATGGTCGTGGCGGTGGTCTTCTCGGTCGTCGTCGGTGCCCTGCTGGGCCTGGCCGGCGGCCTGTCCGAGCGGCTGTTCCGCATCCTGCGCCCGGTCCTGGACACCATGCAGGTGCTCCCGGCCTTCGCCTATCTCCTGCCCGTCGTGCTGGTCTTCGGCATCGGCGTCCCCGCCGCGCTGCTGGCCACCGTCATCTACGCGGCTCCGCCGATGGCCCGGCTGACCGCGCTCGGTCTGCGCGGTGCCGACCCCGGCGTCCTGGAGGCGGTCTCCTCGCTCGGCGCCACCGGACGGCAGCGGCTGCTGACCGCCCGGCTGCCGCTGGCCCGTAAGGAACTCCTCCTCGGCGTCAACCAGTCGATCATGATGGCGCTGGGCATGGTCGTGATCGCCTCGATGATCGGTGCGGCCGGTCTCGGTGACCGCGTCTACCAGGCGCTCGCCTCGGTCGACGTCGGTGCCGCGCTCGCCGCCGCCATCCCGATCGTGCTGCTGGCCATCGTCATGGACCGCACCACGGCCGCGGCCGGTGAGCGCCTCGGCACCGACACCGCGGCCACCGGTCCGAAGTGGCTGCGCGGCTGGCAGGCCTGGGCGGGCGTCGCGGTGGTCACCGCCGCCCTCGCCCTCGTCGGCCGGCTCACCGGCTCCCTGGTCTGGCCGGGTGCCTGGGCCGTGGACGTCGCCCGCCCGGTCAACGACTTCAAGGAGTGGATGGTCGACCACCTCTACTCCGGCGTCCCGGTCATCGGCGGCACCGCCGACTGGGCCGCGCACTTCACCGACTGGGTGCTCAACCCGCTGCGCGACGGCCTGACGGCGCTGCCCTGGTACGGCACGCTGCTCATCGTCGCCGCGCTGGCCTGGCTCATCGGCACCTGGCGCACCGCCCTGACCGCCGTCCTCGCGATGGCCGCCATCGGTGTGCTGGGCGTGTGGAAGCCGTCGATGAACACCCTCTCCCAGGTGATCGCCGCGCTGGTGGTGACGTTGGTGCTGGGCTTCGGCGTCGGCATCCTCGCGGCCGGCAGCAAGCGCCTGGAGTCGATCCTGCGCCCCGTGCTGGACGTCATGCAGACCATGCCGCAGTTCGTCTACCTCATCCCGGTGGTCGCGCTGTTCGCGGTGGGCCGCGCCCCGGCCGCCGCCGCGGCGGTCGTCTACGCACTCCCCGCCGTCATCCGCATCACCACCCAGGGCCTGCGCCAGGTGGACTCCGCGGCCATGGAGTCCGCCCAGTCCCTCGGTGCCACCCGCTGGCAGATCCTCCGCCAGGTCCAGCTTCCGCTCGCCCGGCCGGCGCTGCTGCTGGCCGTCAACCAGGGCGTGGTCCTCGTCCTCGCCGTCGTCATCATCGGCGGCCTGGTCGGCGGCGGTGCCCTCGGCTACGACGTCGTCACCGGCCTCGCCACCGGAGACCTGGGCCTCGGCCTGGTCGCGGGTGTCGCCATCGTGTGCCTGGGCCTGATGCTCGACCGGGTCACCCAGCCCACGGAACGCCGCACGACGGGGAAGGGAGCCTGACCATGTCCCGTAAGCGCACCATGATCATCGGGACGGCCGCGCTGGCCGGCGCGGCGGTCCTCTCCCTCTCCTTGTCCTCCTGCGGCAAGGCCGACATGACCAAGCAGGCCTCGCCGTTCGCGGCGGCCAAGGGCTCCAAGTCGGTCACCCTCTCGGTGCAGACCTGGGTCGGCGCCCAGTCCAATGTCGCGGTCGCCAAGTACCTGCTCGAACACAAGATGGGCTACCACGTCGACACCGTCCAGGTGGACGAGATCCCCGCCTGGGACGCCCTCAGCCAGGGCCGGGTCGACGCGATCCTGGAGGACTGGGGCCACCCCGACCAGGAGAAGCGGTACGTCAAGGACAAGAAGACGATCACCGCGGGCGGCGGCAACGGCGTCACCGGTCACATCGGCTGGTTCGTCCCCAAGTACTGGGCCGACAAGCACCCCGAGGTCACCAACTGGAAGAACCTCAACAAGTTCGCCAAGCAGCTCCGTACGTCGGAGAGCGGCAACAAGGGTCAGCTGATGGACGGTTCGCCGTCCTACGTCACCAACGACAAGGCGCTGGTGAAGAACCTCGGGCTGGATTACGAGGTGGTCTTCGCGGGCTCCGAGGCGGCCCAGATCACCCAGATCCAGCAGTTCGCCAAGCAGAAGAAGCCCTTCCTGACGTACTGGTACGAGCCGCAGTGGCTCTTCAACCAGGTGCCGATGAAGGAAGTCAAGCTGCCCAAGTACACCGACGCCTGCGCGGCCAAGGGCGCCAAGGACCCCAAGTCCATCGACTGCGCCTACCCGACGACCCCGCTGCAGAAGTTCTTCAACACGGAGTTCGCCAAGAAGGGCGGCAGCGCCGCGGCCTTCCTGAAGAACTTCAAGTGGACCAAGGACGACCAGAACGAGGTCTCCGAGTCGATCGCCTCGGGCGGCCTGTCCGCCGACGAGGCGGCCAAGCGCTGGGTGGACAAGCACCCGGACGTCTGGAAGAAGTGGCTGCCCAAGAAGTAGCCGTCCACACAACAGAACACGGGACACCGCGGGGCACCGCGGACTCGCGAACGGTCGCGGGCAGTCGCACAGGACGTGCGGCGGCCCGCGGCCGTTTTCGTGGTGGTGTGCCGTTCCTGTGCCGTCCTCCTGCCGTCCCGTCCCGTCCCGTGCCGGGCCCTGGCCCGCTCGGGCGGAGGGAGGTCCGTTCGGGTGGCGGGCGACCCGTTCGGGTGGCCGGGGGTGAACTGCCGCACGGCGCGGTGGCGGGCGCACAAGGCTGGGCAGCCGCCACCGACGAAAGGTCCGTCATGCCGCTGCCGCCGACCTGCCCCACGCCCGACTGCGACGACTGGCTGTGGAAGGACACCACGCACACCAACACCGACTGGGACAACTGGCGCTGGTGGTGCTGCCGTTGCGACAAGCAGTGGTATCCGACGGCCGAACAGCTCCAGGAGTACCGCTACGGCCCGGCCGGCCGCCCGCACCCTCCCGTGCACCGGGACCCCAGGATGGCGCGGCAGTAGGACGGGCGCGCCGCAGGGCCTACGGGTGTTTCCCAACTAGCGTCAGCGGCCTGCTTCTTCAGGCTCTCCCCGGCGTCTTTCCCCTGCTCACAGCCGTGTTAGCCGGATGTTAGCGGAGCGGCAGCCTGGCGATAGCGGCCCCGAGCAAAGTAGGTGACGTACCGAGGAAACAACGACACCCACTGCCCCCGGGGGACCCGAAATGAGCTCCAACACCGCTGTCCGCACCGCTCGTCGCCGCACCCTGCGCGTTGCCGCCGCGGCCCTGACCGCAGCAGCCGCGCTGTCCCTGACGGCCTGCTCCGGCTCGGACGCCGCCGGCTCGAAGCCCGCGGGCCGCGCGGACACGGGCACGTCCGCCGAGGCCGGCGGCGCGGGCTCCGCGGAGGCCGGTGGCGCGGGTTCCTCCGCCGGAGCGCAGGGCTCCGGCGCCAAGACGGACTCCGGTGCCAAGGCCGACAGCAAGGCCGGTACCAAGGGGGGCGCTGCGGGCCAGCAGGGGGGCAAGGCGCAGGCCAACGGAGGTGGCGGGGCGGGTTCGGGTGTCGAGCGGTGCCACACCTCCGGCCTGAAGGCGGTGTTCGCCACGGGCGGCGACGCGACCCCGGACCCGGACGCGGAGGGGGCGACGACCACCAGCGTCGTGCTGACCAACAAGGGCAGCCGCGCGTGCAAGATCGGTGGCTTCGCGGGTGTGGACCTGAAGTCCGAGAACGGCGGCGAGCGCTGGTCGCTGGCCCGCTCGTCGGCCAAGCACGGCTCGATCACCCTCGAGCCCGGCGACAGCACCGACTTCACGATCAACGTCGCCATGACCAAGGAAGAAGAGGGCTTCTACCAGCCCGCCTTCGCGGACGTCACGCCGCCCAACGAGACCAAGTCGATCACCATCAAGTGGCCCTGGGGCACGCTCGTCGACCAGCGCAGCGCCACCCACCCGGGCACCTTCGTCAACCCCATCGGCTGACCACCTCGGCACTGCCGCGGACACGAGCCGAGCACCTTCTGAGCCCGACCAGCTCAGAAGGTGAAGACAACAAAGGAGATCACCATGAAGTCCTGGCGTACTCGTATCGGTGTCGGCCTCGCGGTCGGTGCCGCAGCGGTAGCCATTCCCCTGACCGCCACCACCGCCTCCGCCGCCCCGCCCCCCGGCGACGGCTGGGTCCCCATCGGTGCCGAGAAGTACCCCTCGAAGGCGGAGTGCGAAGCGAAGGAACTCCCGGTGGCCCAGGCGAACGGGTACCACGAGGTGTGGTGCGACGACAGCAAGGCCATCATGCCCATCTTCAACCGCTGACCGGCCTCCGCCCGGCGGGAAGTCGTCCCGCCGACGTTGTGCCGAGAAGAGTCCGCTGCCCCGGTGTGCCACACCGGGGCAGCGGACTTTCTGCTTTCATGCAAGGAGTCAATTGACATGGTCTCAGAGCGCTTCTTGACGCAGGGCGTCAGCGGGCCGCTGCCCACTCCTCGCGGGTGACGGCGTACTCCACGTCGCCGTGTTCGTGGCCTCGTCGGGGCGTCCCGGGGTGGTCGGGCGGAGGGCGAACCAGCCGATGAATGCGTCGGTGGCCGGTGCCTCCGCGGCCCAGACGCCGAGCCCGGTGACGGGGTCCTCGGGGTGGTGACCGGGCTCCGTGAGGAATTCCGGCAGGGTCCGTTGCAGGACGTCCGTCCGCGGTACCGGTCGTCCGGTGTCGATGAGGCGCATGACGTCGGGGTCGCCGTGCAGCGCGACGAGCGGCTCGGCGTCGTCCGGGGTGAACCGGCGGAGCAGGAGCCGCTCCGTCCGGAAAGCGAGCGGCGAACGCGGCATCGGGTACGTCCCGTTCTGTCCGTGGGGGCGCCGGGACCTGGTTGCCCGGGGGGTGTGACGTCACGGCATAGTAGGGCGCAGCCCGATGAGGGACATGACAATTTCGGCGGGCCGCACGCCCGGCGCCGCCACGGATCAGGGGGACTCCGCTCGATGCCATCCATCCGCCGTTCCACCGCCGCGGCCGCGGCACTGGTCGCGCTGCTCGCCGGCACCGTCACCGCCTGCGGCCCCAGTGACGACAAGGCCGCCGCTTCGGATGCCGCCGGCCAGAAGGACCAGGGCGGCGGGGGCCTGCAGATCCCCAAGGGCATGCCGACCAGCCTGGACGATCTGAAGAAGTGGAAGGACGGCGGCTGGCAGAACTGGGACGATTGGGCCCGCAAGGCTTCGGATTTCGCCAATCCCGTCATCAAGGACCACTGGAAGACGGACCGGCTGGCCAAGGCGAAGAACTCCCCGGAGATCGGGGTGCAGGCCACCGGCGCGGGCAGCGAGTTCGACGCCACGGACCCCGAGCCGCGACCGGTCACCGCCGAGCAGGTCGCCCGCCCGTACCACCAGCACATGGCACCGGTCGGGAAGATCTTCTTCGACAGCCCGAAGGGCCCGATGGTCTGCTCCGGCACGATCGTCGAGGACCCCGCGCACCCGGGCAAGTCCAACCTCGTGTGGACCGCGGGACACTGTGTGCACTCCGGCAAGCGGGGCGGCTGGATGCGCAACATCGTCTTCGTGCCGTCCTACAACGACAACGGCGTGGCGATGAACCAGGTCAGCGGCAGTTCCTCCCAGCAGGTCACCCCGTACGGCCGGTTCTGGGCCGACTGGATCACCACGTCCGGTGAGTGGATCAACATGGGCAGCGAGGACACCGGAAACGGCGGCTCCGCCTACGACTTCGCGGTGCTGCACGTCAAGCCGGAGAACGGCAGCGGCAAGTCCCTCCAGGAGACCGTGGGCGCCGCCGCCCGGGTCGCGTTCGACACCCCCTCCGCCGACCGCATCGCCTCGCTGGACGCCTTCGGGTATCCGGCGGCGCCGCCGTTCGACGGTGCGCGCATGATGAACTGCCCGGCCCGCCCCGGCCGCCTCGTCATGCAGCAGGGCACCCCCGCCATGAACCGCATCGGCTGCAACATGACCGGCGGCACCTCCGGCGGCGGCTGGTTCGTCAACCACGGCGGCAAGCTGACGCTGGTGTCCAACACCTCGATCAGCTCCAACGCCCACACCTGGCTGGCCGGCCCGCACCTGGGCCCGGAGGCCCAGCGGATCTTCCAGAACATCAGCCAGAAGTTCGCGAACCAGTAGGGCGAGGGCGGGAGTTACCGCCGGACGCTGAGGGCGGGCGGGACTCGCCCTGCTCTGTATGCCGGATGGCCGGGGCCTTGGGGCCACCGGCCATTCGCGTGCCTGCGCCCCTGGGTGCTCATGCCGACGCGTGCGGTGGCAGCGCGCGGCACAGCGCCTCCAGGGCGCCGGAGTAGGCGCTGTCGGTGGGTGTCGCGTAGCCGACGACCAGGCCGTGGCGGGGCGGTGTGGTGGTGGCGGGGTGCCGGTAGTCCGAGAGGCCGTCCAGGGCCAGGCCCTGCCAGCGGGCGGCGCGCAGGGCCGTGTGTTCGTCCGACGCGGCGGTGCCGTCCGGGAGTTGGAGGACGGCGTGCAGGCCGGCGGAGATGCCGGTGACGGTGAGGTGCGGGGCGTGCGTGGTCACCGCGTCGATCAGCTGGTCGCGGCGTCTGCGGTAGCGCTGGCGCATCCGGCGGATGTGCCGGTCGTACGCGCCGTGGGTGAGGAACTCCGCGAGGGTGAGCTGATCGGTGACGCCCGCCCAGGCCTCGCGCTCCCCCTTGGCCTCCAGTACGGCGTCGACGAGGCCGGCCGGGAGCACCATCCAGCCCAGGCGCACCGCGGGGGACAGGCTCTTGCTGACCGAGCCGAGGTAGAGGACGCGCTCCGGATCGAGGCCCTGGAGGGCGCCGACCGGCTTGCGGTCGTAGCGGAACTCGCCGTCGTAGTCGTCCTCCAGGAGGTAGCTCCCGGTGGCGCGCGCCCAGTTGAC
This sequence comes from Streptomyces caniferus, assembly GCF_009811555.1. Taxonomy (GTDB): domain Bacteria; phylum Actinomycetota; class Actinomycetes; order Streptomycetales; family Streptomycetaceae; genus Streptomyces; species Streptomyces caniferus. Next base: position 1,068,540 of record NZ_BLIN01000002.1, on the reverse strand, counting down.
GGCGGCGGCGCGGCGGTCGGGGTGCAGCGGGACGCCGGTGGGGAACTGGTGGGCGGGGGTGAGGAGGGCCGCGCCGATGCCGTCGAGGTGCGTCAACTGCTCGGTATCGGCGCCGCGTTCGTCGAGTTCGAGGGGGTGGGTGGAGATGCCCGCCGTGGCCAGGAGGCGGCGGTGGAAGGGGAGGCCGTAGCCCTCGACGGCGAGGGGGCCGGGGAGGACGGCGGGCAGCAGCAGACGCAGGGCATGGGCGAAGCCGGAGCAGATGACGATGCGCTCGGGGTCGGTGCGGACGCCGCGGGTGCGGGCCAGGTAGTCGGCGAGGGCGCGGCGCAGTTCGGGGCGGCCGCGGGGGTCGCCGGGGCCGAACGCGTCGTGGGGCGCGGCGGTCAGCGCGCGGCGGGCGGCGGCGAGCCAGGCCGTGCGCGGGAACGAGGCGGCGTTCGGCTGGCCCTGGAGGAGATTGTGGGTGGGGCGGCTCGCCGGGACGCGGTGGGCCGGGGCGCGGGCGGGCGTCGGGGGCTCCGTACTCCCCCGGTCGCCGTCCGGGAGGTGCCCCCGGGCGACGTGGGTGCCGGAGCCCTGGCGGGCGCTGAGCCAGCCCTCGGCGACCAGTTCGGCGTAGGCATCGGCGACCGTGTTACGGGCGATGCCGAGGTCCGCGGCGAGCGAGCGGTAGGGCGGCAGGCGGGTGCCGGGGGCCAGGCGCCCGGACCGTACGGCGTCCCGCAGCGCCCGGATGAGGACGGCGCGGCGGCTGCCGGGGCCGGTCAGCTCCAGATGCAGATCGGCGCCCAGGCTCTCGGCGAGATTGACCCATGATTCCGGCATGGGAATGCACCCTACAGCCGGTCGCCCGTGCTTCTAGATTCAAGGCATGACACAGCAACCGCAGGACATGAAGCATCAGCAGCAGGGCATGACACGGCAACAGCACGGCAATGACGGGGCGGAGGCCCGCCGGCCCCGGGTCGACTTCGCCCAGGCGGTCCCGAAGGCCTTCAAGGCGTTGATCGGCTTCGACGCCGCGGCGCGCGAGGGCCTGGACCCGGCCCTGGTCGAGCTGGTCCAGATCCGTTCCTCGCAGCTCAACAAGTGCGCGTACTGCCTCCATATGCACACCTCCGACGCCCGTAAGGCGGGGGAGAGCGAGGAGCGGCTGCACATGGTGGCGGTCTGGGAGGAGGCGACGCACTTCTTCACCGCGAAGGAGCGGGCGGCGCTGGCGCTCACCGAAGCCGTGACACTGGTCGCTCAGGGCGGTGTGCCGGACGAGGTCTACGAGCGTGCCGCCCGCCACTTCGAGGAGGCGGAGCTGGCCCGGCTGCTGGCGCTGATCTGCACGATCAACACGTGGAACCGGATCGCCCTCAGCACGGGGAAGGTCCCGGGGACCGACGGGCGATAGGGGCGGCGGGCATCGGCTCTCAGCCCGTCCCCGCCCCCAGCTCCTCGCGCAGCCGTTCCGCCATCCCCGTCACTGCTGCCATCGCGCGGTGCTGGAGGCCGGGACCGAAGGTGATCCGGGCCGCGCCGAGGGCGCCGAGTTCGCGGGGCGTGGGGCCGTCCGGGGTCACCACGGCATTGAGGGGGAGGCCGATGCGGGCGGCCAGGTCGGCCAGCAGCGATGGCGGGGCGAGGATCGGGTAGACGCAGTCGGCGCCCGCCGCCGCGTACAGCCGGCCGCGCCGGACCGTCTCTTCCGCGTCCTGGGCCTTCTGGGCATCCGGGTACCGGCCGGCGTGCAGGAACGTGTCGATCCTGGCGTTGATCACCAGCGCGTCGCCTGCTTCGGCCCGTACCTGTGCCAGCCAGTCGGCCTGTTCCTGCGGGTCCCGCAGGGCGCCGGTGGCCGGGTCGGTGTCCTCCAGGTTGCAGCCCACCGCCCCGGTGTCGGCGAGGCGGCCCACCAACTCCTTTGCGGACAGCCCGTATCCGGCCTCCACATCCGCCGAGACCGGGATGTCCACGGACCGCACGATGCGGGCGACGGCCGCGAACATCTCGTCGGCAGGCGTCCGCCCGTCCTCGTATCCGAGGGAGGCCGCGATGCCCGCGCTGGGGGTGGCGAGCGCCGGGAAGCCGGCGTCGGCGAACACCCGGGCGCTGGCCGCGTCCCATGGGCCGGGAAGGACCAGGGGCAGACGGGGCCCGTGGTGCAGGGCGCGCAGTGCGGCGGCGGCCGGGGTGCCGTCCGGGGCGCGGTCCGTGGCGGTCATGCCCGGCCCGGGGCCATGCGGGTGGACACGCCGAAGCGGTTCCAGGCGTTGATGGCGGTGATCAGCGCGATCAGCTGGGCCAGTTCGGCCTGGCCGAAGTGCGCGGTGGCGCGGTCGTAGACGGCGTCGGGCACGAAGCCCTCGGTGAGCAGGGTGACGGCTTCGGTGAGGGCGAGGGCGGCCTGCTCCTTGGGGGAGTAGAAGTCGGTGGCCTCCTCCCAGGCATTGAGGAGGTAGACCCGCTGCTCGGTCTCGCCGGCCGCACGGGCGTCCTTGATGTGCATATCGATGCAGAACGCACAGTGGTTGAGCTGCGAGGCCCGGATCTTCACCAGCTCGACCAGCGTCGGGTCGAGTCCCTTCCTCGCCGCCGCATCCAGCGCCATCATGGCCTTGTAGACCTCCGGCGCGAGCTTCGCCCAGTGCAGGCGGGGGCCGTGCCGGTGCGCCGGTCCTGGGGCCGCGGCCTCGGACGCCGTCGCCTGAGTCGCCTGAGCCGTCGGGGCCGCCGGTGGTGTCTGCGTCGTATGCGTCGTCTGTGATGTCTGAGTGGTCATGTCTACGACGCTACGACGGCAATGGCGCAGGAGTATGGTCCACTTCCATGGAGGATTCCTGGGCCACTTTCGGCCGTGATCTGCATCTGGATCTCACCGGCCCCGGCGGCCTGCGCGCCGCGCTGCTGCGGGCGCTGCGGGAGGCCGTACGGTCCGGGCGCCTGGCCCCCGGCACCCGTCTGCCGTCCTCCCGCTCGCTCGCCGCGGACCTCGGCATCGCCCGCAATACGGTCGCCGATGCCTACGCCGAGCTGGTCGCCGAGGGCTGGCTCAGCGCCCGCCAGGGCTCCGGCACCCACGTCGCCTGGGGGCAGCTCCCGGAGGGCGTCCGGGGCAGGGTCCTGCCACGAGCCACACCCGCCGCCCGGCGGGCACCCGGCCCGGCCGACCGCGCCGACCGGCCGCGCTTCGACCTCACCCCCGGCACCCCCGACGTCTCCGCTTTCCCCCGCACCGCCTGGCTCGCCGCCGCCCGCCGTGCGCTGACCGCCGCCCCCAGCGAGGCCTTCGGCTACAACCCCTCCCGCGGCCGGACCGAACTGCGTACCGTCCTCGCCGACTACCTCGCCCGCGCCCGTGGCGTCCGCGCCGACCCCGACCGGATCGTCGTCTGCGCCGGCTTCATGCAGGGGCTGGCCCTGCTCAGCCGCGCCCTGGGCACCGGACGGGTGGCCGTCGAGTCGTACGGCCTCGACTTCCACCGCGACGTCATCACCCGCGCGGGCCTGCGCACCGTCCCGCTCCAGGTCGACGAACGGGGCGCGCGCACCGAGGAGCTGACCGCCCTCGACGACGTGCGCGCGGCCCTCCTGACCCCCGCCCACCAGTTCCCCACCGGCGTACCGCTGCACCCCGACCGCCGGGCCGCCGCGGTGAACTGGGCGCGCGCCACCGGGGGGTTCATCCTGGAGGACGACTACGACGGCGAGTTCCGCTACGACCGCCAGCCGGTCGGTGCCCTCCAGGGGCTGGACTCCGAACACGTCGTCTACCTGGGCACCGCGAGCAAGAGCCTCGCCCCCGCGCTGCGGCTGGCGTGGATGGTGCTGCCGGACCGTCTGGTCGATCAGGTGCTCGCCCTCAAGAGCACCGGCGAATGGCAGTCCGGGGCGCTGGACCAGCTCACCCTCGCCGAGTTCCTGTCCTCGGGCGCCTACGACCGCCATCTGCGCGGGATGCGGCTGCGCTACCGACGCCGCCGCGATCAACTGGTGGCCGCGCTGGCCGAACGCGCACCCCAGGTCCGGGTCTCCGGCATCGCCGCCGGCCTGCACGCCGTACTGGAACTCCCGCCCGGCACCGAACGGTCCGTCCTCCAGGCCGCCCGCCGGCAGGGACTCGCCCTGGAGAGCCTGAGCCGTTTCCACGACCCGAGCGCCCCGCCGGCCTCCCGCGACGCACTGGTGGTGGCCTACGGCACTCCGCCCGACCACTCCTTCACCGGCGCCCTGGACGCCCTGCTCAGGGCGCTCCTGCCCGGGGAGCAGGCGGGGGAGCATGCGCCGGAGTAGGCGGGGAGCGGTCGGTGGAAGGGGCGGGGAGCAGTGGACGGGGAGCGGGCGGGGCGCCCCTGCGGGGCCCGGTTCACCATTCCCGTACGAACGACACCCGGTCGAGCCCCGGCCCGTCGTAATCCGTGTGCACCGGCACGCCCTCGTCGTCGATCCGGTCTCCCGGCTCCAGCCGGAAGCCCATGCGGGCGTGGTACGCGATGGAGTTGCGGTTGTTGGGGCTGGTGATGCAGCGGACCCGGCTGCGGCCGGCCGCGCGGACCGTGGCGAAGAAGCGGTCGTAGAGGGCGCTGCCGACGCCGTCCCGTCGGCCCTCCGGGCACACGCCCACGAAGTGGATATAGGCGGCCTCGGGTTCCGTCTGGGAGAGGAAACCGATCAGAAAGGCGTGCAGGGTCCCGTCGGGGCGCTCGACGAGGAAGCTGGTGTCGGCGAAGTGCTGCAGGAACAGGCGCGGTACGAGCAACTGCCGTTGCCGTGCGCCCGCCGCACCACCCAGACCGCCCCACCACTCGGCCAGGGCCACCTGGAGCCGTGCGTGGTCGGCCGGGCCGGGGCGCCGCAGCGTCAGGTCTTCGGGTAGCCGTCCCGGCACCCGGTCGCGCTCGGTCATGGTCGGTCTCCTCCGTCGTCCGGCGGGCCGCCCCGGCGGCGGCCATTGAACAAGCCCCGGGGGCAGGCACCTCGACTCACCTCAACCGACCCACAAGATAAGCAAGTTGAAGTCGGCCACCCCTCGTGGCACACCGAGTTGAAATGTCGGGGAAATTCCCCGGCGCGCGCGACGCACTCAACTGCGCGGTGGTGCAACGTCGTTGACGGTAGTGGTCCGACGGCTTGCGGTGACGCCCCGTACCGACCGCGGATCACCAGTGCCGACGCCCGTCACGTCCGCGCCCCGCAGCGCGCGCCGCGCGGCGCCGTGCGAGCCGCTGCACGCTGCGCCATTCAGGGTAAATGCGCGAAGCGGCTATGGCGCGGCGGCACGATCTGCGCGCCTACTGATGCTATCGATCGGCGGGTTGCCCACCTGGCGGAGGGCTCCGGTATGCAGACGCGAATCGCCGTCGCCTGTTGCTGCCGAGCTTGCTCCCCAGGATGATGCCCACTTCCCGCAGAACGTCATGCGCTACGGGGAGCTGAACGGCCCGCCACCATTCCATCTTTCGGAGGGCCATTCCATGGCACCCACCTTCACCTTGGCGTCCGCTTCACCCAATCCAGCAGTCTTCGGCCAACCGGTCACTCTGACCGCCACAGTCATCCCGCTGGGGTTGGGTACACCCACTGGCACCGTCACCTTCGTCGTCACCGGCGGGCCCACCGTGACGGGCACACTCGTGGGCGGCACGGCGACCGTCACCGTCAGCGGCATCAGCGTCGGCTTTCACACCATCACCGCGACGTACAACGGCAGTGCGCTCTTCTCGCCGTCGAGCGGCCTGACCTCCGTGACGGTGGTCAAGGCGTCGACGACCACGACCGTCACCTCGTCGCCGGACCCGTCGACCTTCGGGCAGCCGGTGTCCATCACCGCCACCGTCGCGCCGGTCGCGCCGGGTGCGGGTACGCCGACCGGCACGGTCACCTTCGTCATCGGCGGTGGCGGGGGCGGCACCCTGACGGGCACGCTCTCGGGCGGCACGGCGACCGTCACCACCAGCAGTCTCAGCGTCGGCACGCACTCCATCACCGCCACCTACAACGGCAATGCGCAGTTCAATCCGTCCTCCGGCACCGACACCCAGACCGTGACGGCGTCCCTGCTGCCGACCACCACCACCGTCACCTCGTCCCCCGACCCGTCGGTCTTCGGGCAGTCCGTGACCTTCACGGCGACGGTCGCGCCCGTCCCGCCCGGTTCGGGCACCCCGACCGGCACGGTGACCTTCGTGATCTCCGGCGGCCCCACGCTGACGGCCCCGCTCTCCGGCGGCACGGCGAGCGTCTCCACCAGCAGCCTCAGTGTGGGCTCCCACACCGTCACGGCGACCTACAGCGGCAGCGGCACCTTCGCCGGGTCGAGCGGCACCGACACCCAGACCGTCAACAAGGCCTCCACGACGACCACGGTGACCTCGGCGCCGGACCCGTCGGTGGTCGGTCAGCCGGTGACGTTCACGGCGACGGTGGCCCCGGTTCCGCCGGGCGCGGGTACGCCGACGGGCACGGTCACCTTCGTCATCAGTGGTGGTCCGACGCTGACCGGCACGCTCTCCGGGGGCACGGCGAGCGTCACCACCAGTGCGCTGTCGCCCGGGACGCACACGGTCACCGCGACCTACGGCGGCGACGGCAATTTCAACGGCTCCAGCGGCACCGACACCCAGACCGTCAACAAGGCCTCCACGACGACCACGGTGACCTCGGCGCCGGACCCGTCGGTGGTCGGTCAGCCGGTGACGTTCACGGCGACGGTGGCCCCGGTTCCGCCGGGCGCGGGTACGCCGACGGGCACGGTCACCTTCGTCATCAGTGGTGGTCCGACGCTGACCGGGACGCTTTCCGGGGGCACGGCGAGCGTCACCACCAGTGCGCTGTCGGCCGGTACGCATACGGTCACGGCGACGTACGGCGGCGACGGCAATTTCAACGGCTCCAGCGGTACGGACACCCAGACCGTCAACAAGGCCTCCACGACGACCACGGTGACCTCGGCGCCGGACCCGTCGGTGGTCGGTCAGCCGGTGACGTTCACGGCGACGGTGGCCCCGGTTCCGCCGGGCGCGGGTACGCCGACGGGCACGGTCACCTTCGTCATCAGTGGTGGTCCGACGCTGACCGGCACGCTCTCCGGGGGCACGGCGAGCGTCACCACCAGTGCGCTGTCGCCCGGGACGCACACGGTCACCGCGACCTACGGCGGCGACGGCAATTTCAACGGCTCCAGCGGCACCGACACCCAGACCGTCAACAAGGCCTCCACGACGACCACGGTGACCTCGGCGCCGGACCCGTCGGTGGTCGGTCAGCCGGTGACGTTCACGGCGACGGTGGCCCCGGTTCCGCCGGGCGCGGGTACGCCGACGGGCACGGTCACCTTCGTCATCAGTGGTGGTCCGACGCTGACCGGGACGCTTTCCGGGGGCACGGCGAGCGTCACCACCAGTGCGCTGTCGGCCGGTACGCATACGGTCACGGCGACGTACGGCGGTGACGCGAACTTCACGGGTTCCAGCGGTACGGACACCCAGACGGTCAACCAGGCCTCCACGACGACCACGGTGACCTCGGCGCCGGACCCGTCGGTGGTCGGTCAGCCGGTGACGTTCACGGCGACGGTGGCCCCGGTTCCGCCGGGCGCGGGTACGCCGACGGGCACGGTCACCTTCGTCATCAGTGGTGGTCCGACGCTGACCGGGACGCTTTCCGGGGGCACGGCGAGCGTCACCACCAGTGCGCTGTCGGCCGGTACGCATACGGTCACGGCGACGTACGGCGGTGACGCGAACTTCACGGGTTCCAGCGGTACGGACACCCAGACGGTCAACCAGGCGTCGACGACCACCACGGTCACCTCCTTCCCCGACCCGTCCGTGACGGGACAGACGGTCAACTTCACCGCCTTCGTCGGGCCGGTGTTCCCCGGCGGCGGCGTGCCGACCGGAACCGTCACCTTCGTCATCACCAACGGGGTCACGACCGTGACTCTCAGCGGCGCCCTCGACGGCTCCGGCGTCGCCACTGTCAGCACCAACGGGCTGGTCACGGCGGGGATTTACACCGTCACCGCGACCTATGGCGGCGACGCGAACTACACCGGCTCCAGTGACACCGACACCCAGACGGTCAACCAGGCGGCGACGACCACCACGGTCACGTCCTCGCCGGACCCGTCGGTGGTCGGTCAGCCGGTGACCTTCACGGCGACGGTCGCTCCGGTCGCACCGGGCGCGGGCACCCCGACCGGCACGGTCACCTTCGTCATCAGTGGTGGTCCGACGCTGACCGGCACCCTGGCCGGGGGCACGACGAGCGTCACCACCAGCGCACTGGGCGCCGGCACCCACACGGTCACGGCGACCTACAGCGGCGACGGCAACTTCAGCGGTTCGGTCGGTACGGACACGCAGACGGTGAATCAGGCGTCGACGACCACCACGGTGACGTCGGCTCCGGACCCGTCGGTCGTCGGTCAGCCGGTGACGTTCACGGCGACGGTCGCTCCGGTGGCGCCGGGTGCGGGTACGCCGACCGGCACGGTCACGTTTGTCATCAGCGGTGGCCCGACGTTGACCGGAACGTTGTCCGGGGGCACGGCGAGTGTCACGACGAGTGGCCTGAGCGTCGGCTCGCACACGGTCACGGCGACGTACGGCGGTGACGCGAATTTCACCACCTCCAGCGGCACGGACACCCAGACGGTCAACCAGGCGTCGACGACCACCACCGTCACGTCCTCGCCCGATCCCTCGGTCGTCGGTCAGCCGGTGACCTTCACGGCGACGGTCGCCCCGGTGGCGCCGGGTGCGGGTACGCCGACGGGCACGGTCACGTTCGTGGCGACGGACGGGGTCACCACGGTGACGCTGACGGGCACGCTCAGCGGCGGTACGACCAGCGTGACCACAAGTGGGCTGGTGACCGCGGGGACTTACACCGTCACGGCGACCTACAGCGGCGACGGCAACTTCAGCGGTTCGGTCGGTACGGACACGCAGACGGTGAATCAGGCGTCGACGACCACCACGGTCACGTCCTCGCCCGATCCCTCGGTCGTCGGTCAGCCGGTGACGTTCACGGCGACGGTGGCTCCGGTCGCGCCGGGTGCGGGCACGCCGACCGGCACGGTCACGTTTGTCATCAGCGGTGGCCCGACGTTGACCGGAACGTTGTCCGGGGGCACGGCGAGTGTCACGACGAGTGGCCTGAGCGTCGGCTCGCACACGGTCACGGCGACGTACGGCGGTGACGCGAATTTCACCACCTCCAGCGGGACCGACACCCAGACGGTCAACCAGGCCTCGACGACCACCACGGTCTCGTCGGCTCCGGACCCGTCGGTGGTCGGTCAGTCGGTGACCTTCACGGCGACGGTGGCTCCGGTGCCGCCGGGTGCGGGTACGCCGACCGGCACGGTCACGTTCGTGGCGACGGACGGGGTCACAACGGTGACGCTGACCGGGACGCTCAGCGGTGGCACCACCAGCGTGACCACCAATGGTCTGGTGACCGCGGGCACGTACGTGATCACGGCGACGTACAGCGGTGACGCCAACTTCACGGCCTCCAGCGGCACGGACACGCAGACGGTCGGGCAGGCGTCGACGACGACCACGGTGACGTCCTCGCCGGACCCGTCGGTGGTCGGTCAGTCGGTGACGTTCACAGCCACGGTGGCTCCGGTGGCGCCGGGTGCGGGTACGCCGACCGGCACGGTGACCTTCGTGGCCACCGACGGAGTGACCACGGTGACGCTGACCGGGACGCTCAGCGGTGGCACCACCAGCGTGACCACCAGCGGCCTGGTGACCGCGGGCGTGTACACGGTCACGGCGACCTACAGCGGTGACACCAACTTCACGGCCTCCACCGGCACGGACACGCAGACGGTCAACCAGGCGTCGACGACGACCACGGTCTCGTCGGCTCCGGACCCGTCGGTGGTCGGTCAGTCGGTGACCTTCACGGCGACGGTGGCTCCGGTGGCGCCGGGTGCGGGTACGCCGACCGGTACGGTGAACTTCGTGATCACCGATGGGGTCACCACGGTGACGCTCACCGGGACCTTGAGCGGCGGTACGACCAGCGTCAGCACCAGCGGCCTGGTGACCGCGGGCGTGTACACGGTCACGGCGACCTACAGCGGTAACGCCAACTTCAACGGCTCGGTGGGTACGGACACGCAGACGGTCAACCAGGCGTCGACGACGACCACGGTCTCGTCGGCTCCGGACCCGTCGGTGGTCGGTCAGTCGGTGACCTTCACGGCGACGGTGGCTCCGGTGGCGCCGGGTGCGGGTACGCCGACGGGCACGGTGAACTTCGTGATCACCGACGGGGTCACCACGGTGACGCTGACCGGCACCCTCAGCGGCGGTACGACCAGCGTGTCCACCAGCGGCCTGGTGACCGTGGGCACGTACTCCGTCACGGCGACCTACAGCGGTGACGCCAACTTCAACGGCTCGGTGGGTACGGACACCCAGACGGTCAACCAGGCCTCGACGACGACCACGGTCTCGTCGGCTCCGGACCCGTCGGTGGTCGGTCAGTCGGTGACCTTCACGGCGACGGTGGCTCCGGTGGCGCCGGGTGCGGGTACGCCGACGGGCACGGTGAACTTCGTGATCACCGACGGGGTCACCACGGTGACGCTGACCGGCACCCTCAGCGGCGGTACGACCAGCGTGTCCACCAGCGGCCTGGTGACCGTGGGCACGTACTCCGTCACGGCGACCTACAGCGGTGACACCAACTTCACGGCCTCCACCGGCACGGACACGCAGACGGTCGGCCAGGCGTCGACGACGACCACGGTCACGTCCTCGCCGGACCCGTCCGTGGTCGGCCAGTCGGTGACCTTCACGGCGACGGTGGCTCCGGTCGCACCGGGAACGGGTACGCCCACGGGCACGGTCACCTTCGTCATCACCGGCGGTCCGACGCTGACCGGCACCCTCTCCGGGGGGACGGCCAGCGTCACGACCAGCGCGCTGAACGCCGGTACCTTCCCCGTCACCGCGACGTACAGCGGTGACGCCAACTTCGCGGGCTCCAGTGGCACCGACACCCAGACGGTCGCCCAGGCGTCGACGACCACCACGGTCACCTCCTCGCCCGACCCGTCGGTCTTCGGGCAGGCGGTGACCTTCACCGCCACGGTGGCTCCGGTCTCGCCCGGCGCCGGCACGGTGACCGGATCAGTCGTCTTCGTCATCGGCGGTGGCGGGGGCGGCACGCTGACCGGCACCGTCTCCGGCGGCGTCGCCACCGTCACCACCAGCACACTCGACGCCGGTGTCCACAACGTCACCGCGACCTACAGCGGTGACGCCAACTTCGCCGGCTCCAGCGGCACGGACACCCAGACCGTGAGCCAGGCCTCCACGACCACCACGGCCACCTCGTTCCCCGACCCGTCCAACTCCGGCGACACGGTCGCGATCCTCGCGTTCGTCTCGGCGGTGGCGCCGGGCAGCGGCGTCCCGACCGGGACGGTCAGCTTCACCGTCACCGACGGCGTGACCACCATCAACCTCACCGGCACGCTCGACGGCGCCGGTGTCGCGGCGGTCAGCACCCCGCTGACCACCGGCAACTACGTCATCACGGCGACCTACGGCGGTGACACCAACTTCACCGGCTCCAGCGACACCGACACCCAGACCGTCGTGTAACCGTCCGTCCTCCTCCCGTACAGCGCACCAGCGCCGGGCCGCCCAGCGTGGGCGGCCCGGCGTCGTGCCGTGCCCCGCTGCCCGTGCGGGGCGGCGGACGGACATGAGCAGGTCACCTCCTTGCGCCGGGCCCACGGCGGCCGTCTACGCTGGCCCCCGCTCCAACAGACGTTCCACGGGGGAAGGCAGGACATGGCAGAGAAGGCACGTCGGCGGCTGCGGTCGAGCACGGTGATCCTGGGCGGCATGGGAGCCCTGGCCGCCGCATTGACGTCCTGCGGCTCCGAGCCCGACAAGCGCTGTGTGGACCGCAACAGCTACGACACCCTCAAGGGCTACCGCATCGTCGAGTCCAAGAACTGCTCGGCGGCCGGCAGTTCGTCCTCCGGGAGCGGCAGTTCCGGCTCCACCGGGAACGGCACGGCCGGCCGCGGTGGCGGGCTCGGCAAGAAGCCCGTCGACGGACAGTGGTACTACGACCCGGACAACGCCGGGGGCAAGTACGCCGACCAGGGCACCTTCAGCAAGACCACGGCCGTCAACCGCGGCGGCTTCGGCTGCTCCGGCTCGGGCGGCCGGCACGGCTCCTACGGCGGCTGAGCGGACCGGACGGCATGGAACGCCACACCATCGAGCCCCGCCCCGGCTGGCAGCAGACCGTCGAGGCGCAGGGCCTGATCTATCCGCTCACCCGCTACCCGGACGATTCGCTGCGCCCCTACTGGGACGAGAGCGCGTACTACTCCTTCACCCTCCCCGAGGTCGAGGCGCTGGAGGACGTCGTCGAGGAACTGCACGGCATGTGCCTGGCCGCGGCCGCGCACCTCGTCGAGCACGACCGCCTGGCCGACCTCGGCATCGAGGACCCACGCCTGGCGCGCCTGGTCGCCGAGTCCTGGCGCCGGCGCGAGGAACTCCCCTCCCTCTACGGGCGGTTCGATCTGCACTACGACGGCAGCGGCCCGGCCAAGATGCTGGAGTACAACGCCGATACGCCGACCTCGCTGGTCGAGGCGGCCAGTCCGCAGTGGTTCTGGATGGAGGAACGCTTCCCCGGCGCCGACCAGTGGAACTCGCTGCACGAGCGGCTGGTGGCGGCCTGGAAGCGGCAGGCCCCGCTGCTGCCGCCCGGCGCGCCGCTGCACTTCGCGCACTCGGCGGACGACGAGCTCGGCGAGGACCTGATGACCGTCGCCTACCTGGAGGAGACGGCGCAGCAGGCGGGCCTGGAGACGGTCACCATCTCGATGGAGGACATCGGCTGGGACCGGCTCTCCGGCCGCTTCGTCGACCAGCGGCTGCGCTTCATGCGGGCCTGCTTCAAGCTCTACCCGTGGGAGTGGCTGGCCACCGACGACTTCGGTCCGCACGTCCTGGACACGCTCGACAACGGCGGCGGTACCGGCTCCACCCTGTGGATCGAGCCCGCCTGGAAGATGCTGCTCTCCAACAAGGCACTGCTGGCGGTCCTGTGGGAGCTCTACCCCGGGCATCCGAATCTGCTGCCCGCCTACCTGGACGGACCGCGCGAGCTGGCGCACACCCGTGGCTACGTCGCCAAGCCGCTGCTCGGGCGGGAGGGCGCCGGGGTCACCCTGCACGAGCCGGGCGCCGAGCCGGTGCTGCGCGGGTCCGAGGACCCTTGCTGCTACCAGGAGTTGGCGCCGCTGCCGGACTTCGACGGCAACCGGGTGGTGCTCGGCGCCTGGGTCGTCGAGGACGAGCCGGCCGGGCTCGGCATCCGGGAATCGGCGGGGCCGGTCACCGACGAGTACGCCCGCTTCCTGCCGCATGTGATCCGCTGAGCGGGGGAGGGGGCGACGCCCCGCCCCCGCCCCCGGTCCTAGCCCTCCGCGCCCAGTACGCCCCGCAGCTGGTCGAGGCCCCAGTCCAGGTCCTCCTTGCTGATCACCAGCGGCGGCGCGAGCCGGATGGTGGCGCCATGGGTGTCCTTGACCAGCACCCCGCGCTCCATCAGTTGCTCGGAGATCTCCCGTCCGGTGCCGCGTGACGGGTTGATGTCCACACCCGCCCACAGCCCGCGCCCGCGCACCGCGTCCACTGCGCCGCCGCCCACCAGCAGCCCCAGCTCGCTGTGCAGATGCTCGCCGAGCTCCATGGCCTGCTGCTGGAACTCGCCGGTCCGCAGCATCGCCAGCACCTCCAGCGCCACCGCGCAGGCGAGCGGGTTCCCGCCGAAGGTCGACCCGTGCTCGCCCGGCGCGAACACGCCGAGCACCTCACGGGAGGACACCACCGCCGACACCGGCACCACCCCGCCGCCCAGCGCCTTGCCCAGCACATACATGTCGGGGACCACGCCCTCGTGCTCACAGGCGAAGGTCCGGCCGGTGCGGCCCAGCCCCGACTGGATCTCATCGGCGATGAACAGCACGTTCCGGCTGCGGGTCAGCTCCCGTACGCCCGCCAGATAGCCCGGCGGCGGCACCAGCACCCCCGCCTCGCCCTGGATCGGCTCCAGCAGCACCGCGACCGTGGTGTCGTCGAGGGCGGACTCCATCGCGGCCAGGTCGCCGTACGGGACGATCTCGAAGCCGGGGGTGTACGGGCCGAAGTCGGCGCGGGCCTCGGGGTCGGTGGAGAACGAGACGATGGTGGTCGTCCGGCCGTGGAAGTTGTGGTCCGCGACGACGATCTTCGCCCGGCCGTCCGGGACGCCCTTGACCTGGTAGCCCCACTTACGGGCCGTCTTCACCGCCGTCTCGACCGCCTCGGCGCCGGTGTTCATCGGGAGCACCAGCTCCATCCCGCACAGCTCGGCCAACTGCGTACAGAAGTCGGCGAACCGGTCGTGGTGGAAGGCGCGCGAGGTGAGGGTGACCCGTTCCAGCTGGGCCCTGGCCGCGTCGAGCAGCCGGCGGTTGCCGTGCCCGAAGTTCAGCGCGGAGTACCCGGCGAGCATGTCGAGGTAGCGCCGGCCCTCCACATCCGTCATCCAGGCGCCCTCGGCGGTGGCCACGACGACGGGCAGCGGGTGGTAGTTGTGCGCGCTGTGGGCTTCGGCGGCCGCGATGCCGCGTTCCGTGGACGTCACCGGTGACTCCGTTCGGTAGACCGTGCGGGGCGCGGACCTGCCGCGTCCCTCTCCATTGTTGCGCTCGCCCGGACGGCCCGGCCTGCGAAGATCCGCCGGACAGGGCCCCGGGGGTGTCCTAGACTCTGCGGTGCGCACCGCGACTGGCGTACGGGGAAGCAACCTCGAGGAAGCGGTGTGCGGCAACCACCACGAGGTGCCGCCCCGCCTGGGCACCCCGGGACCACGACCGGCAACACCGATCGACCGCCCCGGAGGACGCCATGTCACAGCCCCGCATGTCCCAGTCCCTTCCGCATCCCGCGCTGAGCGCCGCCGACCCCGAACTGGCCGCACTGGTCGGCGCCGAGGAGCAGCTCCAGGCCGACACGCTGCGCCTGATCCCCAGCGAGAACTACGTCTCGGCCGCCGTCCTGGAAGCCACCGGCACCGTCCTGCAGAACAAGTACAGCGAGGGGTACGCGGGCCGTCGCTACTACGAAGGCCAGCAGAACATCGACCGGGTCGAGACGCTGGCCGTCGAGCGGGCCAAGGCCGTCTTCGGCGTGGAACACGCCAACGTCCAGCCGTACTCCGGATCGCCCGCCAACCTCGCCGCCTACCTCGCCTTCGCCGAGCCCGGCGACACCGTGCTGGGGATGGCGCTGCCGATGGGCGGCCACCTCACGCACGGCTGGGGCGTGTCGGCCACCGGCACCTGGTTCCGCGGCGTGCAGTACGGCGTACGTCCCGACACCGCGCTGATCGACTTCGACGAGGTGCGCGACCTCGCCCGCAAGGAACGCCCGAAGATCATCTTCTGTGGCGGCACCGCCGTCCCGCGCACCATCGACTTCGCCGCGTTCGGCGAGATCGCCCGGGAGGTCGACGCCGTCCTGGTCGCCGACATCGCCCATATCGCGGGCCTGATCGCGGGCGGCGCCCACCCGTCGCCGGTGCCGCACGCGGACGTCATCTCCACCACCACCCACAAGACCCTGCGCGGCCCGCGCGGCGCCATGCTGATGTCCCGGGCGAGCCACGCCAAGGCCGTCGACAAGGCCGTCTTCCCCGGTCTGCAGGGCGGTCCGCACAACCACACCACCGCCGCCATCGCGGTCGCCCTGCGCGAGGCGGCCGCCCCGTCCTTCCGCGACTACGCGCACGCCGTCGTCGCCAACGCCAAGGCGCTCGCCGAGGCGCTGCTGGGCCGCGGCTACGACCTGGTCTCCGGCGGCACCGACAACCACCTGGTGCTGATCGACCTCACCTCGAAGGACGTGCCGGGCAAGGCCGCCGCGAAGGCACTGGACCGGGCCGGCATCGTCGTCAACTACAACACCGTCCCCTTCGACCCCCGTAAGCCCTTCGACCCCTCCGGTATCCGCATCGGCACCCCGTCCCTCACCTCCCGCGGGCTGGGCACGGACCGGATGCCGCTGGTCGCCGAGTGGATCGACCGCAGCGTCCAGGCGGCGGCGAAGGGCGACGAGGAGGCCCTCACGGTGATCCGCGGCGAGGTCGCGGAGCTGATGGCCGGCTACCCGGCGCCGGGCCTGCCGACGGCCTGACGCCGCCGCGCCCCCGGCCCCCCGCCCGGCTCACCGGCCCGTGACGCAGCCGGTGAGCCGGACCGGCAGGACATGGGTGCTGTTGCCGATGAAGCTCGGGTGCGGCGGCAGCTCCGGGTCCGGGACGGCGAGGTCCAGCCCCGGATAGCGGGCGAAGAGCGCCTCCAGGGCGACGGTCGCCTCCAGCCGGGCCAGCGGCGCGCCCAGACAGTAGTGCGGCCCGTGGCCGAAGGAGAGGTGCCGGGCGGCTGGCCGCCGGGTGACGTCGAACCGGTCCGCGTCGGGGCCGTGGGCGTCCGGGTCCCGGCCGGCCGCGGAGTACGAGGCCAGCATCGGTGTGCCGCGCGGGACGAGCGTGCCGCCGATCTCCAGGTCCCGGACCGGGTAGCGGAACGGGAAGTGGGTGACGGGACTGTCGTAGCGCAGCGTCTCCTCGACCACGTCGTCCCAGGTGGCCCGCCCGTTCCGCACCAGCTCCAGTTGCCCGCGGTCGGTGCACAGGGCCCGGACCGCGTTGGTGATCAGGTTGAGCGTGGTCTCGTGCCCGGCAACGATCATCAGCAGCAGGGTGCCGACCAGTTCCCGGGCGCTCAGCCGGCCGCCGTCCTCCTCCTGGGCGGCGAGCAGCGCGCTGGTCAGATCGTCGCCCGGGTCCGCCCGCCGGGCCTCGGCGACGGCGGTGAGGAGCGCGGTGATCTCACGGTTGGCGGACAGCACCTCGGCCGCGGTGCCGTTCGCGCCCACGATCAGGTTCGACAGCTCGTGCAGCCGGTCGCGCAACGCGGCGTCCACACCCAGCAGTTCGCAGATCACCCCCATCGGCAGCGGATAGGCGAAGTGCCGGCGCAGATCCACCGTGCCGTCGGCCGCGGCGGCCGCGGGCAGCCCGTCCAGCAGTCCGGCCGTCAGCTCCACCACCCGGGGCCGCAGCGCCGCCACCCGCCGCGCGGTGAACACCTGGGTCACCAGGCCGCGCAGCCGCCGGTGGTCGGCCCCGTCGGCCGTGGTCATCCCGTCGACGGTGGCGAAGATGGTCAGCGGCCAGCCGGGCGGCACGGTGCCGTCGTGCAGGGCGGTGAAGTGGCGGGCGTTCTTGGCGACTTCGGGGTGGGCGAGCACCTCGCGCAGCGCCTCGTGGCGGGTGACGGCGACCGCGGGCACCTCCCCGGGCAGCAGGACGGGGACCACCGCCCCCTCCGCCCGCAGCTGCGCATCGGCCGCGGCCCGGCCGGCGCCGCCGGGGCCGAGCCGGTGCGGCGCCCGGTCGGATCGTGCGGGGCAGGCGGCGGCGCCGGACGGGGGCACGGGGCGGGGGGCGTCGGTCATCGGCGGTCCTCACAGATCGGGGCGGAAGATCCGGGGCGTGCACAGGCCCGCACGGCGCGGGCCACGACTTCACGGCCCACGATTCCAGCTCCCCACCGCCCCGAACAGGCCGCCGCCGGGCCGCCCCAGGGCCGCTCCCGCACCGCCCGAGGGCCTTCCGTGCGGCGGAACCACGGCCGCGTCGCCGCTTGCGCCACCATGCGCCTCCGTCCCCTGGCGGACCTGAGACAATCGGTGGCATGGCTCTCGATCGCCCGTCCGTCGCCCACCACCACGCTCAGGGGAATGGCTCCGCCATGCAGCATCGTCCGCGTGTGCTCTCCGGTATCCAGCCCACCGCCGGCTCCTTCCACCTCGGCAACTACCTCGGCGCGGTACGCCAGTGGGTGGCGATGCAGGAGTCCCACGATGCCTTCTACATGGTGGTCGACCTGCACGCGATCACGGTCCCGCAGGACCCGGCGGAGCTGCGCCGCAACACCCGGATCGCGGCCGCCCAGCTGCTGGCCGCGGGCCTCGACCCGGAGCGCTGCACCCTCTTCGTCCAGAGCCATGTGCCCGAGCACGCCCAGCTCGGCTGGGTCATGAACTGCGTGACCGGCTTCGGCGAGGCGTCGCGGATGACCCAGTTCAAGGACAAGTCGGCCAAGCAGGGCGCGGACAGCACGACGGTGGGCCTGTTCACCTACCCCGTGCTGATGGTCGCCGACATCCTCCTCTACCAGGCCGACCAGGTCCCGGTCGGCGAGGACCAGCGCCAGCACCTGGAGCTGACCCGCGACCTCGCGGACCGCTTCAACACCCGCTTCGGCGACACCTTCACGATCCCGAACGCGCACATCGTCAAGGAGACGGCGAAGATCTTCGATCTTCAGGACCCGTCGGTCAAGATGAGCAAGTCCGCCTCCTCGCCCAAGGGCATCGTCGACCTCCTCGACGACCCCAAGGTCACCGCGAAGAAGGTCAAGAGCGCGGTGACCGACACCGACACGGTCATCCGTTTCGACCGCGAGGCCAAGCCCGGCGTCAGCAACCTCCTGACGATCCTCTCCACGCTCACCGGCACCTCCGTGCCGGACCTGGAGACGTCGTACGAGGGCAAGATGTACGGCGCACTCAAGACGGATCTCGCCGAGGTGATGGTCGATTTCGTCACACCGTTCCGCAACCGTACGCAGGAATACCTCGACGACCCCGAGACGTTGGACGCCCTCCTCGCCAAGGGTGCGGAGAAGGCCCGCGCGGTGGCCGCCGAGACCCTCGCCACCACCTATGACCGGCTCGGATTGCTGCCGGCCAAGCACTGACGGGACCGTCCGCGCACGGCCCGGAGCACCCGTACGGCGGGCCGCTCCGGGCCGCGCGGACCGCAGGAGCCGGTGCCCCTGATACCTGGGGGCTCCTGTCCCTGCTCACAAGACGACCGAGGACGCTCCCCGCGAAGGGCGCGCACCCGGCACACTAAGAGGGTGCGCGAGCACGCCGCACACACGTCAGGAGGGAGAACGCAGTGGGGACCGTAACGCTGGGCGTTTCGATCGCGGTCCCGGAGCCGTACGGCGTCTTCCTCCAGAGGAAGCGCGAAGGCTTCGGGGACCCCGCCGCACCCGGCATCCCCACGCATATCACCCTCCTCCCGCCGACGGAGGTCCGCGCCGAGGCGCTGCCCGCCATCGAACGCCACCTCGCCGACGTCGCGGCCGGCTGCCGCCCCTTCCCGCTGCGCCTGGAGGGCACCGGCACCTTCCGGCCGCTCTCCCCGGTCGTCTACGTCAAGGTCACCGAGGGCGTGGCGGGCTGCACGGCCCTCCAGGCCCGGATCCGCGCCGCCTCCGGCCCCTGCGCGCGGGAGCTGCAGTTCCCGTACCACCCGCATGTGACGGTCGCCCACGGCATCGACGAGGAGTCCATGGACCGCGCCCAGGCCGGGCTCCGGGACTTCTGCGCGACCTGGACGATAAGCGGTTTCGCGCTCTACGAGCAGGGACCGGACGCGGTGTGGCGGCTGGAGCGGGAGTACCCCTTCGGCCCGCAGACGGCCGGTGTCCCGCGCCAGGCCGTCGACCTCTCCCGGCCGCCGGCGCCGTCCTGCTGATCGCCGCCGCCCGCCCGTAGAGCGGTAGCGGGCGGTCCCGCCGCACGCGGCCCGTTCCGCCGTACGCCCCTCCTCCGCGCCGCTCTCCTCCGGCGCAGGGCGCCCCCGTACCCGCAGGCCGGGACGGCTAGGGCGCGTCTTGAGAATCGGTCCGGGCAGCCTGCCTAACATCCTGCACAGACCGGCGGGCAGAAGGGCACGAGGGCAACGGACGCCTTGGACCGCACGAGGGGAACGCCATGGACTGGTTGAGCAAACTGCCGGTGATCGGACCGGCCGTCAGCTGGCTGATGACCACGCACCTCTGGCGTGCCTACGAACGGATGCTCCGGGTGCACTGGACCCGGCTCGCCGCCGCGATCACCTTCACCAGCTTCGTCGCGCTCTTCCCGCTGCTCACCGTCGCCGCCGCGATCGGCGCCGCGCTGCTCAGCGACGACCGGCTGCACGCGCTGGAAGGCAAGATCGCCGAGCAGCTCCCCGGCATCTCGGGGCAGCTCGACATCGCCGCACTCGTCGACAACGCCACCACCATCGGCCTGGTCGCCGGCGCCGCGCTGCTGCTCACCGGCATCGGCTGGGTCGAGTCGCTGCGCGACTGTCTGCGTGCCGTATGGGAGAAGGACAACGAGAAGACCAACTTCTTCCTCGGCAAGCTCCGGGACGGCGTCCTGCTGCTCGGGGTCGGCGGGGTCGCCGTGCTCTCCCTGGCCTGCTCGACCTTCGCCTCCGCCGCGGTGGGCAAGGTGGCCGAGGCGACCGGCCTTCCGGAGAACGGCATCGGCAGCGTCCTGCTCTCGGTCGCCGGATTCGTCATCGCCGTCCTCGCGGACTTCCTGCTGCTCGCCTACATACTGACCAGGCTCCCCGGCGTCCATCCGCCGCGCCGCGCCGTCGTGATCGCCGGCCTCCTCGGCGCGATCGGCTTCGAACTCCTGAAGCTGCTGCTCAGCGGCTATCTCCAGGGCGTCGCCTCGCGGAGCATGTACGGCGCCTTCGGCACCCCCATCGCGCTCCTGCTGTGGATCAACTTCACCGCGAAGCTGCTGGTCTACTGCGCTTCCTGGACGGCCACGGAGGGGGAGGAGCACGCCGAGGACCACGAGCTCAAGGAGCCGGACGGGCCGGAGCGGCCGGAAGGACGGGAGGTGCCGGACGGGCCGGAGGGGCGGGAGGAACCGGCGCGGCCGGAGGGGCCTGGGCGGCCGGAGGAGCCGGGGCGGCCGCGGGCGGCCTGACGCCGTCCGTCTTCGCGCCATCCGCGCACCATCCGCGGATGGCCCTCGCCCGCTGCCGCCCCCGGGTCACCCCCAGCTCGCCCTCTCGACTCACCCCCCGGCTCACCCCCGGCTCACTTCCGGGGCTCACGCCCCCGCATCCGCTCGGGCAGCGTCCGGCGTCGGTGCACGGCGAACGCCACGACGCCCAGCAGCGCCAGCACCGCGCTGCCGATGCCCACCGCGGTCCAGGCGCCCGCGCCGCCGGTGCTGTTCAGGGCGGCCTGGGTGCTCTTGTCCGCGTCCTTGCCCTTGCCCTTGGCGCTCACGGCGCCGGTGCCGTCGTCCTCGCTCCGCGGGCCGACGAGCCGGCCGACCGGCTCGACCTTGTCGGCCGCCGCGAAGCCCCAGTCGAAGAGCTTGGCGGCCTCCCGGTAGGCCTCGTTGTGCTCCTTCTTCTGCGGGTTCATGACCGTGACGAGGAGCTTGCGGCCGCCGCGCTGGGCGACACCGGTGAAGGTCGACCCCGCGTTGGTCGTCGAGCCGTTCTTCACCCCCGCGATGCCCGGGTACGGCTTGATGTCGTAATCGCCGCTGAGCAGCCGGTTGGTGTTCTGGATGCCGAACGACGCGCGCTTGCCGCCCTTGGCCTCCTCGCCGGGGAACTGCGCACTGGCCGTCGAGCAGTACTCGCGGAAGTCGGCGTTCTGCAGCCCCGACCGGGCGAACAGGCTCAGGTCGTACGCGCTGGAGACCTGACCCGGCGCGTCATAGCCGTCCGGGGTCACCACATGGGTGTCGTTGGCGTTGAGTTCCTTCGCGTGCTGCTGCATCTGCGCGACGGTGGCCTTCGTGCCGCCGTTCATCGCCGAGAGCGTGTGCACCGCGTCGTTGCCGGACCGCAGGAAGACACCCAGCCACAGGTCGTGGACCGTATAGCTCAGGTTCTCCTTTATCCCCACGAGGCTGCTGCCGGCGCCCATCCCCGCCAGGTCGGCGGGCTTGACCGTGTGCTTCTGGTCCTTGGGGAACTTCGGCAGCACCGTGTCGGCGAACAGCATCTTCAGCGTGCTGGCGGGCGCCAGCCGCCAGTGCGGGTTCTTGGCGGCCAGCACCTTGCCGGACGCGGCGTCGGACACGATCCACGAGCGCGCGGTGAGCTGGTCGGGACCCGGCAGCTTCGGGGCGCCGGGCTTCGGCGCCACCTGGACGCCGGGCGTGCCCAGCCGGTCCCCGCCGATCTGCGACATCTTCGACGGCGGCGCGGGGGCCTTGGGATCGGCGTGTGCGGTGCCGGCCAGCAGCGGGGAGGCCAGCAGCCCGGAGGCGGCCAGCGCGGCGGCGGTGCGCAGGGGAAAGCCGGTGCGCGCCGCGGGGCCGGGCGCGGTCGGGGCGGTCGAGGCGGCCGGGTCAGCCGATGCGGCCGGGGCGGCCGGGTCGGTGGAAGCCGTGGAAGCACAGAAGGTCGTCGGCACGTCGGTGAACGTACCCGCCTTTGCCCCGGGCGCCGACAGCACCCCACGGAAGAGTGCCCCTGCCGACCGCCGGATGGAGCCGCTGCCCATACTGGGATGTATGAAGCTCTCTCGCCCCGTGTCCTGGTTCCTGCTCGCCTTCGGGGTGTGGAGCTGGTTCATCTGGATCACTTTCGTCAAAAACCTCTCGAAGGACGGGAGCGGTCTCGCCTTCGACGCTGCCGGTGACCCGACTGCCTACTTCTGGGTCCATCTGCTGCTCGCGGTGGCTTCCTTTCTCTTGGGGACGGTGATCGGCGTGATCGGGTTCCGTGGCGTACGGGCCCTGCGCCGCGAGGCCGCACACGACACGTCCGACCGGCCCACCGCCCCCTCCTCGTCCGCCTCCTGAACCACGGGCACGGGGAGACGCCGTGATCTTCGCCCTGATCGTGGTCCCGGTCCTCGGACTGTTCTTCGGCGTGCACCGCTACCTGTGGTGCCGGCTCGTCCGCGACACCACCACGCCCGGCGGCCGGCCGCGCCGTGCGGGCACCGCCGCCGCCTTCGTCCTCCCCCTGACCGCCCTCGCCGCCCTGCTGGCCGGCCGGGCCGGCGCCCCCTTCCCCCTCCAGCAGGTACTGGCCTGGCCCGGCTACCTCTGGCTGGCCCTGGTGCTCTATCTCACACTGGCGCTGCTGGTGGGCGAGGTGGTCCGAGCGGTGGGTCTCCGGGTACTCCGCGACCGCGAACCGGACGGAGCGCCACCGCCGGCCGCCGGGACGCCGTCGCGCGACGGGAGGTCACCAGGCGCCGGGACGACGTCGGGCGAGGAGAGATCGCCGGCCGCCGGGACGCCGTCGGGCGACGGGAGGTCACCGGCCGCCGGGACGCCCTCGCCCGAGGGGAGATCGCCGGCCGCCGGGACGCCGACGTCCGCGTCCGCGTCCCCGGCCCAGGCCCCCGCACCCTCCTCGGACCCGCCCCGCCCCCCGGCCCCCTCCTCGGCGCCCACGCTCCTCCCGCCCCACACCTCCGCCCTGCCGCCGCTCGCCGTGCCGCCCCGCCGGCTCTTCCTCGCCCGGGCGGTCGCCGCCGGCGCCTCCCTCGCCGCCACGGCCGCCGTCGGCTACGGCACCGCGACCACCCTCCGAGGTCCGGTCGTGAAGCGCGTCACCGTGCCCCTGGCCAAACTGCCGCGCGCCGCCCACGGCTTCCGGATCGCCGTCGTCAGCGATATCCACCTGGGCCCGATCCTCGGCCGCGCCCACACCCGGCGGGTCGTCGAGACCATCAACCGCACCGACCCCGACCTGGTGGCCATCGTCGGCGACCTGGTCGACGGAAGCGTCGCCGACCTCGCCCCGGCCGCCGAACCGCTGCGCGGCCTGCGCTCCCGGCACGGCGCCTACTTCGTCACCGGCAACCACGAGTACTACTCGGGCGCCGACTCCTGGGTCGACCACGTAAGGGAGTTGGGCATCCACCCGCTGGAGAACGCCCGCACCGAACTCCCCGGCTTCGACCTCGCCGGCGTCAACGACGTCACGGGCCAGACCGAACACGCGGGCCCGGACTACGACCTGACCCTGAGCGGCCGGGACCCGTCCCGCGCCGTCGTCCTGATGGCCCACCAGCCGGTCACCATCCACGACACGGTCCGGTTCGGCGTCGACCTCCAGCTCTCCGGCCATACCCACGGCGGCCAGATGTGGCCCTTCACCTACATCGCCGCCGCCACCAACCCCACCGTCGCCGGCCTGGAGCGCTACGGCGACACCCAGCTCTACGTCACCCGCGGCGCAGGCGCCTGGGGCCCGCCGGTACGGCTGGGGGCTCCGCCGGATGTCACGGTCGTCGAACTTGCCTCGAAGCGGGCATAGTTCGGTGGCCCCCGGGGGCGTCAGAAGGGCGATCCGGAACGGGAGTCGGCTGCCGTTCGGGAATTGGATAACGGACTGTCCACAAAGTGCGGTCGCATTCCGCCCGGAATCGGACAGATCATGACTTACGATCTTGCTATTTTGCTCGCCAACTCCTTAACCTTTATTGACTTTACGCTGCCCGTCGGCCGTCGCCGTGGCGGCGCCGGAACAGTCGGCGCGAGTGGGGTGGCGGGTCCGGCCGGGTGTGCGCATAACGGGGAGAGTGGTCATGGGCAAGCACTTCAAGGTTGATCTCGACGAGCTGGATGGCGTCGTACGTCAACTCAGGCACCTTCAGGGCGATATGGCGGAAACCAGCCAGAAGGTCGAGTACGGCACGAACGTCCCGAAGTCGGCTTTCGGCATCAACTTCGGCGAAGCGGAGGAAGTCTCCCACGCCCATGACCGCATGCAGACGTATCTGAAGGACGTCGTCAAGGCACTCCACGACCTCACCCATGAGTTCGGCGAGAAGACAGAGGCGAGCCGCGGTGCCTACGAGGACCAGGAGCACGAGACCAAGGTCTCGATGAACGGCTGACCTCCACGGCGGCGCAGGGATGAGGACGAGAGGGATGACGATGAAGGGGGGCCGTTGTGGTTAGCGCCATGGAGGAGCGCGAGAGCGCCGAGACGAGCGAGAGGCAGCGGAAGGAGGCGGAGCGGGACAGCAAGCTGAAGTCGTTCCAAGGCGAGCGCTTGACCCCGCACTCCCCTTCCGACTTCCACCACCACGGCATCAACGCGCTCCGCAAGATGATCGAGAACGCCAAGCCGGAAACGCTGGAGACGGCCGGCGACCACTGGCGCAAGTCCGCGGATCTGCTCGGCGGACAGGACGGGCACGGCGGCATCCGTAAGAAGTTCATGGATGCCGTCGATCACGCGACGGCCCACTGGGAGGGCTCGGCGGCCGACGCGTTCCGCAAGGAAGCCGTCAAGGTGCTCGGCAAGATCGACCGGACGTACCGGCATGCCCGGAAGGCCGAGGCATCGCTGATCGGCTCGCGTGAGTCGGGCCCGCAGGTCGGTCTCGCCCACAACCTTCGCCAGGCCATGGAGGCCATGTCGAAGATCCACGACCCGGGGAAGTGGGACAGTCTCACGGACGACAGTGGCGACGACGCCCAGTTCCACCGGGACATGGCGAACCCGAAGATGGACGCCCGCCAGGCGCTGGAGCTCAACCGGGACAAGCTGTCCCTGAGCAAGGAGCGTCAGGTCGAGGCGGTCGTCGTGATGGACGAGCTGGCGAACCATTACTCGGGACGCGCCGATATCTGGGGCGATGACGGTGACGACGGCCTTCATGGCGATTGGCCGAAGGAGCCGGGCAGCGGCCCGCACCCGCCGCCGGTACGGATGCCTGACCCGGGCGACAGGTACCACCCGGATCCGTCGTCGGTCACACCGCACCACCCCCATGGCGCGGGCGGTGGAGCGGTGCCGCCCGGATTCGACGGCCCCAAGGTCAGCCGGCCGGACCTCCCGGTCCACACAGGGCTCGACAGCCTGCAGGGCGGCACCATGGCCCCGCCCTCGGTTTCCGGTGGACACAGCGGTGGTCTGTCCGGTGGCGGACATGGCGTGGTCGGCGGCTCGGGCGGCGGTGCGGGCGGCGCGATGCCGCTTCCCATCGGCATGCCCGGGGGCGGCATGCGGTCCGGCGGCGGGCGAGGTGCGGCCGGCGCCGGAGGTATGCGCGGAGGCATGCCGGGCGCGGGCGGCGCAGGCGGCGCCAAGGGTGGCAAGGCCGGCGCGGCCGGACGCAGCGGTGCGCAGGCGCGTACGCGTGGCGGCACGGTCGGCAAGCCGGGTGGTCCCGCCGGAGGAGCCAAGCAGGGCGGTTCGGGTCTGCATCGCAGCCGTGGCGGCCAGCAGGCGGGCATGGGTGCGGCCGGAGCCAAGGGCAAGGACAAGAAGGAGAAGGAGCGCACCACTGGTCAGCGCCCCGACTACCTGGTCGAGGACGAGGAGACGTGGATGTCGCAACGCAATGTGGCGCCCCGCGTCATCGAGTAGGACACCGCCACCGCCTTACGGCGGCCGGTAAGGAGCGGCCCCGCACCCGAGGGTGCGGGGCTTCTCTTTGGATGGAACACTGCCGCCCGGACAGCACAGCGAGAAGGAGCCAAGCATGAGGGTCACCCGAGGACTGCGCGTGACGGTGGGTGCCGCGCTGACCGGCGCGCTGCTCATCACCGCGAGCGGTACCGCCTCCGCAGACCAAACGCGCAAGGATCTCTGGCCGTTGGAGGCGTTCGGGGCTGAACAGCTGTGGAAGGAGGCCACCGGCAAGGGCGTGACGGTGGCCGTCCTTGACAACGGCTTTCGGGAGACCCACCAAGACCTGAAGGGACAGTTCCTTCCCGGGCCGGATTTCGGGAAGGCGACTCAGGAGGAGGGGGCCAAACACCTCAAGCCGGGTGAGAACGTCCTCGACCACGGTACTGGCATGGCGGCGATCATCGCGGGCCACGGCCACGGCCCGGGGGGCTCCGAAGGTGTCAAGGGGCTGGCGCCGGAAGCAAAGATCCTTCCCGTGCCGGAGTACAAGAACACCGGGCTGGCCACACGCTGGGCCGCCGACCACGGTGCTGACGTCATCAATATGTCATACACCGAGGGTCGTTCGGCTGACACCTGCGAATCCATCCACTACGCCATTTCCAAGGGCGCCGTGGTGGTGGCCGGTATGGGTAACGAGGCTGCGACCGACAAGAATTATCCGGTGGCCTGCCCGGGTGTGATCGGTGTCGGTGCGGTCGATGAATACGGCAAATCGGCTGAGTTCAACAACTACAACTCCGACATGGACTTGCTCGCGCCCGGGGTGAAGATCCCCGCCGCGACGGGCAGGAGCGACTCGAGCTACCACACTGAAAACGGAAACTCGGGCTCCACCGCCTACGTCTCCGGCACAGTCGCCCTCCTCAAGGAAAAGTATCCCGACCTCACTCCCGGCCAGATCGCCAACCGGCTGGTGAAGACGGCCGGCCTGCCCAAGGACCAGAAGGGCCTCAAGCTCCCGGACGCGCACTACGGCTACGGCTTCATCCAGCCCGGCCCCGCCTTGCGGAAGGACATCCCCGAGGGCTCCAAGGAGGGCCCGCTGCCGATGCCGAAGGGCAAGGCGTCATCGCAGCTGGATGCCGGCGCGCCCGACGCCGACCCGCCGGTCGGCGGCAAGGAGATCATGAACCGGGCCCTGCTCTACGGCGGCATCGGCGTCGGTGTCCTGGTGGTCGTCGGAGCCGTCGTCGCCATCGTCCTGGCATCCCGTCGCCGCAAGAGCGCCGGTGGTCAGAGCTGGGGCTGAGCCGGGACAGCGCCCCGCCCCTCCCTCGCGGGGAGAAAATGAGAAGACGTGGCGCCGGGGCGCTGTTAACTTCCCAGGTCATGGACCCCGTAGGTGAAAAAGCGATACGTGCCTCCTTCGTCAATTGTTCGAAGGGCGAAGCGAGCAGGATGCATCTGCCCGTGGGGCTGGCCGAACTTCCTTGGGGGGACCTGGATTTTCTGGGGTGGCGTGATCCCGGGGCGCCGGACCGGAGTTACCTGGTGGCGCCGCGGGGCGAAGGGATCATCGGGGTGACATTGCGGGTGCCGCAGGGCGTCCGACGGAGTTTCACGAAGACGACGGTGTGCTCGGTCTGTGTGACCGGGCATCCGGGCTCCGGCGTCAGCCTGCTCGCCGCGCGTCGGGCCGGTCCCTTGGGGCGGCAGGGGAACACGGTCGGGACGTATCTGTGTGCCGATCTCGCCTGCTCCCTCTACGTACGGGGCCGCAAGAAGTCCCAGCTCGCCGGGCGGCACGAGGAGACGCTGCCGCTGGAGGAGCGGATCGCTCGTACGGTGCGGAACCTGGACGTCTTTCTGGACAAGGTCCTCGAGGGCGAGCGGTAGCGGACCGGCGAGGAGCAGGAGGGGGAGCGGGGTGTCCGCTTCCCCTCCTGCCTTTGTGGTCAGGGGGTGTGGAAGACGACCTCGGGGTTGGCGGCGGACGGGCCGTCCAGGACGGGCTGCGGTATGCCGCGCAGCTGCTGGTCGAAGAAGGCACCGGCATAGGTCCGGGTGATCTCGCCGGCGCGCTTGCCGGGGATCGGCGCGGTGGGGTCGGGGATGCCGAGCTGGGCGCCCAGGACCGGCAGATCGATGAAGGTGAAGTGCCCGGCATCGCGGACCGTGAGCCAGCGCTTCCAGCCGTCCAGCCGACGCCAGTTGGGCAGCCAGCTGCCTTCCTTGCCGTCCGGCGCATGGCCGCTCAGGTTGCCGAGCATCAGGAACGGCCGCCCGTTGAGCCCGGAGGGCGGGACCGGGGCGGAGAAGCCGCCGTCCATGTTGATCCCCGCGCGGATGCGGCGGTCGGCCGCCATGGCGGTGGCCGCGCTGTTGCCGCCGATGGAATGTCCGGCGACGCCTGTCCGCTTCGGGTCGATCATCGACGAGTACCGCCGGGCCGGGCCGTGCGGGCCGTGCGGCGCGGCCGTCAGGGTGTCGATGACGAAGGAGATGTCGGCGGCGCGGCCGGTGGCGACCTTGGCCATCAGCGCCAGTTGGTCATCCTTGGGAGCGTCCTTCACCGTGTCGCAGGCGACGCAGGTGAGGGTGCGGCCTCCGGGGAAGGCGGTGCCGAGGGATTCGTAGGCGTGGTCGAGGAGTGCGACGACATAGCCGCGGGAGGCCAGCTCCTCGGAGAGCAGGGAGAGCGTCGCGCGGTGGAGGGCGAAGCCCGGGGAGAGCACCACCAGCGGGTGGTGACCGCCGACGGCCCGGGCGCCGGTGCGGGCGTGGGTCCGGGTACCGGCGAGCTGCTCGGCCGGCAGCACGTCCGCGAGTTCGCTGCCCTTCAGCAGGAGTTGGGCCTCTTCGGTGGTCATGTAGGACGTGGGGGCGCCGCCGGTGCCGGGGCGGGCCGGGTAGTACATCGTCGCCATCAGCTCCCGTGCGCCCGCGGACGGCACCCAAGGGTCCCGGCGTTGTGCGTCGGTGAGGTGGAGCGTGTCGCGTCCGACGGCGTACGGCCCCGTGGGGCGGGGGAGTTCGAGCGGGGCGGAGTGGGCTGCGGGACCTCCGCGGGTCTCTGCCGCGAGAGTGGGGGAGGGCGCCGAGACAGCGAGGGAGGCTGCCGGGATCGCGAGGGAGGCCGCGGGGACCACGGGGGAGCCATGGGCGGCGCGGGGAGAGGGGGCTGCGAAGGCGGAGTCGCCGGCGGCGAGGGGTAAGGGGAGCGCGAGGGCGAGAAGCAGGCCGATGGCACTGCGGCGGAATCGGATCATGATTCAGAGCGTAGGCGGGGCAGTTCGCAGTCGGTACTGACAAACGTCACGGTCTGTGATGACACCTTCAGGTGTCGACAACCGCCGACGACCACTGCCATGCACCGAGGACCGCAGATGCCGTCCTCAGGCCCCAACGACCACCGCCATGCCCCGACGACCACCGGCGCCGCCCTCCGGCCCTGACGACCACTGCCATGCCCCGACGTCCACCGGCGCCCCCCCGCCCCCGACAACCACCCACGCCACCACCCCTGCCACCACCCCCGCCCCCTACAACCCACCGTCCCCCCTCACAACCCCTGCCGCGTGAGGAACTCCTGGATCAGGTCCTGCCACTCCTCCGGGCGTTCGACCATGGGCAGATGCCCCGTGGCGATCTCGGCGTACGCGGCGCCGGGGATGTGGTCCGCCAGGTATCGGGAGTGGGAAGGGTGCACCAGGGGGTCCAGGGTGGTGGCGATGACCAGGGTCGGGACCGTGATGCCCGGCAGGTCGGCCGTGGTGTCCACGGTGCGGACGAGCGCGGCCTGTTCGGCGGAGCCGCTCGGTGGGAGGGACGGGTCCGGGTCCAGCGCGGCGGCCAGTTCGGCGGGGGACAGGGCGTTGAAGCGCTCGGGGGCGAGGCCGGCGAGGGCCCGCGCCTGGGCGAAGCCCGTATGGTCCGCGCGCTCCAGGAGGTGCAGGAACAGGTCCATCCACACCGTCGTACGGGCGTCGGCGCGGGCGAGACCCGCGGTCAGCACGAGGCCGCGGACCCGCTCGGGATGGCGGGCGGCGGCGCGTACGGCGACGGCCGTGCCCATCGAGTAGCCGATCACGGTGAAGGTCTCCAGACCGGCCCCGGTGGCCGTGGCCACCACGGCGTCGGCCAGGGCGTCCAGTTCCAGCGGTCCGGTGGCGCGCGGGGAGTCACCGGACCCCGGGTAGTCGGGCGCCACCACGCGATGGCCGGAAGCCGACAGCGCGGGGATGAGGCCGCCGTAGTTGCCCTGGACGCTTCCGGTCGCGCCGTGGGCCAGCAGGACACCGGGGCCGGCGGGGGCGCCCGCGACAGTGGTGGAGAGCGGCGGGAAGGGGGCGGTAACCGGGGGACGCCCGGCGGGAATCTGGGTCATGGGAGAGAGGTTGCACCTTGACGTCGGTGTGAAGGTCAAGCCGGCGGCCCGGCGAATCCCGGTACGGCGAGATCGCCAACAGCCCGAAGCCGTAAACAGCCGTACGCAGTTGTAAGCAGCCATACGCGGCGGTACGCGGCCGTACACATTCGCCACAGCACGCATCACCATGAATCGCCACGGAGGGGGACCGCATGCGAATCGGCGAGCTGGCCCGGCGCACCGGAGTCAGTACGCGAGCCCTGCGCTACTACGAGCAGCGGGGGCTGCTCCGCGCCCATCGGGACGCCAACGGCTACCGGCGCTACGACGACGAGGAAGCCGTCGAGCTCGTCGGCCGGATCCGGGAGCTTCTCGCCACCGGGCTCAATACGGACGACATCCGTGCCTTGCTGCCCTGTGCCCAGGGCGGACCGGGGCTGACCCCGTGTGCGCTGTCGAGCGGCATCGTCGAACGGCAGATGGCCCAACTCGAAGCCGAGATGGCCGACTTGACCCGGCGTCGCGCCGCGCTCGGGGCGTATGCGCAGGTCATGCGGGAGCGCCGGGCGCAGGACGAGGCGTTGGCGATCAGGGCGCTGCGCTCGGCCTGAAGGCGGTGGGCGAAATCCCCGGGCGGGGGCCGGATGCTACCGGCCGGTTCCGCTTGCCACCATCCACCCGTCGGACAGATCCTCGTGTTCATGCCGCGAGGGGAGTGGCGCAGCAGAAGCAGGGGGACGATGTGCTACGAGTGCACTTCACCGCACAGGATCTGGCGCGTACGCGCGTGGCCGACGGGGCCGACCCGCTCTGGGAGACGGTGCTGAGCCTGCACAGCCTGCGGGAGAGCCGGACCGATCCGGCGCTGGCGGCCTGGCGGCAGCACTCCGTGCTGCACGGGCCGGGGCCGCTGCGGACGCTGTTCGCGCTGGTCCCGCCGTACGGCTACTTCCCGGACTTCCTCACGCCGGCCGCGTCCCAGTACGGCGTCGAGTCCGGTCTGGAGGCCGTGATGAGCACCCCGCGGCAGCGGCTGCGGACCGAGCTGACGCGGCTGTCGGGGCACCGGGCGCTGCCGGGGTGGGCGCGCGGCATCGGCGAGGGCGAGCCGGCGGCGCTGCGGCAGCTCGCGCGCAGCCTGCGGACGTACCACCATCTGGCGGTGGCGCCCGCCTGGTCGCGGATCGCCCAACGGGTTGGCGCGGACCGGGAGTTGCGCAGGCACGCCATGGGGCAGTCCGGGGTGGAGGCGATGCTGCGGACGTTCGGAGCGCCGATGCGCTGGCAGCCGCCGGTGCTGGAGGTCGACTATCCGGTGCGGCGGGAGCTGCACCTGCAGGGGCGCGGACTGGTCTTCGTCCCCTCGTACTTCTGCTGTGACCACCCGCTGGCGCTGGTGGACGACGCGCTGCCGCCGGTGCTCGTCTACCCGGCGCGTGAGACGGCGGGCGAGCAGGCCGAAGGGCCCCGCCTCCGGGGATACGGAGGCGAGGCCCTTCGGGACGTACCGGCTCTGCTCGGCGGCCGGGTCGGGACCCGGATCGCCGTGGGTCTCAGAAGCGGCGGGTGATCAGCGCCCGCTTGACTTCCTGGATGGCCTTGGTGACCTCGATACCGCGCGGGCAGGCGTCCGTGCAGTTGAAGGTCGTCCGGCAGCGCCAGACGCCGTCCTTGTCGTTGAGGATCTCCAGGCGCTGCTCGCCGCCCTCGTCGCGCGAGTCGAAGATGAAGCGGTGCGCGTTGACGATCGCCGCCGGGCCGAAGTACTGGCCGTCGTTCCAGAACACCGGGCACGAGGAGGTGCACGCGGCGCAGAGGATGCACTTGGTGGTGTCGTCGAAGCGCTCGCGGTCCTCGGCGGACTGGCGCCGCTCACGGGTCGGCTCGTTGCCGGTCGTGATGAGGAAGGGCATCACATCGCGGTACGCCTGGAAGAAGGGCTCCATGTCGACGACAAGGTCCTTCAGCACCGTGAGGCCCTTGATGGCCTCGACGGTGATCGGCTTCTCCGGGTTGATGTCCTTGATCAGCGTCTTGCAGGCGAGGCGGTTGCGGCCGTTGATGCGCATGGCGTCCGAGCCGCAGATGCCGTGGGCGCAGGAGCGGCGGAAGGTCAGCGACCCGTCCAGCTCCCACTTGATCTTGTGGAGGGCGTCCAGGACGCGCTCCTTGGGGTCGATCTCCAGCTGGAAGTCCTCCCAGCTGGCGTCCTCCGAGATCTCCGGGTTGAACCGGCGGATCCGGAAGGTGACCGTGATCAGGTGCGAAGCGCCGTCCTCGGCCGCGTCCAGTTCCGCGGAGTGCTTGTCGAGAGTCGGGGTGCTCATCAGTACTTACGCTCCATCGGCTGGTAGCGGGTCTGCACGACCGGCTTGTAGTCGAGGCGGATCGACTCTGCGCCGTCTGCGCCCACCTCGCGGTACGCCATGGTGTGCCGCATGAAGTTGACGTCGTCGCGGTTGGGGTAGTCCTCGCGGTAGTGACCGCCGCGGGACTCCTTGCGGGCCAGCGCGGAGACCGCCATGACCTCGGCCAGGTCGAGCAGGTTGCCCAGCTCGATGGCCTCCAGCAGGTCGGTGTTGAACCGCTTGCCCTTGTCCTGGACGGACACGTTCAGGTAGCGCTCGCGCAGCTCGCCGATCTTCTCGACCGCGGTCTTGATCGTCTGCTCGGTGCGGAACACCATCACATTGGCGTCCATGCACTCCTGCAGCTCCTTGCGGATCTCGGTGACCCGCTCGGTGCCCTTGGAGTCGCGCAGCCGCTCGACCTGGTCGATGACCTGCCGCGCCGGGTCCTCGGGCAGCTCGACGAAGTCGGCCGTGGCCGAGTACTCCGCCGCCGCGATGCCGGCCCGGCGCCCGAAGACGTTGATGTCCAGCAGCGAGTTGGTGCCCAGGCGGTTGGCGCCGTGCACGGAGACACAGGCCACCTCGCCGGCCGCGTACAGGCCCGGCACGACGGTGGTGTTGTCCGAAAGGACCTCACCCTCGACGTTGGTCGGGATGCCGCCCATGGCGTAGTGCGCGGTCGGCTGGATCGGGATCGGGTCCGTGTAGGGCTCGATGCCGAGGTAGGTCCGCGCGAACTCGGTGATGTCCGGGAGCTTGGCGTCCAGCTGCTCCGGGGGCAGGTGGGTCAGGTCCAGGTAGACGTGGTCGCCGTCGGGACCGCAGCCGCGGCCCTCGCGGATCTCCGTGTAGATGGAGCGCGAGACGACGTCACGCGAGGCGAGGTCCTTCATGACGGGCGCGTACTTCTCCATGAAGCGCTCGCCGTCCTTGTTGCGGAGGATGCCGCCCTCACCACGGGCGCCCTCCGTCAGCAGGATGCCCATGCGCCAGATGCCCGTCGGGTGGAACTGGAAGAACTCCATGTCCTCCAGCGGCAGCCCGCGGCGGTAGGCCGCGGCCTGGCCGTCACCGGTCAGGGTGTGCGCGTTGGAGGTCACCTTGAAGAACTTGCCGGTGCCGCCGGACGCGAAGATGATCGACTTCGCCTGGAAGACGTGGATCTCGCCGGTGGCCAGCTCGTACGCCACGACGCCCGCGGACTTCTTGACGCCGTCGACGTCCTGGAGCAGCAGGTCGAGCACGTAGAACTCGTTGAAGAACTCCACGCCCTCCTTGACGCAGTTCTGGTACAGCGTCTGGAGGATCATGTGGCCGGTACGGTCCGAGGCGTAGCAGGACCGGCGGACCGGGGCCTCACCGTGGTTACGGGAGTGACCGCCGAACCGGCGCTGGTCGATCGTGCCGTCCGGCGTGCGGTTGAACGGCAGGCCCATCTTCTCGAGGTCGAGGACCGAGTCGATGGCCTCCTTCGCGAGGATCTCGGCGGCGTCCTGGTCGACCAGGTAGTCGCCACCCTTGATCGTGTCGAAGGTGTGCCACTCCCAGTTGTCCTCCTCGACGTTCGCGAGGGCGGCGGCCATGCCGCCCTGGGCGGCGCCGGTGTGGGAGCGGGTCGGGTAGAGCTTCGTCAGGACCGCGGTGCGGCTGCGCTTGGTCGACTCGATGGCCGCACGCATGCCCGCGCCACCGGCGCCGACGATGACGGTGTCGTACTTGTGGATCTTCATGGTTCCAGTCAGCCCCGGCTTCAGGAGATGTTCGGGTCGAAGGTGAAGATCACCAGCGTGCCCAGAAGGACGGTGAAGACCGTCGCGGTGTACAGCAGCATCTTCAGCCAGAAGCGGGTGTTGTCCCGCTGCGCGTAGTCGTTGATGACCGTACGCAGGCCGTTGGCGCCGTGCAGCATGGCCAGCCACAGCATCAGCAGGTCCCAGACCTGCCAGAACGGCGAGGCCCAGCGGCCGGCCACGAACGCGAAGCCGATCTTGGAGACGCCGCCGTCCAGCACCAGCTGGATCAGCAGGTGGCCCAGGACCAGGACGACCAGCACGATGCCGGACAGCCGCATGAACAGCCAGGCCTGCAGCTCGAAGTTGCCCCGGGACGCACGCCCGGTCTTCTTCGTGCGCTTGCGCGGCGCCTCGATGACCGGAGCCGGGTGGTCCACGTCATAGAGCGAGACGCCGTCGGACGCGCCCGCCGCGGTGGTACCTGCGGAGGTGGTTTCAGCAGACATCTCGCGTCAGCTCCCGAACAGCGTGCGCAGGGTGTGCTGCAGCACGGGGTAGAAGGCACCGGCCATCAGCACGACCCAGACGCCGACAACGGTCCACAGCATCTGCTTCTGGTACTTCGGGCCCTTCGACCAGAAGTCCACGGCGATGACGCGCAGGCCGTTGAGCGCGTGGAAGAGGATGGCGGCCACCAGGCCGTACTCCATCACGTTGACGATCGGCGTCTTGTATGTCGCAACGACGTTGTCGTACGCCTCGGGGGAGACGCGTACGAGAGCGGTGTCGAGGACGTGTACGAACAGGAAGAAGAAGATGAGGACGCCGGTGACTCGATGAGCCACCCAGGACCACATGCCTTCCCGGCCGCGGTACAGCGTTCCAGCCGGCACGGAAATACCCTCCGGGAGCGGGGATTGGGGCGCCAGCCGGCTTCTCTGTCGGTCGGGCCCGGCCGGGTACGGTCCACCGGCCGCTCGTCATCGTATCGACGAGCTGTCGGTTCCTCGCGCGGGGGTCCTTAGGTGTGATCAAACAGGCACCCAACGGGCTATCACACCGGCGATAACCGGGACGTTCCTGGACAGGGGCGGCATAGCCCTACGGTGCGGCGGCCACCAGCCGCCGCAGCCGCCCGCGGGCCAGCCGGCGCAGCTCGTCCGCGGCGACCGCCCGCTCCTCGTCCGGCTCGTTGCCCAGCCGGGTGCGGAGGGCGGACAGCACCTGGTCGAGCAGTTCGTCGTCGCGATAGCCGTCCAGGCAGATGACGAAGACATGACGGAAGCGCCGCTCGTACTCGGCGTGGGCGGCGCGCAGCGCGGTGTGGGCGGCGAGGGTGCCGGGCCCGCGGGCGCCGACCAGCGGCTGCGGGGAGAGGGACTCCTCGGCGAGCGCCTCGTCCAGCTCGGCCGCGGTCAGGTCGTAACAGGCCTCGTCGGAGGCGGCGAGCAGGGACTCCGGGTCCGGGTACGGGCGGTGCGCGGCCACCCGCTCGGCCCAGCGGCGGCTGCCGCAGCAGCTCAGGAGCGCCGCCAGGGTGTCGTTCCGGGTGAGGGCGTTGAAGCGGAGCAGCCCGATGTCCTCACGGCGGGGGCGGGGCAGGCCGGAGCCGGCGGCCCGTGACGATATGCCGCACCACGGGGGCTGCACAGGACGCAGCGTCGTCGGCCGGGCGGCCGGGGTGTCACCGGACAGCGTGGGCTCCTCGGACGGATGCGAATGGATCGGTTCGACGGGTGCGGGACGGGTGACTGCAGGAAGCTGGGGGAGCGGACCGAAGCCGGGACTCGCAGGAACCGGCGGCGGGTGTGACGGTGGTGCGTGTGACGCGCCACCCCGGTGGTATCCGGTGGTTCCGGAGAGGCCCTGTGAAGGGGGTGACGACTGGAACCGCCACGCTAACGAGGCTTGTCGTTCAGTGTCCGAAGGATGCGCGAATTTCACCCGGATGAGAGAGCTTTCGTGCGTTCGGTGGACGACCGGCTCCGCACACCTGGCAATGCCTTCGCCCCGAAAAGTGAGGATTGCACGATGTCGAATCCGATGCGGCCGCCGCGCGCCCCGCGGCCCTCGGCCTCCCCGCGCCCCCTGGCGACGCCGGGAACGCGCACGGGCCCGGCGGCCCGGTCCGCCCTTCCGGCCGCGGCGCTCGCCGGTGCCCTGCTGCTCGCCGCCTGCTCCGGCACCGCCGACACCGAGCCGCCCGGAAGCACCAGCGCCAAGATGAACCCCTCGTCCGCCGCCACCCCCAGCTGGGCGCCGGTGACCGGAACACCGCAGGTCATCCCCGCCGTCAGCGAGTTCCACCGGGCCGACGGGCGCGGCTGGCGCCCCTCCAAGGGGGCCCGGGTGGTGGTGCCGGCCGGCGAGAAGAGCAATGTCGCCGACGAGGCCCAGCGGATGGCCAACGACCTCGGCCTGGGCATCGTCTACAGCGACCAGCCCGTACGGCCCGGCGATATCGAGGTGAAGCTGACGGGCAAGAACAGCGACAACAACGTCCCCGTGGAGAGCTCCGCCGATCAGGCCTACACCCTCAAGGCCGCCGGCACCAAGCTCACCCTCACGGCCCCCACCGACGCCGGAATCTTCTACGGCACCCGCACCGTCAAGCAGGCCGTACGCGCCGCCGGCGGACTCCCCGAGGGCACCATCGACGACCGGCCCGACCGCCCGCAGCGCGGAATGTCGCTGGACAACGCCCGCAAGCCGTTCAGCCAGAACTGGATCGAGGCCCGGCTGAGGGAGATCGCCGACCTCAAGCTCAACCAGTTCCAGCTGCACTTCTCCGACGACCAGGGCTTCCGCATCCAGAGCGACACCCACCCCGAGATCGTCTCCCCCGACCACCTCAGCAAGGCCCAGATCCGCCAGATCATCGCGCTCGCGCGCACCCTGCACATCTCCGTCGTCCCGGAGCTGGACTCGCCGGGCCACCTGGGCGCCGTGCTGGACCACTATCCCGCCCTGCAGTTGCGCAACGTCCAGGGCCGGGTGATCCCCGGGGCGATCGACATCTCCAACCCCAAGTCCGCCCCACTGATCGACTCGCTGCTGAAGGAAATGAGCGAGCTGTTCACCAACCCCAAGGGCGCCCCGGCGTACTGGCACCTGGGCGGCGACGAGTACCAGGCGCTGATGTCGTCCTCCCCCGCCACCAAGTACCCGCAGCTCGCCCGGGCCGCCCAGAAGAAGTACGGGTCCCGCGGCACCATCGAGGACCTGACGACCGGCTGGCTCAACGACCGGCAGAAGACGGTGGAGGCCAAGGGCAAGAACCGGGTGGAGGCCTGGAACGACGGGTTCTTCACCGGCGGGGTCGTGAGCGCGGACAAGAACCGGATGGTCGACTACTGGACCGGCAAGGAGGCCGGCAAGCGGGACCCCGCGGAATTCCTGCGCGAGGGCCGCAACGTCATGAACTTCAACGACGAGTACCTCTACTACGTGCTCGGCGAGCCCAACCAGTTCGTCTATCCGACCGGTCAGCGGATCTACCAGAGCTGGACCCCGCGGGTTATCCGCGGCACCCGGCCGGTGGCGGTGCCCGCGAACATGACGGGCCCGGACCGCATCCCCGGGGCGCGCTTCGCGATCTGGTGCGACCGGGCGCAGGCGCAGACGGTCCAGCAGGTGGCGGCCGGAATCCGGCTGCCGCTGGCGGCACTGGCGCAGAAGACCTGGGACCCGCGGACGCCCGCGCTGTCCTGGACGGACTTCAAGGCGCTGGCCAACCGGGTGTGAGGGCGAGGGCCCGGTAAGAAACGAGTGAGAGAACGAGGACGGCCGGGGCCGCCACCCCCCACAGGAGAGGCCCCGGCCGTCGTTCGCGGAGGGCGTGTGACGGCCCTCTATCCGGTACAGCGCCAGACGGCGCGAAAGCGTCACACGGGGTACGGGCAGGCGTACGGCTAGTGGTCTGGACGAGGGCCCGAACAGGCCCGTAACGTGCGGATCCGCGCCGGTCGGCGCAGTGTTCGGGCCGCCGGCCGCGGCCGGGAAATGCCGTCCTCCCCGGGAGTTCCAGATGGATCCGTGCGCCCACTTCTCCCAAGCGCCGGCCGCTCGGCGCTCCCCTTCCGAAGGCTCCGCACCAGCGGGTGGCGCCGCCCTCCCGGGTTCGGATCGTGGGCCCACACGGGATACGGTCTGCGGGAAGATCCGGGTTACCGGCGGTTTTCGGCCTGCCGCGGCGGGCCGCGCGCGGTAGCCGACCCGGTTCCGGTGCCGTACGGGCACTGCCCGCTCGAAAGACGCCGGGAACGGGGAAGCAAGGCCGGTGGCACGGTCGAGCGAAGCAGTAATGCAGCAAGGACCGGGCGGCGGACATTCCGCGTGCGACAGGATGGACCCGTGCGAGGGGACGACATTCAGCCGGACGACCGTCGGCTGACGGTGGCCGTGCAAGCGGCACAGGACGGTGACGAGGCGGCGTTCCGCACCGTCTACCGCGCCGTACACCCCCGGCTATTGGGATATGTACGGACCTTGGTGAGCGAACCGGACGTGGAGGACGTCACGTCCGAGGCCTGGCTGCAGATCACCCGCGACCTCGCCCGCTTCAGCGGCGACGCCGACCGCTTCCGCGGCTGGGCGGCCCGCATCGCCCGCAACCGCGCCCTGGACCACATCAGGATGCGCGGCCGGCGCCCGGCGATCGGCGGCGACGAGAGCGAGCTCGCCGACACCCCCGGCGCCTCCGACACCGCGGGCGAGGCGCTCGAAGCCCTGGGCACCGGGCGCACCATGCGGCTGATAGCCCGGCTGCCGCAGGACCAGGCCGAGGCCGTGGTGCTCCGGGTGGTGGTCGGGCTCGATGCCAAGAACGCCGCGCAGGTGCTCGGCAAGCGGCCCGGGGCGGTGCGCACCGCCGCGCACCGCGGACTGCGGCGGCTCGCCGAGCTGCTCGGCGACGAGCTGGACGGCAGCCGGGACGGATACCAGGACAGCAGCCGGGACGGCGGCGACGACGGCGCCGGACACGGTGGAGGAGCTCCCTCCGGCCGGCCCGTACAGGGCCCGCCCGGAGGTGGCGGAACGGTGAACGGAGTGCCCGTACAGGGCAGAAGACGCCGCGACGGCGTGGCGGAATCGTACGTACCAGGTGTGACGGAAACGGCCGCACGAACGCAGAAGGACATGTGATGGCCGACGACCGGTACAACTGGCTCGACAAGGACACCGCGGAGCAATTGCTGCGCGGTGAGCCGGTCAGTGCCCGGCACGGTGACGGCGCACGTGAACTCGAACAGCTCCTGGAGGCCGCCGCCGCGGTCGCCGCCAGGGCACCCGAAACCGTCGAGCTGCCCGGCGAAGAGGCGGCCCTCGCCGCATTCCGCCAGGCCGCCCGCGGCGGCGCCGGCCGCCGTGCCGCCGGCGGTACGGTCCCGGGCGCCGGGCGCACCGCCCGCACCGCGGACCTCGCCGACCGCACCCGGATCGCCCGCCCCTTCCGGCGCGGCTTCGCCGTGGCCCTCGCCGCCTGCGCCATCGGCGGCGTCGCCGTCGCGGCCGGTACCGGCGTCCTGCCCGGCCCCTTCCGGGGCGGCGACCCGGCACCCGCCTCCAGCGTCTCCGCCGAGGAGACCCCCGGTCCCTTCCGCACCGGCGAGCCCGGCGCCCAGACCGACGGCACCACGGCGCAGACCCCCGACGCCACCCCCGGCCGGAAGGACACCGCGCCTCCCTCCGGGACCCCCAGGCCCGGCAGCAGCCGCGGCGCCGGCGCGAGCCCCGGCACCGGCGCGAGCGGCGGCACGGGAAGCGGCCACACCAAGCCCGGCGACGGCAGGACCGACCCCGGCCGCGGCAGCAAGAAGAACCTCCTGCTCGCCCTGTGCCAGAACTACGAGTCCGGCAAACGGGGTGCCATGGACCGCGACACCCTGCGGCGCCTGGAGAGCAAGGCCGGCGGACCGGAGAAGGTGCACGCCTTCTGCCGTGCCTACCTGGCGCGCTACCAGAACGTCGGCGGCTCGGGCGGCTCCGGCGACAACGATGGCTTCATCGGCGGGACCGTCGGCGACACCGGCGGGTCGGGCGGCGACGAGGACGACGAAAGCCACCCCTCCCAGTCGCCCGGCGCCACCCCGAGCTCCGGCACGTCCACCCCGGCCCCCGGCCCCTCGGCAACCGCCCCGGACCCCGGAAGTGCCACGCCGAGCAGAACCGCCGGCAGCAAGGTGTGACGTTTTTTGAACCCGTGGCGCAGTAATGAGTGAGCCGACTGGTCATCGGCTGCGCGACGAGCCGGGGTTCCCCCCGTACCTACGGCTCAGCGCACTCGGCGCGGGCGGGGCACGTTCCCCCGGCCCTGCCCGCGCCCCTTCTTTTGCGCCTCAGCCGGCGCCACCCCTCTTTGTGCCTCAGCCGGCGCCGCTCTCGCGGATGTGGTTGCTCGGGGTGGGGTTGCTCAACTTTCGCTTCGGTCAGAGATGTGGGTCGGGCCTTGACGTGGGTGCGGCTAATGGAAGACGACCACCTTGGTCCCCTTCTTCACCGTGTCGAAGAGTGCGGCGATCTTGGTCTTGTCGCGGACGTTGACGCAGCCGTGTGAGGCGCCGCGGTAGCCGCGGGCCGCGAAGTCCGCGGAGTAGTGGACCGCCTGGCCGCCGCTGAAGAACATCGCGTACGGCATGGCCGTGTGGTAGAGCGTCGAGACGTGGTGGCGGCTCTTGAAGGTGAGGGTGAAGGTCCCCTCGCGGGTGGGGGTGTACTGCGACCCGAAGCGGACGTCCATCGCCGAGACGATCCGGCCGTCGACCCGCCAGGTGAGGGTGTTGCTCCGCTTGCTGATGCAGATCACCCGGCCCGTCATGCAGCGCGGATCGGGGGCGCCGACCGGCCTCGTGGTGGGCGGGTAGAGCTCGGTGTGCGCGGGCCGGCGGGTGCGGGACCGCAGCGCCCGCCAGGCCGTGGGCTGCACGGCGCCCGTACGGGGCAGGCCCTGCCGCTGCTGGAAGGCGCGGACCGAGGCGGCGGTCATGGCCGCGTAGTAGCCCGTCGGGGAGCGGTCGAAGAGACCCAGTTGGGCCAGCCGCGCCTGGAGTTCGCGGACCTGCGCACCGCGCGCACCGGCCGCCATGAGCGGCCGTCGGACCCGTGGCGCGTGGTGGGCGGTGCGGTGGGGGCGCGGCGGGGTGGTGTGCCGGGCCGTGGTGGGCGGTGCGTGACGGCCGAGCGGCGGGGGAGCGGGGGTCGTGGGGGCGTGGCGGCTGTCCTTGCCGTCCGGCGAACCGGCTCCGGTGACCGTCACCGGACGGCAGCCCACCACCAGCGCCGCCACCACCAGCACCGCGGCCACCGCG
This sequence comes from Streptomyces caniferus, assembly GCF_009811555.1. Taxonomy (GTDB): domain Bacteria; phylum Actinomycetota; class Actinomycetes; order Streptomycetales; family Streptomycetaceae; genus Streptomyces; species Streptomyces caniferus. The sequence goes on along the minus strand of NZ_BLIN01000002.1, from coordinate 1,026,524 downwards.
GGCGCCGTACGTCTTCCACTGCTCCGCTGCATGCGCAACCCCCGGATCTCGGCGGCCCGACCGGCCCTCGGTGACTCTTCCCAGCGCTGCGCGGCGGCGAACCTGCGGGCATGCTGTGAGCACGGCGTATCCCGATGCCGGTCACCCAGCGGGAGGCGTACAGCCATGGCGCACGAGTCGGGCAGGGAGCGGTACAACGAGAGCGGGCTGCCCATCGAGCCGGTGTACGGGCCGGAGGCGCTGGAGGGCTGGGACCCGGAGCGCAGCCTCGGCGCGCCCGGCAGCTACCCGTTCACCCGCGGGGTGTATCCGTCGATGTACACCGGACGGCCCTGGACGATGCGGCAGTACGCCGGCTTCGGCACCGCGCGCGAGTCCAACGCCCGTTACCGTCAGCTGATCGCCCACGGCACCACCGGGCTGTCGGTCGCCTTCGACCTGCCGACGCAGATGGGCCACGACTCCGACACCCCGATCGCCTCGGGCGAGGTCGGCAAGGTCGGGGTGGCCATCGACTCCGTCGAGGACATGCGGGTGCTGTTCGGCGGCATCCCGCTGGACAAGGTGTCGACGTCGATGACGATCAACGCGCCCGCCGCGCTGCTGCTGCTCCTCTACCAACTGGTGGGGGAGGAGGAAGGGGTGGCGGCGGACCGGCTGAACGGGACCGTGCAGAACGACGTGCTCAAGGAGTACATCGCGCGGGGGACCTATATCTTCCCGCCGCAGCCGTCGTTGCGGCTGACCGCGGACATCTTCCACTACTGCCGGGCCGAGATCCCGCGGTGGAACACCATCTCCATCTCCGGCTACCACATGGCGGAGGCGGGCGCCTCGCCCGCGCAGGAGATCGCCTTCACGCTCGCCGACGGCATCGCCTACGTGCGGACCGCCGTCGCCTCCGGGATGGACATCGACGACTTCGCGCCACGGCTCTCCTTCTTCTTCGTCGCCCGTACGACGCTGCTCGAAGAGGTCGCCAAGTTCCGTGCCGCGCGCCGGATCTGGGCCCGGGTGATGCGGGAGGAGTTCGGTGCGAAGAACCCCAAGTCGCTGATGCTGCGCTTCCACACCCAGACCGCGGGGGTGCAGCTCACCGCCCAGCAGCCGGAGGTGAACCTCGCCCGGGTCACCCTCCAGGGACTCGCCGCCGTCCTCGGCGGCACCCAGTCGCTGCACACCAACTCCTTCGACGAGGCGATCGCCCTGCCCACCGACAAGTCGGCCCGGCTCGCGCTGCGCACCCAGCAGGTGCTCGCCCATGAGACCGATGTGACCGCCACCGTCGATCCGTTCGCCGGTTCCTACGCCGTCGAGTCGATGACCGACGAGGTGGAGGAGGCGGCCGTGGCGCTGATGCGGCGGGTCGAGGACATGGGCGGCGCGGTGGCCGCCATCGAGCGCGGCTTCCAGAAGGGTGAGATCGAGCGCAACGCCTACCGCCTCGCCCAGGAGACGGACGCCGGCGAGCGGGTCGTGGTCGGCGTCAACCGCTTCCAGCTGGACGAGGAGGAGCCGTACGAGCCCTTGCGGGTCGACCCGGCCATCGAGGCCCAGCAGATCGAGCGGCTGGCCGTGCTCCGGGAACGCCGTAATGCCCGGGCGGTCTCGGCCGCCCTCGGTGACCTGCGCAAGGCCGCCGAGGGCACGGACAACGTCCTCCACCCGATGCGCGAGGCACTGCGGGCGCGGGCGACGGTGGGCGAGGTGTGCGATGCGCTGCGAGAGGTGTGGGGGGCTTATGTGCCGACGGATGCGTTCTGAGGGGGAGTTGCGGGGGCGGTGACCGGCCCTGCGGGCCTGCCGTGGGCGGCGCCGGGCGGGCGGACACGGGAGCCTGTGACCGGCCGGGCGCGGTTGAGTCAAACTGGAGTCATGTCGTCACCCCGCCGCGCCTGTCCCATCTGCACCCGAGAGATCGCCGTTGTCGGCGGGCGCTTTGCCCGCCATGACCCGCCGGGGCGGCGGACGGTGCTGGAGCTGATCTCCTGTCCGGGGTCGCGGCGGATCGCGCCGATGATGGCGCCCGCGGAGAAGCTGTTCGATCCGGAGGAGCCGCCGATCCCGGGGCAGCAGCCGCTGTTCTGAGCCGGGGCGTCGGGGCCGCCGTGTCCTCGCGGTCCCGGGCCCGTGCCGCCGACTACGGTGCCAGCACGTCCAGTTCGGCCATCGCGCCCGCGGTGATCTCGCGGGTCAGGGACTCCGCCCGTGCCGCGTCGCCGGTGCGGACCGCCTCGGCGACCTGGACGTGGAGGGTGACCGCGGCCGGGTCGGGGTCGGTGAACATCACATGGTGCTGGGTGCGGCCGGTCAGGACGGCGGCGACCACATCGCCGAGCCGGGCGAACATCTCGTTGCCGGAGGCGGTCAGGACGACCCGGTGGAATGCCGTGTCGTGGACGAGGTAGGCGTCGAGCTGCTGGCCGCGTGAGGTGGCGACCATGCCCATGGCCTGTTCGGTGAGTTCGGCGCACTGGCGGGGGGTGGCGTGCCGGGCGGCGAGGCCCGCGGCGACCGGTTCGATCGCCGAGCGGAGCACGGTCAGCGAGCGCAGCTGCCGGGGACGGTCGCGGCCGGCCAGCCGCCAGCCGATCACCCGGGGGTCGTAGACGTTCCACTCCTCGGTGGGGCGGACGGTCACCCCGACGCGGCGCCGGGAGGCGACCAGCTGCATGGATTCCAGTACCCGGATCGCCTCGCGGATGACCGTGCGGGAGACGTCGAAGCGCTGCTCCAGCTCGTCCGTGCGCAGGACCGTGCCCGGGGGGTAGTCGCCCGCGGTGATCGCGGGACCGAGGGACTCCAGTACACGGGCGTGCAGTCCCTTCCCCTCGTTTTCCATGGGGCAAGCCTACGTTCTTGCACCCCGGCCAATTAAGTATGACGTTTGCGTCACAGCCTCTTGAATACGTCGTACCTAATGGGTTTCAGTGGGGGCCGCACGAGGTCGATGAAGACAGCGAGGTACCACGGGTGAGCATCCCCGACGTGATCGTCGTGATGGGCGTGGCCGGCACCGGCAAGACCACGATCGGCCCGCTGGTGGCGGCCGGACTGGGCGTCCCGTACGCCGAGGGTGACGACTTCCATCCGCCGGCCAACATCGCCAAGATGTCCGCCGGGATCCCGCTGGACGATGCCGACCGCGGCCCGTGGCTGGACGCCCTCGGCGCCTGGGCGCACGAGCGGGCCGGACACGGCGGGGTGGCCAGCTGCTCCGCGCTCAAGCGCGCCTACCGCGACCGGCTGCGCGCCGCCGCTCCCGGCGTCGTCTTCCTGCACCTCACCGGCGAGCGCGCGCTGATCGAGGAGCGGATGGCCGGGCGCCGGGGCCACTTCATGCCGACCGCGCTGCTGGACTCCCAGTTCGCCACGCTCGAACCCCTCGGGCGCGACGAGACCGGCGTCGCCGTGGACGTGTCCGGCAGCCCGCAGCAGATCGCCGACCGGGCGGTGGCCGCACTGCGCGCGATGACCGCGCCGGCGTGACGGCCCCACCGGCCCGATAGCCGCGCCGGTCCGACAACCCCCTCCACGCACCACCCGTACCGCAGCACCCCCTTCCCCCTCCGTCCAACCAAGGGAATCGCCGTGACACATCTCAGCGTCGAGATGCTCGCAGCGGATGCGACCGAGCCGATCACCTCGGCCGGTCACGCACAGCTGGGCATCGCCGTCCTGGCCGGCATCGCCGTCATCGTCCTGCTCATCACCAAGTTCAAGCTGCATGCCTTTCTGTCGCTGATCATCGGTTCGCTGGTGCTCGGCGCGGTGGCCGGTGCCCCTCTCGACAAGGCCATCACCAGCTTCTCGACGGGGCTGGGCACGACGGTCGCGGGCACCGGCGTGCTGATCGCGCTCGGCGCCGTCCTCGGGCGGCTGCTCGCCGATTCGGGGGGCGCGGACCAGATCGTCGACACGATCCTGGCGAGGTCGAGCCGGCAGGCGATGCCCTGGGCGATGGTGCTGATCGCCGGGATCGTGGGACTGCCGATCTTCTTCGAGATCGGCATCGTGCTGCTGATCCCCGTGGTGCTGCTGGTCGCCAAGCGCGGCAACTTCTCGCTGATGCGGATCGGCATCCCCGCACTGGCCGGACTGTCCGTCATGCACGGGCTGATACCCCCGCACCCCGGCCCGCTGGTCGCGATCGACGCCGTCAAGGCGAACCTCGGCGTCACCCTCGCGCTCGGCGTGGTCGTCGCCATCCCGACCGCGATCATCGCCGGTCCGGTGTTCTCCCGGTACGCGGCCCGCTGGGTGGACATCCAGCCGCCGGAGAAGATGGTGCCCGAGCGCGCCTCCGACGACCTGGAGAAGCGGCCCGGCTTCGGGATCACCGTGGCCACCGTGCTGCTGCCGGTGGTGATGATGCTGGCCAAGGCGCTGGTGGACATCGTCGTCGACGACCCCGAGCAGACCGTCCAGAGGGTCTTCGACGTCGTCGGCTCCCCGCTGATCGCGCTGCTGACCGCCGTGCTGGTCGCGATGTTCACGCTGGGCCGGGCGGCCGGGTTCACCCGCGGCCGGATCGCCGTCACCGTGGAGAAGTCGCTCGGCCCGATCGCCGGGGTGGTGCTGATCGTCGGCGCGGGCGGCGGCTTCAAGCAGACGCTGGTGGACGCCGGCGTCGGCCAGATGATCCTGGACGTCTCCAAGGGCTGGAACATCTCCGCGCTCCTGCTGGCCTGGCTGATCGCGGTCGCCATCCGGCTCGCGACCGGCTCCGCGACGGTGGCCACCATCTCCGCCGCCGGGCTCGTCGGCCCGCTCGCCGCGGACATGAGCACCACCCATGCCGCGCTGCTGGTGCTGGCCATCGGGTGCGGGTCGCTGTTCTTCAGCCACGTCAACGACGCCGGATTCTGGCTGGTCAAGGAGTACTTCGGGATGAACGTCGGCCAGACGCTGAAGACCTGGTCGGTGATGGAGACGCTGATCTCGGTCGTCGGGATCGGGTGCGTCCTGCTGCTCTCCCTGGTCCTTTAGGAACTCCGGTCCGCCGGACCGCTGTTCCGCTGTTCTTTCCGGACGGATCACCGTCCCGGGCGCCCCACCCCCCTCAGGCGCCTGTCCCCGGCACGAGGCCGTACGAGCGGATCACCGCTGGTACGGCCTCGTGCGCGTGGGGGCCGATTCCCGGCGGGGCCCGCGGCCGAGGGCCCCGCGCCGCGGCGCACGAGGACGACCGCCGCGAGGCCGACCGCCAGTCCGGCGGCGGTCTGCGGGCCGAACGGTTCGCCGAACATGGCGGCTCCCCACAGCGCCGTGACCGGTGCCATCAGGAACATCAGGGTGTTCACCTCGGTGACGCCGAAGCGCCGGAGGATCAGCCAGTACAGCCCGTACCCGCCGAAGGTGGAGAGCGTCACCAGCCAGCAGACCGCGACCCAGAACGAGGGCGCGGCGGGCGGCCGCAGGGTGCCGGTGCCGGCGGCGAGGGCGGTGAAGAGGACGGCGCTGGTGGCGCAGTGGACGGTCATCGACACCGACGGTGCGACCCGGGTGCGCGAACGGCCTTCCAGGAAGGTGGCCGCCACCAGCGAGGACATCCCGAGGAACGGGACGAGGTAGGCCCACCGGCTCACGTCCGCGCCGGCCGACGCGTCGGCGCAGGTCACCAGGACGACGCCGACCAGTCCCAGGCACAGCCCGAGCCACTGCCGGCGGGAGACGTACTGGCGCAGCAGCGGCCCGGCGAGCGCCCCGGCCACCAGGGGCTGGGTGCCGTCGATCAGGGCCGTGGTGCCGCTGGAGACCCCGAGCTGGATCGCGGAGTAGACGGTGAAGAGGTAGCCGCTCTGCGAGAGTGCGCCGACGGCGGCCTGCCGGGCCAGGTCCCGTGCCGTCAGGTGCCGCCACGAGGCGCGGGCGGCGGTGGCCGACACCAGGAGGAGGACGGCGGCGAGCGGCAGGAACCGCCACATCAGGAGGGTGGCCGCGGGCGCGCTGCCGGCGCCGAGCTTGGCCCCGATGAAGCCGGAGCTCCAGCAGAGGACAAAGGCGGCCGAGAGCAGGAAGCGCATGCCGATCCCTTTCAGTAAACCGATCTGTCTACTTCTCCTTTCACTATACAGATCGGTATACTTTTGGCCATGGGTACTGCGCAGACGCCTCGACGGATCACCATGACGCCCGCCGCGCACCGCGTCCTCGCGGCCGCCGGGCGGCTGTTCTACGAGCGCGGCATCCACGCCGTCGGGGTGGACCTGATCGCGGCCGAGGCCGGGGTGACGAAGAAGACCCTCTACGACAGGTTCGGCTCCAAGGAGCAGATCGTCGTGGAGTACCTCGCGGACCGCGATGAGCGCTGGCGGGCCTTTCTGGCGCCGTACCTCGACGCCGTGGGGCCGTCGCCCGCGGCGGGGGTGCTGGCCGTCTTCGACGCCTCGCGGGACTGGTCGGCCGAGCACAGTGCCAAGGGGTGCAGCATGGTCAATGCCCATGCCGAGATCAGCGATCCGTCGCACCCCGCGTACGCGATCATCACGGCGCAGAAGCAGTGGATGCTCGCGCTGTTCACCGATCTGGCCGGGGCCGCGGCGCCCGGCCGGGCCGAGCGGCTGGGCCGGGCGCTGATGCTCCTGCACGAAGGAGCCCTGGTCGCCCACGGCCTGGATGTCTTCCCCGACCCGATCGGCCGGGCCCGCGACGAGGCGGAGGCGCTGCTCACCGCTGCGGGGGCGGGATCGTGACCCGCCGGCCGGCCCCCGCACCGGCCGGTGGCGCTCAGCGGGCCGCCGCCACCGCGCCCGCGCCGAGGTACGCACCCAGGGCCTCGGTCACCCGCGCCGTCGCGTCCTCGGGCGGGGCGGCGACGGCGAGGTAGCCGTCGGGGCGGATGAGGAGGACGGCGGCGTCGGGGCCGTAGGCGTCGCGGATATGGCCGTCGGTGTCGATCAGGTCCGGGGCCGGGCCGCCGACGCGGACGAGGCGCAGCAGGGCCGGGTCGGCGGGCAGCGCACTGTCGTCGACGCCGGTGCCGCCCAGGTCGAGCAGGGTGAAGTGCGGGCCGCGGAAGGCGTCGAAGAGCCGGGCGGGCGTGCCGTCGGCCGTGGTGCACGGGGCGTCGGGGGCCCGGTCGCCCGCGGCGGGGATGCCCTCGGCGAGGTCCGTGCGCAGCTCGTGCGTCAGCGGGCTGTCGGGGTAGCCGATGCCGAGCTGGTGCAGGTCGCGGCCGCGGCGCAGCTCGCGGGAGCGGTGCAGCCGGGTGCTGGTGTCGAGGATGCCCTCGGCGATCGGGCGGCGCTCGGTCTCGTAGGTGTCGAGGAGGCTGTCGGGGGCGCCGTGCCGCAGTACCTGGCCGAGCTTCCAGCCGAGGTTGTAGGCGTCCTGGACGCTGGTGTTCAGGCCCTGGCCGCCCGCGGGGGAGTGGATGTGCGCGGCGTCGCCGGCGAGGAAGACCCGGCCGGTGCGGTAGCTGTCGACCAGGCCCGCCCGGGGGCGGAAGAGGGAGGACCACAGGACCTCGCGGATCTGCTCGGCGGCGAGGTGGGTGTGGGCCGCGAGCTGGGCGCGGATCGTCTCGGGTGAGGTGTCCGTCGTGCCGTTGAAGGACGCGATCATGGTCTGGAAGCGGTCGGTGCGGGCCAGCGGGAGCATGCCCACGAAGCCGCCGTTGGGCAGTTCCCAGCGGTGCCAGTGGTCGCGGTCCAGGCCGTCCACCCGGACGTCCGCGAGCAGCACGCCGACCGGCTCCAGCTCCGGACCGCTCATCTTGATGCCCAGCGCGCGGCGCACGGTGCTGCGCCCGCCGTCGGAGGCGACCAGATAGGCCCCGCGCACCGTGCGCTCCGTCCCGTCGGTGTGGCGCAGACGGGCCGTCACGCCGGTGGAGTCCTGGTCGAACGCGGTGAGTTCGGTGTTGAACACCACGTCCTGGCCGAGCTCCTGCAGCCGTGCGCGCAGCAGTTCCAGATTGCGGTACTGCGGCACCATCAGGGCGTTGGAGTACGGGCTGTCGGGTGTCGGGTCGACCCGCTCGATCACCTCGGTGACCTCGACGATTTCGCCGTTCTCCCACCGGGCGGTCTTCGGGTAGCGGCCACCGGCCGCGAAGGCCGCGTCGAGTACCCCGAGGTCGTCGTAGACCTCCTGGGTGCGCGGCTGCATGCCGTTGCCGCGGGCGCCGGGCGAGAGCTGCTCCTGCCGCTCGACGAGCAGGGTGCGCACGCCGCGGCGGGTGAGGTCGATCGCCAGGGCGAGGCCGGTCGGGCCCGCGCCGGCGATCAGTACGTCGACCGCAGTGCCGTCGTCGGGCAGGGCGGTGCCGAAGGCTTCCTTAACGTTGTTAAGTTCCATGGTTCAGAGCATGGCTTTAACGGTGTTAAGTTGTCAACATGGTTTCGCGCATCGACCGGAAACAGGTCGTGGACACCGCACTGCGGCTGCTGAACGAGGTCGGCCTCGACGGGCTGACGCTCCGGCGTATCGCCAAGGAGCTGAACGTCCAGGCCCCCGCCCTGTACTGGCACTTCAAGAACAAGCAGGAACTGCTGGACGAGATGGCCACCGAGATGTTCCGGCGGATGGCCGGGCCGGTGGTGGCCGGAGAGCCCGGCGCGGACCCGTACGGCAGTACCTGGCAGGAAACGGTCGTCTCCGCCTGCCGGGCGATGCGCAGCGAGCTGCTCGGCTACCGCGACGGCGGCAAGGTCTTCAGCGGGACGAGGATGACCGACGACAGCGCCGCCGGGCCGCTCGACTCCCTGATGGTCCGCCTCACGGATGCGGGCTTCCCCCTGCGCGAGGCGGCGCGGGCCTGGTGGACGGCGTACAACTACACCGTGGGCCTGGTGATCGAGGAGCAGTCGGTCCACCCGGTGCCCGGCCGGCCGGACGCCCGCGACCCGGCCTACGACCAGGCCGAGCGCGAGCGGCGGCTCGGTCCCGACTATCCGCTCGCGGCGCAGGTCGGCGCGGTGCTGTTCGGCGACATCGAGCAGAGCTTCGAGGCCGGGCTGCGGATCATCGTCGCGGGGATCGAGGCCACCCTGGGCCCGGACGCGGCGGGCTGAGCGGTCCGCCGGCCGGGCGGCCGCCCGCACTCTGCGCCGTGGGCCGGCCGCCCGGACTCAGCGCCGCGGGTTGATCGACCGCTTCAGCACGGGCGTCAGCGGACGTTCGACGAAGCGGTGCAGCGCCCACGCGAGCAGCAGCATCAGGCCGACGGTCAGCAGCAGCGTCGCGTACGAGGGCAGCCCGAGGCCGTGGTGCAGTGCCCGCACCACGACCCAGCCCAGGTGCTCGTGCACGAGATAGAACGGGTAGGTCAGCGCGCCGGCCACGGTCAGCCAGCGCCAGTTCGCCCACCGCAGCCTGCCCAGCGCGACCGCCGCGACCAGGGCGAAGCCGAGGGTGACGACGGCGATGATGCCGGCCGTCGAGCGGTAGGAGAACGCGGTGGCCGACGGTGCGTGCCACAGCCCGGCGACCGCGTAATGCTGGCCGATGAGCCAGCTGACCAGCACTATCGCCCAGGCGATCGGATCGCGGGCGCCGTAGCGGTGCAGCAGGTACAGGCCCACCCCGCCGATGAAGAACGGGGCGTACTCGGGCATCAGGACGGTGTCGAGGAAGGGCTGGTGGGCGGCCTGTGCGAGCGCCCCGGCCAGCGTCCAGCCCGCGCAGAAGAGCACCACCCGGCCGCGGGTGGCGCCGGGCAGCACCACGCAGAGCGCGAAGAGGGCGTAGAAGCGCATCTCCGCCCAGAGGGTCCAGCACACCCCGAGCACCCGGTCCACGCCCAACGGCTGCTGCAGCATGGTCAGGTTGGTCAGCACCTCGCTGGGCGGCAGCGCCTTGTAGGCGACCCAGGGGAGCGCGAAGACCGCGGTCACCAGCAGGATCGCGGCCCAGTACGCCGGGTAGAGGCGGGAGACGCGGGAGGCGATGAACGCGCGCAGCGTCCGGCCGAAGCCGCTGAGGCAGATCACGAAGCCGCTGATCACGAAGAAGATCTGCACGCCCAGACAGCCGTAGGCGAACAGGGGTGCCGCGGTGGGGAATTGATGGGCGGGCGAGCCGCCCCAGGCCTGCGCTATCTCGCCGTTGCGGCCGCCGTAGTGGTACGCGGCGACCATCAGGGCGGCGAGCAGCCGCAGCCCGTCCAGGGGGCGCAGCCGCGACGGACCTCCGCGGCTGCGCCCCCGTATTGCGGCCTGCGGGGCGGCGGTGACGGGATCCGGCGCGACGGGCGGCGCGCCGGCCGTCAGCTGGGGCGTGCTCATCCGAACACGGCCCGCCTCTTCAGCCGCCGCTGCACCGCCCGCGCCCGGCGCGCGACCCTGCGCACGGTGGCATTGCGCGGAATGAACGACAACTGGGACGGGAGCGCGCCGGGCAGCGCCAGCGCGGTCAGCCGGCGGCGCTTGAAGTAGCGCCAGGTGACCTGGTCGAGATGGGCCGCGAGGTAGCGCTCGGCGGCCGGCCGCAGCTGCGGATAGATCTGGTGCTGCATCGCATAGCCGACCGCGGCGACCAGGCCCTCGATGCTCTCGGCGGTGGCGAAGGCGCGCGGGCGCGCGCTGCGGTCCCCCAGGTCGGGCACCAGCGCGTCCACGATCGTCACCGGGACCCGGTTGCTGTTCTGGTACGGCGTGAGGCGCTCCAGCAGCAGGCCGGTGCCGGTCCGCGCGGTCGGCAGGCCGTAGAACGTGGCCGCCGTCAGCAGCGCGGTGGAGAAGCAGCCGACGACCAGCGCGGGCCGCATCCGCTGGTAGAGCACCTCGGCCAGCACCGGGGTGTCCAGCACGGTCAGCGCGATGTCCAGCTTCTCGGCCTCCCGCTCCAGCAGCCGCGACCAGCGGGCCGGCGCGGACGGGTGCGGTTTGAAGACGATCTCGCGGTGGCCGCGCTCGGCGGCGCCGCGCACCATCCGCACATGCAGGTCCTCTTCCTCCTCGGGGGTGAGGATGCCCAGCGCGGAGAGGTACTGGCCGAGCAGCAGCGCGCCGCCCTCGGGGACCGTCACCTCGCCACTGGCGTCGGAGAGTTCGGCCAGCACCTTGGTGAAGGCGTCGGTCGGCACGGTCTGCGGCGCGACGTCGAACTCGGTGAGCAGCAGCGGCGTGAGGCCCGGCACCAGGTCCAGGTGCAGCAGCCGGTGGATGCGGGTGCCGACCAGCGGGTCGAGCTTGTTGCGGGTGGGCCCGTAGCTCATCAGCCCGTCGGCATAGACGTCGATCGGCGCGTCCGGGAACAGCTGGGCGAGGGCCAGGGCCGGGTTGACCTGGATGGACTCCACGACCAGTTCGATGTGGTCGTCGCCCAGGCCCCACAGCAGCCGCAGATGCCGCTCCCACAGCGGGACGTCGTCCGCGCGCGGCGACCAGCCGCCGGGGTGGAACGGGCTGATCGTCTCGTTCCACGACAGCACCCGGTCGAAGCGGCCGCGCAGCCGCTCGAAGCCGGGCATGGTGTCCAGCGACGCGGTGGTCTCCGGGGTCGTCGCGTTGTTGCTGAGCAGCAGCAGACGGCGGTCGGCCGGGGCGAAGCAGTCGGCGTCCAGCGCGGCGGCGAGCGTCGCCGCACCGTAGAGCGTGGACGCCATGAAGATCTGGGTACGCGGTCGGGTGGACATCAGGCGGCGACCTCCGCCGGGACAGGGCGACGGCGCAGCCGCCGCAGCCGGGACGCGCGCTGCACATCCATCGAATCCAGGGCTTCCTTCAGTACGTCCTGCGGCATGCGTTTCATGGCCGCTGCGCTCATCGCGCGCAATTTACGGGCGACCTGCGGTTCGAAACGTTCGATCGAACCGAGGTGGTGGGAAATGATCGCGCAATACGTGCGCACCGCCTTGGGCAGCAGGAATTCCGCATCGCGATCTTGTGCGGTCTCCTCGATCACCTGATCGAAGGCGCGAATGAAGTCCAATTGCCGCACGTCCCCGATCTGGGTCAGCGAGGACGCCACTCCGCGCCGGTAGAAAACTCCGAGCAGTCCGACCACCGCCATGGACTTCGCCTCGCGGTGCAGTCGCCAGATCCACGGGCGGTCCTCCGCGGTGCGCAGCCCGTCCCGGAAATGCAGTACCCCCTCGTCCAGCAGCCGGCGGTGGTACATCCCGGCCCAGGCGTAGGCGTAGTCGACGGAGGTGGAGCGGTCGGCGGGCAGGATCACCTCGCGCGGGTCCATCACCACCCCGCGCCGGCCGTGCGGGACGCGGTGGACGGTGCGCGCGCGGGCGGTGCACTGGACATGGTCGGTACGGACGAAGTCGCAACCCAACTCTTCGATGGTGCCGAGGAGTTGGGAGTAGTAGCCGGGGGCGAGCCAGTCGTCGCCGTCCAGGAAGGTGACGTATTCGCCGCGGGCCTCGTCCAGACCGGTGTTCCGGGCGGTGGCCAGGCCGCCGTTCTGTTCGTGCCGCAGCAGTCTGGCACCCGGCAGCTCGCGCTCGGCTCGCGCGAGAATCTCCGGGGTCTCGTCGCGGGAACAGTCGTCGACGAGCAGGAATTCAAAGTCCTCGCGGGCGTTGGCCGCCAGGCTTTTCAGGGTGTCGGGCGCGTATGTCTGCACGTTGTAGAACGGCACGATGACGGAGAGCTTAACCACCCGGGTGACGTTAGGCGCGCAGGCGGCATTCGTCTTTACCGGGTGCGTACCTCAAGGTGAACGAAGAATGGCGGGATGGTTAACCAGGTCGGCAATCGGGCTGGTTAGCCATTCGTCGACCCGCTGTTAACCCTTTGTTGCGACCCAGTTGGCCCGCCAAACGGAATGGCTTCCTAGCGTCTTCGACGTGCCATCACGTACCTACTCTTCGCCGCGGGTCGCCGTGCTCGCCGACTCGGATACCCGATGGAAATGGGGCGCTTTGACAGCGTACCGAATCCAATCGGACATCCGGCTCGACGGCTACCTTCTCCGCGGCCGCGCCACCCCCACGGTCCGACAGCTCGACGAGGTCGGTGCCCGTGCGGACTCGCTGCGCGAAATCAGGGGCGTCGCCTTCTTGGAGCAGATGCAGGACAGCGTGCGGTCCCTCGACGGTACGCGCTACGACGTCGTCGTGCTGGCCTGCGTCGGCGGTGCGGTGCAGGCGATGCTGCACGGCCTCGCCCGCGCCTGGCGAGGGGAGGGGGCCCGCCCCGTCGTCGTCACCGGCTATGTCGGCGTGGTCTACGAGAAGCTCGCGGACGGGCTGCTGCTGCGGCACGGCGCGGATGTCGTCCTCGCCAACTCCCGGCACGACGCGGACCGGTTCCGCGAGGTCTACCGCGGCGTCGGCGCCGACGACGGCAGCGTCGTCGAATGCGCCCTGCCGTTCCTCGGCGGCGACCGCTACCGCCGCGACGGCGACACCGGCGCGCAGGACCCGTACACCGTGGTGTTCGCCGCCCAGCCCTCCGTCCCGGAGAGCCGCACGGACCGGACGTACCTGCTGCGCCGGGCGGTCGAGCACGCCCGCCGGCACCCGGACCGCGAGGTGCTGATCAAGCTCCGCAGCAAGCCGGGCGAGCACACCACCCACATCGAGGAACTGCCCTACCAGAAGCTCGCCGCCAAGGCCCCCGGCGGGCTCCCCGCCAACTGCCGCCTGGTGTACGGCAACATGGGCGAGGTCCTGGACCGCACCGACCTGATGGTGACGGTCAGCTCGACCGCCGCCCTGGAGTCGCTGCACCGCGGCATCCCCACCGCCGTCCTCACCGACCTCGGCGTCCGCGAGATCCTCGGCAACCACCACTTCCTCGGCTCCGGCTGCCTCGCCTCCTGGGACGAGCTGGACGCCGGGCACCGCCCGGAGCCCGACGCACAGTGGCTGGCCCGGCAGGGCGTCGCCGCCCACGGGGACTACGAGCAGGCCTTCGACGCCGCCCGCGCCCGGGTCACCGAGCTGCGCACCGCCGACCGGCTGCCGCCGATCACCCCGTACTACACACCCCGCACCGCACCCGGCTACCTCCCCGGCATCCTCGCCCGGCACGGCCTGGACCCGCACGGCGAGCCGCTGGCCGGTTACGCGGAGGCCCCCGAGGAGACCGGCGGACTGCGCCGGGTCGCCCGCGAGACGGTCCGCGAGGCCGCCCGCGGCGCCTACCGCCACGGCGTCCAGCGCGTCGCCCCCGCCATCCGCCGCTGGGGGCAGCTGTGACCCTCCCGCCGCCCGCCAGCCCCCGGAGCCCGCACGGCCCCCGGAAGGAGCCCGAAATGCCGCCGAACCCGCAGAGCAGCCCGCCGACCGTGGTGGCCGTCATCCCCGCCCGCGGCGGATCCAAGGGCGTGCCCGCCAAGAACCTCGCCGCCGTCGGGGGAGTGCCCCTGGTGGCCCGCGCGGTCCGCGAATGCCGCGCCGCCCGCCTGGTCACCGATGTCGTGGTCTCCACCGACGACGCCGGGATAGCGGCCGCGGCCCGCGGCGCCGGAGCGGTCGTCGTACGGCGCCCCGGCGACATCGCGGGCGACACCGCCACCAGCGAGGCCGCCGTCCTGCACGCCATGGACGCCTACGAGGCCGAGCACGGCGCCCGGGTCGACGCGGTGCTGCTGGTCCAGTGCACCAGCCCCTTCATCGTCCGCGAGGACATCGACGGGGTGGCCGCCGCGGTCGTCGAGGGCGGCGCCGACAGCGCGCTGACCGCGGCACCGTTCCACGGTTTCGTCTGGCGCGACGCCGCCGATGACGCGGACATGAGCACGGCTCCCGCGGGCGCCGCGGTGCCCGCAGGGCCCACCGCCACCGCCCCGGCCCCCGTCACCACCGCCGGCGGCTACGGCGTCAACCACGACAAGTCCTTCCGGCCGCGCCGCCAGGACCGCCCCCAGGACCTGCTGGAGACCGGCGCCGCCTACGCCATGGACGCGGCCGGCTTCCGCGCCGCGGGACACCGCTTCTTCGGCCGCACCGAGCTGGTGCGCACCGACCCCGCCCGGGTGCTGGAGATCGACGATCCGCACGACCTGGCCCGCGCCCGCGCACTGGCACCGCTGCTGGACGCCCCGCGCCCAGGTGCCCTGCCGGCCCTCGACGACATCGACGCCGTCGTCCTCGACTTCGACGGCACCCAGACGGACGACCGGGTGCTGATCGACGCCGACGGACGGGAGATCGTCGCGGTGCACCGCGGCGACGGCCTCGGCATCGCCGCCCTGCGCAAGGCGGAGCTGAAGCTGCTGATCCTGTCCTCGGAGACCAACCCGGTCGTCGCCGCACGGGCCCGCAAGCTGCGGGTGCCCGTCCTGCACGGCATCGACCGCAAGGACCTCGCCCTCAAGCAGTGGTGCGAGGAAGCGGGCATCGCGCCCGAGCGCGTGCTCTACGTCGGCAACGACGTCAACGACCTCCCGTGCTTCGACCTCGTCGGCTGGCCCGTGGCGGTCGCGAACGCACACGACGTGGTGCGCGGCGCCGCCCGCGCGGTCACCGCGACGCCCGGAGGCAGCGGCGCGATCCGAGAGATCGCGGCCTGGCTGCTGGGCCCGTCCCTGTAACCCACAAAGACCCCCGCACACCCCTGTTCCACCGCACACCCCCTGATCGACACGAAGGAAACCTCCCCATGAGCAGCAACTCCCGCATCCGCAACCTCGGCAACCGCGAGGCCGGCCCCGGCCGCCCCGTCTACGTCACCGGTGAGATCGGCATCAACCACAACGGTGACCTGGAGAACGCCTTCGCGCTGATCGACGCCGCCGCCGACGCCGGCTGCGACGCCGTCAAGTTCCAGAAGCGGACCCCGGAGATCTGCACCCCGCGCGACCAGTGGGACATCGAGCGCGACACCCCCTGGGGCCGGATGACCTACATCGACTACCGCCACCGCGTGGAGTTCGACGAGGACGGCTACCGCGCCATCGACGAGTACTGCAAGAAGCGCGGCATCGCCTGGTTCGCCTCCCCGTGGGACGTCGAGTCCGTCGCCTTCCTGGAGAAGTTCGACGTGCCCTGCTACAAGGTCGCCTCCGCCTCGCTCACCGACGACGACCTGCTGCGCGCCATGCGCGCCACCGGCCGCACCGTCATCCTCTCGACGGGCATGTCCACCCCCAAGCAGATCCGGCACGCCGTCGAGGTCCTGGGCAGCGAGAACATCCTGCTCTGCCACGCCACCAGCACCTACCCGGCCAAGGCCGAGGAGCTCAACCTGCGCATGATCAACACCCTGCAGGACGAGTACCCCAACGTCCCGATCGGCTACAGCGGCCACGAGACCGGTCTGCAGACCACCCTCGCCGCCGTCGCCCTCGGCGCCACCTTCGTCGAGCGCCACATCACCCTCGACCGCGCGATGTGGGGCTCCGACCAGGCCGCCTCGGTCGAGCCCGGCGGCCTGACCCGCCTGGTCCGCGACATCCGCACCATCGAGGAGTCCCTCGGCGACGGCGTCAAGAAGGTCTACGAGAGCGAGCTCGGCCCGATGAAGAAGCTGCGCCGGGTCGCCGGTGTGGTGGCCGAGGCCGAGGCCGGCGCCGAGCCGGCGGCGGTCTGACGGCCGGATCCGCCGACCGACGGGAGCGATGGTGAGCTCACCCGAAGGGACCCGCGCCGGGTCCGTCACGCCCGGCGCCGGGGTCCCGCCCCAGGAGACGACGGGTTCTCCCGCCCGTCGTCTCCTGGGGGTGCCGCGGCAGCGCAAACGGCCCGCACGCGCCGGCAGCGGACCCGACGCCCCCGCCCGGGGCACCGGCACCCTCGCGTTCGTCGAGAGCCCGGTGCAGCTGCTGAACACCCTGGAATGGGCGCACACGGCACGGGCCACCGCGCTCACCGTCGTCGTGCTCTCCCCGCACGACCCGATGACCCGCGGACAGCTGCGCCGGATGGCCGAACTCGCCCGCGACGAAGGCCATACGGTGCGCTGGGAAGAGGCCCGCGGCGGCCCGACCGCGCCGATGCGCACCATCGGCGGGCTCACCCCGCTGCTGCGCCGCGCCCGTCGCATCGTCATCGGCGACCCGTTCTCCCGCTACGTCCAGCTGCTGCTCAGCCTCACCAAGGCGCGCGATCTGGTCGTGGTCGACGACGGCACCGCCACCATGGAGTTCATCTCCCAACTCGCCCGCGGCGAGCGGCTGGTGCGCTGGCACCGCAACGGCAGCGGCCGCGGGGCGCGGGACCTGGTCTTCGCGCCGTTCTCGGCCACCGCCCGGCGCCGGCTCACCCCGGAGCCTGAGGGCGGCCGGCGCAGCGTCGGCCTGTTCAGCTCGATGCCCGTCGACGCACCGCCGGGCGTCGAGGTCACCACCAACGAGTTCGCCTGGACCCGCGGCCGCTTCGGCCCGCCCCGGCTCACCCGCGCCGCCGACATCGTCGGCACCTCGCTGGTGGAGACCGGGGTCGTGGACGCCGACCGCTACCTTGCGGCCGTCGGCGCGCTGGCCCGTGCGCACGGCGCCACCCGCTACTTCGCGCACCGCAAGGAGAGCGCCGACAAGCTGCGCCGGCTCGTGGCGGAAACGGGGCTGGAGATCGTCCGCCCCGACCTGCCGCTGGAACTGATCGCCCGGCGCGGCCCCATCGGGCGGCTGATCGTCAGCTTCCCCTCCACCGTCGTGCACACCCTGCCGCTCGCCCTGCTGGGCACCGAGGTCAAGGTCGCGGTCTGCGACATCGACCCGGAGTGGCTGACGGCCCACGCCTCGCCGCGCGCCCAGGGTTTTCTCGACGGGGTCACCGGCACCGCCCGCGACGTGCAGCGACTGCCGTTCACTCAGCGGATGGCGGCCGGATGACGGTGCGCGGAAAGCCTTACTGCATACCCGTCGCATCAACCGTCCATGCGCCGAGCGGCCTAGATTTTCTTCCCCTAACGGGCTGAACTTTTGTTGATCGAGGGACAGTTGCCCCATCCAGGGCCCTAGGCTTCCACGGGTGAACCACGTGATGTCCCGCGATGCCGGCACCGCCCGTACTCCCGCCGGGGACCAGCTCCCCGGTGTGCTCCCCGAGGCGCTGCGCGCCGAACTCTGCCTCTTCCGCCGCGACTTGCACATGCACCCCGAGCTCGGCAACCAGGAGTTCCGGACCACCGCCGCGCTCAAGGAACGGCTGGAGCGGGCCGGTCTGCGGCCCCGGGTGCTCGCCATCGGCACCGGGCTGGTCTGCGACATCGGTACACCGGACGCGACGGCCGACGGACAGGCGCTCGCCGCGGACCCCGCCCGCCCGCTGCTGGCCCTGCGCGCGGACATCGACGCCCTGCCCATCCCGGACACCAAGACCGTCGACTACGCCTCGACGGTCCCCGGCCGCGCGCACGCCTGCGGCCACGACGTCCACACCACCGTCGTCCTCGGCGCCGGCCTGGTCCTCGCCGAGCTCGCCCGCACCGGCGCCCTGCCGCGTCCGGTCCGCCTGATCTTCCAGCCCGCCGAGGAGGTGCTGCCGGGCGGCGCCCCCGACGCGATCGAGTCCGGCGCGCTGGAGGGCGTCGGCCGGATCCTCGCCGTCCACTGCGATCCGCGCGTCGACGCCGGCCGGATCGGGATCCGTACGGGAGCGATCACCTCGGCCTGCGACCGTCTGGAGGTCGAGCTGGACGGCCCCGGCGGCCACACCGCCCGCCCGCACCTGACCACCGACATGGTCACCGCCGCCTCCCGGGTCGCCGTCGACGTCCCCGCACTGCTGTCCCGCCGGGTCGACGCCCGCGCCGGCCTCGCCGTCACCTGGGGCCGGCTGGCGTCCGGCCACGCCTGCAACGTGATCCCGCAGCACGCCGAACTCTCCGGGACGGTCCGCTGTCTCGATCTCGACGCCTGGCGCAAGGCCCCCGACCTGGTGCATGCCGCGATCGACGAGGTGGCCGCGCTGCACGGCGCGAAGCCGCAGGTCACCTACGTCCGCGGGGTGCCGCCGGTGGTCAACGAGCCGGTCACCGTCCAGCTGATGCACTCCGCGATGGCCGCCCGCCGCGGCGAGGGCGCCATCGAGGACACCGAGCAGTCCCTCGGCGGTGAGGACTTCTCCTGGTACCTCGAACACGTCCCCGGCGCGATGGCCCGCCTCGGCGTCCACCCGCCCGCCGACCCGGCACGACGGGACCTGCACCGCGGCGACTTCGACGTGGACGAGCTGGCGATCAAGGTGGGCGTCGAGCTCTTCACCGCCTCCGCCCTCCTCGACGGCGCCCTCGCGGACTGAGGGCCGCGGCGCTCAAGATCGAACTCACATTGCGGATGATGGACCGTAATGTGCGCATATCAGCCCGTTCCGGCGGCTAGCCGGGACGGGCTTCGCAATTCGCCCCGCCGGGTTCCGCCGAGGTGCCCTACGCCTCGAATCGATAACGTCCACGCAGTGGAGGGTTTTGCGCCAGGTCTACGCGCGTTAATCTCCCACAAGCCAGCGCCAAAGGGGGCGCTTAGAGCGAAGGGAAGGCCCCGTGCGTCGGGTCATCAGGATTGCCGCCGCGGCTACCGCCACCACCTGTCTCGCGTTCACCGCCACCGCGTGCGGACAGAGCTTCGCCGAGGCCAATCGCGCCAAGCACGCGGGCGTCGGACTGGCCTTCGACATCGGTGGCCGGGACGATCACTCGTTCAACGAGGCAGCCGCCCGCGGTACCGAGAACGCCCAGAAGAAGCTGGGTGTCAAGGTCAAGATGCTCACCGCCAAGAACGGTGAGACCGAGGCGGACCGCGAGCAGCGGCTGTCGTCCTTCGCCGAGGCCGGATACAACCCGGTCATCGGCGTCGGCTTCGCCTACAGCCAGTCCGTGCAGAACGTCGCCAAGGACTTCCCCGACACCAGCTTCGGTGTCGTGGACGCCGTGCCGCAGGGCAAGAACGTCGATGCCATGGTCTTCGCCGAGCACGAGGGCTCCTACCTGGCCGGTGTCGCCGCGGCGCTGAAGAGCAGGACCCACAAGGTGGGCTTCATCGGCGGCGTGAACAACGCGCTGATCCAGAAGTTCCAGGCCGGCTTCGAGCAGGGCGTACGCGACACCGACCCCAAGGCCAAGGTCGTCTCGCAGTACCTCTACCCGAACAACGACAAGGGCTTCAACGACCCGGCGGCCGCCAAGGCCAAGGCCGCGGGCATGACCGACAGCGGTATCGACGTGATCTACACGGCGGCCGGGCAGTCGGGCGCCGGCTCGATCGAGGAGATCAGCAGGCACAAGGGCGTCTGGGCGATCGGTGTGGACTCCGACCAGTACCAGCAGCCCGGTCTGGCGAAGTACAAGGACCACATCCTGACGTCGGTCGTGAAGAACGTCGATGTGGCCGTGTTCGACCTGATCAAGAGCTACGAGGACCACAAGCCGCTGACCGGCATCCACGCCTACGACCTCAAGCACAAGGGCGTCTCGCTCGCCACCTCGGGCGGCTTCATCAAGGACATCCAGCCGCAGATCGACGCGGCTCGGAAGAAGATCATCGAGGGCAAGGTGAAGGTCAAGGAGACGCCGTAGTCAGACGCCGTAGCCGGGGGCGATGCTCCCCGGGCCGCCGCAGCACCGGCCCCGGGGGCGGCTCTCACGTCCCCCTGTGACCTTCCGGTCCCGCTTTCTCGTTCTTCGTCCTTTCCGCACCGTCATCCCCGAGGGGAGTGCGCCATCAACGCAGCATCCACGAGCAGTGGCCGGGCCGTCCCGGACGCCCCCGCTGTAGAACTCCGCGGAATCACCAAAAGGTTCCCCGGCGTCGTGGCCAACCACGACATCCATCTCACCGTGCGCCGCGGCACCGTCCACGCCCTCTGTGGCGAGAACGGTGCCGGCAAGTCCACCCTGATGAAGATCCTCTACGGCATGCAGAAGCCGGACGAGGGCACCATCGCGCTGGACGGCGAGCAGGTCACCCTGCACACCCCCGGCGACGCCATCGCCCGCGGCATCGGCATGGTCCACCAGCACTTCATGCTGGCCGACAACCTCACCGTCCTGGAGAACACCGTCCTCGGCGCGGAGAAGCTGCACGGCATCGGTGCCGGCGCCCGCGCGAAGATAAAGGAACTCTCCGACGCCTACGGGCTGCACATCCGCCCGGACGTGCTGGTCGAGGACCTCGGTGTCGCCGACCGCCAGCGGGTGGAGATCCTCAAGGTCCTCTACCGCGGCGCCCGCACCCTCATCCTCGACGAGCCGACCGCGGTCCTGGTCCCGCAGGAGGTCGACGCGCTCTTCGACAACCTGCGCGAGCTCAAGTCCGAGGGCCTGACCGTCATCTTCATCTCGCACAAGCTGGGCGAGGTGCTCTCGGTCGCCGACGACATCACCGTCATCCGGCGCGGCACGACCGTGGCCTCGGTCGAGCCGTCCGGGACCACCCCCAAGCAGCTCGCCGAGCTGATGGTCGGCAGCGAACTCCCCTCGCCGGAGACCCGCGAATCGACCGTCACCGACGAGGAGATGCTGCGGGTCCGCGATCTCCACCTCTCCGCGACCGACTCCGACGGGGTCGTCCGCACCGTCCTGGACGGCATCTCCTTCACCATCCACAAGGGCGAGGTGCTGGGCGTCGCCGGTGTCGAGGGCAACGGCCAGGCCGAGCTCGTCGAGGCCGTCATGGGCACCCGCAGCCCCGACCACGGCACCGTCACCCTGGACGGCACGGACCTGTCCGGCGCCTCCACCCGCGCCCGGCGCAAGGGCGGCATCGGCTACATCCCCGAGGACCGCCACCGCCACGGCCTGCTGCTGGAAGCCCCGCTGTGGGAGAACCGCATCCTGGGCCACGTCACCGAGCGGCCCAACAGCAAGGGCAAGCTGCTCGACCTGGCCGGTGCCCGCAAGGACACCGAGCGCATCGTCGCCGAGTACGACGTGCGCACGCCCGGCATCGAGGTCACCGCGTCCTCGCTCTCCGGCGGCAACCAGCAGAAGCTGATCGTCGGCCGCGAGATGAGCCACCGGCCCAAGCTGCTGATCGCCGCCCACCCCACCCGCGGGGTCGACGTCGGCGCGCAGGCGCAGATCTGGGAACAGATCCGCGAGGCGCGGCGCGAGGGCCTGGCGGTGCTGCTGATCTCTGCCGACCTGGACGAGCTGATCGGGCTGTCCGACACCCTGCGGGTGATGTACCGGGGCCGGCTGGTCGCGGACGCGGATCCCGCCGTCATCACCCCGGAGGAGTTGGGCTCCGCCATGACCGGTGCCGCCAGCGGCCACCTGACCACGTCGGAAGACGCCGCGTCGGAAGACGGTGCGCCGCACGGCGCCGGCGAGCAGGGCGGTGAGCAGAAGTGAGCACCTCCACCGAGCAGCCCGCCAAGAACCCCACCGTGGACGCCATCGCCAGGAGCGCCACCCGGGACAAGGTGATCCTCGCGATCGCCGCGCCCGTCCTGGCCATCGTCGCCGCGATAGTGATCTCCTCCCTGGTGTTCCTCGCCTCCGGCGAGAACCCCTTCCGGGCCTACGGGATCATGGCCGACTACGGCCACTACAGCGACAGCCAGGTCTGGATCATCAACAAGGCGGTGCCGTACTACCTGTCGGCGCTGGCGGTCGCCATCGGCTTCCGCATGAACCTCTTCAACATCGGTGTCGACGGCCAGTACCGCCTGGCGGCGTTCGCGGCCGCGGCCGTGGGCGGGGCCATCGCCCTCCCCGGCGCGATCCAGATCATCCTGCTCATCGTCATCGCGATGCTGGTGGGTGCGCTCTGGTCGGGCATCGCGGGTCTGCTGAAGACCACCCGCGGCGTCAGCGAAGTGATCACCACGATCATGCTGAACGCCATCGCCGCCTCGATCATCGGCTACTTCCTGCAGGACGGCCGCCTCGCCATCAAGGACGGCAACCTCCTGCACACCAAGTTCCTCCCTGCCTCCAGCCACTTCTTCTCCTTCCCGACCCACCCCAAGCCGGTCTACGGCTTCGTGGTGATCGCGGTGCTGGCCGGCGCGCTGTACTGGTTCGGCATCAACCGCACCCGCTTCGGCTTCGACCTGCGCGCCGTGGGCGCCTCCGAATCGGCCGCCGAGGCCAGCGGGGTCAGCGTCAAGCGCATGGTCGTCAGCAGCATGCTGCTGTCGGGCGCCGCGGCCGGCCTGGTCGGCATGCCCACCCTGCTCGGCGAGTCCTTCCAGTACGGCACGGACTTCCCGGCCGGCATCGGCTTCACCGGTATCGCCATCGCCCTGCTCGGCCGCAACCACCCGGTCGGGATGGCCTTCGGCGCCCTGCTGTGGGCGTTCCTCGACCGCACCGGCTCCCGGCTGGAGTTCGAGGGCTACGCGCAGGAGATCGTCGGCGTCATCCAGGGCGTCATCGTGCTCTGCGTCGTCATCGCCTACGAGATCGTGCGCCGCTACGGGCTGCGCCTGCAGCAGCGCAAGGTCGGCGAGGAGCTGGCCGCGCTGTCCCGCACCGACAAGTCTGACAACAAGCCGGAGGTGTCGGCGTGAGTACGGACCTCAAGACCGCGACGAAGCTCGCGGTCCCCGGGAAGAGCGGGCGGCGCAAGCTGACCTACCCCTGGATCCTGCTGATCATCGCCGGCGCGCTGGTCGCGCTCTCCGCCCTGCGGGCCATCACCGGCACCGCGGACCTCACCTCCACCGGTCAGTTCGGCGCCGCGCTCAGCGCCGCCGTGCCGATCGGCCTGGCGGGCCTGGGCGGCCTGTGGTCCGAGCGGGCCGGCGTGGTCAACATCGGCCTCGAAGGCATGATGATGCTCGGCTCGTTCGCGGCCGGCTGGATCGGCTGGCAGCACGGCCCCTGGGCGGCGGCGCTGGCCGGCATCGTCGGCGGCGCGCTCGGCGGCCTCATCCACGCCGTCGCCACCGTCACCTTCGGCGTCGACCACATCGTCTCCGGTGTCGCGGTCAACATCCTGGCGCTCGGCGCCACCCAGTACCTGGCCACCCTGTGGTTCGGCCAGGAGGGCAGCGCGGCGATGGCCGCCGGCGGCAACGACAAGCAGTCCCCGCCGATGCCCGACATGCCGAGCTTCACCGTCCCCGGCCTGTCGGACTGGCTCAACTCCGTCGAGGGCCACCACTGGTTCCTCGTCTCGGACCTGGCCGGCATCCTCGGCGCGGCCGTCACCAACGTCTCCTGGCTCACGCTGCTGACCATCGGCCTGTTCGTCGGCACCTTCTACGTGCTGTGGCGCTCCTCGTTCGGTCTGCGGCTGCGCTCCTGCGGCGAGGCCCCGGTCTCGGCCGAGTCGCTGGGCGTCAACGTCTACTCGTACAAGTACGCGGCGGTCCTGGTCTCCGGCGCGCTGGCCGGCCTCGGCGGTGCCTTCCTCTCCATCGGGGTGCACTTCTATCAGGACGGCCAGACCGGCGGCCGCGGCTACATCGGTCTCGCCACGATGATCTTCGGCAACTGGCGTCCTGGCGGCGTCGCGATGGGCGCGGGCCTGTTCGGCTTCATGGACGCCATGCAGCTGCGCAGCGGCGGCCCGACCGTCCATGCCCTGCTGCTGGGCCTGGCCGCCCTGCTCGCGGTGATCGCGCTGCTGAAGCTGCGCGCCGCCAAGCGCACCCAGGCCGCGCTGTCGGCGGTGGCCGCCGCCGTCCTCATAGGCTGGTACTTCCTGGCCGACACCGTTCCGCTCGAACTGGTCGAGGCGAGCCCGTACATCGCCACCCTGCTCGTCCTCGCCCTCTCCGCCCAGCGGTTGCGGCCCCCGAAGGCGAACGGCAGGCCCTACCGCCGAGGACAAGGCACATGACACCACCGGTGCCGGTCGACTGGACCGCACTGCGCGCGCAGGCCCGGGACGCGATGTCCCGGGCCTACGCCCCTTATTCCGGCTATCCCGTCGGCGCCGCCGCCCTCGTGGACGACGGCCGCACGGTCACCGGCTGCAACGTCGAGAACGCCTCGTACGGCCTCGCCCTCTGCGCCGAATGCGGCCTGGTCTCCGAGCTGTTCGCCGGCCGCCCCGACAGCGCCGGCCCGGACCCCCGCCTGACCGCCTTCACCTGCGTCGACGGCGCGGGCGAGCTGCTCGTCCCGTGCGGCCGCTGCCGCCAGCTCCTGTACGAGCACGGCGGCCCCGAGCTCCTCGTCGACACGGCGGCCGGCATCCGGCCGCTGGCCGAGCTGCTGCCGGATGCGTTCGGGCCGGGGCATTTGAGGGGGTGACGGGGGCGGGTGGCATCCGCGGGTACGGGTACCTGGGCAGCCGCGAGCGTCAAGCAAGCGGCTCCACCCCCGCCACCCACCCCCGCCACCCACCCGTTCCGTGAACGCATGTAACGGCAACCCTGGTGCCACTTCGCCGCTACAGTCGCCGCATGACTGACTTTCTTCAGGTGTCCACCGCAACGGAGACCCGCGAAGCGGCTGTGAAGCTGGCGCAGTCGGTCGTCTCCGCACGGCTCGCAGCCGGAGCGCAGATCGTCGGGCCGGTCGGGTCCGTGTTCTGGCACCAGGGCGAGTTCGGCTCGGGCGAGGAATGGCAGCTTCTCATTAAGGTCCGTGCGGACCGGTACGACGAGGTCGAGAAGCATCTGCTGGAGCACCACCCGTGGCGGAATCCGGAGGTGTCCGCTGTCCGGATTGTCGCGGGGGCGGAGGCGTATCTCCACTGGCTGGAGACGACAACGGCACCGGACTGACTGCTCAACGCAGTTGGAGCACCATCACGTCATGGAGCGCCGCGCCCTCCCAGGGGTGAGCCTCACCCACCTTGCGGTATCCCCAGGATCGGTAAGCCGTTTGCGCTGCCCTGGCGTCCGGTAGCGCATTGAGAATCACGCGCTCTTCGTTGCCTTCCACGAGCAGCGCCTCGTGCAGCCGCCG
Organism: Streptomyces caniferus; assembly: GCF_009811555.1. Classification (GTDB taxonomy): domain Bacteria; phylum Actinomycetota; class Actinomycetes; order Streptomycetales; family Streptomycetaceae; genus Streptomyces; species Streptomyces caniferus. The sequence continues at coordinate 1,000,869 of NZ_BLIN01000002.1, read as the reverse complement.
ACCGATCCCGAGCCGACGCCAGGGTGCCCGTACCGCGAACTCCATCAGCCCGAATGTGCGTTGCCCGTCCTCGCGCCTGAGATCGGCCGGGGCAGGGGTGATCAGGCGGTCCCACCAACCGGTCGTGGGGCTGAGCGGATAGCCGTACGCGACGCCTACTGGTTCACCACCGGCGGTCTGGGCAAGGGCAGCACGGAAGGTGGATTTGCGGACCTGGGAGCGGAAACGGCGGAACGTCGCCGCTACCGATTCCGGGGATTCCTCGTACGGTTCCTCGGCGAAGACCTCGGCGTAGACGAGCCTGAACGCGGGCTCGGACCGCGCGGCCGCCGGGCCGTCCAAGGGGGCAACGGTGATCGCCTCCGGCACAGTCATGTGCGGCCTCCTCGCATGGTTTCTTGGATTCGGTCCGAGACGTCGCGGGCCGTGGTGGTGTCGATGGCGTCGACGGTCTTCCGAAAAGCCTGGATGCGTCCGGTGAGGCGATTGGAGGCGATCTCTCCGCACGATGCGAGTACGCCCGCCATCTCGGCGCACGCCTCCTCTACCTCTCCCGCGTCGAGAAGGGCGCTGGCCAGCTTGGATCTGTACCACGCCGTATTGCGGGCATAACCGCCTCCGAGGCCCTCGACAGCAGCGCGCAAAAATGGCACTGCACGCTGGGGCTTCCCTGCCCTCGCGTACATCTCCGCCGTGGCGTAGTCGATTTCCACGGGGCCGGCGAAGCGCGCCCAATCGGGCACGTCGTCGCTCCCTTCATTGCGACTCTGGTAAGAGAGCGCACGGCTGAGCGCGTGGCGGGCGCCAGCCGTATCCCCGACATGCGTGCTGACATTCGCTTCGCGAAGTGCAATCACGAGATGAACGGCAGGCCCGGCCCCGACCCTGCCGGCCAGGCCATACGCGGTCTCGACTGCCGATGCGGCTTCCCACGCCCGGTCCGCCTTGACGTCGATCAGTACGAGCGTCTCCAGCGCCGAAATTTGCAACAGTTCGTCGCCGATGAGCTGGGCAGCCGTCAAAGCCTCCATGGAAGCCGCGCGTGCCTCATTGACCGGGCCGCCGTCGTAGCCGTACCAGGCTTGGTTGCTGTGCAGCTCAGACAGCATCGCCTGCAGGTCACGACCGATCTTGGCTGTATGGACCGAGTCTTTCAGGGTCTGTGTGAGGTGCCGTTCGAGTTGCTTCGCGCGAGCCTTGGCAGGGATCCCGCCGGAGCAGTGGTCAACTGCGTACAGCTCGGCCAGGCGGGCGCGGAGCACCGCTACGTCACTCGTACCGATACGCGGGCCGTGCTGGCCAGGGAGAATGGCCGCTGCCGCGACCGCTCCCGTGCCGGCGACGAATGCTCGACGTTTCACGTCTCCATCGTCACCGATTAGCTGGACAGTTGCGCGTCTGTGTCCGGGTACGTCGAACCCCATCTCGGCGAGTGGGAGACCGAACATCGCTTCCAGTACAGCCTGTTGGCTCGGATGCGGTAACGGTGGTGGCGACTCTCCTTCCCAACGCCGAAGCTGGCGGACGCTCACCGAAGCATCGATCCCCAGACGTGCGGCCTCGCGGGCGAACGTGGCAGTGAAGGTCTCTTGCGTGTACCCGGCTTGCTTGCGCAGCCAACCGAGCTTGCTCACGTCGCTACCGCCATGCAGGTCCCCTTGTGTGCCCGGAGTCTCTGCTCACCGTAGCGACTCGGCCCGTACCCCGATGGCGAAAGCGTCCGCCTGCACGCGAAAGTGTCCGGCTGAACGTCCGGTCGTCGGGCACTCATGGATGTCCCCGAGGCGGTGCACTGGTGGGGCACCACGTCGTCACGGCAAACGATCAGAAGTCCATTGAGCAAACGCCTACCAATGACCCCCGCGACCGCGCGAACGGTCCGGGGGCATGGCCATCAACCCCTGGGAGGTTGACGACATGGCGAAGACTATCGCCAAGATCTTCGAATTGCTGCTGCGGCTGTTATTGCCCGCACGAGGGTGTCACCGGTCCTCCGGCTCTGTTCCCGCCCCGAGGTGTGAGGAGGCGCCGACACTCGTCCTTGCCCGTGTGTCAGGCGGGAGCGACGGGTTGCTGCGCGGCGAGGCCACGACCCTGATCCGTCCCTACGCCCTCACCCCGGAGGAGCGGCGGAAACGACGGTTGGAGTACGGGCGGCGGCACGGGTCGCATTTCGCGACGTACGGAGCCGACTCCAGGCCGCGCCGGATTCGCCGCGTGGAGGTGGCGGGCTGATGGCCCCCATGGACGCCCCGCGGCTCCTGCCCTGGTTGAGCCCGGACGGGAAACCGTGCTTCCTCGCAGGCGACGGCGTCGGGTACGTGTCCCAGCTCGCCGACGAGATGGAGGCGGCGCAGCTCGACTTCGCCGCGGAACTCCTCGAGGAAGCGTGCCGTGTCCTTGACACCCGTACCTGGACACCAGGGGAAATCCACCTGCTGGCCGTGGAATTGACCAGCACCCTCACCAACGTGCATCGGGTCGCGGAGAGCAGAGGCGCGCGCTTGCCCGTGCCGGACGATGACGCCCCCGATGCCGATGAAGCTCCCGTTGACCGCGGCATCAACGGTGATGGCAGAGGGCTGCGGCTCCCGGCGGACGCGTTCGGATGACGACCGGGCACGGTGCACGGGCATGCCGTCGCGGCTGCGCCGGCGGCCGGAGGGGACCGGGGACGGTACGGGAGCGAGCGAGATCAGCCGTCGCTTGATGTACGCGCCCTTCCCATCCACAGACATCCGTCCTTCGAGAAAGACCGAGAAGCGAGAAAGGGGAAGCAATGCCCACCCCAGTTGAGGAACGTCGTCCTGCCGGGCGGTTGCTCGACGCCCCGGAACTGCGGCTCCCGTTGAGCACCGACGGGTCCGCGTCCCTGCCGGAGCTGTCGGACCATGAGGGACCGGCTCCGTTCGCGTTCCGTTTCCTCACCCCCGTCGCGGCCACGGGCGGCATCCTGCCGAGCGATGTCGCGTACGACGAGGAGTCACAGACCGGCGTCTACGAGGACATGCCGCCGGGCGTCTACATGACCAAGAATCCACCGAAGACCTACGGGCCGACGGCGCCCACGGGTCAGATGGACGCGCCGGACGACCCCGGACCGAGCGACGACTGATGACGGGTGCCGGGCACGTTCTCATCCTGGCGGGTCGCTTCGACCCGACCTGCGATCTGGTGGTTGAGGAGCTGAACCGGCGCGCCGTGCCCGTCTTCCGGGCCGATACGGCTGAGTTCCCGTTGAGGCTCGCGCTTGCCGCGTGCCTCAACGGGAACCGCTGGCACGGCACGCTGAAAAACGACCGCCGCACCCTCGACCTCGGGTCGGTCCGCTCCGTCTACTACCGTCGCCCGACCCGTCCGAAGTTTCCCGAGCAGATGACCGTCGAAGCCCGCAAGGTCGCCGAGACGGAGGCCCGGTGGGGCTTCGGTGGACTGCTGACGGCATTGCCGTGCCGATGGCTGCCCCCACCGGGAAGGGAGGCGGATGCCGAGTACAAGCCGCTGCAACTGCGCATCGCGGCCGACGTGGGACTGAGCGTTCCCCGCACCCTCATCACCAACGACCCGGTTGCGGCACAGGACTTCGCCGACTCCCTCGGCGGCCCCCTCGTGTACAAGCCTTTCTTCCATGTGCGTGGCACGGTACGCGGGCAGACTGCTGCCGTGTACGCGACCATCGTCGCCCCCGAGGACCTGCCTCACGCGGACATCTCCACCACCGCCCACATGTTCCAAGAGTGGGTACCCAAGGCGTACGAGGCGCGGTTGACCGTCGTGAACGGCCAGATCTTCGCGGCCGAGATCCATGCCGATTCGGACGCCGGCCACATCGACTGGCGCAGCGATTACGACAGCCATACCTACAAGATCTGTGACCCGCCGCCCGAGGTGGCCGCCGGAGTGCTGCAAATGCTGGACCGGCTCGGCCTGCCGTACGGCGCGTTCGACTTCGTGGTGACGCCGGAGGGGCAATGGCGATTCCTGGAGGTGAACCCGAGCGGACAGTACGGGTTCATCGAGCAGGCGACCGGACTACCGATCACGGGTGCGATCTGTGACTACTTGGAAGGGACCGGCCAGTGACGAACATCCTCGACGATGAACAGTGCTTGATCCGGGCACGTGTCTCGCTCACCCAGCAGATCGACCGTGGAAGCGTGGTGCTGTCGGCCCAGCTGGCGGGGGCGTTTCTCAACGTCCCCCGGCATCCGTTCGTCCCCGTCTTCTACCGCCGCGAGGGCGAACGGTTCATCCCCTGGCGGATCACCGACGGCGACGGGGAGGGCTGGCTCGACGCCGTGTACACGGACGACTCCCTCATCACCGAAGTGGACGGCGTACACGCCGAGGAAGCCGACCCCGGCGGAGTGACCGGTGTACCGACGTCATCCTCGACCGCGCCGAGCCTCATGGCGGACATGCTCGATGCCCTCGACGTGAACGAAGGGGACGAGGTGTACGAGGCGGGTGCCGGCAGCGGTTACAACGCTGCGATGCTCTGCCACCTCGCTGGTGACAAGCACGTCACCACCGTGGACCGCTCCGACGTCCTCACGGCCTTGGCCCGCGAACGGCTCAACGGCCTCGGCTTCGACCCGCTCGTGCTCCACGGCGACGGTGCACGGGATGTTCCGCCCGATGCGAGGTACGACCGCATCATCGCCACGGCCTCTGTACGACGCATCCCACCCTCGTGGCTGGATCATTGCCGCGTCGGCGGCATCCTGGTCATCCCTGTCAAGGGCACGCTCGCCGGCGGAATGATCGCCCGACTCACGAAGTTGCCGGACGGGACGGCGGTCGGCCGCATTCTGCACACACCCGCCGCCTTCATGCCCTTCAAGAGCGGTTCCGAGGATGAGGCGCAGGCACCAGAGATCCGCGACCGCCCATGTCGTGACGCCGAGCTTTCCGGGCAGGCGCTGGATGACTGGACGTTCTCTTTCTTCGCCCAGCTGCACATGCCCCAGGGCCTCATCCGCACATACGGCCGGAGCGACGACGGCCTGCACGTGACGACGCTGTACGACCCGGCGGATGGCTCGGCCACGCGCGTCGAGGACATGCCCGAGGGGATGTCCCTGGTGACCTCCACCGGCCCGCGCGACCTGTGGGCACCGATGGAGGCAGCCCACCAGCTTTGGCGGCGGCTCAACCGACCGCGACGCGAGTGGTTCACCATCGAAGCCACCACCGCCGAGCAGACCGTGACCTACACGGCACCGAACGGGCAGATACACCGCTGGACGCTGTAGCCGCCACCGCCACCGCCACCGCCACCGCCACCGCCACCGCCACCGCCACCGCCACCGCCACCGCCACCGCCACCGCCACCGCCGCCGGCGACCAGACGGGGCGGGCCGCACCCCAGGCACCGCCCCTGGCGCCACCCCCAGGGCGGCCGCCCGCCGCCCCTGGCCACCCCGCCGTCTATGCGTGTAGAACGGACCTACCCGTTCGAAAGGAACCTCCATGGACGTCATCTCCGTCATCCGTACCAAGCGCGACCGCGGCGAGCTGACCGCCGATCAGATCGCCTGGGTGATCGGCGCCTACACCCGCGGCGAGGTCGCCCACGAGCAGATGTCGTCCCTCGCGATGGCCATCTTCCTCAACGGTATGAACCGCACGGAGATCGCCCGCTGGACGGCCGCGATGATCGCCTCCGGCGAGCGCATGGACTTCTCCTCGCTGCCCCGCCCCACCGCCGACAAGCACTCCACCGGCGGCGTCGGCGACAAGATCACCCTCCCGCTCGCCCCGCTCGTCGCCGCCTGCGGCGCGGCCGTCCCGCAGCTCTCCGGCCGCGGCCTCGGCCACACCGGCGGCACCCTCGACAAGCTGGAGTCCATCCCCGGCTGGCGCGCGACGCTCTCCAACACCGAGATGCTGGACGTCCTGCGCGACGTCGGCTCGGTCATCTGCGCCGCCGGCGACGGCCTGGCCCCCGCCGACAAGAAGCTCTACGCGCTCCGCGACGTCACCGGCACCGTCGAGTCCATCCCGCTGATCGCCTCCTCCATCATGTCCAAGAAGATCGCCGAGGGCACCGGCTCCCTCGTCCTGGACGTCAAGGTCGGCTCCGGCGCCTTCATGAAGGACCTCGCCAACGCCCGCGAACTGGCCTCCACCATGGTCGAGCTGGGCACCGACCACGGCGTGAAGACCGTCGCCCTGCTCACCGACATGGCCACCCCGCTCGGTCTGACCGCGGGCAACGCCCTCGAAGTCCGCGAATCCGTGGAGGTCCTGGCCGGCGGCGGCCCCCAGGACGTCGTCGACCTCACCCTCGCCCTGGCCCGCGAGATGCTCGACGCGGCCGGCCTCAAGGATGCCGACCCGGCCAAGGCGCTCGCCGACGGCTCCGCCATGGACCACTGGCGCCGCATGATCAGCGCCCAGGGCGGCGACCCCGACGCGGCCCTCCCGGTCGCCCGCGAACAGCATGTCGTCACCGCCTCCTCCTCCGGCACCCTCACCACCCTCGACGCCTACGCCGTCGGCCTCGCCGCCTGGCGCCTGGGCGCCGGCCGCGCCCGCAAGGAGGACCCGGTCCAGGCCGGCGCCGGCATCGAGATGCACGCCAAGCCCGGCGACACGGTCACCGCCGGCCAGCCCCTGCTGACCCTGCACACCGACACCCCCGAAAAGCTCCCCTACGCCCTGGAGGCCCTCGACGGCGGCGTCCTCGTCGGCCCCCGGGACGCGGCCTTCGCCGCCACCCCGGTGGTGCTGGAACGCATCGCCTGACCCGGGCCGGCGGCCGGCGGCCGCTGCGGGCGCGGCTCGCATGGTGAACGGGATCGGTGCAGCGGCACCGGTCCCGTTCGGCGTGCCGAAGCCGGTTGTGCTCGTCGAGGCCGAGGAGCCCGCAGCGATCGCACCCACCGCCGAGCGCTTCCGGCAGGAGGACCGTGTCAGGGGCGCCCGGACCGGCCGCGACGCCCGGACCGGCCGCGACGCCCGGACCGGCCGCGACGCCTGCCCGTCATCGAGGGCCTCGTACGTCTGCCGTCCGGCGGGGTGCGGGCCCGAACGACGAAGGGTCCCCGCCTCGAATGAGGCGGGGACCCTTGTGTGGAGCGCCCGGCAGGCCTTGCACCTGCATTTCCCGCCGGCTGGCGGACGTCTTTCCTTGGACCACAGACGCGTGACTTCCGTGCTGTGCACCGAAGTTGCATCATGATCATACACGTATCCCGGCGTGCCGTGCCCACGCGTCCGCCGCAGCCGCCGACCAGGCTCGCCGGGCGACGCCCCGCGCACCCGCACGAGCCGCCGGTCTGCGGTCGAGTGGCGGTCAACGCCCCGGCAGGACATATGTCATCGCCAGGAGGTGACGCACGGCTCTGCAGGCCGGCCACCGGCCCTCGTAGGCTCCGTAGCATGTTCACATCTCGCAAAGCCGGACAAGACGACGCCTGGGAAGGCGTCGTCCTCAACAAGTCGCGGGGCATGCTCGACGGCTCGAACATGTACCACTCCGTCGAGGTCCGCCTTGCCGAGGGCGAAGCGGTGAAGGTCCGGATCAGCCGCCGGCTCTGGAAGTCGGTCGCGGTCGGCGACCGGATCGTCAAGCGCCCCGGCGCCGACCCTGTCAGGGAGTAGCCCTTCAGGATCTGGAGGGCCGAGCGCTGCCGCACACAGTGACAGTGCCGCTCCGCCGCCCCCACGCACCACCGCGACCCGCGCTCCGTCCGCCTCGGCGAGCCGACCCGAGCCGTTCGACAGGACCCCGGCACCCCGGCACCCCGCTCTGCCAAGCCGGTCGACGGCGAAGGGCCCGCCCCACCAGGACAGGTGGCGGGACGGGCCCTTCGGACCGAGGGGAGTTACGCGGCCTTCTCCAGGTGGAGCAGGCGGCGTTCGGCCACGGCCTTGCGGGTGGCGTAGAGGGTGATCGAGGCGGCGCCCACCATCGCGGCGAGGCCCAGGAGGACGGTGCCCTCCCAGCCGACGGCGTGGAAGGCGGCGGCGCCGAGCGCACCGCCCAGGCTGCTGCCGACGTAGTACGCGCACTGGTACAGCGCCGACGCCTGGGCGCGGGCCGTCTTGGCGGTGCGGCTGACCGAGGACGAGGCGACCGCGTGGCCCGCGAAGAAGCCCGCGGTGATCAGGACGAGGCCTGCCAGCACCGAGTAGACGGAGTCGGAGAGGGAGAGCAGCAGGCCCGTGGAAGTGGTGCCGACGGCCAGGTAGAGCGCGCCGCGGCGGCCCGTGCGGGCGACCAGCTTCCCGGCCGCGGCCGAGGAGACCGTACCGACCAGGTAGACCACGAAGATCGAACCGACGATGCCCTGCGGGAGGTTGAACGGCTCGGACACCAGGCGGTAGCCGATGACCGTGTAGACCGCGCCGAAGACCGTCATGAACAGCCCGCCGATGGCGTACAGGCGGCGCAGCAGCGGGTCGGCGAGGTGGCCGCCGAGCGTGCGGGCCAGCGCCCGCGGGCCCACCGAACGCGGCGCGAAGTGCCGGGCCTTGGGAACCAGCAGCCGGAACGTCACCGCGCACACCACGGCCAGGACACCCACCGCGGCCAGCGCGGCCCGCCAGCCCCACGCCTGGGCGACCCAGCCGGTCACGATCCGGCCCGACATGCCGCCGATGCTGTTGCCCGCCACGAACAGTCCGATGGCCGCCACCAGCGCCTTGGCGCGCACCTCCTCGGCCAGGAAGGCCATCGCCGACGCCGGCAGCCCGGCCAGCGCGACGCCCTGGATGCCGCGCAGCGCGATCAGCGCACCGAGCGACGGGGCGAACGGCACCGCCATGGCGATCAACGCGGCGACGGAGAGGGACACCGTCATCAGCGTGCGCCGGCCGAAGCGCTCGGACACCGCGCTCAGCGGGATCACACCGAGGGCCAGGCCGAAGGTGGCCGCGGACACCGTCCAGCTCGCCTGGTCCGGGCTGACCCCGAGGTCGGTGGAGATCGCGGGCAGCAGCGCCTGCGTGGAGTAGAGGAGTGCGAAGGTCGCGATCCCGGCGGCGAAGAGGGCGAAGCTCATCCGGCGGTAGCCGGGGCCGCCCGGCCGCAGCTTGCCCGACTCGGGGTCGGGAGCGGCGGAAGGAGAAGAGTCAGTGGACGACTGGGGAGAGGCGGCCGCACGGTCGATGACGGACGCCCCGGTATCAGCGGGAGGCATGCTTCGAAGGTAGGACGCCGCGTTTCATGCGTCCAATGCATAGAAACGCCATAATCGATGCTGTGACACATGATCCCAGGTCGCAAGGGCCGCTGTTGCAAGGTCGCGACAGAAAAGAGAGTGCCGCAGCGCCGCGGGCCGGTGCGGAGGCGAGGGAGCCGGCCGAGCTCGGAGGCGACTCCTGGGCGGCGGTCCTCGCCCCGCGGCTCGCCCAGTTCACCGCCGTCGCCCGGCACGAACACGTCACCCGCGCCGCGCAGGAGCTCGGCATGCCGCAGCCGACGCTCAGCCGCGCCCTCGTCCGCCTGGAGGACGACCTCGGCGTCGCCCTCTTCGCCCGGCACGGCCGCACCTTGGCCCTCACCCCGGCCGGCCGCGCCTTTCTCGCCTCCACCGAGCGGGCGCTGACGGATCTGGAGCGGGCAACGGAGTCCGTACGGGCCGATGTCGACCCCGCCGCCGGGAAGGTGGCGTTCGGCTTTCTGCACACCATGGGCTCGGAGACCGTGCCCGGCCTCATCCGCAGCTTCCGCGCCGACCACCCGCGCGTCCGCTTCCAGCTCGTCCAGAACTACGGCGAGGCCATGATCGAACGCCTCCGCGCCGGCGACCTCGACCTGTGCCTGACCTCGCCGGTCCCGGACTACCCGGACCTGGTCGCCCGCCGGCTCGACGAACAGAAGCTGCGCCTCGTCGTCCCGGACGACCATGCGCTGGCCGCCCGCAAGCGGGTCCGGCTCGCGGAGGCCGCCGGCGAGCTCTTCGTCACCCTCGAACCCGGCTACGGGCTGCGCCGGATCACCGACGCGCTGTGCGCCGAGGCGGGCTTCACCCCACGGGTCGCCTTCGAGGGCGAGGAGGCCGAGACCCTGCGCGGCCTGGTCGCGGCCGGCCTCGGCGTGGCCCTGCTGCCCCCGCCCGCCGTGCCCCGCCCCGGAGTCGCCGAACTGACGGTGACGGCCCCCCGCGCCGTCCGCGAGATCGGCGTCGCCTGGCTGGACGGCCATCCGGACACCCCACCGGTAGCCGCCTTCAAGAAGTTCCTCCTCAGCCGCCGGGGGAAGCTGCTGCCGAGGTGAGGGGGGCGAACACCGGCGGCAGGACCCCGGCGCCCGGCAACCCCTCAGTGCCGCAGCGACGCCCCGAAGCCCGCGGCGAGGGGCATGCGCAGGCCCAGGGGTGGTGGGGCGGCCAGGGCGTCCTTGACGGGTCTGGAGTAGTCGCGGGTGAAGAGGGAGCCGAGCATGAAGTCGGCGGCCAGGGAGAGGACTTCGGTGCGGTGCTGGTGCAGGGAGTGGCCGTCGGAGTGGACCTCGAAGCGGCAGGTGTCGCGGTTGACCTTCTTGGCGCGTTCGGCGTAGCGGTAGGACAGATCGGGATCGGTGCGTTCGTCGTTCGTGCCGTGGACCAGCAGGACCTGTCGGCCGATGAGCTGTTTCACCGGGTCGGGCCGCTCGTCGTCCTCGCCGGGGCCGGGCAGCCAAGGGGCCAGCGCCAGTACGGAGTTGACGGCGGGGTGGCCCGCGGCGTGCAGGGCGGCGCGGGCGCCCATGCCCGTGCCGACGAGGCAGACCGGGACATCGCCGTAGCGGCGGACCACCTCGTCGAGGGCCCAGGCCGCGTCCCGTGCCGGATGGGCGTCGGGGCCGTTCCAGCCGCTGCAGCGGTAGCGGACGACATGGGCCGTCAGGCCCTCAGGGCGTCCCGCCTTCGCCAGCCGGACCGCCAGTGGCCGCACCGCCAGTGCCGCCACCGGCGACGGCCGCCGCACCCCGGTCGGCACGCCCCCGGGCAGTAAAAGCGCGACCCCGCTCACCTCCCGGCCGGTGCTCCGCGCGCCGCCACCCCGCCACCGGAGCGCCTCGCGCGCTCCCTCCTTGCCGGCCGTTCCCAGCGGTTTTCCCAGCCGGGCCTCGCGCACCGGCAGTGCTTGCTGAGCCATGACCAGAACGATGGCAGAAGGAGGCGTGCCCGCCACCCCGTGGACGGGTCACTGTTACGTATCGTTCGATGAGATCTACGCGCGTAGGGGCTAGAGTGCCGAGATGACGAGCGAGACCACCACACTGCCGACCAGTGAACAGATCCTCCGCGCCCCCAAGGTGCTGCTCCACGATCACCTCGACGGCGGCCTGCGCCCCGCCACCGTCGTCGAGCTGGCCCGCGAGAACGGCTACGAGGGACTGCCCGAAACCGACCCGGAAAAGCTTGGGATCTGGTTCCGTGAGGCCGCCGACTCCGGCTCGCTCGAGCGGTACCTGGAGACCTTCGCGCACACCTGCGCCGTCATGCAGACCCGCGACGCACTGGCCCGGGTGGCCGCCGAGTGCGCCGAGGACCTCGCCGCGGACGGTGTCGTCTATGCCGAGGTCCGGTACGCGCCCGAGCAGCACCTCGAGCAGGGGCTGACCCTCGAAGAGGTCGTCGAGGCCGTCAACGAGGGGTTCCGCGAGGGCGAGCGGCGGGCCCGGGAGAACGGTCACCGCATCCGGGTCGGTGCCCTGCTGACCGCGATGCGGCACGCCGCCCGCGCCCTGGAGATCGCCGAACTCGCCAACCGCTACCGCGACACCGGCGTCGTCGGCTTCGACATCGCGGGCGCGGAGGCCGGCTACCCGCCCACCCGCCACCTCGACGCGTTCGAGTACCTCAAGCGGGAGAACAACCACTTCACCATCCACGCCGGTGAGGCCTTCGGACTGCCGTCCATCTGGCAGGCCCTGCAGTGGTGCGGCGCCGACCGCCTCGGCCACGGCGTCCGGATCATCGACGACATCGAGGTCGCCGACGACGGCTCGGTCAAGCTCGGCCGGCTCGCCTCGTACGTACGGGACAAGCGCATCCCGCTGGAGATGTGCCCGACCTCCAACCTGCAGACCGGCGCCGCGCCCTCCTACGCGGAGCACCCCATCGGCCTGCTGCGCCGACTGCAGTTCCGGCTCACGGTCAACACCGACAACCGGCTGATGAGCGGCACGAACATGTCCCGGGAATTCGAGCACCTGGTCAAGACATTTCGATACACGCTCGATGACATGCAGTGGTTTACAGTCAATGCGATGAAATCAGCGTTCATTCCTTTCGATGAACGTCTGGCCATGATCAATGACGTCATCAAGCCCGGTTACGCGGAACTGCGGGCCGAATGGCTGTTCCGTCCGCAGGGTACAACTGCCCCTGTCAACAGGTCTTCTGACTCTGTGTAAGGAGACGGCGCGAGCTTATAGCGCAACGGCCGGTGGAATGTCCACCGGCCGTTTTTTCTTTCCTCGTGGCTGTTTGCGGCGCCGGTTGCCGCATCACTAGGTTGATTGGCCGGTCAAGCCCCCATCACGAGGACGTAATTCGATGAAGCAGGGAACCATCAAGACTCTCGGTACCGTCGCGCTCGGTGCCGCTTTCGTCGTCACCGCCGCGGGCGTCGCCAGCGCGGCGCCGGTCGTCGGCAGCTCCGACACCACCGGGGTGCTGAAGAGCCTGCCGGTGAAGGACGCCGCCAAGACCGTCTCCGGCCTCACCAAGGCCAAGCCGGCCGGCCAGGACGTCAAGACCAAGGTCAAGTCCCAGGGCAACAAGCTGCTCGGCGGCCTGCAGCCCGGCAGCCTCCTCGGCGGCTGACACCGGACGCGGCCCGTCCCGCGGGGGACGGGCGCCGCGCCGTGCCCCGGCCGTACGCCTCGCGTACGGCCGGGGCACCGTCATGTGCGGCCGGGGGAGCGGACCGCGGGACGGCGGAGCGCCGGATCGGCGGCGCGCGCCGGGCGGCCGGCCGGGAGGGTCACCAGGCGGCGGCGCCGGTGGCCTTCTCCTCCGAGGGGAGGAATATCCACAGCGCCAGGTAGACGAGGAACTGCGGGCCGGGGAGCAGACACGACACCACGAAGAGCACGCGCATCGTCGCCGGGGTCGTACCGAAGCGACGGGCCAGGCCCGCGCACACTCCGGCGATCATTCGGTTGTTGCGGGGGCGGACCAGTGCGGCGGCCATGAGAACGACTCCTTTTCGACTCTGCGGGGCGGCTGCCCCGATGTCTCAAAGGTAGGTCCGGCTGCCGGAGAGAGCATCAGCCTGCAGGGCCAGTCCACCCCTGGGGATTGTCGGGGTCGCAGCCCCGAGATCCCCGTACCTGCGACGGAGCCGGCGGCGGGCCCGGGGGACGACCGCCAGGTGCACCACGGCCACCCCGAGGGTGCCGAGCAGCACCGAGTCGACGTCCGGGACCCGGCCGGGGACCCCGGACTGCAGCAGCTCGATGGCCAGCGCGATCATCGCTCCGGCGAAGGCGGTACGGGTCAGGGACACCAGGGGCGAAACGTTCAGGCGGCCCGCCGAGAGCGGCAGCAGTACCCCGAGGGGCGCCAGCAGCAGGATCGAGCCGCCCAGATGCTGTACGACCTCCCACGACGGGCCGTGCGCCAGCTCGGCGCGGATCGTGGCCAGCGGTTCGAGGTTCGCGGCGGGCACCCACGGCACCGTACGGGGACGCAGTGTCAGCCAGCCGACTGTCGACAGATGCGCCACGAGGAGGAGAAGTCCGGTGACGCGCATACGGGGGGCGGCGGTGGTGCCGGGGCCATGAGGCTGCACACAGGCCAGGACGCGGGGAGTGGGGGCTGCGGTTCCGCCCAGTTGCGCCCGTCTTGGTCCGTCCCACAGGCCCCGTCGTGGCCCCCGATTCACCCCTCTTCCGACAACGGGTCACCCCACCCGGCGTTCTCCGCGATGTCCGGATTGGCCAGCACATCCGCGGAGCAGTCGTAGCGGTGCGCCGTATCGTCGCCCGGACCGCCCAGCACCGCCGCATGGGTGCGGCCCAGCGCCGTGCTGGCGCCGTAGGTGCACACCAGCTGCGCCAGGGCGAACGACGGCAGATCATCCGGCCGCATGCTCAGCCGCAGCGCATCCGCGGGGTCGCCCGTGCGGGGCCCCGAGACCTTCAGGTCCTGGGGAAGCGCGCTGCTGAAACCGGCCTTCTCCTCGTCGGCGGACGGCTTGTGCTGCAGCTCGTGCAGCAGCGCACGGGCGGTCGGCAGCCGTGGATCGGTGGCCTTGGACGGGGGTACCGGCCGCTCGACCTGGGCCAGCGCCGAGCCGCACACCAGGTACACACTCGTCGTGGAGTTCTCGCCGGACGGACTCGGTCGCGACGTCGGAGCCTTGCAGCTGACCCGGGAGGGCGCGCCGCCCGCGTCGACGGGGACGGACGTGCCCCGGATTCCGCAGCCCGCGGCGGCGAGCGCGAGCACCACCACGGCGGCGGTGCGCCGTCCTGTCCGCCTGCTCGGCGTCATCGCCCGCCCTCCGTGCCCTCGTCGGCCGTGCCGTCGTCCTGCCGGTCGCCGTCCGTCAGCGGGGAGGCGTCCATCGGCAGCCGCAGGGTGAAGACCGCGCCGCCCTCGGGGAGGTTGGCCGCGGTGATCTCCCCGCCGTGGATGTGTGCGTTCTCCATGGCGATCGACAGGCCCAGACCGCTGCCCTCCGACCGCGGCCGGGAGGCGCTCGCCTTGTAGAAGCGGTCGAAGACGTGCGGGAGGACCTCCTCCGGGATGCCGGGGCCGTGGTCCCGTACGCGGATCACCAGTTGCCCGCTCCCGGACCGCACCTCGTCCGCGGTCCGTCCGGCCCGCTCCGGTCCGCCGTCCCCCGCACCGGCCGCCGGTCCGCCGGCCGCCTCGGCCCCGTCCGCGCCGCCACCGGAGACCGCCGTGCTGCCCGTCCTGCCGCCCTCGCCGTCGCCCGCGGCGCCTTCCGTGCGCACCGAGACCCGCACCGGCGAGCCACCGTGCTTGAGGGCGTTGCCGATCAGATTCGCCAGGATCACATCGAGCCGCCGCGGGTCCAGCCGGACCACGATGCCGCGGTCCGCGTCGAGCTCGACCGCATCCAGCCAGGCCCGGGCGTCGATACAGGCGGTCACCT
The DNA here is from genome assembly GCF_009811555.1 of Streptomyces caniferus. Taxonomy (GTDB): domain Bacteria; phylum Actinomycetota; class Actinomycetes; order Streptomycetales; family Streptomycetaceae; genus Streptomyces; species Streptomyces caniferus. The sequence goes on along the minus strand of NZ_BLIN01000002.1, from coordinate 985,800 downwards.
GGTCCGCGACGTCGACATCGTCCAGCACGAGACGGGCCGTGCCCGCGTCGAAGCGGGTGACCTCCATCAGGTTCTCCACGAGGTCGTTCAGCCGCCGGGTCTCGCTGACCACCAGTTGCACCGCCGGCGCGATCATCGGGTCGAGGGAGTCGGCCTCCTCCTCCAGCACCTCCGAGACGGCGGTGATCGCGGTCAGCGGCGTCCGCAGCTCGTGCGACATGTCTGCGACGAACCGCCGGGACGCCGCCTCGCGCCCGCTCAGTTCTTCGACCCGCTGCTCCAGACGCTCCGCCGTCCGGTTGAACGTCCGGGAGAGATCGGCGAGTTCATCCGTGCCGGTCACCCGCAGCCGGGTGTCCAGGCGGCCCTCGCCGAGCTGCCGCGCCGCATGCCCCAGCCGCTGTACGGGCCGCAGCACCGTCGTCGCCGCGGCCTGCGCCAGCAGCGCCGAGCCGACCAGGGCGAGCGCCGTCGCGATACCCAGCGACCAGGCCAGCGAGTTGAGGTCCTGCCGCTCGGTGGCGAGCGACTTCATCATGTAGCCGGTGGGCCCGCCGCCGATCACCTTCGCCCCGGCGACGAGGTAGGGGGTGTCCTCGACCTGTTTGCGCTGCCAGTAGAGATGGTGGGAGTACTGGTTGGCCTCGTCGACCGGACGCACCTCGTTGACCGCGTTGCGCAGCGGCACGGGCACGTTCTTGAGCGTCAGCAGGTCCTTGTCCGTGGTGGCGGCGCAGTCCTTGCCCTCGCGGTCCACGCCTATCAGCAGTACCGCGTAGTTCTGCGGCCCGCCCGCCATCTGCCGGGCGGCATCCTGGAGTTCGGCGCACCGCGGACGCAGCGGCAGCGACCGCGTACTGTCCTCCAGCGCCTTGCGGAAGTCCTTGAGGACGGCGTTCTGCGTGCGGTCCAGAACGGTGTTGCGGTTGAGCCAGTACGCGATGCCCGAGGCGGAGACCGCGGCGGTCAGCGCCACCAGCGCGAAGACCACGACCAGCCGGAGCCGCAGACTCGTCCAGCGCAGCAGCCCCGACGGACGCCCCAGCAACCGCAGCACCCGCCGCCCGGCCACGGGCGCGCCGGCCCCGGCCTCGTCGTCCGCACCGTCGTCCGTCGTCGCGCCGTCCGTGGAACGCTCCCTCACTGCGGCGAGTCCAGCCGGTAGCCGACGCCCCGGACCGTACGGATCAGGGTCGGTGAGGAGGGCACGTCCTCCACCTTCGCGCGCAGCCGCTGGACACAGGCGTCCACCAGGCGCGAGTCGCCGAGGTAGTCGTGCTCCCACACCAGCCGCAGCAACTGCTGCCGGGACAGCGCCTGGCCGGGCCGGCGGCTCAGCTCCAGCAGCAACCGCAGCTCGGTCGGTGTCAGTTGCAGGTCCTCGCCGTTCTTGGTGACCGTCATCGCCGACCGGTCGATCACCAGCGAGCCGAACGTCGCCGAGTCGCTGGACTCGCGCTCGCCGCGGCGCAGCACGGCCCGGATCCGGGCGTCCAGCACCCTTCCCTGGACCGGTTTGACGACGTAGTCGTCGGCGCCCGACTCCAGGCCCACCACGACGTCGATGTCGTCGTTGCGCGCCGTGAGCAGGATGATGGGCAGCTGGTCCGTACGCCTGATCCGCCGGCACACCTCGAAGCCGTCGATGCCCGGCAGCATCACATCCAGCACGATCAGGTCCGGGCGCTGCTCGCGCAGCAGCTTCAGGCCGTCCTCGCCCGTCGCCGCGGTCACCACACGGTGACCCTGGCGCGACAGCGAGAGTTCGAGGGCCGTGCGGATGGCGTCGTCGTCCTCGATCAGCAACAGGAAAGGCACGTCGGCCATTCTGGCCCATGGGACGCCGGGAGATCGACCAGTGGCGCTCTCGTACACAAGCCCCGCACCCGCGAGGCCGCCGCGACGCGCCGCACCGGCCCCTGTGACAGGCCTGTGACAGTCGGCGGACAACGCGATGAAACTGGGTTGGCAGTCTTTGGGGCATCGGGAGAGATCAACACCCCGACACACCGAACGAGCTGGCTCTACGACGGGGGGCGCGAGATGAACACACTGCACGGCACCACCAACAGCGCAGTTATCACGCGGCTCCACGACGTCGTCAGGACCGGCGAGAAGTCCGCTGCCGGCGTGCGGGGATGCGCCCGCGGCATCGGACGCCAGCGGCCGCCGTACATGGTGGCCATCGATGCCACGACGGTCACGGTCAACGGGGCCGACGCGGACGGGGGGCACGGGGGCAACGCCGCCCACGGGGGAAACAACGGGGGAGCGGAGTACAGGGAGGCCACGGGGGAACGGCGTTCCCCGGCGGAGACGGCGGAGGCCGAAGCGGCCTTCACCGCCTACGTCCAGGAGCGCCGCGCCTCCCTGTACGCCACCGCCTACCACCTGACCGGTGACCGCTACGAGGCCGAGGACCTGCTGCAGAGCGCGCTGTTCTCGACCTACCGGGCGTGGGACCGGATCAGCGACAAGGCGGCGCTCGGCGGCTATCTGCGCCGCACCATGACCAATCTGCACATCAGCGCCTGGCGTCGGCGCAAGCTCAACGAGTACCCGACCGAGGAGCTGCCGGAGACGGCGGGCGACGTGGACGCGATGCGCGGCACCGAGCTGCGCGCCGTTCTGTGGCAGGCGCTGGTCCGGCTGCCCGAGACGCAGCGCACGATGCTGGTGCTGCGCTACTACGAGGGCCGTACGGACCCGGAGATCGCGGACATTCTCGACATCAGTGTCGGCACGGTGAAGTCCAGCATCTGGCGCGCCCTGCGCCGGCTGCGCGAGGACGAGGTCCTCAGCTTCGGCCGTGACCAGGAGGAGTCCTTCGGCGAGCTGGTGGCCTGAGGATCGGGGGAGCCCGAGGGGGGACCAGGGGGAACGCCCGAGGGGGGCAAGGGGAAAAGGGGATGCGGGGGAACCGGCGGAAGCGGAGCAATCCGAACAAGCCGGACGTATCGGGGGATACGGGGGATCACGGGGAAGAAGAAGCGGGTTCGGGCGGCCGGGGGGTCTGTCCGAGCCCGCTTCTTCACGTGTGACGGGACGGCTTCGTGTGCGCCGGGAGCGGGGCGGTCCGGCCCGTCAGGAGCGTACGGGCGCGTCCACCGCCTGCATCGTGTCCACCGCGTCCGCCGCCTGCACCGCGTCCGCCGTGTCCGCCGTCCGTGCCGCCGATATCCGTGCCAGCGCCTCCGGCTTGGCGCAGGGGTGCGCGCCCAGCGCGGTGTGCCGGGCGACGACCGACCGCTCGGCGCGCAGCAGCCGCAGTCCGCGGCGTACGAGATACGGGGCGGACTTGCGGCCCTCGCGCAGATCCCGCGCCAGCCGACGGCGGAAGGTGGTGGCGGGGCGGCCGCGCAGGCACAGCGCGTCGGCCAGCAGTCCCGCCGCCCGGCAGTCCGCGATGACATCGGCGGCGAAGATGCCCTCCGCGATGAACAGCGGGGCGCCCCCGAGGTCGAGCCCCGTCGTGCCGACCCGGGCGCTGGCCGAAAGGTCGTAGACCGGGACGTCGGTGCGCCCCGAACGGCACAGGGCGTCGATGGCCGCGACCGCGGCGGAGGCGTCCCAGGACAACGGCGCGTCCCAGTCGGCGCCGCCGCCGTCGGGCAGTTGCGGCAGCGTCGGGTCCGTCCCCTCCTTGTAGAAGTCGTCGAGGTTGAGGGCGGGGAGGCCGCTGAGTGCGGCCAGGGACGTCTTGCCGGAGCCCGAGGGGCCGGTCAGCAGAATGACCCGGACGGGGGCGCCTCCCTGCTCGAACGGGGTCGAGGGCTCGGGGGCGGGCGGCCGGGTGCGGGAGTGGGAGCTCACGGGCACCCATTGTCGCGTATGGGGCCGTGTGGGGTACCCCTGGCGCGCGAGGTGGCTCGACCCTGCCGCCTCAACTACGCTACGCAGTCAATCGATTACCCGACGGCTCTCGCTCGCACAGCGCTTCGACCCCTTCGATCCCCAGGCAGGTGCCCATGCCCTCCCATGCACGTCCCAAGCCCAGCCGTGTTCCGCGCACTTTGCTGCGGGCGGGGCTGGTGTTCTCCGCGGCCGGTGCCGCGCTCGCAGCGGGCGGTGCGGCTACGGCGTCCGCCGCCCCCGCGTCCGCGGCACGCAGCAGCGACACCGGCGCCACGGCCTCGGCGCTGACCGGAGCCCTCGTGAACTCGCTCGGCGGCGGCCTCGGTCCGGTCAAGAACCTCCAGGTGGACCCCTTGGCCAACACCCCCGTCGACCCGCTGGCCAATGCGGTCAGCACCCAGATCGCCGACTTCAAGCCGGTGGGCACCACGCTGTTGACCGGCGCCCTGTCGAACGGCGGCGCGCTCAAGGACCTGCCGCTGGTGGGGACGTTGACGAGGGTGCTGCCGGGGTGAGGCCGGCGCGGCGGGCGCTGCCCCGGCGGCTCCCCAGCCACCGGGCCGGTCGCGCCCGCCGCCCCGCCCGCCGGGCTCAGCGCCCCTGGAAGGCCGAGACCATCGCCTGCATGTCGTCCTGGAGCGAACAGCACAGCGCCAGCCACGAACCGTCGATGAAGACCAGGTCGAAGCGCCCGCGGGGGAACGTCATACGCGGCCTGGGCCGCAGCTCCGCGATGTTCGACAGCTGTATCTGCGCCGCGACCTCCAGCTCCGGCTCGCGCTCCCGCCACCCCGTGGCATGGTCGGTCAGCACGAACAGCCGCCGGTCGGTGAGCGCCTGATGCCGGGGCGAGCCGCCCGCGTTGGTGACCTGGACGAGGAACCGGCCGGCCATGCTGGACCAGTCACCCTCCATGGTCTTGCCGAACAGCGCGCGGTTCGCCGCGTCGTCGAGGGCGTCCTCGATGTCGTCCTGGGCCTCGTTCAGCCCCTCGGCGACCGTGCCGACCACACGCGTCGCCCGGTTGTCGAGCAGCCGGTTGTCGAGCAGGCGGCTGTCCGACGGCCGGCCGGCAACCGCACCGGCGGACGGCTGCGATGCCTTGTCGAGGATGTCGCTCAGCTTTCCCAGGAGGCCCTTGCCGCGGGTCGGCCGCTTCCTAGGTGCCCTGAGGTGGCCGGGCACGAGCGGAAGGTCGGGGTACTCGTGGTAGTCCCTGGCCTCCCACAGCGCCTCGCCGGGCTGGAGGAACCGGCGGCAGGGCGTTGCATGGTCGGTCTTCGGCACGTGGTCAGCCTTCCTGGATCATGTCTTCAGAGGCCTTGGTGGAAGGCGGCGACGATGCCCTCCATGTTCTCGCGGTGCAGACTGCCCAGGGCGATCCACGATCCGTCGGCGAAGGTGACGTCGAACCGCCCCTTGGTGACGGCCTTCGAATGCGCGGTGACCCGGGCGATGTTCGTACGGGGCACCGCCACCCCGAGATCACACTTCGGGGTGCCGTCCAGCCAGCTCTTGTTGCGGTTCACGAGCACGATCAGCCGGCGGTCGGTCAGCGCCTGGAACCTGGGTTCGTCGCCCGCGTTCGTCAGATCGACCAGGAAACGCCCGGCCATGCTCGACCAGCCGCCCTCCATGGGCTTGCCGTACATCATGTGCTCGATGGCGTCGGACGCGGCGTCCTCGATCGTGTCCTGAAGTTCGAACACCGCCTCGCTGAGATCGCGGTCCGGCCGTCTCCCGTAGTTGTCGCCGAAGTCTCCGGCGGCATACGTGGCGACGGTTTCGCCCTCTCGGCCGACGGGCCGCGGCGCGCTGTTGCCGGCGGACCCGCTGACGGCCCGCGTCACGGGGTTGTTCGCCAGCCGGTTGTTGATCGCCGGACCCAGCGGCTTGGTCACCTTGCCCAGAGCGTTCCCCAGCGCGCCCCGTACCCGCTGTTCGAGAGGGGACGGGGTGCGCGGGGTGCGCAGCTCGGCAGGGACGAAGGGCAGCGCCGCATTGTGGCAGTAGTCCGAGGCGATGATCAGCCGTTCCCCTGGCTGGAGGAAAGGAGGAAAACAGTCGCGGTAAAACGGCGTCATCCGGTGCCGCTCCTCTCGTCGGGTGTGCGGCTCAGCCGAACGGGTTGTCGGGATCGCGGGGCGTGGTCGTCCGGGCCGGCGCCGGCATGGTGGTCACTCCGGGATTCTCCGCAACGGCCGGTTCGCGGTAGCGGCTGAGCGGGTCCTGGGCGACGGGCTCGTCGGGCAGCGACGCGAACCCCGGGTCCGGGGCGGTGGGCCGTCCGCCGGGCAGCGGGGAGGCGGGCTCCTGGACGTCGCGCGAGGGGGCGAAGCCCGGCGCGGGCGGCCCCTCGAAGTCGGATGCGGGGGGCAGATGGGGGCTGCCGTGTCCACTGCTGCCGCCGCTGTCGTGGGAACCCTTGCCGCTCAGCGCATCGTCGAGCTTGTCGGCCTCGTGCTGGACGATGGGAGAGACGGCCTGGGTCGGGTCGCCGGAGAAGCCGAGGGCGCCCATCCCGAGCCCCACGGCCCCCTTCATCGGCGTCTTGATGGCCTTCAGCGCCTTCTTGGCGGCCAGCGCCTTCGCGAACTTCTCAGCCTCGACCGGGTCCTTGAGGTGCTTCCAGGTCCAGGGCTTGAGCTTTTTGATCTTCGACATCTTCTTGGCTTTTTTCAGCAGCTTGATGATGTTGACGAAGGCCTTGAGTTCCTTGGCCAGTTCGGCCAGCACCCTGGCGATGCGCGCCGACACGAAACTGGCCTCGGCCACCGCTGCCGCCGCGGCGGCAGCGGCCGAGATGCCGGCGGTGACGATCGAGGTGGCCAAAGCCACCGCGAGTTCGATGATGGCCCATTCGATCAGCTCGCGGATGAGCGTCTCGACGACCTGCTCGGCCATCTTCGCCTGTGCGCCGGCCTGTTCCAGGACGTCGGCCACGGCGTCCATGTCCTCGGCTTCCGCCTCCAGGGCGGTTTCCAGCTCGGCGAGGTGCCCCTGGAACGCCTCGGCGGCCTCGCCGGTCCACTCGTGGGCGAGGTCCGCGCGGTCGCGCCGCTGGTCAGCGATCAGATCGCGCAGCTCGGCCGCCTGGTCGCGCCACAGCTTCGCGGCTTCCTGGATGCCCTCGTCGTCGCCGGTCACCGCCTCCAGGTGCTCGGCGAGCGGTTCGACGAGCGGACGCATGATGGTGTCGACTGCGGAGTCGAAGCCGCTCATCCAGTCGTTGACCTTGTTGTAGGCGCCCAACGCCCCCGATACCGGGCCGCTCATCGCGTGCTCCCCGGTCCGCCCGAGTGGATCTGCCGCATCGACGCGGCGGTCGCGTCCTCGTCGGACTGGTAGGCCCGCGCCGTCTCCGTGACGCCCTCGCTGATCTTCTCCTCCAGCTTGGCCGCGGAGTCGAGCGTGTCCAGGCAGTGCTCGCTCTGCTCGTCGTAGGCCTGGTAGAGCTCATCGGACTCCGGGAGCTTCCCGAAGGCCTCCTTGCTGAGCTCGTGCGAGGCGAGCTTGCTGCGGATCGCCCGCAGCTTCTCGGCCCGCTGGTCGGCGCTCTTGGCGAACTTGTGCAGCGCTTCCTGGGCAGCGCTGAATTGCTCCGGCACGAATCTCCCCCGAAATGTTGTCGTCGTGCTGTCAAGCCAATCGTAGTTAAAGAACCGGACAGCCGTGCGGGGCCCCGCCATCAGGCGAGACCCCGCACGGGCATTGGTGACGGCGCGTCATGAGACCGCCGTAATAGGCCCAGAGCAGGCCGGGAACAGGCCTAAACGCCCATCGGATGCCACACGGTCTTCGTCTCCAGGAAGCTCAGCAGGCGGCCGGTTCCGGGGTCGGCGGTCCAGTTCACCGTCCCCGGGCGGAGCACCCGCTTGAGGTTGTCGGCCGCGGCCGTCTCCAGCTCCTTCGCCAGCTCCTCGTCGGCGCCCGCGAGGTCGAGGGCGTTGACGTCCTGGTGGGCGGCGAGCGGGGCGCCCAGCTCCGCGGTACGGCCCGAGAGGATGTTGACCACGCCGCCCGGGAGGTCGGAGGTGGCGAGCACCTCGGCCAGGGAGAGAGCGGGCAGCGGGGCGTCCTCGGCGGCCGCCACGACCACCGTGTTGCCCGTGACGATCGCCGGGGCGATCACCGAGACCAGGCCGAGGAAGGACGAGTCCTGCGGGGCCAGGACCGCGACCACACCGGTCGGCTCGGGGGAGGAGAGGTTGAAGTACGGACCGGCCACCGGGTTGGCGCCGCCGGCGATCTGGGCGACCTTGTCGGACCAGCCCGCGTACCAGACCCAGCGGTCGGTCGCCGCGTCCACCTGCGCCGTGGCCTTCGCCTTCGACAGGCCCTCGGCGGCGGCCACCTCGGCGACGAACTGGTCGCGGCGGCCCTCCAGCATCTCGGCGACGCGGTAGAGGATCTGCCCGCGGTTGTAGGCCGTGGCGCCCGACCAGCCGCCGAACGCCTTACGGGCGGCGACCACCGCGTCCCGGGCGTCCTTGCGGGAGGCCAGCGGCGCGTTGGCGAGCCATGCGCCCTTGGAGTCGGTCACCTCGTACACCCGCCCGCTCTCGGACCGGGGGAACTTGCCCCCGACGTACAGCTTGTAGGTCTTGAGCACACTCAAGCGGTCAACGGTGTTCATCAGCGCGCGCCCTCCGGGCTCGACGGGGCGAGGTACGCCTCCAGACCGTGCCGGCCGCCCTCGCGGCCGTAGCCCGACTCCTTGTAGCCGCCGAAGGGCGAGGCCGGGTCGAACTTGTTGAACGTGTTGGACCAGATGATGCCCGCACGCAGCTTGTTCGCCATCCACAGCATCCGCGAGCCCTTCTCCGTCCAGATGCCGGCGGAGAGGCCGTACGGGGTGTTGTTGGCCTTCTCCACGGCCTCCGCGGGGGTGCGGAAGGTCAGCACGGAGAGCACCGGGCCGAAGATCTCCTCACGGGCGATGCGGTGCGCCTGGGTGACACCGGTGAACAGCGTCGGGGCGAACCAGTAGCCGGAGGAGGGGAGTTCGCAGGACGGCGACCAGCGCTCGGCGCCCTCGGCCTCGCCCGCGTCGGCCAGCGCGGTGATCCGGGCCAGCTGTTCGGCGGAGTTGATGGCGCCGATGTCGGTGTTCTTGTCGAGCGGGTCGCCCACGCGCAGGGTCCGCATCCGGCGCTTGAGCGCGTCCAGCAGCTCGTCGGCGACCGACTCCTGGACCAGCAGGCGCGAGCCCGCGCAGCAGACGTGGCCCTGGTTGAAGAAGATGCCGTTGACGATGCCCTCGACGGCCTGGTCCAGCGGCGCGTCGTCGAAGACGATGTTCGCCGCCTTGCCGCCGAGCTCCAGGGTGACCTTCTTGTCCGTGCCGGCGACCGTACGGGCGATGGCCTTGCCGACCTCGGTGGAGCCCGTGAAGGCCACCTTGTTGACGTCGGGGTGCCCGACCAGCGAGGCGCCGGTGGAGCCGTCGCCCGTGAGGATGTTGACGACGCCCTTGGGCAGACCCGCCTGGCGGCAGATGTCCGCGAAGAACAGGGCGGAGAGCGGGGTCGTCTCGGCGGGCTTGAGTACGACCGTGTTGCCGGTCGCCAGTGCCGGGGCGATCTTCCACGCGAGCATGAGGAGGGGGAAGTTCCAGGGGATGACCTGGCCGGCCACGCCCAGGGGGCGCGGGTTGGCGCCGTACCCCGCGTGGTCGAGCTTGTCGGCCCAGCCCGCGTAGTAGAAGAAGTGCGCGGCGACCAGCGGCAGGTCGGCGTCCCGGGACTCGCGGATCGGTTTGCCGTTGTCGAGCGACTCCAGCACGGCCAGCTCGCGCGAGCGCTCCTGGATGATCCGGGCGATCCGGAAGAGGTACTTGGCGCGCTCGGCGCCGGGCAGCGCGGACCACTTCTCGAAGGCCTTGCGGGCCGCCTTCACGGCGCGGTCGACATCGTCCGCGCTCGCCTGGGCGACCTCGGAGAGGACCTCCTCGGTCGACGGGGAGACGGTCTTGAAGACCTTGCCGTCGGAGGCCGGGGCGAACTCGCCGTCGATGAACAGGCCGTAGGACGGCGCGATGTCGACGACCGCGCGGGACTCGGGTGCGGGTGCGTAATCGAAGGTCATGGGAGCCTCAGTCCACCGTGACGTAGTCGGGGCCGGAGTAGCGGCCGGTGCTGAGCTTCTGGCGCTGCATCAGCAGGTCGTTGAGGAGGCTGGAGGCGCCGAAGCGGAACCAGTCGGCGGTCAGCCAGGGCTCGCCGAGGGTCTCGTTGACCATGACCAGGTACTTGATCGCGTCCTTGGTCGTACGGATACCGCCGGCCGGCTTCACCCCGACCTGGACGCCGGTCGCGGCGTGGAAGTCACGGACCGCCTCCAGCATCAGGAGGGTGACCGGCGGGGTGGCGTTGACGGCGACCTTGCCGGTCGAGGTCTTGATGAAGTCGGCGCCCGCGAGCATCGCGAGCCAGGAGACCCGGCGGACGTTGTCGTACGTCTGGAGCTCGCCGGTCTCGAAGATGACCTTGAGGTGCGCGGCGCTGCCATCGGGCCGGGCGCACGCCTCCTTGACGGCCTTGATCTCCTCGAAGACGTCCATGTAGCGGCCGGAGAGGAAGGCGCCCCGGTCGATCACCATGTCGATCTCGTCGGCGCCGGCCGCGACCGCGTCACGGGTGTCGGCGAGCTTGACCGGCAGCGCGGCGCGGCCGGCCGGGAAGGCGGTGGCGACGGACGCGACGTGGACGCCGGAGTCGCCGAGCGCCTCCTTGGCCGTCGCGACCATGTCCGGGTAGACGCAGATCGCCGCGACCTTGGGGCTGGTGCGGTCCGTGGGGTCCGGGTGGACGCCCTTGGCGCACAGCGCCCGGACCTTGCCCGGGGTGTCCGCGCCTTCGAGGGTCGTCAGGTCGATCATCGAGATGGCGAGGTCGATGGCGTACGCCTTCGCCGTCGTCTTGATCGAGCGGGTGCCGAGGGTGGCGGCGCGGGCCTCGAGGCCGACCGCGTCGACACCCGGCAGGCCGTGGAGGAAGCGGCGCAGCGCACCGTCGTCGGCGGTCACGTCCGCCATTGACGCCAGACGCCCCGCGGCTTCCTTGCCGTATGCGGGAACAGTGATGGGCATGGTCACGAGGGGAGCATATCTACGCGCGTAGCACCATGTCATCCCCTCCGGCCGTCCGAATCCGGCCGGGTGGGAGGGCGCCGATGGGACAACATGCCCGGTCCCGGGCGCCGGACGCGGCCGTATCCGGGTCGCGGCCGCTTCCCTCCCCGCGCACGAATGATGCCGTAACGCAATGTCCGGCATCCGGACGGTCGGGCAGAATCGGCGGCATGACGAGTCAGGACCGGTCCACCCCGCCCCAGCAGCAGTACGCGGAGCGCAGCTACCGCTCGCCCGCGGCCCTCGCGGGCGGCGTGCTGCTCCTCCTGCTCGGCGGCTGGCTCGGCGGCGACGCGCTGCTGCGGGGCGTCGCACACACCAAGCTCATGGCGGTGTTCGCGCTGCTCCTCGGCGTGCCGCTGGTGGTCGCCTACACCCTGCGGCCGCTGGTGCGGGCGGGCGAGGACCGGCTGACGGTGCGCAATCCGTTCCGTACGGTCACGCTGCCGTGGAGCGCGGTGGAGACGCTGCGCGCGGCGTTCTCCACGGAGGTGGTCACCGCTGCGGGCACGACGTACCAGCTGTGGGCGATTCCGGTCTCGCTGCGGCAGCGCAAGAAGGCCAGTCGCCAGGCGCAGCGCGGGGCCGCATCCGGGCCCCGGTTCGGACCGCAGGCCCATGCCGGCGAGGACGGTTCGGTGACGCGGGCCGTGGCCGACCAGGCCCTCGAAGAGCTCCGTGAGGTCAAGGAGCGCGCCGCGGCCCGCGAGAGTGCCCAGGGCGAGCCGGTGGTGCGCTGGTCGTACGCGATCCTCGCGCCGATGGCGGTGGGTGCGGTCGGGCTGGCCGTGATGGTGGCGCTGTAGGGCGTTGCGGGGCCGTGGGAACCCTGCGGCGGCGGGGGCCCGGCTCGGGGCGCGCGGTGCGCCTCGGCGGTCGCTGCCGACGGGCGGGCGACGGCCGGCCGGTGCCGGTCCGCAAGTGTCGGCCGGCGGAGGCCGACCGGCAGGTGCCGACGGACCGGTGCCACCCGGCCCGCCGGCCGGGGCGCCGCCGGCGCCCCGTCACCCGGCCTCTCAGATCCCGGCCGCGGCCGCCAGATCACGCTTCAGGGCGGCCAGCGTCGCGGCCGCCTTCGTCCGGGCCCCGGGCAGCGCCTCGGCGGCGGCCACCGGGACCACGACCTCCAGGTAGCACTTGAGCTTCGGCTCGGTGCCGCTGGGACGGACCACCACGCGGGCGGCCTCGATGCCGGCCTCCGGCGAGCCGGAGAGGTAGTAGCGCAGACCGTCGGTCGGCGGCAGCGTCTCCGTGCCCCGGTTCAGGTCGTCGGCCCGGGTCACGGCCAGGCCCGCCAGCACGGTCGGCGGCTGCTCGCGCAGCCTGCGCATCGCATCGGCGATCAGCGACAGGTCCTCGACCCGGACCGAGAGCTGGTCGGTGGCGTGCAGCCCGCATTCCAGCGCCAGGTCGTCGAGCAGGTCGGTGAGGGTGCGCCCGGCCTGCTTGAGCTCGGCGGCCAGCTCGGTGATCAGCAGGGCCGCGGTGATGCCGTCCTTGTCGCGCACGCCCTCCGGGTCGACGCAGTAGCCGAGCGCCTCCTCGAAGGCGTACCGCAGGCCGTCCACCCGCGCCAGCCACTTGAAGCCGGTCAGCGTCTCCTCGTACGGGAGCGACGCGCCGGCCGCGATACGGGACATCAGCTGGGACGAGACGATGGTCGTCGCGAAGGTGCCGGTCGCGCGCTTGCTCACCAGGTGGGAGGCGAGCAGGGCGCCGACCTCGTCGCCGCGCAGCATCCGCCAGCCGTCCGGCGCGGCGGGGTCGGGGACGGCGACGGCGCAGCGGTCCGCGTCGGGGTCGTTGGCGATCACGATGTCGACGCCGGAAGCGCCCTGCGCGCGGGCGGTGGCGAACGCGAGGTCCATCGCGCCCGGCTCCTCCGGGTTGGGGAAGGCGACCGTGGGGAAGTCCGGGTCGGGCTCGGCCTGCTCCGCGACGACGGTCGGGGCCGGGAATCCGGCGCGGGCGAAGGCGGCGACGAGGGTGTCCCGGCCGACGCCGTGCATCGGCGTGTAGACGACCTTCGTGTCCCGGGGCGAGCCTGGCGTCAGCACCGCGTCCGTACGCGCCAGGTAGGCGTTCAGGACGGCCTCGTCGAGGGTCTCCCAGCCGGCCTCCGGGCGCGGTACGCCGGCCAGCGGGCCGACCGCGGCGATCTGGTCGGCGATCTCGCCGTCCGCGGGCGGCACGATCTGCGAACCGTCGCCCAGGTAGACCTTGTAGCCGTTGTCGCGCGGCGGGTTGTGGCTGGCGGTGACCTCGACCCCGGCCACCGCGCCCAGATGCCGGATCGCGAAGGCCAGGACCGGGGTGGGCAGCGGGCGCGGCAGCACCGCGGCGCGCAGGCCGGCGCCGACCATCACGGCCGCCGTGTCGCGGGCGAAGTCGGCGCTCTTGTGGCGGGCGTCGTAGCCGATGACGACCAGCCCCGCGCCGTCGCCCTGCGCCTTGAGGTACCCGGCGAGACCGGCCGCCGCCCGGATGACCACGGAGCGGTTCATCCGCATCGGGCCCGCGCCCAGCTCCCCGCGCAGCCCGGCGGTGCCGAACTGGAGGGTGCCGGCGAACCGGGCGGCCAGCTCGTCGGTCTCCTCGGCCGCGATGAGCTTGGACAGCTCTTCCCGGGTCTCCGGGTCGGGGTCCTCGGCCAGCCATGCCTGGGCCCGGTTGATCAGCTCCGCGGGATCGGTAGCCACGTGATGCTCCTGACGGTGGATGCGGGTGGGGGCGCGCTGGGACGGCTGCCGGGGGAGACCCCTCCCGGCTCGTCACGCATACCCATTGCGCGCATGAGGGGAGCCGCAGAACCGGCCAATGCCGCTGGATGGCAGCGTGCGGGGGACGGCGGCGCCGCGCGGTGGGGACGGACCGTTCGGCGGCCCGGCCGGTGCGGTGGGGACGGCGGCGGGACGGCCCGGCGGGTGGCACGCACCCGCCGTGGCCGTCGCCCGTCCTCGTGCTGGGCCCGGCGCGCGGGGCGCCGGGGTGCCGGGGTGCCTCAGAGCTTGCCGAGCACCTGGGCGAGCAGGCTGCCCATCCGGGTCGCGGAGTCGCGGCCGGCCTGCAGCACCTCTTCGTGGTTGAGCGGCTCGCCCGTCATGCCGGCGGCGAGGTTCGTCACCAGCGACAGACCGAGCACCTCGGCGCCGGCCTCGCGCGCCGCGATGGCCTCCAGGACCGTGGACATCCCGACCAGGTCGGCGCCCAGCGTCCGGATCATCTTGATCTCGGCCGGGGTCTCGTAGTGCGGGCCGGGGAACTGGGCGTAGACGCCCTCCTCCAGGCTCGGGTCGACCTCCTTGCACAGCGCGCGCAGCCGCGGCGAGTACAGGTCCGTCAGGTCGACGAAGTTCGCGCCGACGATCGGGGAGGTGGCGGTCAGGTTGAGGTGGTCGCTGATGAGGACCGGCTGGCCGGGGCGCATGCCCTCGCGCAGACCGCCGCACCCGTTGGTGAGCACGATGGTCTTGCAGCCGGCCGCGACGGCGGTACGGACGCCGTGCGCGACCGCGGCGACACCGCGGCCCTCGTAGTAGTGCGTACGGCCCAGGAAGACCAGCGCCCGCTTCTCGCCGACCCGGTACGAGCGGATCGTGCCGCCGTGTCCTGCGACGGCCGGCGGCGGGAAGCCGGGCAGCTCGGTGACGGAAAATTCGTGCTCGGGCGCGCCCAGGGCCTCGGCTGCCGGCGCCCAGCCGGAGCCCATCACCAGGGCCACGTCGTGGGTTTCGGCGCCGGTCAGCTCGCGCAGACGGGCGGCGGCGTCGGCGGCGGCACCCTGCGGGTCGCGCGCGATGTCCGGGGTAACAGATGCGTTCACGCGGACGAGGGTAGCCGGTATTCCCCTACGCGCGTAGATGTCGCTGCTCACGGTACCGGGATCGTTGTCTTGTGGGTTTTGCCAAAGGTGTCGCCCCGGGCGCGTCGCGGCACCCGTACGGCGGTGCGCCCGGCGTGCGCCCACCCCGGCCGCCGCTCAGCAGGGCCGCTTGCGCAGCTCCATCACATAGTCGTGCGGTGCGCCCGCCGACTCCGCGGCGTCCGCGATCTCGCCCAGATAGCGGGCGGACGGCAGACCGCCCTCGTAGCCGTTGAGGACGTAGAGCCAGGCGGCCTCGTCGCCGTCGAGCGTGTGCACCCGCACCCGCATCCGGCGGTAGATGTCCATGCCGACGCCCTCCCAGCGGTCCATGGACTCCTCGTCCATGGGCGCGATGTCGTAGAGGGCGACGAAGACCTGGGAGGCGGGGGCCTCGACGATCGTCGCCAGCGCGCCTTCCCAGCCCATCTGCTCGCCGCCGAAGGTCAGCCGCCAGCCGTTGAGCCAGCCCGTGCCGCGCAGCGGCGAGTGCGGTGCGCGGCGGGACATCAGCCGCGCGTCGAGGTTGCCGGCGTACGCGGCGTAGAGCGACATGGTTCCGAGGGTACGGGAGGATGCCCGCCGGGCTCGTGGTGGCGGAGGTTCGCACAAGAGGCCTGGCCGGGCGCGCCCCGATCGCCCGCGGGGGACGCAGGCCGCCCCCGGGGGAGAGCGACGTACGGGCGTGCGGGACAATGGAGTACGTGACTCGGATCGTGATCATCGGTGGCGGACCCGGCGGATACGAAGCGGCCCTCGTGGCCGCCTCTCTCGGCGCGGAGGTGACCGTCGTCGACTGCGACGGTCTGGGCGGGGCGTCGGTGCTGACCGACTGCGTGCCGTCGAAGACTCTGATCGCCACGGCCGAGGTGATGACCACCTTCGATTCGTCGTACGAAGAGCTCGGCATCATCGTCGAGGACGACACCCCGTACAACGACCGGCCCGCCCGGGTCGTCGGCGTCGACCTCGGCAAGGTCAACCGACGGGTCAAGCGCCTCGCGCTCGCCCAGTCGCACGACATCACCGCCTCCGTGACCCGCGCCGGCGGCCGGGTCATGCGCGGTCGCGGCCGGCTGGAGCCGGGCCAGGCGCCGGACGGCTCCCGCAAGGTGACGGTCACCGCCGCCGACGGCACGACCGAGGGCCTGATCGCCGACGCGGTGCTGATCGCCACCGGCGCGCACCCCCGCGAGATCCCCGACGCGCTCCCCGACGGCGAGCGGATCCTGAACTGGACGCAGGTCTACGACCTCGACGAGCTGCCCGAAGAGCTGATCGTGGTCGGCTCCGGTGTCACCGGTGCCGAGTTCGCCGGCGCCTACCAGGCGCTCGGCTCCCGCGTCACCCTCGTCTCCTCCCGTGACCGCGTGCTGCCGGGCGAGGACCCGGACGCGGCCGCCGTCCTGGAGGACGTCTTCCGCCGCCGCGGCATGAACGTCATGTCGCGCTCCCGGGCCCAGTCCGCCAAACGGGTCGGCGACCGCGTCGAGGTCACCCTGGCCGACGGCCGCACGATCTCCGGTACGCACTGCCTGATGGCGGTCGGCTCCATCCCCAACACCGAGGGCATCGGTCTGGAAGCGGCCGGCGTCAAGCTCAAGGAGTCCGGCCACGTCTGGACCGACAAGGTCTCCCGCACCACCGCCCCGGGCGTGTACGCGGCCGGTGACTGCACCGGCATCTTCGCGCTGGCGTCGGTCGCCGCGATGCAGGGCCGGATCGCGATGTACCACTTCCTCGGCGACGCGGTCACGCCGCTGAACCTCAAGACCGTCTCCGCGAACGTCTTCACCGACCCGGAGATCGCCACCGTCGGCTACTCCCAGGCCGACGTCGACAGCGGCAGGATCGACGCCCGGGTCGTGAAGCTCCCGCTGCTGCGCAACCCGCGGGCCAAGATGCAGGGCATCCGCGACGGCTTCGTGAAGCTGTTCTGCCGCCCCGGCACCGGCATCGTCGTCGGCGGTGTGGTCGTCTCCCCGCGCGCGAGTGAGCTGATCCATCCGATCTCGATCGCGGTCGACAACAATCTGACCGTCGAGCAGATCGCCAACACCTTCACGGTCTACCCGTCGCTGTCCGGTTCGATCGCCGAGGTCGCCCGCCAGCTGCACATCCGCAAGACGGCCGGCGAGTAACCGGCCATCGGGCGATAAACGCACCGCGGGCGGTCGGGCGATTGAAATGTTTGTGCCACCGGTGAGCACTTGGGATGAAACGTCCCTGCATCGGCCGGTGGCCGGCCCGCCCCGCCGGACCGCCGCCGTACGGGTCGCGCACGGCGGCTGACCAGGCGGCAAGCGGGTCGCACCGCCCGGCAGTTCGACATCCGCACGACATATGCACACCGCATACCACGTCACGCTCCGCGGTGCGCACAACTTCCGTTAATTGGTGCAACCTGCTGAAAACAGACGGTCGTTGGCGTTACTGTCAGTTTCGTGTTCGCTGCAGAACGTCGCCAATTGATCCTTGAAATGGTGCGCGCCAATGGAGCCGTATCGCTCCGGGAGCTCGCCCGCGTCGTCCAGACCTCCGAAGTAACCGTACGGCGGGACGTGCGGGCGCTGGAGGCAGAGGGGCTGCTCGACCGCCGACACGGCGGTGCGGTCCTGCCGGGAGGCTTTACTCGCGAATCCGGATTCCCCCAGAAGTCCCATCTAGCGACCGCGGAGAAAACGGCCATCGCCGATCTCGCGGCCGGCTTCGTCGAAGAGGGCGAGGCCATCGTCGTCGGTGCCGGTACGACCACCCAGGAGCTGGCCCGCCGGCTCGCCCGGGTCCCCGGCCTGACCGTCGTCACCAACTCCCTGCTGGTCGCCCAGGCGTTGGCCCATGCCAACCGCGTCGAGGTCGTCATGACCGGCGGCACCCTGCGCGGCTCCAACTACGCGCTGGTCGGCAGCGGTGCCGAACAGTCCCTCCAGGGGCTGCGGGTCTCCCGCGCCTTCCTGTCGGGCAGCGGTCTGACCGCCGAGCGCGGGCTGTCCACCTCCAACATGCTCTCCGCCAGCGTCGACCGGGCGCTGGTGCAGGCGGCGGGGGAGGTGGTGGTGCTCGCCGACCACACCAAGCTCGGCTCCGACACGATGTTCCAGACCGTGCCGACGGACGTGATCACACGGCTCGTCACCGACGAGCCGCCGGGCCACGACGACCGGGCCGCCACGGAGCTGCAGGCCCTGGCCGATCAGGGCGTGCAGATCGCCGTCGCCGGCGGCTCGGGCGCGGGCCGCGGGCCGGGGCAGCCGGGGATGGACGGCGCGGGAGAGCGCAGAGGCCCCCGGCGGGACGTCCCGCTGCCGGGCCAGCGGCGCAGCCATGCGCCCGGCGGCGGGGCCGGCGGACCACAGCTCCGCTCGGCCACCCCGCTGTCCGAGGCGTCGGGCGGCCGGGTCGCCGATCTGGCCCCACGACGGCGCTGAACCCGGAGCCGGAGGCGCGCCGTCCGGGCGCGCCGCCCCGGCGCCGGGGCCCGCTCGCGGGGCCCCGTCGGCGCTCCGCGGCGTCAGGAGGCCGCGGGCGGCCTCTCCGGGGAGGTCTCCGGCACGCTCTGGCGCTTCCGCTCGCCGCCCTTCAGCCCGCTCAGGGTGAGGGTCAGCAGCCGGTCGGCGAGCTGGGGGTCGTCCGGGGACTCCTCGACGGCCAGCGAGATGCCGTTGGTCAGCTGCATCAGATCGCTGATGCTCACATCGGCGCGGACGGCTCCGGCCTGCTGGGCGCGGGTCAGCAGCGCGCCGCCGGCCTCCCGCATCGGCACGCTGCACCGCGCCATCCCCGAGCTGTCGTCCGCCGACGCCGTCATCAGCGCGCGCGACAGCCCGCGGTAGGTGCTGGCGTGGGTGATGATCGCGCGCAGCCATTCGACCAGCGCGGCGCACGGCTGCGGCGCGTCGGCGAGCTCCCTGGCGTGTGCCAGCAGGGCGTCCACCTCCCCCTGGAAGACCGCGCCCATCAGGGCGGTCCGGTTGGGGAAGTGCCGGTAGAGGGTGCCGATGCCGACCCCGGCGCGGCGGGCGATGTCCTCCAGCGAGGTGTCCGTGCCGTGCTCGGTGAAGGCCGTACGGGCCTCGGTCAGCAGCCGCTCGTAGTTGCGGCGCGCATCGGCCCGCATGGGGCGCACGTCAGGCGTCCGCGCCGGTGCGGGTGCCACCGGACCCCGCGTCGACTGCCGCTGCCCTGCCGTCTCGGTCGCCATCGCCGTCCTCCCTCGACCCGGCCGGTCGCGGCCCGGTGGCTCCAGGATGCCATTGCGCCATCGGGAGGTGCTCCGGTGCGGTGGGCACGAGTGTGGCGGGACGGCCGGCCGGGCGTCCGCGGGCCGTGCCGCCCGCCCGCCGGGTGTCCGTCCGGCGGACCGGGCATGAAGCCCCGGCATACCCCGGTGGTCGCGCGGCCGAACTCCTCGCCGGGCCCGCAACGTCCCGTCGGGAGAAGACATCAAACCAGGCGCAATGAGGTCTTCCGGGGTCTTCCGGAGGCTGTGGAAGACGCCGTGACGGGCCGCCGGGGGAGCGGGTCGCGGCGCGGAACACCTGGGGAAGAGTCATGGGACTGACCAGCCGCTCGCTGTTCTACGCCGTGGCCGCGGTCGCCGTGGTCTGCGTGGGGCTCACGCTCTGGCTGTGGCCGCGGTTCGCGGGGGGCGGGCCGCGGGCGCTGCTGGGGCGGCTCGGGTCGATCGCCGCGACCCAGCTGACCATCGTGGCGGCCCTCGGGCTCGCGGTGAACGCCAACTTCCAGTTCTACGCCTCCTGGCACGAGCTGCTCGGCCTGTACGACGACGCGCCGGCCGCCGTCGGCAAATGGGGGGACGCGGGGACGGCCGGGCCCGCGGGCGATCCGTCGAAGGGCCTGGTGCAGCCCTCGGGAGCGGACGGGCTGGACAAGGTGCACGGGCTGCCGAAGGGGGAGCCGTCCCTGGTGGGCAAGGTCGAGTCCGTACGGATCGTCGGGAAGCGGACCCGGGCCGTGGACCCGGCGTACGTCTATCTGCCGCCGCAGTACTTCCAGCCCCAGTACGCCCGCCAGCGGTTCCCCGTCGTCGTCGCGCTCAGCGGCTACCCGGGCGGCACCTTCCTGCTGGGCCAGCATCTGCGGCTGCCGCAGACCGCGGCCCAGCTGATCCGGGCGGGCCGGATGCAGCCGACCGTCATCGTGATGCTGCGGCCCACCATCGCGCCGCCGCGCGACACCCAGTGCGTCGACGTGCCGGGCGGCCCGCAGGCCGAGACCTTCTTCGCCCGCGATGTGCCGGACGCGCTGCGCTCGCGCTACCGGGTCGGTCACGACCCCGGCGGCTGGGGCGTGCTGGGGTACTCCTCGGGCGGCAGCTGCGCCCTCCAGCTCGCCATGCGGCACGACCGTACGTACACCTCGGCGGCCGCCCTCTCGCCCGACTACAAGGTCAGCAACGACCCCACGACCGGCAACCTCTTCGGCGAGGGCCGGGACCGGGTCCGCCGCCGCCAGGAACACGACCTGATGTGGCGTCTGCGGCATCTGCCCGCTCCGCAGGTGAACGTCCTGGTGGGCACGAGCCGTACCGGCGAGAAGAACTACCCGGCGGCCCGCGCCTTCCTCGCCGCCGTCAAGCCGCCGATGACGGCGGACTCGGTCGTCCTCGACCACGGCAGCCACAACTTCGCCACCTGGCGGCGGGAACTGCCCGCCGCGCTCCAGTGGATCAGCCGGTCGCTGAGCTTCCCGGAGGACGTGGTGGGCAACTCCTAGCGCCCCGGCCGGGCGGGAACGACCGAGGGGCCCCCGGGCGGTGCCGGGAGCCCCTCGGGCGTATACGGGATGCCGTCGCGTCAGTCCTTGATCTCGCAGATCACGGCGCCGGACGTGAGGGCGGCGCCGACCTCGGCGGTCAGGCCCTTGATGGTGCCGGAGCGGTGCGCGTTGAGCGGCTGCTCCATCTTCATGGCCTCCAGGACGACGACCAGCTCGCCCTCGGTGACCTGCTGGCCCTCCTCGACGGCCACCTTGACGATGGTGCCCTGCATCGGGGAGGCGAGCGCGTCGCCGGAGGCGGCGGAGCCGGACTTCTTGGTGGCCTTGCGCTTGGGCTTGGCACCGCCGGCGACCGCGGCCCGGGCCAGCGGCATGCCCAGCGAGGACGGCAGCGAGACCTCCAGGCGCTTGCCGCCGACCTCGACGACGACCGTCTCGCGGGAGTCGGTCTCGGCCTCGTCCGCGCCCGGTGCGGCGAACGGGGGGATCTCGTTGACGAACTCGGTCTCGATCCAGCGGGTGTGGACCGTGAACGGGTCCGCGGAGCCGGTGAGTTCGGGGGCGAACGCCGGGTCCGTGACGACCGCGCGGTGGAAGGGGATGGCGGTGGCCATGCCCTCGACCGTGAACTCCGCCAGCGCACGGGCCGCGCGCTGCAGGGCCTGCCGGCGGGTGGCGCCGGTGACGATCAGCTTGGCCAGCAGGGAGTCCCAGGCGGGGCCGATGACCGAGCCGGACTCCACGCCCGCGTCCAGCCGGACGCCGGGCCCGGCCGGCGCGTCGAACGTGGTGACCGTGCCGGGGGCCGGGAGGAAGTTGCGGCCCGGGTCCTCGCCGTTGATGCGGAACTCGAAGGAGTGGCCGCGCACCGCCGGGTCGTCGTAGCCGAGCTTCTCGCCGTCGGCGATCCGGAACATCTCGCGGACCAGGTCGAGGCCGGTGACCTCCTCGGTGACCGGGTGCTCGACCTGGAGGCGGGTGTTGACCTCCAGGAACGAGATGGTGCCGTCCTGGCCGACGAGGAATTCACAGGTGCCGGCGCCCTCGTAGCCGGCCTCCTTGAGGATGGCCTTGGAGGCGCGGTACAGCTCGGCGTTCTGCTCCTTCGTCAGGAACGGGGCCGGGGCCTCCTCCACCAGCTTCTGGTGGCGGCGCTGCAGCGAGCAGTCACGGGTCGAGACCACGACGACATTGCCGTGCTTGTCGGCCAGGCACTGGGTCTCGACGTGCCGCGGGCGGTCCAGGTAGCGCTCCACGAAGCACTCGCCGCGGCCGAACGCGGCCACCGCCTCGCGCACCGCGGAGTCATACAGCTCCGGGACCTCTTCGAGGTTGCGGGCGACCTTCAGACCGCGGCCGCCGCCACCGAAGGCGGCCTTGATCGCGATCGGCAGGCCGTGCTCCTTGGCGAACGCCACGACCTCGTCCGATCCGGAGACCGGGTCGGGCGTGCCGGCGACCAGCGGCGCACCGGCCCGCTGGGCGATGTGCCGGGCGGCGACCTTGTCACCGAGGTCGCGGATGGCCTGCGGGGGCGGGCCGATCCAGGTCAGCCCCGCGTCCAGGACGGCCTGCGCGAACTCGGCGTTCTCCGACAGGAAGCCGTACCCCGGGTGGATGGCGTCCGCACCCGAATCGGCGGCGGCAGCCAGGACCTTGGCGATGTCCAGGTAACTGGTGGCAGGAGTGTCACCGCCCAAGGCGTACGCCTCGTCTGCCGCGCGTACGTGCAGTGCGTCCCGGTCGGGGTCGGCGTAGACGGCTACGCTTCCGATCCCCGCGTCCCGGCATGCACGGGCAACGCGAACAGCGATTTCGCCACGGTTGGCGATGAGCACCTTGCGCACGATGGGTCCTTCCTTGGCGCTTCGCCGTAACAAATGGATGCGGCGATTTTAGGGACTGGCGACACCGCGTGCCGACCCGTTCCCTGGGGTGAGCTTGCCCACACGGAGTGTGCTCGGGGCGCCAGTGAGGGACCTAAGTCCCCTGGTATCCCAGGGTAGGCCCGGATTCCTGGGCTCCGAGTCGAGTCCTGGTGTGGCTTAGGTCTCGCGCTTCGGGCGTCCAGCGGATCGTCAATTCTTTGTGGAGTCCCTACGAATGGGCGAAGGAATCTTTGCGGGCGGCTTCGTCCGTCGGTGTGCCGTCGGCCTCCCGCCGCAGTCGTCCATACCCACCCGTGCACAACCCTTGCCCAGACCATTACCCTCCCCCAACCTCTTCACGGGCAGGGGGGACCCCCAGTAGCGTGCCCGATGTCTTCCCGTACCCATGGGTAACAGGGGTAACGGCGGCAACAGGCGTCCACATGGCGCATCAAGCTGGGCATTACGGCGGAAGTGGGTGGACGGCGTGAGGGTGGCGCGACGGCCGGTGGCCTTGGCCGCGGCGGTGGTACTGGTCCTGGAGGCGTTCGGGATCGTGCTGCTCAACTGGATTCTGAGCATCGTCGTGGACCGCCAGCAGATGTCGCTGGCCGGTCTGCAGCCCCGCGCGATGTCCGCCGGTTCCTGGATCGGCGGCATCCTCTTCGGCCTCTACCTGCTGTTCTGCGCCGGCGTTCTGGTCCGCAGCGCCCTGCGCGACCGCGCCCCCGGCGGGTTCACCCGTATCGCCCTCATCAGCTGCGCGGTGGTGCACGGCGTCCTGGGCGCCTTCGCCGTCGGCCTGGTCGGCTGGGTCGCCTTCCTCGCGATGATGGTCGTGCTGGGGCTGCTGGTCCTGACGCTGATGGCGTACGGCGAGGGCCCGGCGGGCGACGCGCACGGAAACGCGGAAAACACCCCGAACGGCGCACCGCCGGTGGCCCCCACCTCCGCCTGACCCCCTCGCCTCCCGTCCGGCGGCCCGGTCCCGCCCCTCGCCGGACAGCTCCGAACTCCCCGTTCCCCGGGGTGGATCGACTCCCCCGGGGCCGTGCGACACGCCCGGGTAGGCTCTTCGCGATGTCGTAGGACACGGGGGATGGTGCGCATGCCTGCATCGGTTGCGGGTGCGGAGGGCCGGGCGCGAACGGGCGCGATGGGCCCCTACGCGGTGTTGCGGGAGCTGGATGACGAAGCGTCCGGCATACCCGTACCGGAGCGGCGGTTCATCGGACGGAGCGCGGACGGCGACCGTACGGTCCTGATCGGCGCGCCGCTGCCGGGCGCCGATCCCGCCCGGTTCCTGGCCGAGGCGGAGACCTCGCGCTACCTGCTCGGCCCCTGGTCCTCGCCGGCCGCCGAGGTCGCCGCGCCCGGTGACGCCCCCTGGCACGCCCGCCCGTACGTGCCCGCGCTCCCGCTGCCCGCCGCGCTCACCGTGCACGGCGGACCGCTGCCCGAGCGCACCGTACGGGCCCTCGGCACGGCCCTCGTCGAGACCCTGCTCATCGGGCACGGGCAGGGCCTGGCCCATGCCGGGGTGTCGCCCGCGGCCGTGCTGCTGGCGGCCGACGGGCCCCGGCTCATGTGCTTCGGGGCGGTCCGGGCCGCCGCCGAGGACGGCACACCGCGCTCCGGGCTGCCGGGCCTGGAGTCGGGGAGCCTGCCCCCGGAGCAGGCGGCCGGCGGGCAGCCGCATCCGGCGGGGGACGTCTACGCGCTCGGCGCGACCCTCGCCTATGCCGCGACCGGGTACACCGTGCCGGAGCGGGACGAGCTCCCGGCCGCCCTGCGCGCCGTCGTCACCGCCTGTCTGTCCCGGGACCCGGCGGCCCGCCCGCGCCCCGCCGAACTGCTCGACGCGCTGAGCCCGGCCGCCGCCCCGCCCGCACCGGAAGCCGGGGCCGCCGCCGGACCGCCGCGCCCCGCCACGATGCCCGACGCCGCGGGGAACCCGGCCGGCCGCGCCGCCGCCCTGCTCGGTCCCGGCTGGCTGCCCGGCCGCATCATCGCGGCCCTCGCCCGCCAGTCGGCCGAACTGCTCGCCGCCACCCTCCCGGCTCCGCCCGCCCCACAGGACTGACCGCCATGCCCTTCCCCCTCGCCCACGACGATCCGCCCGGCCTGGGCACGTACCGCCTCCTCGCCCGGCTGGGCAGCGGCGGTATGGGCACCGTCTATCTGGCCCGCTCCCCGGGCGGCCGGACCCTGGCGCTCAAGACGATGCACGCCAGGATCGCCACCACCACCGAGTTCCGTACCCGGTTCCGGCTGGAGGCGGATGCCGCCCGGGTCATCGGCGGCCGCTACGGCGCCCAGGTCGTCGATGCCGATCCGCTCGCCGAGACCCCCTGGATGGCCACCGAGTACGTGCTCGGCCCGCCGCTCGACGAGGCGGTGGAGCGCGCCGGTCCGCTGCCCGAGGCGTCGGTGCGCGCCCTGGGGGCGGCGCTGTGCGCGGCGCTCGGACAGCTCCATCGCTCCGATGTCGTGCACCGTGACCTCAAGCCGTCGAACATCATGGTCACGGCGCACGGCCCGAAGGTCATCGACTTCGGCATCGCCCGTGCCCTCGGCGACGACCGGCTGACGCACACCGGCGCCGCGGTCGGCACCCCGGCGTTCATGTCACCGGAGCAGGCCACCGGGCAGGAGCACACCCCGGCCGGCGACGTCTTCGCGCTCGCCGGGGTCCTGGTCTTCGCCGCCACCGGCCGCGGCCCGTTCGGCGAGGGACAGCCCGCCGACCTCCTGTACCGCGTGCGCTACAGCGAGCCCGACCTCACCGGCACCCCCACGGCCCTCGTCCCGGTCCTGTCCCGCGCGCTGGCCAAGGACCCCGCCGAGCGCCCGACCACCACCGAGCTGGCGGCCGAACTCCACGACGGCGGCGGGGAGTTCACCGATCATCTGCCGGACGCGGTGCTCGCCGAGATCGGACGGCGGGCGAGCGAGGTGTGGCAGATCGTGCCGCGCCGGCTGCCCGCACCGCCCGACCAGCCGGCGACCGTACCGTCCGCCGGCGTTCCCGCCTCCCGCGGCCTGTCCCGCCGGGGGCTGCTGATGGCGGGTGCGGGCTCGGCACTCGGCGTCGCGGGGGCCGGCGCGGGCGTGTGGGCCTGGCTGGGACGGGACGCGCGGGCGTCGGGGCCCGGCACCGGGCCGGGGTACACCCAGCCGAAGCCGGGGCCCAGCGTCGGCGCGCCGAAGAAGAAACGGCTGGACTCGGTGTGGCAGAAGCAGTACGGCGGCCCCGACGACGACCAGAACCCCGAAGTGCCCATGGTGGCCGGCGACCAGGTCGTCCTGGTGGCCAATGCCGAGGCGCGCGGGGTGGACCCGAAGTCCGGTGCGTCCCGGTGGACGTACTCGCTCTATGCGGACGACTCCTGGCAGGTCGCCTCGGACGGTACCCACGTCTACGGGATCACGCGGGACGAGGTGCACGACCGGGCCGGCTCCCTGCAGACCGTCTCGTGGTTCCTCGCCCGGCTCGACCCCGCCACGGGCAAGGCGGGCAAGCACCTCGCGCCGGTGTCGGACGCTCAGCACAACGGCCTCATCAGCCGGTTGCTGGCCGTCGTCGACGACACGGCCTACCTGGCGATCTCCCACGGGAAGGTCAAGCGGTACGAACGCCAGCTCCCCTGGTCGGTGGCCGCGGTCGACCTCACCACCGGGCGCCGGAAGTGGACGGACCCCCTGGCGTTCCACTCCGCCGAGAGCGACGAGAACCACTTCCTGTCCGCCAAGGTCGTCGGCCGTCTCCTGGTGCTCCTGCAGCAGATGAACGACGGCACGGTCCGCATCGTCGCCCGCGACACCCGCACCGGGAAGGTCACCTGGGACAAGCCGTGGAAGGGCGCCGACAGGCGGCTCGTGCGGGACCCGCTCACGGCCGACGAGCAGCATCTCTACCTGGGCTACGGCCCGTTGCGGGCGCTGCGGCTGAGCGACGGCGGGCAGGCGTGGGACACGTCCGCCACCCGCCCGGGGAAGACGTACGGACCGCCGGTCCTCAAGGGCGGTGTGCTGTACACGGTGGAGAAGGGCCTCGGCCTGGTCGCGTTCGGCACCGGCAGCGGGAAGCCGCGGTGGTCGGAGAAGAGCGCGGAGGGTCCGCGGGCCGACCACGTCGTACGCCCCGTGATCGGCTCCGAGTACGCCTACACGTACAGCCGCACCGACGAGGTCCTGCGGGCCGTCGGCCTCGCCTCGCACACCACCGAGCAGCTGTACAAGACCAGCGGGACCCGGTTCACCGCCCATGAGAAGAGCCGGATGGTCATCGCGTCCGGGCCCCACTTCCTCGCCGGGTTCCCCCTCCGCTGAACCCGCCGGAACTCACCGGCACTCGTCTGAACGCGCCTGAACGCACCTGAACGCACTGAACTCGCCCGAAGGACACCGCCCATGAAACCGCTCGGCACCGGCGACCCGCTCCGCCTCGGTCCGTACCGCCTGCTCGGCGTGCTCGGCGAGGGCGGTATGGGCAAGGTCTACGTCGGCCAGGACGCCGTGGGCACCGTCGCCGCGGTCAAGGTCCTGCGGCCCGAGCTCACCGACGAGGCGAACCTCGCCCGCCGCTTCGTCCGCGAGGCGCAGGCGGCGGCGGCCGTGACCGGCAAGGGCGTGGCCCGGGTGCTGGGCACGGACACGGAGGGCGGACGCCCGTGGATCGCCACCGAGTTCCTGGCCGGTCCGACCCTCGACGAGGCCGTCGAGGCGTACGGCCCCTTCGACGAACCCGCCGTACGCGCCCTCGCCGCCTCGCTCGCGCACACCCTCGCGGACATCCACGCCACCGGCCTGATCCACCGCGACCTCAAGCCCCCGAACATCGTCCTGACGTCGAGCGGCCCGCGCGTCATCGACTTCGGCATCGCCCGCCCCGAGCACGGCCTGACCCTGACCACCACCGGACAGGTCCCGGTCACCCCCGGCTACGGCGCCCCCGAACAGGTCCTGGGCCACCGGGTCGCGGCCCCTGCCGACGTCTTCTCGCTGGGCGCCGTCCTCGTCCACGCGGCCAGTGGGCGGCGGGCCTTCGACGGCAGTCATATCGCCGCCCTCCAGTACAAGGTCGTGCACGACGAGCCCGATCTGACCGGCGTCCCGGACACCCTGCGCCCGCTCATCGCCCCCCTCCTGGCCAAGGACCCGGCCGTCCGCCCCACCCCCGCCCAGATCGCCGCCGCCTTCGCACCGCCGCGCGGCGCCGAACGGGCCTGGCGGCGCGGCCCGGTGAGCCAGGCGATCAAGGAGCGGGAGAGCGGCGTCCACGAGCTGACCACCATGCTCGACGGAGGCGTGGCTCCCGGGCAGGTCTCGCGCCGCCGGCTGCTCACCGGCCTGGCGGCGGGCGGGGTGGTGCTCACCGCGGGCGGCGGGGCGGCCGCTGCCTGGTGGCCGCGGTCGCCGGAGTCGCCCACGAAGAAGACCGACCTCTTCGCCTTCCCGCCCGCGGTCACGACGCCCGCGGCGCACGTGCTGAACCCGGACAACGGCGACATGATCGTCGGTGGGTCGCCGAAGGAGCTGTGGGCCGTGCACGTCCTGGCCGAGGACACCCCCGCGCCCCTGCCCGTCCGGGACGTCATCGTCTTCGGCGCGCGCGGTGGCGGGATCGCCGCCCACAACGTCGTGGACGGCAAACGCCGTTGGGCCGCCCGCGACATCAAGGCGACCGGACGCTACCTCTCCCTTTCGGACCGCCTGATCGCCGCCGTCGACAGCAAGGGGACGCTGCGCACCTTCGTCCCCTCCACGGGGGAGCGCCGCTGGACCGCCGACGTTCAGGCCCATCAGCTGCTGGCCGCCGACGACGAGGCGGTCTACCTGGTGACCAAGGACCACCGGCTGCGCGCCGTCGGCCGCTCGGACGCGAAGATCCGCTGGACCACCCCGCCCCTCGACACGCCCTTCCGCAAGGCCACCCCGCCCGGCGTCGTCGCCCCCGGCCGCCTGGTCCTCGGCACGGAGGACGGCAACGTCCTCGCCGTCGACACCGCCACAGGCCGGCACGCCTGGGACCTCCGCGGCCAGTCCGACACCTTCGTCCGGCCCGCCTGTTACGGCGGCACCGTCTACCTCGACGGCAAGTCGATGACGGCCCGGAGGGCCACCGACGGCAAGGAACTGTGGACCGTCAGGAGGCGAGCCCTGGCCGGCGCGCTCGAAAAGAAGAAGCCGCCCTTCATCACGTTCGGCCCGGTGACCGCCACCGCGGACGCCCTGTACGCCACGAACCAGGGCTACGTCGACGACGAGTCCAGCCTCCCCAACAAATGGAAGCCCGGCGACGGCAGCGAGGCCTTCCAGCTCCACGGCAGCTCCAACATCGCCACGCCTGTGGTCCCCCAGGGCAACGGCCTCTGGATGATCGAAGGCGACCCCTGGTACACGGTCAACGTGGTCAGCGCCAAGGACGGCAGTCCGGTCTGGGAGTACAAGGTGGGCAAGGCCGACCGCCAGTGGCTGGTCGCCGACGGCAACCGGGTCTTCGCCATGAACGACGACTCGCTGTACGCCCTGCCGGTGTTCTGAACGGCCGGGGGCACGGCTCGCCCGCGCCCCCGGGCCCGCCCGCCTCAGCCCTTCACCGGCGCATGCTCCCGCAGCACCTCCAGGAACGCGCGCATCCACTCGGGGTGGTCGGGCCAGGCGCGGGCCGAGACGACCTTGCCGTCGACCACCGCCGCGCCGTCGACGAAGGTGCCGCCGCCCATCTCCACGTCCGGTGCGCAGGCCGGATAGGCGGAGGTGCGGCGGCCCTTGAGGACGCCCAGCGGGGCCAGGGAGAGGGCCGCGTGGCAGATGTGGGCGACGGGCTTGTCGGCGTCGAAGAAGTGGGTGACGACCCGTCGGTAGTCGGCGTCGTTGCGGAGGTACTCGGGTGCCCGGCCGCCGGGGAGCACCAGCGCCGCGTAGTCGGCCGGATCGACCTCGGACAGGGCGAGGTCGGACGGCCAGGAGTGGCCCTCGCGCTCGACGTAGGTGTCGAAGTTGTCGACGAAGTCATGGACGACGAACTGCAGCTTCTTGCGCGAGGGAGCCGCGATCAGGGGCTCGTACCCCTCCTCCAGCAGCCGCTGGTAGGGGTAGAAGAACTCCAGGTCCTCGGTGGCGTCACCGGCGATGAGCAGAACCTTCGGCATGGTGCGGACTCCTCACGATGGTGTCGATCGGGGCGATCGACTCGTTTCGGATCAATCGGTTCCCCACTCGGTGACCTCGAATGCGTCGCCCACCGCCAACTTCCCGGTCTCCAGCACCGAGAACTTCGATCCGAACGCCACCCCGCCCTCGGGCACCCGCCGGTACGAGGCGAGCGTGCGCAGCGGTTCGGGCCCCGCCTTGCCGCCCGTGTGCTGGTCGACGAGGGTGACCGCGCAGCGGACGGCGAGCTTGGCGAACCCCAGCACACCGCCGCCGACCGTGACCCGCCGCGCCCGGTCCTCGGTCTGCGGCGCGTCCCACCCGTCCACCACGAGGTTCGGCCGGAAACGGTCCATCGGCACCGGCGGGCGGCCGGCCGCGGTGATCCGGCGGTTGAGGTCCTCGAAGCTGGCCAGGGAGAGCACGTGCACGGGACTGCTGTCGGCGAAACCGGAGGTGCCGGGGGTGAGCCCGTCGGTCACCCGGCCGTGCTCCGGCGGCACCCGCACCAGGCGGCTCTCCGCGCCGAGCACCTCGGACAGCCAGTCGGCCGCCGCCTTCCCCTGGTCGACCGCGCGGTACGGCTGACCGAACATCTCGACCTCGGCCCTGGCCGGCGACCCGGTGCCGAAGTCGATGTCCAGGTGGAAGGTCTCCACCCCCGGCGCGCCCAGGGCGAGTTGCGCCCCGTCGGCGCTGACCTCGGGACGGATCACCGCCAGCCGTGGGTCCTTGCGCTGACTGCGGAAGACCCCTCCGGGGCCGACGACCAGGAAGCTGCGGTCATGGGCGAGGCCGGCCGGGGTGAGTTCCGCCTCGGTCGCCGGGACGCCGGCGCAGCCCTTGACGGGATAGCTGGTCATTGCGATGACGGTGGCCATACGGGCAGCGTAGGACCGGACGGGCGCCGGGCACCGGCTTTTACCGCGTCGGGCTCACACCCCGACGCGGGCCGGGCTCACACCCCGGCGCGGGCCGCCTGACGCCTGACGAGATGGCCCTGCACCGCGTAGGTGAGCGCCAGGTAGAGGTAGAGCGTGGAGAGGCCCAGCAGCCCCGCGGCGGTGGTGTGGTCGATCCACTCCTCCATCCCGAAGTGCACGGCGGCCGACACCACCCACAGCGCCGTGGTGAGCGCCGTGCCCCGGCGCAGCGCCCTGCCCTCCGGACCGCGCCACACCCGTACGGTCCGCGCCCGCACGATGCCGAGCGGGACCGCCAGGGCGAGTGTGACGGCCACCAGCACGACCGTCGGCGCCGTCAGCGGACGGTCCTTCGTCGCCGACGCCACGCCCAGGGCGAGCGCGGCCACCCCCAGCACGCCGAGGACGGCCTGCGCGATGACCGGTGCTGTGCCGCGTACCGGTCGGGTGCGCAGCTGGCGCCGGATGATCAGCGCCACGATCAGCGTGCCGACGACCGGTCCGGGTAATCCACTCATGAACTTTCCCCCCGTAGGAACGCCCTGTCGGCGCTCAGGTCCACAAATCGGTGATCGCGACGTCCAGGTCGGCCAGCAGCCGGCGGAGCAGCGGCAGGGAGAGGCCGATGACGTTGCCGGGGTCGCCGTCGATGCCGTCGATGAAGGGGGCGGAGCGGCCGTCGAGGGTGAAGGCGCCGGCGACGAACAGCGGCTCGCCGCTCGCGACGTAGGCGGCGATCTCGTCGTCCGTGGGTTCGCCGAAGCGGACCGTGGTCGAGGCGGTGGCGGAGACCCGGCGCCCGTCCGCCGCGGTGTCGATGACGCAGTGGCCGGTCTGCAGGATGCCGGAGCAGCCGCGCATGGACTTCCAGCGGGCGGTGGCGTCCTCGGCGTCCGCGGGCTTGCCCAGCGCCCGCCCGTCCAGCTCCAGGACCGAGTCGCAGCCGACGACCAGTGCGCCGGCCGCCTGCGGGCGCTCGGCGACGGCGGCGGCCTTCGCCTCGGCCAGTACGCGGGCCAGCTCACCGGGCGTGGCGGCGGTGATCGCGTCCTCGTCGACGCCGCTGACGATGACCTCGGGCGCCAGCCCGGCCTGCCGCAGCAGGCCCAGCCGGGCGGGGGACTGGGAGGCGAGGACGAGGCGGCGGGGGCGGGACTCTTCGGTCATGCCCGCCATCGTACGGAGCCGCGGGCGCCGAGAGACGCCCGGACTACTTGTTGAGGACGGCCTTCATCACGGACTTCGCGATCGGGCCGCCCAGCTTGCCGCCGGCGATCTCCGACCGGGGGATGTCCATGTCCTTGGGGTCGACGAAGACGGCGACCGCGACGGGGGAGCTGCCGTCGCTCTGCTTGGCGTAGGAGACGAACCAGGCGTACGGGCGCTCGTCGTTGACGTTCGCGCCGTGCTGGGCGGTGCCGGTCTTGCCGCCGACCGTCACGCCGTCGATCTTGGCCTTCGCGGCGGTGCCGTCGCTGACCGTGTACTCCATCATCTGCTGCACCTTCTTCGCGGTGCCGGCCGAGACGGCCTGGGACAGCAACTTCGGCTCGATCTTCTCGATCGTGGACAGGTCGGGGCCGCGCAGCTCGTCGACGATGTGCGGCATCATCACCTTGCCGTCGTTGGCGAGACCCGCGGCCACCATCGCCATCTGCATCGGGGTGCTGGTGAGGCTGCCCTGGCCCATACCGGTCAGCGCGGTCTGCGGCTTGTCGAGCTTGTCCGGGTAGAGGCTCTTGCTGGCCAGCAGGTCCCCGAGCTCCTTGTCGTAGACGTCGGAGTTGAAACCGAACTTCTCCGCGGTCTCGCGCATCTTGTCCTTGCCGACCTTCAGCGCGGTGTCGAGGAAGACGTTGTTGCACGACCACTGCATGCCCGTCTTCAGCGAGGCCTTGTCGCAGGGCGCGCCCGGGACGTCGTTGCCGATCTTCGTCGTGCTCTGCGGCAGCTGGTAGGGGGCGGGGGCGTCCGTCGGGGCGTCGATGTCCGAGACCACGCCGTTCTCCAGGGCCGCCGCCGCGGTGAGGATCTTGAAGGTGGAGCCGGGGGCGAAGGTCTCGCGCAGCGCCCGGTTGCTCAGCGGCTTGGTCTTGTCGGTGTCCATCGCCTGGAACTTCCGGCTCTCGGCGTTGGAGATGCCGGCGAACACCGACGGGTCGTAGGAGGGAGTGGAGGCGAGCGCGAGGACCCGGCCGTCGCGCGGGTCGAGGGCGACCACCGCCCCCTTCGCGTTGAGGTCGGTCAGCCCCTTGTACGCGGCCTTCTGCGCCTTGGGGTCGATGGTGGTGACGACATCGCCGCCGCGCGGCTTCTTGCCGGTCAGGATGTCCTGGGCGCGGTTGAAGGCGAGCCGGTCGTCCTTGCCGCTGAGCACCTTGTTGTAGATGCCCTCCAGGAAGGTCGTGCCCTGCGCCTGCGAGGCGAAGCCGGTGACCGGCGCGTACATCGGGCCGTCCGTGTACGTCCGCTTGTACTTGAAGTCACCGGAGGTCGCCACCGAGCCGGTGACCGGCTTGCCGCCGACGATGATGTTGCCGCGGGGGTAGGAGAACGCCTCGATCTTGACCCGCCGGTTGTGGGGATCGTTGGCGAGTTCGTCGCCCTGGACGAACTGGACCCATGTCGCACGGGCCAGCAGGGCCAGCACCAGCACCCCGCAGAAGACGGCTATGTGTCTCAGCGGCCTGTTCATCGCTCTCCCACTCCCGGTCCCAGGCGGCCCCGGCGGCCGGACGCCCGAATTGCGCTGTCGGGAGAGAAAGAAGCGATTTCAGGGGCGATGGTTGCGCGCGGGAGCTGTGAGGCTTACCTCCCCGAGGACGGGAACGCGGCTACCACCCCAGGAGCAGGAGCATCATCACCACCGCGACCACGGCCAGCACGATGCCCATCCGCCGGAGCTTGGCCTGCACGTCGCGCAGCTCCTCAGGAGGCTCATCGGGCGGATCTGACCACAGCATGTACCGATCCTGTGCCCGATACGCGCGTGGCGCCTGAGTACGCGTACTCAGGCGCCACGGCGTAATGGACTAGTCAATGCACTATGCACCGACCTGACCCGGCGGTCACCACATGAGGTCGGCGGGTCAGTGCGGCCAGTAGCTCGTGCGCCAGGCCCGCGGACCCGGATGCGGCATCCGCGCCCGCGCCGGAACCGTGGACGCGGGGTCCGACCACTCGGTGCCGTGATCGGACCCGCCGGGTGCGACGGCAGCGGCGGCCGCCGCGCGGACCTGCACCACCGCCAGTGCGGCGGCCAGCTCCTCGGGTGTGGGATTGCCCCGTACGACCTTGATCATGGAGAACGGCTCCCTTCGCCGGTTCCGCTGGTTCTGCCGGTCAGAGCGGGATGTTGCCGTGCTTCTTCGGCGGCAGCGACTCGCGCTTGTTGCGCAGCGTGCGCAGCCCGCGGACGATGTGCCGGCGCGTCTCGGACGGCATGATCACCGCGTCGACGTAGCCGCGCTCGGCCGCGACGTACGGGTTGAGCAGGGTGTCCTCGTACTCCCGGATCAGCTCCTGGCGCCGCTCGTCCTGCGCGGCCGGGTCCTCGATCGCGGCCAGCGTGCGGCGGTGCAGGATGTTGACCGCGCCCTGGGCGCCCATGACGGCGATCTGCGCGGTCGGCCAGGCCAGGTTGAGGTCCGCGCCCAGGTGCTTGGAGCCCATGACGTCGTACGCGCCACCGAACGCCTTGCGCGTGATGACCGTGATCAGCGGGACCGTCGCCTCCGCGTACGCGTAGATCAGCTTGGCGCCGCGCCGGATGATCCCGTCGTACTCCTGGTCGGTGCCGGGCAGGAAGCCGGGCACGTCCACGAAGGTGATCACCGGGACGTTGAAGGCGTCGCAGGTCCGCACGAACCGCGCGGCCTTCTCCGAGGCCTTGATGTCCAGGATGCCCGCGAACTGCATCGGCTGGTTGGCGACCACACCGACCGCATGGCCCTCGACCCGCCCGAAGCCGGTCAGGATGTTCGGCGCGAACAGCGCCTGGGTCTCCAGGAATTCGTTGTCGTCCAGGACATGCTCGATCGCGACGTGCATGTCGTACGGCTGATTGGCCGAATCCGGGATCAGCGCGTCCAGCTCGCGGTCGGTGTCCGAGGTCTCCAGGTCCGCCTCCTCCGGGAAGGCCGGAGCCTCGGAGAGGTTGTTGGACGGGAGGTAGGACAGCAGCCCCTTGACGTACTCGATGGCGTCCTTCTCGTCACCCGCCATGTGGTGCGCCACGCCCGAGGTGGTGTTGTGCGTACGGGCGCCGCCCAGCTCCTCGAAGCCGACGTCCTCACCGGTCACCGTCTTGATGACGTCGGGACCGGTGATGAACATGTGCGAGGTCTGGTCCACCATCACCGTGAAGTCGGTGATGGCGGGGGAGTAGACCGCACCGCCCGCGCACGGGCCGACGATCAGGCTGATCTGCGGGATCACGCCGGAGGCATGGGTGTTGCGGCGGAAGATCTCGCCGTACATGCCCAGCGAGGCGACACCCTCCTGGATGCGCGCGCCACCGGAGTCGTTGATGCCGATGACCGGGCAGCCGGTCTTGAGCGCGAAGTCCATCACCTTGACGATCTTCTCGCCGAAGACCTCGCCCAGCGCCCCGCCGAAGACCGTGAAGTCCTGGGAGAAGACGGCCACCGGGCGGCCGTCGACCGTGCCGTAGCCGGACACCACACCGTCGCCGTAGGGCCGGGTCTGGTCCAGCCCGAAATTGGTCGACCGATGCCGCGCGAACTCGTCCAGCTCGACGAAGGAGCCCTCGTCCAGCAGCAGATCGATGCGCTCACGCGCCGTCAACTTTCCCTTTGCGTGCTGCTTTTCCACTGCGCGGGCGGAACCGGCATGCGTGGCTTCTTCGACCCGTCGCTGCAGATCCGCCAATTTGCCCGCGGTGGTGTGGATGTTTGCTTCCGGCTCGGACATCGGGATGCGGCTCCTGCTCGTCCTGGACTGGTGCTCGTGCTGAGGGTGGTATGGGTTGGGCTACTGATTCGTAGCGTATCGGCGGGACTGCTCAGAGGCACTGCGTCGTTGACCACACCTAGGCTGGTCCCATGACGCCTCAACCACCGGAAAACCGGGACAAAGATGCCGGTCGCTGGAGCGATCTGGGCCGCCCCCCGCTGAACGCCACGGCACTGCGCCGCGCACTCGTACGGCCCGGTTCGCTCTGGACCGCCCTCGATGTCGTCTCCGCCACCGGCTCCACCAACACCGACCTGGCGGCCCGCGCGGCAAAGGGGGAGACCGAGGGCGCCATTCTGGTGGCGGAGGAACAGTCCGCCGGCCGCGGCCGCCTCGACCGCACCTGGTCGGCGCCCCCGCGCTCCGGCCTCTTCTTCTCCGTCTACCTCACCCCGCGCGTCCCCGTGGAGCGCTGGGGCTGGCTCCCCCTCCTCGCCGGAGTCGCCACGGCCACCGCCCTCTCCCGGACGGCCGACGTCGACACGGCCCTCAAGTGGCCCAACGACCTGCTGGTAACTTCCGAAGACTCCGACGCCCTGCGTCCGGGCGGCACCCTCACCGAACGCAAGGTGGGCGGCATCCTCGCCGAACGGGCCGGCCCCGGCGTCGTCATCGGCATCGGCCTCAACGTCTCCCTCACCGCCGCCGAACTCCCCGTGCCCACCGCGGGCTCACTGGCCCTGGCCGGCGCCCACACCACCGACCGCGACCCGCTGCTGCGCGCCGTGCTCCGCTCCCTGGAGCACTGGTACCAGGAGTGGCAGTCCGCCGACGGCGACCCCACCACCAGCCGCCTCCAGGAGGCCTACGCCGCAGGCTGCGCCACCCTCGGCCGCACCGTACGCGCCGAACTCCCCGGCGACACCGACATCACCGGCGAGGCCGTGGCCATCGACACCGACGGCCGCCTCGTCCTGGCCACCGCGAACGGCGTACAGCAGCCGGTAGGCGCCGGCGACATCGTCCACTTGCGCCCGGCGACGGAGTCGTAGGCGGCCCGGCCCGGCGGCTTCTCCAGCTCCGCAACAGCCGGCCGGCCATGGGGACGGAGGGGCGGCCGCCGCTGCCCGTACCTGCTCGTAGCTGTGACGGGAACCGGTGCGGCGGGGCGGCGTCGCGCTGCCTGTAGGTGTGACAGCAACCCGTATGGCGGGGGGCGTCGTGCTGCCCGTAGCCGTGACAGCAACCGGTGCGGCGGGGCGACGTCGTGCTGCCTGTAGCCGTGAGGGGAACCGGAATGGGGGAACCGGTACGGCGGGAAGGCGTCGTGCTGCCCGTAGCCGTGACGGCAACCGGCACGGCGGGACGGTCGCCGACCCACGGCGGTCGGAGGGGATGTCCGGTGCCCCGCCCGCAGGACCGGAGCGAACGCCGGGTCGATCTTTCCCACGCACCAGATGCGCCCGCGCCGTGGGGGCACCTCCCGGCCGAAGGCTGGGGGGAGGGGTACCGGGCGTCCCCTCCGACCCACCACCCACGAGCCATAGGCGCACCGGCCCCAGCCCCACCGGCCTAACCGACCCACCGACCCGCGGCTCACCGACCCGCGGCTCACCGACCCGCGGCCCACCGGCCCACCCGCCGACGACGACAGACCCACTCGGCCCAAGCGGACCACCGCGCAGGGCCACGGCACCGCCCCACCGCGCCCGCCCCACCCGCCGCGCCGACACACCCCCACCACTTCCTTGTCCACAGCTGACATGTGAGAGTGAGCCAGAGCACACCTGCCGTATCGTTGAGGCGGTCCGCCAGGGAGCGGGCCACCGGCGAGCAGTGATCGGAAGGGCAGTGCGCAGGGATCGGACAGGGAGCGGCCGGTGACCGCCGACGACTCGGGCGCCGCCTCGCGCGACAGGGAGACCGACGACGACGCCGTGCGCGACGTCCCCGTCGACGACCCCGCACGGGGCCGTGGCGAGGGCGCGACCGGCAGGGGCGAGCCCCCCGACAACGGCGACGAGAACAACATCGCCGTCCGCCTCGAACAGCTCATCCTCGGCGCCGACCGCCGCTACACCCCCTTCCAGGCGGCCCGCGGCGCCGGCGTCTCCATGGACCTCGCGGCCCGCTTCTGGCGGGCCATGGGCTTCGCCGACATCGGCCAGGTCAAGGCCCTCACCGAGGCCGATGTGCTGGCCCTGCGCCGCCTCGCCGGCCTCGTCGAGGCGGGCCTGCTGAGCGAGGCCATGGCCATCCAGGTCGCCCGGTCCACGGGCCAGACCACCGCCCGTCTGGCCGACTGGCAGATCGACTCCTTCCTGGAGGGCCTCACCGAGCCCCAGGACTCCGGCCTGACCCGTACGGAGATCACCTACCCGCTGGTCGAACTGCTCCTGCCCGAGCTGGAGGAGTTCCTCGTCTACGTCTGGCGGCGCCAGCTCGCCGCCGCCACCGGCCGCGTCGTCCGGGCCCAGGACGACGCGGAGATGGTCGACCGCCGGCTCGCCGTCGGCTTCGCCGACCTGGTCGGGTTCACCCGTCTGACCCGCCGCCTGGAGGAGGAGGAACTGGGCGAGCTGGTGGAGGCGTTCGAGACCACCTGCTCCGACCTGGTGGCCGCGCACGGCGGCCGGCTCATCAAGACCCTCGGCGACGAGGTCCTCTTCTCCGCCGACGACGCCGGTATCGCCGCCGAGATCGGCCTGCGGCTGATCGAGACGATGACCAACGACGAGACGATGCCGGAGCTGCGGGTCGGTATCGCCTTCGGCACGGTCACGACCCGGATGGGCGATGTCTTCGGTACGACCGTGAACCTCGCCAGCCGCCTCACTTCGATAGCGCCGAAGGACACCGTGCTGGTCGACGAGGCGTTCGCCGAGGAACTGGGCCGTATCGGTGACGCCCCGATCTCCGAGGCCGACGCCGC
Source organism: Streptomyces caniferus (assembly GCF_009811555.1). GTDB lineage: Bacteria > Actinomycetota > Actinomycetes > Streptomycetales > Streptomycetaceae > Streptomyces > Streptomyces caniferus. The sequence continues at coordinate 947,417 of NZ_BLIN01000002.1, read as the reverse complement.
CGCCGCGGAGAAGGCGGCCGAGGAGGGCACCGGCGCCCCGCCGCCGTCGTACCGCTTCGCGCTCCAGCCGATGTGGCAGCGACCGGTACGAGGCCTGGGCGTGATCGAGCCCTGGCTGCTGAGCCGCCGCACCGGCCAGGGCACCGGCGGCTGAGGCCACGAGCACCCCGGACCACCCCGAACGGCCACCCGGCCGGGCGAGCCCCGGTCCACGACCCGCCGCGAGCCCCCGGCCCGAGCTCAACCCGCTCCCCCTCGCCCCACCCACCGCGGTCCCCGCCGCAGCGTTGCCGGGCCGGGCCGCGACGCCCAGGCCGGAGCACACCACCCGAGCTGCCGCCGTCCCTGTCCCCCCGGCCGCCCGCCTGGCATGATCCCTCCGTCAGGTCAACGACCGTTAACAGGGAGGGTTCCATGGAACGGCAGGGGCAACGGCAACGGTTCGGCGCGGACGGCTGGGTGGCCGTCGAGCGCCACGGCTTCGTGGCGGAGCTGATCCTGGACCGCCCGAAGGCCATGAACGCCGTCTCGACGGCCATGGCCGACAGCCTGGCGCAGGCCTGCGCCGAGCTGGCCGCGGACCGCTCCGTACGGGCGGTGGTCCTCGGCTCCACCCACGAGCGGGCGTTCTGCGTGGGCGCGGACCTCAAGGAGCGCAACTCCTTCACGGACGCGGACCTGATGCGCCAGCGCCCGCACACCCGGGCCGCGTACACCGGCGTACTGGAGCTGCCGATGCCCACCATCGCCGCGGTGCACGGCTTCGCCCTCGGCGGCGGCTTCGAACTGGCGCTGGCCTGCGATCTGATCGTCGCGGACGGTACGGCGGAGGTCGGCCTGCCGGAGGTCTCGGTGGGCGTCATCCCCGGCGGTGGCGGCACCCAGCTGCTGCCGCGCCGGGTGGGTGCGGCACGGGCGGCCGAGCTGGTCTTCACCGCACGGCGGGTGCAGGCCGCCGAGGCCGCCGAGCTGGGGCTGGTCGACCGGCTGGTGGCGGACGGGCAGGACCGGACCGCGGCGCTGGAGCTGGCGACCGCCATCGCCCGTAATTCGCCGGTCGGACTGCGCGCCGCCAAGCGCGCCATGCGCCTCGGGCACGGGCTCGACCTGCGTACCGGCCTGGACCTGGAGGACGGCGCCTGGCGCAGCGTGGCCTTCTCCGGGGACCGTGCGGAGGGCGTGGCGGCCTTCAACGAGAAGCGGGACCCGGAGTGGCCCGGGGAGTGAGCGGGGCCGGAGGCGCCGCCCACGGCGACGCCGGGGGCGGACCGGGATCGCCGCCGCCCCGCGCGCCGTGGGCGGGCGCCGACGCACCCGCCCACGGTGACGCACCGTAACCCGCGCCTGCCCCGCCCCGCCCCGGATCCCGCCCCGGTCTCCACCCTGGCCCCCGACCAGGAGTGACGCCAGGAACGCCGCGAATAACGCCTAGGTGTCAATCACCCACGGAAAGGGGCGAAAGGGGTTAAACATTCCTACGCTGTAATACAGAGCGTGCTCACGGTGACGGAATGCGAGGATCCGGTGACGGGCGAGGGCGATGCGAGGCTGCGGGCCGTGGTGGAGCTGGCGCAGGCGATGGCGGCCGCGCATACACCGCGCGACTCGGCGCACGCCGCGGCGCAGGGCGTGCGCCAGGCCCTGGGGGGATCCTTCGCGGCGATCTCGAAGTGGGAGCGCGAGCTGGGCAAGCTGCGGGTGCTGGTCAACGTCGGCGAACTCGCCGACGACGAGGAGGAGTTCCCGGACGACGAGAGCTACCCCGTCCACGAGTTCCCGGAGATCGTCGGCTTTCTGCACGAACAGTGGGCGGGCGGCGGCGAGCCCAGCGCCTGGGTGGAGACCGCCGAGGAGTCGCACCACGGCCCGGTGTCCGCGGCCGCGGCCGAGCGGCGGAGCAGGAGCGGCGGCAATCCGCAGCGGGTGGCCGCGCTGCGCCGCCGCGGCCGGGGCTGCTGTGTGGTCGCGCCGATCGTGCTGCACGGCAGGGCATGGGGCGAGCTGTATGTCGCGCGGCGCAAGGGGGAGCCGGACTTCGGCCGGCCGGACGCCGACTTCGCGAGCGTGCTCGCCGCGGTGACGGCCGCCGGGATCGCCCAGACCGAGCGGCTGGCGGAGGTCCGCCGGCTGGCCTTCACGGACTCCCTGACCGGCCTCGCCAACCGTCGTGCCGTCGATATGCGGCTGGACGAGGCGCTGGAGCTGCACCGCAGGGCCGACGTGGTGGTCAGTCTGGTGGTGTGCGACCTCAACGGCCTGAAGCGGGTGAACGACTCGCGCGGCCATGCCGTCGGGGACCGCCTGCTGGAGCGCTTCGGGTCGGTGCTGTCCCTGTGCGGGGCGATGCTGCCGGGCATGCTGGCCGCCCGGCTCGGCGGCGACGAGTTCTGTCTGCTCGCGGTGGGCCCGCCGGCCGACGAGGTGGTCAAGGTGGCCGGTGAGCTCTGCGACCGGGCGGGGGAGCTGGACCTCGGCGAGGGGGTCGCGGTCGGGGTCGCCTCGACCGGCGATCCGATCGGTCCGGTGCGCAGCGCCCGCCGGCTCTTCCGGCTCGCGGACGCCGCGCAGTACAAGGCCAAGGCGGCGCGGTCGGGCGAGCCGGTGGTCGCCGGGCGGCACGGCGGCAAGGACGACCCGGTCGTCCGGCTCGCGGACGCCCCGGACCGGCGGTCGGGGCCGGAGCGCCGCCGCTTCCGGAGGTGAGGCGTCGCGTCCCTGCCCGGCCTCCGGGTCCTCGTGCACGCCCCGTAAGGGGTGCTCCCGAAATCCGGTGGTGACATCCGGCGATTCAGTCTCTAGGGTGCCTGAATATGGATATGCACACTGTGGTGCTGGGGACGTCCGGCACGACCGCACAGGACGTCATCGCGGTGGCCCGCGGAGCGGCCCGGATCGAGCTGTCCGAGGAGGCCCTCGCGGCCGTCGCCACCTCCCGCGCCTTCATCGACGAACTCGCCGCCAAGCCCGACCCCGTCTACGGCGTCTCCACCGGCTTCGGGGCCCTTGCCGTACGGCACATCAGCCCCGGGCTGCGCGTGCAGCTCCAGCGCAACATCGTGCGCTCGCACGCGGCCGGCATGGGCCCGCGGGTCGAGCGCGAGGTGGTCCGCGCGCTGATGTTCCTGCGGCTGAAGACGCTCGCCTCCGGGCACACCGGTGTCCGCCCGCTCGTCGTCGAGACGATGGCCGCCATACTCAACGCCGGCATCACGCCCGTCGTGCACGAGTACGGCTCGCTCGGCTGTTCCGGTGACCTGGCCCCGCTCTCGCACTGCGCGCTGACGCTGATGGGCGAGGGTGACGCCGAGGGCCCCGACGGCGTGGTCCGTCCGGCCGGCGAGCTGCTGGCCGCGCACGGCATCGAGCCCGTCGAACTGCGCGAGAAGGAGGGCCTGGCCCTCCTCAACGGCACCGACGGCATGCTCGGCATGCTCGTGATGGCCTGCGCCGACCTCGCCCGGCTGTTCACCTCGGCGGACATCACCGCGGCCCTCTCCCTGGAGGCGCTGCTCGGCACGGACAAGGTGCTCGCGCCCGAGCTGCACGCCATCCGCCCGCACCCCGGGCAGGCCGCCTCCGCCGGCAACATGTCCAAGGTGCTGGCGGGTTCGGGCTTCACCGGCCACCACCAGGACGACGCCCCGCGCGTCCAGGACGCCTACTCCATCCGCTGCGCCCCGCAGGTCGCCGGCGCCGGCCGGGACACCCTGGACCACGCCCGCCTGGTCGCCGACCGCGAACTGGCCGCGGCCGTCGACAACCCCGTGGTCCTCCCGGACGGCCGGGTCGAGTCCAACGGCAACTTCCACGGCGCCCCGGTCGCCTACGTCCTGGACTTCCTGGCCATCGCCGCCGCCGACCTCGGCTCCATCGCCGAGCGCCGCACCGACCGCCTCCTGGACAAGAACCGCTCGCACGGCCTGCCCGCCTTCCTGGCCGGGGACCCGGGTGTCGACTCCGGGCTGATGATCGCCCAGTACACCCAGGCCGCGCTGGTCAGCGAGCTGAAGCGGCTGGCCGCGCCCGCTTCGGTGGACTCCATCCCGTCCTCCGCCATGCAGGAGGACCACGTCTCGATGGGCTGGTCGGCGGCGCGCAAGCTGCGCACCGCGGTCGACAACCTGACCCGGGTCGTCGCCGTCGAGCTCTACGCCGCGACCCGCGCCGTCGAGATGCGCGAGGGGCTGACCCCGGCCCCTGCCACCCGGGCCGTGCTGGACGCGGTGCGCGGAGCCGGCATCCAGGGCCCGGGCGAGGACCGTTTCCTGGCGCCGGACCTGGAGGGTGCCTACGCGTTCGTGCGGGCCGGGAAGCTGGTGGCGGCCGTGGAGTCGGTCACCGGCGAGCTGGCGTAAGACGGCGAAAGGGCGACCGGCCCCGTGCGGTGTGGGGCGGTCGGCGTAGTACGGCGAGGTACGGCCGGCTGCGCGGGACGGCCGACGTGGTGCGGCAACGGACGGGGGGCCGGTCGCCCCGTCCCGTCCTGCCTCGTCCCCGTCTCCGTCGTGCCCTGTCCCGTCCGTCCCGTCTCAGACGAGGTCGTCGCGGGTGCGGCGGACGGAGTAGCTGACCAGCCCGGCACCGAGCGCGAGGCAGGCGACGCCGCCGATGACGTACGGGGTGGTGTCCGGGCTGCCGGTGTCGGCGAGGAGGTGCGGCCGGGCGCCGGCGTCCGTGGCGCTGTGGTGCGGGGCGGTCGTCGTGGAACTCGTGGAACCGCTGCCGGTGGACCGGGCCTTGTCGCTCACCCGGTCGGCCAGGCCGGGACCGGCCGTGGCGGATGCCGTCCGGAGGCCGGAATCTGTCGCTCCGTCATGCCCCGCGCTCGCATTGGCGGAGGGGACGAACCACAGGGCGAACAGTACCGATCCCGCGGCTGCGGCGGTCAGCAGTGGTCGTCGAGCGGTCACGGAAGCGATCCCCCTTGTGGGTTCGGCGAATTGGCCGTTGACCTCAGATGTTAGTGACCGCCGCGGGTCGCGGGGAAGTCAGGACCCGTCCATGCCTAACCTCCGTGCTATGAGCAATGGTGAGACATCACGTTTTGTGCGCCTTCATGTCGAATTGATCATGGAGGTCACCGACGCCCGGCAGCTGACCGGCGCGGCCCTCGATCACATCGGCGGCGACCCGACGCTGCCGGAGGAGGAGCGCAGACAGTCCGTGGAGACGGTCAAGGAGGATCCGGCGGAGGCGCTGGCCCACCTGATCGACCCGTTCGACCTCGTCACCTCGGTGCCGGGCACCGAACTCGCACAGGCCTCGTGGAGCAGTGAGGAGCTGACCGACTACGACCCGGACGCCGAGTGGAACGCGGCGGAGTGGGATCTCGCGGACGACGCGGACGGGGTGGGCTGACACCGGCACCTCGTCCCGCCCCCGTCCGATGACCCAGGGCCCCCGTACGGCCGCCTCGCCGTACGGGGGTCCGTTACGTGGTGGGGGTTCGTTACGGGGGGGGGCGACCGGGGCGGCCGCTGTGGCCGGAGTGGCGGGAGCGGCCGGAATGGCCGGAATGGCAGGTGTCGCTGCGGTGTGGCTGCTCCGGCCGTGCGACCTCGGTTTCTGCGCTCCGCATGCGCAGGGCGTGAGCGTCTCCTTACCGACATGGGGGGATTAGTGGCCTTCCCCACACTTTGTGGAGGCATGGAACGGGCGAAAAGGAAAAGGCGTTCATATGGCGTCGGCCGGAATGCCTGCGTCCAGATATGCCTGCGTTCAGTTGGCAGCTCGCTCGGGGAAGTCAGCAAAATCGGTAGCAATGGAGATGCGTGTGATAACGGACAGCAAGCGCCGGAAGGGGCTTATAGCCAGCGCAACGCTGCTCGGGGGCGCACTCACGCTCGCCGCGTGTGGTGGCAGCACAGCAGCTGACCATGGCGACGGCGGCGGTGATGGCACCCGGCACGAAAACACCCAGCAGGTGGACGAGGCGGCCGCGAAGGACGCCTCCCAGGCCAAAATCAAGATCTTGCCGGAGGACGGCGCGAGCGGCGCGGGCCTGAACAGTGACTCCTCGGTCACGGTCAGCCGCGGAAAGCTCACCGAGGTCACCATGACCTCGACCGAGACCAAGAAGACGGTTGCCGGAACCCTCTCCGCCGACCGCACCTCCTGGAAGCCGGACAAGCCGCTGGAGCGGGGGACGAAGTACAAGGTCACCGCGCGTGCGGAGGACTCCAAGGGGCGCGCGGCGGTCGAGAACTCCAGTTTCACCACCGTCGCCCCGGACCACAGCTTCGTCGGGAACTTCACGCCGGAGAACGGCTCGACCGTCGGCGTCGGTATGCCGGTGTCGATCAACTTCGACAAGCCGGTCAAGAACAAGGCCGCCGTCGAGTCCGCGATCAAGGTGGCGTCCAGCAGCAACCAGCAGGTCGTCGGCCACTGGTTCAACGACAAGCGGCTGGACTTCCGACCCCAGGAGTACTGGAAGGCGCACTCCAAGGTCACCATGAAGCTCGGCCTCGACGGCGTCGAGGCGTCGCCGGGCGTCAAGGGCATCCAGAACAAGACCGTCAGCTTCAACGTCGGTCACTCGCAGGTCAGCACCGTTGACACCCAGGCGCACATGATGTTCGTGATGCGTGACGGCCAGCTCGTCAACACCATCCCGGTCTCGGCCGGCAGCGACGACCACGCGACCTACAACGGCGCGATGGTCATCTCCGAGCGGTTCAAGCAGACCCGGATGGACGGCTCGACCGTCGGCTTCAAGAAGAAGGACGGCAAGGGCGAGTACGACATCCCCGACGTGCCGCATGCCCAGCGGCTGTCGGACTCGGGCACCTTCATCCACGGCAACTACTGGGGCAAGGGTGTCTTCGGCAAGGCCAACACCAGCCACGGCTGCATAGGCCTGGAGGACGCCAAGGGTGCCAAGGACCCGAAGACGTCCGGCGCCTGGTTCTTCGACCACTCGCAGATCGGCGATGTGGTGGAGGTCGTCAATTCCCCTGACCAGACCGTCAAGCCGGACAACGGCCTGAACGGCTGGAACATGGACTGGGCCCAGTGGGTGGCCGGCAGCGCGGTGCAGTCCGGCAGCGCGGCCCAGCCCGGCAATGCGGCGCAGCCCGACAGCGCCGTTCAGCCCGACAGCGCGGTGCAGCCCGAGATCCCGGTGCAGTGACGTCGCGGAGGATGGCAGCGCCCCGCGCGGGTGTTCCCCGTACGGGTGCTCCCCGTGCGGGTGCTCCCCGTGCGGGTGCTCCCCGTGCGGGCGCTCCCCGTACGGGTGCTGCGCGCGACTGCGTATGACCGCGTAAGACTGCGTAGGACCACGTACGACCGCGGGTGAAGTCATCCGCGGCTTCCCACCGTGACCGACGCCGGGTGGCGCCCTGACCAGGGCGCCACCCGGCGTTTTCGCTGGGCACGGTGCGCCGGTGCCGCCACCGGAGCGCGGTCTGGGGGGAGCCCTCCGTACAGTGACCGGGTGAGTGAGCGCGGAAACAAGGGGCGCGAGAGCCGGGGTCGCGAGGGCAAAGGTCGCGAGGACAAGGGTCGCGGCGGCGGGTCCTCGTCGGCGGCGGGTGAGCTGGTCGGGCAGGTGCTCGGCAGCGTCCGCTACGCGCCGGACGGTGCGCGGGCCGAGGACGCCATCGAGGCGGGCGCCTCGATGCTGGCCGCGGCCGAGCCCGGCTGGGAGGCGGTGAGCGCGGCGGTGGTCGCCGCCGCCGTGGCGGGGGTGCGGCAGTGCTGGGCGGGCGGCTGGCAGCCCGCCGACCTGGAGCGGATCGTACGGCGGGACGCGTCCGACGCCTCCCTGGTGGCGGTGGTCGTCGACGCCGTCGCGGCCGACGCGGCCCGGCCGCAGGGCGCACGGTCCGCGCGGGACCCGCGCTGGGCCGAGCAGCTGCGGACCCTCGGCGCCGACGTCTGGTGGACCTCCGACACCGGCTACCTCGACGCCCTGGCCGCGCGCCGCCGAGCCTCCCGCTTCGAGACCGCGTACGACGTGCTGGGAGCCCTGCGCGCACTCGCCCGGCTGCCCCGTATCACCCCGCTCCCGGCCCCGCCGGAGCCCGGCCGGAAGAGCGGCCCGGCCGGCGCCGCCGCACACCGTGCCCTCGGACGGATCCGCGGGCTGCTGGCCAAGGCCGAGGCGACCGACTACGCCGAGGAGGCGGAGGCGCTGTCCGCCAAGGCGCAGGAGCTGATGGCCCGGCACAGCATCGACGAGGCGCTGCTCGACCGTGCGGACGCCGGGCCGGGCGGACGGGCCGGCGGCCCGTCCGCGGTCCGTATCGGCATCGAGGGCCCGTACGAACAGGCCAAGGCGCTGCTGCTCGACGCGGTGGCGGCCGCCAACCGCTGCCAGGCCGTCTGGGCCGCCGACGTCTGTTTCTCCACCGTCGTCGGCTTCGCCCCCGACCTGGAGGCGGCCGAGATGCTCTACACCTCGCTGCTGCTCCAGGCCACCGCCGCGATGCACCGCGCGGGCGACGACCACCACCTCCGCGGCCGTTCCCGCCGTACCCGGGACTTCCGCCAGACCTTCCTGGTCGCCTACGCCGACCGCATCCGCGACCGGCTCGGGGCGGCCACCGCTGCCGCCACGGCCGCCGCCACCGCCGAGTCAGCCGAAGCGGCCCCCGACCTCCTTCCGGTACTCGCCGCCCGCGCACTGGCCGTGGAGGAGACCACCGGCACCCTCTTCCCCGACACCGCTCCGGTCCGCCTCCGCGGCATCCGCGACGCGGACGGCTGGCACCAGGGCCGAGCGGCGGCGGACCGGGCGAGGCTGGGGGAGGAGTGAGGCTGGGGAGGAGTGAGCCTGCCGGGCGGGTGACCCGGTGCGCGGCTGCGGGGCGGGTGACGCCGAGCGTGGGCTGTGGGGTGGTTGACCCCGGAGCGCGGGCTGCGGGGGAGTGCCCCGGCGGCTACGAGAGCAACCCGCGCTCCAGGGCCGTGAGCACGGCCGCCGTGCGGTCCGACACGTCCAGCTTCTTGAACGCCCGCAGGAGATGCGTCTTCACGGTGGCCTCGCCGATGAACAGCTCCCGGCCGATCTCGGCATTGGTCAGCCCCCGGCCGACCAGCCGCAGCACCTCGCACTCCCGCGCCGACAGCACCGGCTGCTCCACCGCCCGCGCCCGGAACAGCTTGGGGGCCAGCGACGGGGTCAGCACCGTCGCCCCGCGCGCCGCCCCGTACACGGCGTCGATCAGCTCGGCCCGTGAACTGCCCTTGAGGAGATAGCCGGCCGCGCCCGCCTCCACGGCGCGCAGGATGTCGGAGTCGTCCTCGTACGTGGTGACGATGACCACCTTGCTGCGCGGCGACTGCCGCAGGACGTGCCCGGTCGCGGCGACGCCGTCCATCCCGCCCATCCGCAGATCGAGCAGCACGACGTCCGGCGTCAGCCGGGCCGCCAGCGTCACGGCCTCCTCGCCGGACCCCGCCTGCCCCACGACCGCGATGCCCGGGTCGGATTCCAGCATCGCGCACAGCCCCTCGCGCACGACGGGGTGATCATCGGCGAGCAGCACCCGCACCACGCCCGTGTCCTCAACGCTCATCATCCGCCGCCTTCACCAACCGCCCCGCCGCTCCCTGCTCTTCGGACCGCCCCGTCGCCGGCCCTCCGGCCCCGTCCACCGACTCCGCGAGGGGCACCTTCACCTCGACGGCGGTGCCCGACCCGGGCTCGCTCACCACGCTCATCACCCCGCCGATCTCCGCCACCCGCGCCGCCATCCCCCGCAGCCCGAAGCCCCCGCCGTCACCCTGCCCGTGCACTGCCGCACCGTGCCGTTCCGCCCTCCCGGCCGCTGCCGCTCCCGCGTCGAACCCCCGGCCGTCGTCGGCGACACGGAGGCCGACCTGCCCCTCGCCGTACCGGAGCACCAGGTCCACCGCGCGGGCCTCGGCGTGCTTGTGCACATTCGCGCCCGCCTCCTGCGCGGCACGCAGCAGGACGACATTGACCGCCATCGGCAACGGCCGCTCCGCACCCTCGACGGCGAACCGCACCAGCAGCCCCGTCTGCGCGGTCAGCCCGTCCGCCTGCCGTCGCAGCGCCTGCGCCAACGAGCTCTCCTGCAAGGAGGCGGGCGTCCGGTCGGCCACGAAGGCGCGCGCCTCGGCCAGGCTCTCCCCGGCCACCCGCCCGACCAGCGCGAGATGTTTACGGGCGAGGGCGGGAGCGTCCTCCACCGCCGAATCCGCGGCCTGTACCAGGCTGATGATGCTGGTCAGGCTCTGCGCGAGGGTGTCATGGATCTCCCGCGCGAGCCGCTCGCGCTCGGCGGCGATCCCGGCCTGGTGCGACAGCCGGGCCACCTGCTCGCGGTTCTGCCGCAGCTCCTCGATCAGCGCGGCGTGCTCCCTGTTCTGCCGTACGACCCTCTTGATCCACAGCCCGAGGAGTACGGACAGCGCGATCCCGAGCAGCGACGTCAGCAGCACGAACAGCACGGCCGGGCCTTCGGCGCCGCCGCGCAGCCACAGCATCGTCACCGGGACGAGGTTGCCGAGGACGCCGACCACCAGGGCCGGCCTGGTCGCCAGGCTCATCATCAACATCGGGACCAGGGCGGACAGGGCGAACGAGCTCATCAGATCGACGGCGGTGGCGACCCCGAACAGCACGAAGAGACCGACGGGAAAGACGACGTTCCGCCGATCGCTCTCATGACGCAGCATCAACGGCCGCCCGATCCCCGCATACCAGGGCACCACCAGCGTCAGCGCCCCGATGGCGATCACCCGCTCGCCCTGCGGGACCCCGGAGGTGAACACCAGCCCCGTGGTCACCAGATAACAGACCACGAAGTAGCTGTCCCACAGGCCGAACCACCGCACCCGCGCTTCGGGTGCGCGGGGGGCCTCGTACGTGGGCCGTAGTCCGGGTGTCTGCTGCGGCTCGGGTGCATGCCGCGTCTCAGCCGTCACCGCGTACCCCTGGATATCGCCATGTCCCCCTGTGCCCTTCCGGATATGCGCAGCCCCGCACCCGGGAAGCGGACACTGCCGCGCACAGTCGTACCACCCTCCCTCCTCACCGACGCAGCGCTGTCCACCGACCGGTGGACAGCCCGCTCCACCGGTCGGTCGTCCCGCGACAACCTCCCCTCGCCATAGCGTCATTGACGAACACCGCGCGGTGTCGCAGAAGCGCCCGGAACGGTAATCCGCTGCCCAATGGAACTCCCGGACAAGGGAGCTCCGGACGACGGGATTCCCGGACAACGGAAATCTCCGCAGTGCGCAGTGCGCAGTGCGCACTGCGCGCCACGCAACGCGCACGCCGAGCAGAAGAAGCCGCAGCACCGCAGAAAGGCCCGGAATTCCATGGACCAGCTGAGTCAGTTCGCCACTGCACTCATCGCCAGCGCCACCATCCTCACCATCATTCTGGCGACCGATCTGGGCTGCCGCCGCGTCACCAACATGCGCATGCTGCGCTCCGTGATCGCGGTCGCCATCATCATCGCGATCTTCGTGCGTTCCTTCCCGACCTCCGGAAACGCGCCGTCGTTCCAGCTGATCGGCCTCGGCATGGGCGTGATCTGCGGTCTGATCGCCGGTGTGCTGCTTCCCGCGCACCGCGGCGCCGACGGCCGGATCTACACCACGGGCGGATGGGGATACGCCCTCGTCTGGATCGTCCTTTCCTCCGCCCGCGTCCTTTTCGCCTACGGTGCCGAGCACTGGTTCTCCGAGGGACTCATCCGCTTCAGCATCGAAAATGAACTCAGCGGCCCCGACGTCTACGCAAATGCCTTCGTCTTCATGTCGCTTGCCATGGTCCTCACCCGGACCGCGGTCCTCGTGAACAAGCGCCGCCGCATCCGTCACGAGGCCGCAGACCCCGCGGGCACGGAACAGCCGGCCGCCGCCTGACGGCGCAGCGCCCATGGACCGGCGCCACCGACCCACGACTGCGCGTCAGCCGTAGAACACGTGGCGCCACGGCGGGGGAGCGGGGGAACGGGGGAAACGGGGGAACGGGGGAGGGCCGGGCCGGCCGGGGGGCCGGCCCGGCCCCGCATCTTCTTCCGCGCCTCCTCCCCCCCCCGCGGACGCCGACTGATGGAACGCAGGCCCCCGGTTGAACGCAGGCCCCCGGCCGCCCGTACAGATAGCGACGGCGCCGACCTCCCGGGTCCGGTCCGCCGCGCCACTACCGGGCCCCGCACGGAAGGACCTTCGGGTTGTCGCACTCCACGCGCTCTCACCAGCTGCCACAGCAGCACGCACCCGAGACCGAGAGCCTGCCGCCGGACGAGCCCGGGGACGGCCTCCCGGAGGAGCCTGCGGACGGGCCCGCGGACGGGCTCTCGGACGGTCCCCAACCCGAACCCGCGGACGCACCCCACACCGAGACCCCTCCAGGCGGCTGGCGCGACCGCCACCCCGCCGCGGCGCGGGCAGCGGCGTGGACGACCACCGCCCTGGCCGGCGCGCTGGTACTCGTCACCCTCTTGCTGCCGAACAGCGCCGACCGCCTCACGGCCGCCGAATTCGTCCGTATCCCGGTGGAGGGGGTGGCCGGTGCCGCCCTGCTCCTCCTCCTGCCGCCCACGGCACGGCGGGTGGCCGCGGTGCTCGCCGGAGTGGCACTCGGCGTGCTGGCCGCACTCGACCTCCTCGACATCGGCTTCAACGAGGTCCTCGGCCGGGGCTTCAACGTGGTCTTCGACTGGGTCCTGCTCGGCGACGGCGCCTCTTTCCTCCAGGACTCCATAGGCCGGGCGGGCACGATCGGAGTCGAGATCGCGGCCGCCCTCCTCGTCCTCGCCCTGCTGGTCCTGCCCGCCCTGGCGCTCGTCCGGCTCAGCAACCTCATGGCCCGGCACGCCACCAGGGCGGCCGGCACCACCCTCGTCCTCGGCACCGCCTGGGTCCTCTCCGCGGCCCTCGGCCTGCAGATCGCCGGTGCGCCGCTCGCCTCCCGCAGCACCTCCGACCTCGTCCAGGCCCGTATGGACGGCGTGAGCGCGACCCTGAAGGACGAGCGGGCGTTCGCCAAGGAAGCCGCGAGCGACCCCTACCACCACACCCCGGGCAACCGGCTGCTGACCGGACTGCGCGGCAAGGACGTCATCTTCACCTTCATAGAGAGCTATGGCCGCAGCGCGGTCCAGGACCCCCTGATGGCACCGGGCGTCGATGCCACGCTCGCGAAGGGCACCGCCCGGCTGCGGGCGGCCGGCTACTCCGCCCGCAGCGGCTGGCTCACCTCGGCGACGTACGGCGGCAGCAGCTGGCTGGGCCACTCGACCTTCCTGTCCGGCCTGTGGATCGACAACCAGCAGCGCTACCGCACCGTGACCGCGGGCGATCACCTGACCCTCACCAGCGCCTTCCGGCGCACCGGCGCCTGGCGCACCGTCGGCATCATGCCCGGTGTCACCAAGGGCTGGCCGGAGGCCAAGTTCTACGGCCTCGACCACGTCTACGACTCCCGCGAACTCGGCTACAAGGGCCCCAAGTTCAGCTGGTCGACCATGCCCGACCAGTACAGCCTCGCCGCCTTCGAGCGCCTGGAGCACGGCAAGCCGCACGCCAAGCCGCTGATGTCCGAGATCATCCTGACCTCCAGTCACAACCCCTGGGCACCCCTCCCCAAGACCCTCCCCTGGAACAAGGTCGGCGACGGCTCCGTCTACGACTCCATCGAGAAGTCCGGCAAGAACCCCGTGGACGTGTGGCAGCAGACCGACAAGGTGCGCACCGAGTACGGCAAGTCCATCCAGTACTCCCTGAACAGCCTGGTCTCGTACGTCGAGAAGTACGGCAACAAGAACACCGTGCTCGTCTTCCTCGGCGACCACCAGCCCGTCGCCAAGGTCTCCGGCGACCATGCCAGCAGGGACGTCCCGGTCGCGATCGTCGCCCACGACCCCGACGTCCTGAAGCGCATCTCCGACTGGCACTGGACACCCGGCCTCAACCCCGGCCACCAGGCCCCGGTCTGGCGGATGGACTCCTTCCGCAACCGCTTCCTGACCGCCTTCGGCTCCCACCCCGGCCCCGCGCCCAAGACCTCCCGATAGCCGCCGCACACCCGCCCACCACGCACCCGCGCGGCCCCGACCCGCACCGACCCACCAGGGGCGCCGACCTCATGGCGCCGCCCCTCGGCCGCGCTCGGTTACGCCGTGCTGCCCTGCTGCCCGGTCACGCCGTGCTGCTCCGGTACGCGTCCGTGCTGCTTCGTCACGCCGTGCCGCTCTCGCCCCGTCAGGCCGTGCCGCTCCGCCGGTCCGTGCTGTTCCGCGATACGGGGTTCGCCGCGGAACACCTGCGCGGTGTGCCAGGTGATGTGCGCCGGGGCGACCCGTGCACTGCCGTTCTGCGGCCCGATCAGGGCCCGGCCGGTGAGTTCGAGCACGTGCTGCCGGGCCGCCTGGCTCTGGCCGACGAACTCCCGGGAAACCGTGATCCGCCGGCCGGAGTCCAGGCCCAGCACCCCACGGTCGAACAGCTTGTGATGCAGGGAGCACAGGCACAGACAGTTGGCGAGGTCATCCGGCCCCTGGAAGGCCCACCACCGGACATGGGCCGCCTCCAGCCCGACCGGCACCCGGCCGATCGACCCGTCGAAGCCGCAGAACGCGCACCGGTACTCGTACGCGATCAGCACATCCCTGCGCAGCTCACCGGCCCGCCGCCGCCCCGGTGCCTGCCCGACCACGATCCGCGTTCCGTCCGCCGGCTCCAGGTCGAGCCCGACGGCAGCCGTGAGGTCCGGATGGACCGACGGCGGAAAGTGCCTGTCCAACAGCACCTGCGCCAACTGCCCGAGCAGCGCCGGATCGTCGGAGAGTGCGGCCCGCAACCCCCCGGCCAACTGCCCCCGCGCCCCGCTCTCCCGCAGCACCCGGACCCCCGTACCCGGACTGGCGGCCCCGCTGTCGGTGCGCACCTCCCACACCCCGTCGTTGACGAGATGGTGGAACGGATACGACGGCGACGTCCGGTGCGTCGGACCGTAATCCTCCAGCAGCTCACTCAGATCGTGCTCGATCTCCGAGTAGCGCATCGGCCGGAGCGGAGACCGCTGGAACCACCCCAACGCATAGAGCATGAGCAACGGCTTGTGCGGCGCCCGCGCGCCGTTCTGCGCCCACTGCCGAAGATTCCCCACCCGCTCGACCCAGTCCATGACGAACGACTGTAGGCCGACGCACCCACAGTCCCCCCCGCCCGCACACGGCACCCTTTGGCCCGGGAACAAGCCGGCGGCGTCCTCTACGAACGCGAACGCGACGGCGAGGACGAGGGCGAAGAAGAAGGGGAAGAAGAAGGGGAAGAGGGAGGAGCCGAAGCCGCAGCGGAAGCCGACGAGGGACCACCCACCCCACGCCGATCTTCCTCAACAACACCCCGCACCGCATCGATCACCAGCTGCGGCCGATTGTTATGGATGTTGTGGTCACTACGGGTCTTGGTGATGTGCTGTGCACCGGGAAACTGCGCCGCGAGATCCTGCTGCGAGCCACGTTGCGCCCGCCAGAACACCTGCGGGAAATCCTCCGGGGCATGAGCCGGCAGCCGAGCACGAAACGCATCGGCATCGAATTCATCCCCGGACAGCACCACCACCGGAATCCTCGGCACCGGCGGAGCGGCACGCACTTGCTCGAAGACGGTAGCGGGATCCTGCCTTTCGACATCCTTCCACTGCGCCATACGCTTCTTGTCGTCGTTTCGGATCGTCGCCAGAAAAATGGCGAACTGCCCCGGCGTGAGCCGCGACTGCAGGAATTCCGACTCGGCGTCCACGAGAACAAGACCGGCCACGTCATGCGGGTACTCACCGGCATAGATCCTGGCAATGGGCCCGCCCGCGGACCATCCCGCGAGCACATAGGGACCGGGCACCTTCGCCGCTTCCAGCAGCGCGTGCAGGTCCGCGGCATCCCCGCGGGGTGTGGTGGGCTGGGCCACCGTCGACGACGTGGTGAACTCCCCGTTCTCCCGCGCCGTCCCCGGACGATCGTAGGAACAGACCCTGGTGAACTTCCCCACCCCGGGATACACGGAAGAACTGCTGGGCTTCCTCTTTCCGGCGGCGCCGGTCACATAACTCCAGGTATCCGCCGCGGCAACAAGCCCCGGCACGAGAACCACCGTCGGAGATCCGCTGCCCTGACACTCCAGATACATCGTGCGCCCATGACCGACATCCACCAGCCGGCCAAAAGCCGTCGCGCCACCCGTAGTCGCCCTGGCCGACAGCACATCGTCCGCAGTGGGCGCACTGCACGCCGCGCCGACCAACACCGACGCGGCCAGAATGCCGACCCGCCCGAGAATTCTCCCCCGCACACCGAAGCCGCTACGCCGGACCATGCCCGATAGCTCCATCTCACTCCGTCGCACCGGAATAATGTCATTGACCGAGGAATACCCCGATCAGGCAACGTATGCGATACATGGGGCACCGACAACAACACAAGCCCCCGGCGAGTCTGGTGCCGGTCCCTCCGACGCCTCTAGGTGCCTTTCCCTGGTGCGGGAGAAGGCGCGACAGTACGGAGCCACCCAGCAAGCGCGGAGAAGTCATCGTCGGTGAGGCCCTCGGCCGGGTCGACGCGATGCAGCAGCGCCGGCCCCCGGTGCTGAGCGGCGACCCAGAGCCGATCCATATCGCTGATCTCGTCGTCGACCCAGATGAACGGGCGAGGACCGGCCCACTCCACGAGGGCGCGGGTCTTCCAGTGCAGACCGCGTGGGCCGTCCTCGGTGAAACCGTCGGGCCACTCCACCACAGGCAGCCTGGGCAGCCCGATCCGCGGGGCGACGGCCTCGTTGGCCTCATCTCCCCACGTCGAGGCCCACACCAGATCGCACCCGAGCGCCATCAGTCGCGCCCCCACAGCACGGTCGAGCCGCGCCAGCAACGGATTCCCCTGATCAGGCAACACTTCGGCGCCGGAAGCGGGCCTCTGAAGCCGACCTGGCGATGCCCCGAACGGAATGAGGGGGCCGTCGACATCGAGAAAGAGGAGGGGGCGCTCCACCGAGTTGCTCACGGCGGCACGGTAACCCGGCGCGGTGGAGGCGGCCTGACACCAGCACTCCCAAGCCCCGGACGCACTTCACTCCGCCGGGCCCGCGGCACGCTCCCGCCTCCCCTCGGGCAACGCTCCCGCCTCGGCCCCGTTCCGCCGCCCGGCTGCACTTGATGACGGCGGAGCCCGACTTCGCCCCCCCGCTCGCGACAAGCCGACTACTGAGGGGGGCTTGCACCTCTCTTTTGCCGCGCTTCGTTGTTCCATGTGACTCCACCATGGAAGGCAGTGTCATTGAAAATGTAGGCATCCCCTCCAATGTTGTGCTCGTGCTGCGCAGCCTTTCCGCCCGAAAAGAAGGTCTCCCGGACGAGGCGGAGCGTTGGCAGCAGATGAATGATGCAGAATACAAGAAAAGTGGCCCTGATCAAGCTGGCGAGTGCATGGCCCAGAGCTTCCTGGAGCACAAAGCCGCTGACAGCCGGAGGCGCGAAGAGGAACAGGAAGGTTGAGGTCAGGAAAGGAACCACATGGGCTCGGTCTTCGATGTTTCGTTGAACTCCTCGCTTCTCTACGTCGACGTCGCCTTCCTCATTGGAGGTTTTCGCCCGCCATTGTGCCGCGTTCTTCCCATCCAGCACCAGGCCGAAGCTGACCTCCTCGCCGCGCTCCAGGTGGCCAATGGTGTAAATAATCTGCGAGCCAGAGGATTCCGGGCTCCTCTCGACCTTCATTTCCGGTTCCGGTTCCGGCGCGAGGATGGACTCGAGAAGTTTTACGTCAGCCGGGATGGAGAAGCGAACCCGTTGATTCTTGATAACGGAGTTCCCGCTGTTCGCAATCCTGTAGTGAGCGGAGTGCAAGTCCTCGACATGAGTTCCACCATAAGAGATCCGCAACTTATCTCTCAGCTTGGGGTCGATGCCGCCGAGCCCAGGCTCCGTGGCGGCATCGTAGGCAACCTTCCGTCGCGGCTCCTGCCGCGATTTGAGGAAGTGCACCAGCAGCGTTCC
Organism: Streptomyces caniferus; assembly: GCF_009811555.1. GTDB lineage: Bacteria > Actinomycetota > Actinomycetes > Streptomycetales > Streptomycetaceae > Streptomyces > Streptomyces caniferus. Next base: position 929,434 of record NZ_BLIN01000002.1, on the reverse strand, counting down.
AAAGACGCCGACAAATGCGCTGGCGAGCCCGACTATCAACTTCTGCTGTATATCCGTCAAGCTGGATGAACCGGCAGCAAGGGCGATGATCATTGACACGTACCCTCCAGCATGGTGACTGTGCCTGATGGTAGGGAAGCAAACCAACCGGCGGGCTGTTTCCGGAGAACTCTCAGCGCCAATGCGGCCGAGCCCGTCCAACTCACGGACCGGCCCCATGGCGAGCGTGACCGTAGTGCGCCGAGCCCTGTCCGGATCGGCCCCGGGCGCTCCCTGCCTGCCACGCTGACGAAGACGAAAGGGAATCTCCGCCGGGTGTCAGAGCCGGGTGTCGGAGAAGCCTGGAGAGGGCGGACGCGGAGGGGCTCTCGGGCACCGCCTGGTAGACGATGATCACTTGCTGCTCGGCGCCCCCGACGGTGAGGGCCTGTCGCCGCAGGGCGAGTTCCCCGACGACCGGATGCACGAATCGTTTGAGCTCGTCGCGGGAGGGGCGTGCGTCGTGCCGCGCCCACAGGCTGCGGAAGTCGTCGTCCGCCTTCAGTCCGGCGACGAGCCGCGCGGTCCGCGGGTCGCGCGGGTCGGCTTCGGCGCGCAGGGCCGCGGCGGTCCGGGCGGCGATCTCAGGCCAGTCCGGGAAGAGACGACGGGTCCCGGGGACGAGGAACATGTCACGGGCCAGGTTGTGCCCGGGCTCGTACATCGGGGCGAGCGCCCGCGCCCACTTGTTCGCGGCCAGCACGTCGAACCGGCGGTTGCGCACATACACCGGAGTGCCCGTCCACCCGTCGAGCAACTGGTGTACGTCCGGGGCGACTTCGCTCTCCGAAGGCCGTACGGGACCCGGGCCGGCCAGCGTGAACAGGTGCGCCGAGGCGTCGGCGTCCAGCTCCAACGCCCGCGCGAGCGCCCGCAGTACCTGCGGTGACGGATGCCGGTCGACGCCCTGTTCCAGCCGGGTCAGGTACGGCTCGCTGATACCGGCCAGCTGTGCCAGCTCGTCCCGGCGCAGCCCCGCGACCCGGCGCCTCCCGTGAGCGGGCAGGTCCGCGTGCGAGGGCGGAACCCGTCCCCGCCTGGCCTTGAGGAACTCTCCCAGCGCATTGTCGGCCGCCATGGCCGGAGGGTAACCCCCGGGGGGTGCTGGCTGCGGTTCGGCGGAAGGCGCAGGGTCGAGCCATGAAGAAGACATGGTTCATCACCGGCGCGTCCCGCGGCTTCGGCCGGATCTGGGCCGAAGCCGCCCTGGCCCGCGGTGACCGCGTCGCCGTCACAGCACGCCGTCCCGAGTCCCTGAAACCCCTCGTCGACGTCTACGGGGACAGCGTTCTCCCGCTCCGTGTCGACGTCACCGACCGGGCCGCCGTCACTGACGCCGTACAGCGGGCTGCCGAAGCCTTCGGGCACCTCGATGTGGTCGTCAACAACGCGGGCTACGGCCTCTTCGGCATGGTCGAGGAGACCACCGAGGAGCAGGCCCGCGCCCAGCTAGACACCAACCTCTTCGGCCCGCTGTGGGTGACGCAGGCGGCCCTGCCGTTCCTGCGTGCGCGGGGGAGTGGGCACATCGTGCAGGTGTCCAGCATCGGCGGGCTCGCGGCCTTCCCCACCCTGGGGCTCTACAACGCCTCCAAGTGGGCGCTCGAGGGGATGAGCGAGGCGCTCGCCCAGGAGGTCGCCCCGCTCGGCATCCACGTCACGATCGTCGAACCCGGACCCTTCGGCACCGACTGGTCCGGCTCCTCCGCGGTGCACGCCGAACCCATCGCCGCGTACGAGCCGGTCCGTGAGGCGCGCCGGGCCGGCGCAACCGCCCGTGCACCACAGGATCCGCGGGCCACCGCCGACGTCATCCTCGAACTGGTCGACACCGACGAACCACCCTTGCGGCTCTTCCTCGGTACGTACCCCTATCCCGTCGTCGAAGCCGCCTACAAGCAGCGCCTCGACATCTGGAGCGCGTGGCGGCCGCTCGCCGCCAAGGCGTGACGGCCGAAACGGGCGAATGCTCGACGAGCACGACCAGTTCTTGCTGCGGGAAAGGTACTGCTGGTGTCTCCGGTCGCCTGCGACACGGAGCGGTCCGTACGAGGCCGAACAGCTCGGCGAAGCCCCGCACCGAACCGGAGCAGATCTACGCCATCCTCACCGCAGCCGGCCACAAACTCACCTGGGACGAAACCGTCAGCGCCCGCATGCCCCTGCCCGACGAGCGTGCCACTCTGCAAATCCCCGACGCGACCCCGATCGTCCACGCCACCCGCGTCACCCTCGGCACCGACCAACGCCCGCTGATCCTCGAAGACCTCCGCGCCGGCGCCGACCGCACCCAACTCGCCTACCGCATCACCCCCGACAGTCCCCGCGCACTGCGCGCCGTCTGAGCGCCCGCCCCGGCCAACTATCGAAAACTCTCTTCCTTACTCAAGGCGACTCGCTCCGCTCACCGCGCGCGGCCCGCCCCCCCCCGGCCGGGCCTGTGCTCCTGTCTCCGCACCGCTCCAGCCCGGCCGGCGCCCGTGCCGCGCGCTGGGCAATCGGCCGCCTGCGGCCGGAGAAGGGGTACGTCGCGGCTGGGGCGGTCGGCTCCACGGCTTTAGACAGCCACTTTGGGGCGAGCCTCTAAGATCATGGCCCAACGTCGCGCTTTAATGGGCAGGTAAACAGACCGCCCGACTCGCCATCAGCTTAACGGGCCATGATCACTCGCCCCAAAGCAGCTCCAGCCCAACGCCGCTCCGCCGACCTCAAGATTCACTCGAACCCTATATTCCAACGATCGCAGCCTCAATCTTTAGCAGAATATCCCTAAGTTCAGGAACTACTTCCTCTGCTCTCATATTGTTCGAGATCGAGCGCACGTTGACCGGCTTGAATCCTGCTGCAGCGAGCTTCGCATTCAGCGAGTTGACTACCTTCTTCGGCGGCACCATTCCGCCCCTAGCATCCTTATCGTTCCACCATTTATCGAACTCCGGAATTGCGGCACGCGTCACGTCCATAGCGTGCGCACTCTTTCCTACGAGGTCGGTCTGACGCCGATAAAGGAACTGGGCCTGAGCATCCACTTTCTGCTCATCGACCGCCTCTTGTAAGAGTTCCTTAACGAGAGAAACCTCAGCGCCGGACAGCCTCGCCATGACAGGCGGGATCAGAAAGTAGCTTTCCAGCTCTTTCTTTTTCCAGACGTGACAGTGCACCCCAGACTGCGACAGAGAGTTCGCGACATCGAAAGACTGACCCTCTGTGCGGTTATCCCTGTCCAGAATTACAAATACCTTCACCGCATCGCCAAGCAAACTGGTGCTTAGGGTCGCAAAAGAGCCAGCTTGAGACCACTTATCAAAACCACCCAAGGAGATAACAGCGACCCCTTTTTCCCCAGCAAGCTTCTTAGCGCCGACCACACGCGCCACGTTCCGCAAGACCTTCATGTCTTGCCCCTCGACGAAGAGGGCCACCTTCGACCGAAGGGCGCGCGCGACGCCGAGGTTGAACCCACTGCCAAGTGACAGACTCGCCTGCTCCATCGACTTTGCGTCACGTAGCGGCCGCGCCCGCCGACGAGTTCGATCAACGAGCACCACTGAGTCTCGTCGCGCTTCTGCGAGAATCTCAGGTGCATGCGTAGCGAGGATCCATTGCTGGCTACGCTCTTCCAATACATTCACAAGCCTGCGCTGAAGATCGGGATGCAAAAAAACGTCAGGCTCATCCAAAACAAGAGTCTTAGCCTCCCTGTGCCTGTACAGGTGTGTCAGAACTTGCAGCCAGATCTGCAGGCCGTCCCCTGCCCAGAAGAGCTCCTTTACCGATCTGGTCGCAGTCTCCGTGAAATAGAGATCAAGCTCAGCCGCGTCTCCTGCGGAACTGGATTCTAGGCTCAGGTCTTGGATTTCAGGCGTGTTTTCAAGAATGAAATCCACCAGGTCGAAGTACGTATCGATATCCGCACTCTTGAGGTAGTAGAGCTGATTCCTGAAGTGACTGCTGGAAAGGCGCGTAGTTTGACTTTCTTTCACGTACTTCTCAGTGAGAATCAGCTCTCGATGTTGAACGGGCGTCAAAGTGGGGACGACGCCGATCGAAGGCGTCGCGGTCCTAGCAGCAGCAGTTGCATGGATCGTTGAACCGTCAGCGTTAACCAAAGAAAAGAACGGAGGTTCTTCGACTGGCCAAAGAGACTTCAGCGTAGCACCAGAACTGAAAGTTAATTCGAGACGGGTTTCACGTTCACGGAACTCGTGGCGAATGTTTTCTCCCACGAAACCAGAGGGATTCCCGACCCTACTCGAGAGCTGATGCCCGTACGCCCAATGATTGCCGTCCAGGCTGAAACGATCGCGCGAGTTCCTTCGCCGGGCATGGGAAACTTCTTCCGCAGCAAGACGCAGCGCGGAAATAATTGTACTCTTCCCGGCATTATTCGGGCCGATCAACACGGCCTGCCGATCGAATGTGATTTCGAATTCGGCAAAACCCTTGAAGTGGGCGAGGCGTAGCTTCTTGAGCATTGGTCCACTCTAAGTTTCCTGACTCCGCAACGAAAGCGATTTGGCGGAACTGGCGCCCGATCCGCCAAGCATCCGCACAAGAAAGTGTTACGACTCAGCAAAGCGCAAGGAGTGCGCGAGCGCCCTCCCGGGCCGTCCTGGGGCCGTGGAAGGGCGCTCGTTGGCGACCAACGCTGACAACTGGCGACGGCTGCACCGAAGTTCAGAGCGGTGACCGAGTAGACGGCCGCAGGTCACGGCCGCCGATGATCAGTTGTGGCCGTGCTGAGCGAGCGGCCATCAGGTGGAAGTACGGTCGGCAGAGATGCGGTCGCGGCGCTCGACCTACTCGACACACACAGATGCAGCGTGGCTGAGGCCGGTGGGGGTGCAGCGAGACACACGCGCGCCTAGTCGGTCGACAGAACCGCCGTCGTGGCTGGCTGTCGTCGGCTGAGACCCAGGGGGGCCACATCGAGTCTGCTGGTCGTCGGCCGAACGGTAGGCCCCGTACCGATCAAAGCTGGGCTACATGGCAGCGCAGTGGCGCGCTGCGGCAGCAACAAATGAGTCCATGGCCGTTCTGGACACCTCTGCTCTCTGCTCCAACTCCGCAGCATCGGAGGCCTCTTCGATGACGATGGATGCCTCGAATGCAACCACCGCCAGGTCTACGACTGAGTCAGGAACGCCCGCGAGCCGAAGGCGGAGGAGGCAAGCTCGGCTCGAGGTGCGTGCCTCAAAGCAAGCGTCCTTGGCCTCGCGGTACGTGTCGTTTCCAGTGCCGTAGTCGCGCCTCGTGGACCAACGCCAGATCTGCCGGTGGCGGAGCTCCACTAACGCCTCCGCAAGATCGCAAATGGCCGTTCGCTGCTCTTGTCTATTTCGCTCCCGGCGGTCGAGTTCAGCAGCACGGTCAGTATGTCGGCGTTGGAGAACTCCTGTCACGATGGATCCGCCTAGCGTCCCGAGGACAGCGATGAGCGCAACAAGCACGGCCTGCATAGCACCAAGTTCAGCAGTCACAGCCCAGCCTGGCGAGACCGCGACTGCCACCGTGTCCTGCCGCGGGCGATCCCTGTCGAATGCGTGTCGGCGCAGGTAGCATCTGCCACTTCCGAGGGCCTGTCTTCGCTGGTCAGGGCAGAAGAGACTCTGGTGCGCATGAGCGCCTTCTAAGCCCCAGGCTGCTCACTGCGTCATGATCTGTTGATGGATGAGTACGCGTGGCCTACGAGCCCGGATCTCCCGGTCGCAGATGTAGTTCTCCAGAGCTGGGCGGCAACCGTTGCAGCCTTGCCTGTGGGGACCCACATCACTGGAGAGGTCATCGGCCGCCAGCCCTTTGGCGTCTTCATACGTATGGACGGTGTGCCCAACGTCGTGGCGCTAGCCGAGATCACGGCCATGCCGCTGGGGATGGAGCTGCCCGCCCTCGGGGCCTCCGTCGAGGGGGAGGTCTTCTGGCACGCCCACAACCACCAGGTGAGGGTCTGGCTGGATGAGTGGCGGACGTCCGCCGAGTGATCGTTCCCTGGGCCGTCCCTGGGCCGTGCGAGGGCACCTGAGGCCGACCATCGACGACCGGCAGTGACAGTCGAGCCACCGCCGCCAGCAGCGAACCCCCAGCTCACAGCTCCCGCCCATACGGGTTAGCACCCAGGGGTGGCGGTACGGCAAGATGGGGCGTTTCTCGCTGTCATCCCGAGCTTCAGTGCTCAGCCCATCGAGCGATTGTGGGCATTGCGCCGGCACTGTACGTTCCCGCTCACGGATCGATGTAGCTCAGGGGGCGGGGATGTCTGGATACGGCCGCGCGGACAGTGAATGGGAAGAGCTGGTACATGCTGGTCGTGGCTTCCTCGTCCAGCGAGCGAAGCTGGGCAAGCTCACCTCGTACACCGAGCTCAACGTGATTCTGGCCAGGCGAACAGGCTGCCGTCCCTTCGACTTCGAGCGTGCTGACGAGCGGGCGGCTATGGGGCATCTGCTCGGACTGATCGTGGAACGAGATCAGGAGATCGCCCCCTCGGACCCACCCGTCATGCTCTCGGCTCTGGTGAACTACTTGGGTGCCAACGACGCTGGCTCCGGCTTCTATCAGTTGGCCAAGGAACTCCAGTTGCTCCCCATGAGCGCGTCAGCGGACGAGAAGTTCGGCTTCTGGGTTAAGCAAGTGAAGCGACTCTACGAACGCCATGGAACTGGTCCGGCCGTGGCCTGAGACCGAAGCACTGCGAGTGTCTAACTGCGTGACAACGCTGACGGACAGCGGCGGACAAGCGCGGACGCCTGCGGACCATCGGAGCAGGTGAAAGACGCAGCGGCCCAAGGTCAGGCCCCCGCCCAAGTTGCTTCGGGACGAAGAGGTCGTAGATCCCGCCACTCAGTATGGCCGGGGGATTTCGTGCTCCTGCAATGCATCCGCGTAGCGCGTCAGCAGTGCGTCGAGGCCCTCTAGGAGGAGGCCGGCCGAGTCTTGGGCCTCGGCCAGATCGCCGCGCTCACACGCCTCCACCACCTCGGCCAGATCGCTACGAAGGATGTGAAGGGAGTCGCCCTGCATCAACACCCCCGGGAACCTCCGACCGGGCAGGCGAACCACAGCGTCGTTGCCTCCATCAGTGAACAGCTCTGCCTCAACGCGCTCCATCACGCCATCCAACCTGACATCACCAGCTGACATCAACGCCGGCGCACGCAAGCGGCCTTGAGCGGCCACGCACAGAGGACCAGTAAGGGCGCCAAGGCCCCAAGTAGGCCGAGGGATCGAACTCCTATAGCGGTGATCACCGAGACGGCAGGCGCACAGACCGAGCGGCCGCGCCCGTGCCAGACATGTGCCAGATCGTGCGGGGAACCACGGGGAATGGAGGGACCAGACCACCGGCCACACAGGTCCCGTTGCCGCTCTAGCGCAGGTCGACTCAGCAACCAACCGTAGAAAACTAAAGCTCCCCAAGCTCAGGGCTCGTCCACGCGGCCGTTCAGATGAAAGAGAAGCCACTCAAGCCAGTGCCCTGTGACTCCCAGAGACGAGGCCCAACCGTGCATGGAGCTAACGTAGGTGGCGTAGCGGGTCGGCCAATGGCGAGTGCCGGCCGCCTTCCAACCTGACCACCCGAGGGCGTTCAACGAACGAAAGACCCGAGCGTCGAGGATCAAGGCCCGGTGACACGCGGCATCGCGGTCGTCCACAGCCGCGAACCACTTCGTGAAGAAGGATCTCGCCCTACCCCGTTGAGGACGAACTGTCGGTAGGCCCCGCTCAGGTCGCCGTCTCGGACCGCTTCGCGCGTGGTCCGGAGAACAGCGGGCATGCGGTCGTCGGACAGGGCCGCTTCGGTGTACCTCGGCCCGCGTCCGTTCGTAGTGCCCGAGCCCCAGATCATGACGGCCACGAACAGGTCACGCAGGCTGACGGGATCCTCGCCAACGTGGCCACGGAGATCGACCAAGTCGTCCCGGCTGATGACCTGGTCACCGCTCGGCTCGTTCGCACATCCAAAGCCGATATCGAGTACGTGCGCCGCGCCACGCGGCTCCAGTCGTGAGTGCCACGTCCCAGGACGGAAGCGCACGGGCTTCTGTTCACAATCGCCGTAGCTCACAACGAGCTTCTGAAGCTGCTTCATCATGCTTCCCTGGCCATGGCGACGGCGCGCACTAGCCCACGCCCGATGCAGCAAACTGGGTACTGCAAAGCAGCCCTTTGAGTGGGGGCGACTCCAGCAGAGTCGCCCCCACTTCGACCTAGACGTCCTGCTTCTTGATGTAAGAGACCGCGGTCATTCCGAGGCCGAACGCCCCGCCGAGCGTTGCGGCTCCAGCACCAGTGGCAGCCAGCGGGGCCATGCCGAGCGCCACCAGGATGATGCCCGCGAGAAGTCCCACAACCGTGGAGCCAAAGAAGAGAGTCATGACCTCAAGAGCCCTGTGATTGCACACGACCTGGGTCGAACTGGTTGCCACGTGGCACCCTCCGTTGATATCGCCGATCCCTACTGACTCCGGACACACCTGACCTAGGTGATGACCCGGCATCAGTGGAGAGTTAGACCCCCTCTGGGTCTAGGACTCTCCACAAGGGAAATGCAGCGATCAACAAGGGCCTCCAATATGGGAGTTGTGACCATGCGAGCATAGCTTATTACTCTTATGCCGTGCAATCACGCGGACTTGAGGCACTGGGCATAGCCTGCGATGACGTCTACACCAGCCCCCGAAGGCTGTCCCATCACCGCAATCGCGGGTCGGGGTCGTCATGCCGCTCAACTTGCATCTCGCCACCTGGCCAACGCCGCGCGGGCCGACACAGTGACCTCATGCGCCGCTTCCATCGATAGCTCCAGTCGCACGACCCCCGAGCCATCCGAGGCCGCAGCAGCGCGCAGCTTGATTCCCGCGGTGTCCACCCCTGCTGCAACCAGCGCGTCGCCCAGCTCTTCCGCCGCCCGCGTCGCGTCTCGCCAGCCGGCCAGGTAGTCCACCCCACGTACCCACAGGACCGCGTCAGGGTCCAGGTCCTCACCGTCGAATCCGTCGTCCCCGATGCCGTCCATTCCTCAAGTCCCTTTCCCCGCAAGCTGGCTGAACACTGTCCGTGCCGGGCCACGCCGTAGGAAGACACGACGAGGGCCCCGGTACCATCGGCACCGGGGTTCGTGATCGTTTGGGACCGATCCCCTGCCGGACCACCCCGCGCCTGCCAGGGTTTGAGGGGTGGTCCGGCGTCATGTCTGCGGTTGTTATGCGTGGCGCCTCTGGCCGGTCGCAAGCCGGCAGGGGTCAGAAGCGTTGTCGGCCGCCCGGGTACTGGATCGACTTGCGGCACTCCGGCGCATCGTCGGGCACGGGCTCTTGGTCGAGCGCATGGCAGAGCGCAGCATGGACCCGCTCCGCGTCAGCTACGGTCAGCCGCAGCGGAGCGGTTGCGACGAGGTCCCCATGGCGGGTGATCTGGAGCGTCAGCGCCATCTCTCCGTCCGGTCCACGGTTCACTGACTTGCTCGCTACCGGTGCGATCTCCCATCCCGGTGTCTCCCGTGCGGTCCGGCTCATCCGATCGTCCCGCTGTCACCTGTCGACGGCTTGCCCCGCTCGGCATCCTCGTCATCGGGTTCGGGCAGCCGTTCGCCTCTGCTCTCAGCCACCCTCAGCGCGTCCCGAAGTGCTTCGCACAACCGAGCACTCAGGAATCGGAGTTCCACGGCGTTGGCCTTCTGGTCTTCGAGCAGCTTCGCCGCGTGGTCGAGCAGTTCGGCGCCCATCTGGAGCTGGACCTCTTCCATTTCGTCGGCGAGCTGTGCGAGAGGGCTGTCGCCGTCGTCGGTCGACAGGTACGAGCGCTGTCCGGCCGGACCGGGCCACGGGAGGAGACGCAGGTTGGCACTCACAACGTCACCGCCATCCACTGCGAGTCGCACAGTGATCCGGGGCAGCGGCCAGACTCGGCCCGGCGCTGTGTCTGCTGCTCGTGGGCAACGAGGTAGGGGCGGACGAGCCGGACGTCCTCACCGCGGATCGGGCCCCAGAGGTACGGGTCGGGGACCCGCGGCACGCTGAAACTGATCGTCGGCGTGTCCACGCAGCCGACCACTTGGCTCGTTCCCACCGCGCGGTGGTGCCCCGGAGCGGGCAGTAAGACTTTCAGCAGCAACTCGAAAAGCCTGGCGATATGGTTCCGCATGTCGACCTGCTTCCATCAGGTTGGCCATGCCCCGGGGTGCCGTCACGCACCGCCGGGGTGTCTTGTCTCGACAGTCAACGACCGTCTTTGGCCAAGAGGCAGCGTTCATACGGGGGTTCATGTGCACACGAGGGGTTCAAGATTTCGCTCCAGGGGGTTCGCGATGAACCCCCTGCGGCCAAATCTGGTGTGACACGATGAACACTTGACGTGACGTGGGGGGTGCCAGCAGAACGTGAGCAGAGAACCCAACCACCAGTTGGCCACCGTCATGGCGGAGGCTGGAGCCTCCAACAAGGGACTGGCCAGACGAGTCCGCGAGGTCGCGCAGCGGCACGGTGAACACCTCGGGACGACGCACGTTGCCGTTCAGCGATGGTTGGACGGCAGCGGCATCCAGCGGCAGACAGCCGTGTTCGTCGCCGAGGCGCTGAGCGACAAGTTACGGCGGAGGGTAACGCCGCAAGATCTGGGATTCCCCGGTGCCGCGTGGGCCCCCGCTCCCGTATTCGGCATGGGCTACGCCGGTTCGCTGGCCGAGACGCTGAACGTCCTTGACGGCCTTACGCACCAGCGTCCGGAGGACGGCCCGTCGGACGAGCCCCAGCTCCCGGACGCCGACGTGCACTCCGCCGCCCTCTCGTGGCTTATCTCCCGCCCGGACGGTGTGCCTACCGATGCCCCCGCCACTCGCCGGGTCGGCATGCGTGATGTCGCCGCGATCCGGACCGCCGCCGGGTTCTTCATGCAGTTGGACTTCCAGTTCGGCGGCGGGCACGCGCACAAGGCGTTCCGGCACTACTTCCGGGAAGATGTGCTGCCCCTGCTGGGAGCCGGCTACAGCGCCAAGGTGGGCGAGGAACTGTTCCAGGCCGCATCGGAGATGTCACAGCTTCTTGCCTGGACCGCTTACGACAGCGGAAACCATGCCCTTTCCGACCGCTACATGATGTCGACGCTACGGCTGACTCAGGTGGTGGGCGACCGCATGATGGGCGCACGGATCCTGGCCAATATGAGCCACCAGGCCAATTACCTGGGCCAGGTGCCCCGGGCTCTGACGCTGGCCCGCGCGTCGGTGGAAGGCGGCAAGGCCGCCTCCACGCCCCGTGCGATGGCGCTGTTCTCCGCCCATGAGGCACGCGCCCTGTCGACGGCGCAGGACCACAAGGGTGCTGCCCGCGCGATGAGCGAGGCTGAGAGGTTCTTCGAGCGTGCCGACGGCGCAGACGATCCCGAATGGCTCTCGTACATGGATGAAGCCGAGCTGATCGGGGAGTTCTGCCACTGTTTCCGTGATCTCGGACAGGGCGCCGAAGCCGTCCGCTTCGCCGAACGCGCTGTGGAGCTCACCGACCCGAAATACGCCCGTACGCTCGGGTTCTGCCGCATGGTGCTGGCACAGAGCCAGCTACTGAACAGAGATCTCGAAGCCGCTGTGGCAACCGCCGGTCTCGCCATCGAGGCCGGGGACGCTCTGGAGTCCGCTCGGTTCCAGCGGTACGTGGGCGACTTCCAACGTGAGGTGTCCGCGTATGGGACGCACCCTGCCGTTCAGCAGTTCAGCGGGCAGGTACGGGACGCCATGAATCGGCTGGGCGACGAGTAGCTGAGGTCACCCCGGGTTCCAGTCGCGTGGCGCGTCCTCGTTCCGGAGCGAGGAGATACGACGGGCGTACTCCGCAGCCGTCTCCGCGCTCTCTGACACGTTCTGCATGAGCCACGTTGTCATGTTGAATTCCTGCACTGCCCGGAGCGTGGAGAAGCCCGACCACGTACGGAGATCCCGCCCGTAGGCCCCGACGAAGGCGCCGTACTGTTCCTTGGTCTGCCATCCCAGGCTGTGATGCTCGGTGGCGGTGACCATCAGATCCCACTCGGGGTGGTCGAAGCTGAACCGCTCCAGATCGATCAGGATCACCTGGCCGTTCCGGTCCACCATCAGGTTCTGCACGTGAGCGTCCCCGTGTACGGGGCCCTTCTCGGACTCGAAACGAAGATCCGACACACGGTCCCGAAGCTCACGCGCGCGCTTCCGCAGGAAGGCGCGGTCGTCCTCCGGTATGTCGAGTGCCGCATTGATCCGTCGGTCGGTCCTGTCCAGGACGGGGTACGGCGGCAGGTTCAGCGTGTCCGGCAGGCTGAGTGAGTGCAGGTCCCGGAGGACCGCGCCCAGCTCTCCGTACGTTGCCTTGCGGTCCCCCTCCTCGATCAGGTGCCAGAACGTCACCGGATGGCCGTCGACGACCAGGGGCTGCTCCAGGTCCTCAACCACGCGCGTAACGGGGAAGCCCTCGTGCGACAGCCAGCGCGACACCTGAGCCTCTCCCCGGGCCGAGTCCAGGTATTCGGCCGACCGGGCGATCCGCACCACCACAGGGTGGACAGCCAGCCGGAACAGCGCGTTCTCTCCCAAGCGGATCAGGCGCGCTCCGTCGCCGTCGAGCCCCGCCCGTCGACACGCCGCGGCCAACACCTGTGTAGCGGCACCCGACGTGAACCCCTCTCCTGTGCTCCGCTCAGCATCAGACGGCATGCCCGCATCCACTCCCTCAACACCGCCAACCCGGTAGCGCAGACCGCCGAGGCAGGCAGCGGCCGGCAACAGAATCAAGGCGACCGTACCCACGGGCGGTGACGACAGACGGGGCCGGGGCATGTCGAGCGACCGCTCTTGAGGAACGACGGATTGATCCGTGCCTTGCGGTCCTGCTGCAGCGCATTGGGAAAGCGGCCCTGGTGAACCGCAGGCAAGCCCAAATCCGGGGAGGACGTCTGGTAGACGGGGACCGTGGATCCCGTGTGCCGCTACCTCGCATCGATCGTTCGGCCCTTCGGCGAGACACTCGGCCGTGGCATCGCGCGAATGGCGGTCGACGCCACGGCCGGTTGAGCCGGACTCAGGCCGGTCCGGCTACTTCTCCGACGTTTCGGGGGCGGGGGCAATGCCCCGTCGGGAGGGACCGACCCCAGTTCGTCCCCGAAGGGGCACTTAGCTTGCCCCCGTCCCTAACGGGGTGTGTTGCCCCGTGATTGGCTCGGCCGGTCAGTGGATGACGACGCCTGGGACAAGGGCGACGAGGCCGGAGACAAAGCTCCCTACGCCTGCGAGCGTGACGATGATGGCCTTGCCGTCCGAGAACAGGCCTGAGCAGAAGGCGCGTAGCTGGCGTCGGAGGACCAACACCTTCAGCTTCTCCCAGCGGTGCTGGCGGACCTGCGCACACCCCATGAGAAGCCCCGAAGCGTTGTTCCGGCAGCCGTCATCGTGCCCTCGGACCGGAGCACCACACGTAACAGGGGCTCGGAAGAAGCACCACGCGGTAGTGACTGCTGAAAGCACGATTACCACGACTGGTCCTGCCGCATGGTTGATCCACGCGGCGATCAGTAGAAGGCCACTTAGGACCCCCCACCACTTGCCCAGACCACCTAGCCCTTTTCCTGCTGCCCCCGAGGTTGCCATGGCCTGCATTTTGGTGGGTTTGCTCCCGCCGTCTGTACGGTGCTGCCCTCCTTGGCTGGAAAACGGCGCAAGTAGGCGGATGCGTGCTGGTTGCGGGACTTGCTGGCTATGTCATACATGCCAAGCGGGGTGTTAGTTCGTACGCCCTGTCCGGCCGAGATTCCCAAGGTCAGTCTTCGACGGGCGCGATCCCCGTCGGACACGAGCCCCAGCCGGCGGATGGGTCACTTAGCTTGACCCCCGTCCCCCCGATCCCGCAGTACCCCGCCGGGTTCTTGTCCAAGTACTGCTGGTGGTAGCCCTCGGCCGGGTAGAAGGGGCGGGTGTCGGCCGGGAGGATTTCGGTGGTGATGTCGGTGTAGCCGGAGTTGTGGAGGACGGTGCGGTAGGCGTCGCGGGAGGCTTCGGCGGCTTCTTGCTGGGTGGGGGAGTGGGTGTAGACGGCGGAGCGGTACTGGGTGCCGACGTCGTTGCCCTGGCGGAAGCCCTGGGTGGGGTCGTGGGACTCCCAGAAGAGCTTGAGGAGAGCGGTGTACGGGACGACGGCGGGGTCGTAGACGACGCGGACGGCCTCGGTGTGGCCGGTGTGGCCGCTGCAGACCTCTTCGTAGGTGGGGTTCTCGGTGTGGCCGCCCTGGTAGCCGACGAGGGTGGTCCAGACGCCCTCGGTCTGCCAGAACTTCCGCTCGGCGCCCCAGAAGCAGCCCAGGCCGAAGTCGGCGATCTCCAGGCCGTCCGGGTACGGGCCGAGCAGGGGGTTGCCCAGGACGGTGTGCCGGTCGGGGACGGCGAAAGGCGGCTCGGCGCGGCCCGCGAGGGCTTCCTCCGGGGTGGGGAGGTGGTTCTTGAAGCGGGAGAACAGCATGTGGATCAGGCTCCTGGGGAGGGAGAAGGGACCTCAGGGTGCTTAGAGAGCAACGCTGGAGGGCGGGGAGGCATTCCGGCCGTCAGCCCTGCGGTGGTGGGCGGGCTCCTGACGTGCGCCGAGCTGTTCCGGCGCGTGATCCCGCCGGGGCGCGGGCCGCCGTCAGCGCTCCGGTGGGGGGAAGGCTCCTGAGGTGCCGCCCAGCTGTTCCCAGCCCGCGATGGCCAGGGCGCGGTAGGCGGCGTATTCGGCGGCGGGGCTGCGGCCGTAGGACCAGGGGACGGCGCCCACGTGGCCGTCGACGAGGCGGAGCTGTTCCATGGCCTCGGCGTAGCGCTCGGCGCGGACCAGGAACCAGACGAGCAGGTGGCGGACGTGCGGGGCCATGGGGTGGTCGGCGGGGGCCTCGCGGAGGGCGAAGTGGGCGCCCTCGATCGCGCGCTCGACGACCGCGCTCTGGAAGAGGCTGCGGACCATGTTGGCCTCGGGGAGGTGCTCGTACACCGCGAAGAGGGGAAGGGCCGGCAGGAGGGTCTTGGCGGGGGCGGCGGCCGCGGCGCGCTCGGCGAAGGCCTCGGCCTCCTTGCGGGAGCCGTGCCACTTCTGGGACCAGTAGGGGAGGGCCGCGAGGTGGGCGCCCATGTGCTGCGGGGCGCGCTGGGCGACCTTGGTCCACAGCTCTTCGTAGTCGGCGGGGCGGTCGTGCAGGCCGCGGGCGATCGCCAGCTCGGTGATGTACGGGATCGGGCTGCCGGGGGCCAGCAGCGCCGCTTCCCGGCAGACCGTACGGGCCTCTTCGAGGATCATGCGGAAGTCCTGCGAGCCGGGGTCGCGCAGCGCCTGGACGACCAGGAACTGGGCGTGCGTCTGGGCGCCGCCGGGGTCCTTGGGGGCCTCCGAGCGCCAGGTGCGCAGCCAGATCCCGCCGGTCCGGCCGCCGTCGCCGTACCCCGGCGCCGTACCGCGCCGCTGCAGCTCCGTCGCCTCCTCCGCGGCCAGCTCGAACGCGGCGGCGCCGGCCAGCGTCTGCACCCGCTGCCAGCGGCGCTCCCAGTCGTCGCCGGTGGACTTCAGCAGCGCGGCGGCCGGGCGCCAGTCGTGCGTCCGGCGCATCTCGGCCAGCGCATCGGCCAGTTCCTGGTCGGGCCCCGGCAGCCGTGCGTCGAGCTCCTCCAGCGGTACGAAGCCGTAGCCGGCCATCGGGTCGGAGGCCACCACCAGGCCCTGCCGGGTGTGCTGCACGGCCCGGCGGCGCCGCATCCAGGGCAGGAAGACGAGGCCGCCGAGCGCGAGCGCGGCGAGGAGAACCAGCAGAGCGTCCATGAGAGGTGTCCTGTACCTGAAGTTCTTGTAAAGGCTGCCTGGGAACGGAGCGGGGCGGAGAGGCGGGCGGAGGGGGCGGCGGCCGGGCAGGGCCGGGCACGGCACGGGTGGCGGGCGGACTACGGGAACCGGTGTGCGGTCCCTCATGTGTATCCACTATCCAGCCAACCAGAAAGTTCCGAAAAGTTCGGTCGCGTGGCCGGTTACCCTCGGCGACATGAGCGATCAGCGCGAACCACGCCATCAGCATTTTGAAACCGTTGCCATCCACGCAGGTCAGGAGCCCGACGAGGCGACCGGCGCGGTGGTACCGCCCATCTACCAGGTATCCACGTACAAGCAGGACGGGGTCGGTGGGCTCCGCGGCGGCTACGAGTACAGCCGCAGCGCGAACCCGACCCGTACCGCCCTGGAGGAGAACCTCGCGGCCCTCGACGGCGGCCGTCGCGGTCTCGCCTTCGCCTCCGGCCTCGCCGCCGAGGACTGCCTGCTGCGCACTCTGCTGGTCCCCGGCGACCACGTCGTCATCCCCAACGACGCCTACGGCGGTACCTTCCGTCTGATCTCGAAGGTCGTCGAGCGGTGGGGCGTCGAGTGGTCGGTGGCCGACACCTCCGACCCGAAGGCCGTGCGCGACGCGCTGCGGCCCCGTACGAAGGCGATCTGGGTGGAGACGCCCAGCAACCCGCTGCTCGGCATCAGCGACATCTCGGCGCTGGCCGCGGTCGCCCATGACGCCGGGATCAAGCTCGTCGTCGACAACACCTTCGCCAGCCCCTACCTCCAGCAGCCGCTCGCGCTGGGTGCGGACGTGGTGGTCTACTCCACGACCAAGTACATGGGCGGGCATTCGGACGTGGTCGGCGGCGCCCTCGTCGTCAACGACGACGCCCTCGGCGAGGAACTGGCCTACCACCAGAACGCGATGGGCGCGGTCGCCGGGCCCTTCGACGCCTGGCTGGTGATGCGCGGCATCAAGACGCTCGCCGTCCGCATGGACCGGCACAGCGCCAACGCGGCCCGCATCGCGGACCTGCTGGCCTCCCACAAAAAGGTGACCCGTGTCTACTACCCGGGGCTGACCGAGCACCAGGGCCACGAGATCGCCGCCAAGCAGATGCGGTCCTTCGGCGGCATGGTGTCGTTCCAGGTCGCGGGCGGCGAGCAGGCGGCGGTGGAGGTCTGCAACCGGGCCCAGCTGTTCACCCTCGGCGAGTCGCTCGGCGGCGTCGAGTCGCTGATCGAGCACCCGGGGCTGATGACGCACGCCTCGACGGCCGGTTCGCTGCTGGAGGTCCCCAACGACCTCGTGCGCCTCTCGGTCGGCATCGAGTCGGTCGACGACCTGCTGGCCGACCTCACACAGGCGTTGGGCTGACGCACCCGTCGCCGGCCCTGTCGTTCACCACCCCTCCGCGGGAGGGGTGGTGCGGGCCGGCGGGTGCAGCCCGCCGTGAGCCATGACCGCCCAGGTCAGCGCCACCAGCACGAGCAGCGCGCACAGCCGGCCGAGGCGCCGCAGCAGCCTGCGGTGCGCCAGGAGGCGGCGGCCGCGGGCGGTGGCCCGGTCGGCGAGATCGGGCGGTACGAGCGGATGCGGCCCGGCCAGCATCTGCCGTACCTCGGACTCCTTGCGGTCGGGGAGGCTCATGGGGCCGCCGATTTCGGTGCGGGGGTCTGGGGCGCGCCGGATGCCGGTGGCGCCGGGGAGCCTTGAGTCGGGTTGGATGCCGGTGGCGTCGGGGGGCCTTGGGGCGGGCGGCCGGATTCCGATGGTGGCGGGGGCTTTCGGGCCGGGTCCGGGGGCAGTGGCGGTGGCGAGATCGACTGTGCGCGCCCGGGTTCCTGCGCTTGCGCGGGTGCCTGCGCCGGCGCGGGGCGGCGGGCCGGGGCGGGCTCCGGCCGGGGGCGGTGACTGCGCATCTCCGCGATCGCATGCAGGCACAGGGCGTGCACCCGCTCGGCGGGCAGACCGAGTTGGGCCGCGGTCTGTTCCTCGGGCACACCCTCGTACAGCCGGAGGACGAGGACCAGTCGCTCCTGGGGGGACAGCCGGTCCAGGAGGCCGCCGCGCGGGCGGCGGTGCCGCCAGGCGGTGTGCGCGAAGCGGGCGGCCAGCTCCCGGCGGGTGCGCTCGTACGGATCGTCGCCGCGGAGCCGGTCCCAGGCGGCGTAGGTCCGCGCGAGTGCGCAGGTCAGCAACTCTTCGGCGGCCGGGGCGGGTCCGGAGGCGGGCTCCCCGGTCAGCAGCGTGGCGGTATGCAGCAGCCGGCCCGCCGCGCCCGCCACGAACAGCGCGAACTCCCGGGCACGGCGGCGCTCCTGCGCCGGTTGCCGCTCTCGCACCACGCCTCCCGGACGACGGACACCCGACCCCCTGGGCTCCTATGGCACGGCAGTGCGGCCACCCGGTCAAGAGGCGTGACGGGTGCGGCAGTCGGCGGCTGGAGAGTCCGCGGGGTGGCGGGCGCGGCGGGGTGGCCTCGGCGCGGCGGTCGGGGCGAGGCGAACTCCCACCGGCGTCAGACCGTCGGGCCCATCGGCGTCAGAACGTAGGACCCACCGGCGTCAAGACGTCGGACCCACCGGCGTCAAGGACGCGGTGATGTCGGAGAGGGAGGCGTTGAAGCGGGTCAGGAGCGTGGTGAACGCCGTGCGCTCCTCTTCGCTCCACTGCTCGGTGACCAGCGCCATCAGCGCACGGCGGGACGTGCGGACCTCTTCCAGGCGCGCGCTGCCCCGCTCGGACAGCTGGAGTACCACGGCCCGGCCGTCCTCCGGATGGGTGGCGCGGCTGACCAGCCCGGAGTCGACCAGCGGGGCCACCTGCCGGGTGACCGTCGAGGAGTCGATGCCCATACCGGCGGCCAGGGCCTTGACGCCCATCGGGCCTTCCTGGTCCAGGCGGTTGAGCAGCAGGTAGGCGGCGCGGTCCATGGAATTGCGCGCCTGCCCGACGCCGCCGAGCCGGCTCTGTTCTGCGCGGCGGGCGAAGACGGCCACTTGGTGCTGCAGCGCGTCGAGGAGAGCGGAGTCGGTGTGGGTCGTCATGTCCGAAGAGGTGGGCATGGCCGGGAGCTCGCTTCGATGGAAGTGCGTATGGATGAGAGGACAGCGTACGCGGACCCGGCGCGGGGCGTACCTGGCCGGTCCATACCGATAACGCCCTGTAACCCCCGGCGACCGCACGGGTCCGTGCCGCACCGCCCCGCGGCGCGCCTGATCGCCATGTGGGCAGAAAACGCTCCATGGTGGCCGAACTGCAAGACTGGCGATATGGCCGACCACACGCCGCGTACGACGCCCGGGACCTCCGCATCCGTGCACTCCGCCGAGGACCCGGTCGCCGCGATTACGGTCGATGACGTACGCGCGGCGCACAAGATGCTCTCCGGTGTCTCCCGGGCCACCGCGATGGAGGGCAGCCGCTATCTGTCCGGGCTGGTCGGCGCGCCCGTACACCTCAAGTGCGAGAACCTCCAGCGCACCGGCTCCTTCAAGATCCGTGGCGCCTACGTACGGATCGCCGGGCTCTCGGCGCAGGAGCGGGCGGCCGGTGTGGTGGCCGCCAGTGCCGGCAACCACGCCCAGGGCGTGGCGCTCGCGGCGTCCCTGCTGGGGGTGCGCTCGACGGTGTTCATGCCGGTCGGCGCCCCGCTGCCGAAGGTCGCGGCCACCCGCGAATACGGCGCCGAGGTACGGCTGCACGGCCAGGTGGTCGACGAGACGCTGGCCGCCGCCCAGGACTACGCGCGGGAGACCGGCGCGGTCTTCATCCACCCCTTCGACCACCCCGACATCATCGCCGGGCAGGGCACCGTCGGCCTGGAGATCCTCGAACAGTGCCCCGAGGTGCGGACCATCGTCGTCGGGGTCGGCGGCGGCGGGCTCGCCGCGGGGGTCGCGCTCGCGGTCAAGGCGCTGCGGCCGGATGTGAAGGTCGTCGGGGTGCAGGCGGCGGGGGCGGCCTGCTATCCGCCGTCGCTGGCGGCCGGGCGCCCGGTGGCGATCGAGGGGATGTCGACGATGGCCGACGGCATCAAGGTGGGGCGGCCCGGCGAAGTGACCTTCGGGATGGTCGAGAAGCTGGTGGACGAGGTCCGCACGGTCACCGAGGGCCAGCTCTCCAGCGCGCTGCTGCTGTGCCTGGAGCGGGCGAAGCTGGTGGTGGAACCGGCCGGGGCGAGTCCGGTGGCGGCGCTGCTCGCCGATCCGCAGTCCTTCCAGGGGCCGGTGGTGGCCGTGCTGTCCGGCGGCAATGTCGACCCGCTGCTGCTGCAGCGCATCCTGCGGCACGGCATGGCCGCGGGTGGGCGTTACCTCTCGCTGCGGCTGCGGCTGACGGACCGGCCGGGGGCGCTGGCGATGCTGCTCGGGGTGCTGTCGGAGGCCGATGCGAATGTGCTCGACATCGGCCATGTGCGGACGGATCCCCGGCTCGGGCTGACCGAGGTCGAGGTGGAGCTGCATCTGGAGACGCAGGGCCCGGCGCACTGCGACGAGGTGCGCGCGGCGCTGCACGGCGCGGGGTACGTCGTCGCGGAGTGAGCGCGGCGGTGCGGCAGGGGGGCGGGTGGACCGCGGGGGCCGTACGCAGCGGCGGCACACGGAGTATCACGTAGAGGCACCCCATGGAGCGCCCGGGACCGCGATGCGGCAGAGCGGGCGGATGCCGTACGGGCTACCGCAAAAGGGATTGCCGTAAAGGGATGGGGCGGAGGGGCGTCGCGGGTATACCGTGGCGCCCCCACACAGCGTCGGCGAACGCTCGTTCTCTCTCCGTGCGTGCGCGGAGAATCGAAATTTATATCGCGATGTATCGCGTTTGCGCGTAGCATCACGGCTACGGGGTGCCGAGGTGTCATGGCGTTCCGTCGCGGACAAATGCCCGCAGAGCAGGCATAGGCCGCCAACCGTATATTCGACCTGGAACTGACCCAAGCCATGGGAGTACCCATATGCCAGGCGCCATTTACGCCGAAGGTCTGGTGAAGACGTTCGGCGACGTGAGGGCACTGGACGGCGTCGACCTCGACGTTCCCGAAGGAACCGTCCTCGGAATGCTCGGCCCCAACGGTGCCGGCAAGACGACCGCAGTACGCGTGCTGACGACCCTGCTCCAGCCCGACCGGGGCAAGGCCGTGGTCGCCGGGATCGACGTCCTCGCGCAACCCGACGAAGTGCGGCGCTCGATAGGCCTGTCCGGCCAATTCGCCGCCGTGGACGAGTACTTGACCGGCCGCGAGAACCTGACGATGGTCGGCCAGCTCTACCAGATGAGCGGGCGCGACGCCAAGCGGCGGGCCGCTGAACTGCTGGAACGCTTCCATCTCGGCGACGCCGCCGACCGCCCCGCCAAGACCTACTCCGGCGGTATGCGCCGCCGGCTCGACCTGGCCGCGGCGCTGGTCGTCAGCCCGCCCGTGATGTTCATGGACGAGCCGACCACCGGTCTGGACCCCCGTAACCGCCAAGCGCTCTGGGACGTCATCCAGGAGCTGGTCGCGGGCGGCACGACCCTGCTGCTCACCACGCAGTACCTGGAGGAGGCCGACCGCCTCGCGCACGACATCTGCGTCGTCGACCACGGCAAGGTCATCGCCCGCGGCACCTCCGACCAGCTCAAGGCGCGCACCGGCGGTGAGCGCGTCGAGGTCGTGGTGCACGCCGCCGAGCACCTCACCGTCGCCGACGAGGTCCTGCGCGGCTTCGGCAAGGGCGAGGGCACGGTCGAACCGCACACCCGCAAGCTCACGGTCCCCGTCTCGGGCGGCGCCAAGCTGCTCGCCGAGGTCATCCGCGAACTGGATCTGCGCGGAGTGGAGATCGACGACATCGGGCTGCGCCGCCCGACCCTCGACGATGTGTTCATCTCGCTGACCGGGCACACCGCGGAGGCGGCCGAGGAGAACGGCGCGGGCGGCAAGGGCGCCGTCGGGCGGCAGAAGAAGGGCGGCAAGGGCGGCAGGACTGCCGGTCCGGGCGCGTCAGGGGCGGTGGCCGAAGCGGTCGGCGCGGACGCGAGCGTCACGATCGACAAGGAGGGCGTGAAGTGACCACGGTGACCGAAACGGCCGGCAACGCCCCGCTCCGCACCCCGCAGGCACGCGGCGGCTTCAGCCGTTCCGTACGCGACTCCCTGGTCGTGGCCAAGCGCAATCTGATCCGGATGCTCCGGATTCCCGAAGTGGTGATCTTCGGACTCATCCAGCCGATCATGTTCGTGGTGCTGTTCACGTACGTCTTCGGCGGTTCCATCAGCATCCCCGGTGCCCCGGTGGGCAACGCCCAGGCCTACCGCGAGTTCCTGATGGCCGGGATCTTCGCGCAGACCGTCACCTTCGCCACGGCGGGCGCCGGCGCGGGCATCGCCGACGATATGCACAAGGGCCTCATCGACCGGTTCCGGTCGCTGCCGATGTCCCGCGGCGCGGTGCTCACCGGCCGTACCCTCGCCGATCTGGTGCAGACCGCGCTGACGCTGGTGGTGCTGGCCGTCGTCGCGCTGCTGATCGGGTGGCGTGCCCACGAGAACCTCGTCGAGGTGCTGGCCGGATTCGCGCTGCTGCTCCTGCTGGGCTACGCCTTCTCCTGGATCGGCGCGCTCATCGGGCTGACGGTGCGGACGCCCGAGGCGGCCACCTCGGGCGGGCTGATCTGGCTCTTCCCGCTGACCTTCATCTCGAATGCGTTCGTCCCGGTCGACGGCATGCCGGCCTTCCTGCAGCATGTCGCGGAGTGGAACCCGTTCAGCGCGACGGTGGCCGCCGCCCGGCAGCTGTTCGGCAACACGATCGACGGGGCGCCCACGTCGGTGACCGGGGCCTGGCCGATGGACCACCCGGTGCTGGCCTCGGTGATCTGGTCCGTCCTGATCATCGCGGTCTTCCGGACGCTGGCGGTCCGCAAGTACCGGTCGGCGACGGCCTGAGGGCTGCGGCCGCTGGGGCCCGAGGGAGCCAGGCCCGTCCCCAGGGCGCCGCATTCGGGCGCCGCACACATGATGAAGCGGCCCGGAGCATCGTGCTCCGGGCCGCTTCGCCGTACTGGGGGTGCCTCGGGCGTCAGCCGGTGTACGGCTTCGCGTCGAGGATCTTCACGGTCGCCTTCTTGCCGTTGGGGAGCTCGTACTCCGCCTCGGCGCCGACCTTCTTGCCGTTCACGCCGGTGCCCAGCGGCGACTGGGGGGAGTAGGTCTCGATGTCCGAGCTCGCGTACTCCCGGGAAGCCAGCAGGAACGACAGCGTGTCGTCCGGGTCCCCGTCGAACGCGATGGTGACGACCATGCCGGGAGCGACCACGCCGGTGGCGGCAGGCGCTTCGCCGACCTTTGCGGTCTGCAGCAGCTGGGTGAGCTGGCGGACGCGCAGTTCCTGCTTGCCCTGCTCCTCCTTGGCCGCGTGGTACCC
The DNA here is from genome assembly GCF_009811555.1 of Streptomyces caniferus. Classification (GTDB taxonomy): domain Bacteria; phylum Actinomycetota; class Actinomycetes; order Streptomycetales; family Streptomycetaceae; genus Streptomyces; species Streptomyces caniferus. Next base: position 906,189 of record NZ_BLIN01000002.1, on the reverse strand, counting down.
GGCGTTCTCCTTCAGGTCACCTTCCTCGCGGGCCGCCGCGATCTTTTCGGTGATCTCGGCGCGTGCGGGACCAGACAGGTGCTCCAGCTCGGCCTTGAGCTGGTCATACGCCTCCTGGGTAAGCCAGGTGACGTTTTCGCTGGTCTGGGTCACAGGTGCTCCTCGTCGGTACTGGGGATAAATCAAACGCCCTACCAGGAAGGTTTGCGCCTTCACAGGTGGGCGAAACCACGAGCCTAACAATTCCGGCACAAAACGGGGAAGAGGAAATTCACAGCGGCCCCACAGGAACGCATCATCCCTGATCAGAGGCGGTCACGACACGCCCCGCTGATGAGCGGGGCGGCGGGGCGGAGTGGTGCGGACGTGGTGTGGCCGTCGTGCGGGCCGTACGGGGGTGGCGCGGGGCCGTGCGCCGGCGCGGTGGGCGCTCGCCGTGCAGGTCAGCCGTGGTCCGAGGCCGTACAGCCGACGAGTACGGCATTGGTGGCCCGCTTCGTCGTACGCACCGTGACCTCGGTGTCCACCTGGCCCGAGCGCTGGTCGACGGTGACGTCCTTGCGGCCGACCTCGGAGCCGTCCTCGGCCTGTGAGCGGAGCGTGCACACGCCCTTGTCGTCCGTGCCCTTGACGATCTCGAGGTGGACCTTGACGGCGTGATCGGAGACCGCGTCCCAGGCGATCACGCGGGCGCTGAGATCCTGTCCTGAGATGTACGAGATGCCGGACCAGCCGATGACGCCCAGCAGGGCGGCGCCGAGCACCGCGCCGATGATCTTGAGCTTGCGGTCCGCGCGCTGGTCCGCGGAGCGGCCGTAGCGTCCGTCGGGGAGCCCATCGCGCACCGCGGTCATGATCCATCCTCCTGGGTACCGGGACCTGAGCCACGAACCCCCGGGGGGTCCCCGCCCCAGGGAATACAGCGCCCCCTCGCTTCGGTCACTATAGGAGGCATCTTCTCCGGCCTTTCACTGAGGATCGAGTCTTGACTGAGCAGCTGCGATTGATGGCGGTCCACGCCCACCCCGACGACGAGTCGAGCAAGGGTGCGGCCACGATGGCCAAGTACGTGTCCGAGGGGGTGGACGTGCTGGTCGCCACCTGCACGGGCGGTGAGCGAGGTTCCATCCTCAACCCCAAACTCCAGGGGGATCCGTACATCGAGGAGCACATCCACGAAGTACGGAAGAAGGAGATGGACGAGGCCCGGGAGATCCTGGGCGTCAAGCAGGAGTGGCTCGGCTTCGTCGACTCCGGGCTGCCCGAGGGCGACCCGCTGCCGCCGCTGCCCGACGGCTGCTTCGCGTTGCAGGAGGTCGACGAGGCGGCCGGGCGGCTGGTCAAGCTGATCCGGGAGTTCAAGCCGCAGGTCATCACGACCTACGACGAGAACGGCGGCTATCCGCACCCGGACCACATCATGACCCACAAGATCACGATGGTGGCCTTCGAGGCGGCCGGCGACCCGGAGAAGTACCCCGAGGCCGGCGAGCCCTGGCAGCCCCAGAAGCTCTACTACAACCAGGGCTTCAACAGGCCGCGCACGGTCGCGCTGCACGAGGCGCTGCTGGAGCGCGGCATGGATTCGCCGTACGGCGAGTGGCTGGAGCGCTGGAAGCAGTTCGAGCAGCGGGAACGCACGCTGACCACGTACGTTCCGTGCGCCGACTTCTTCGAGATCCGTGACAAGGCGCTGATCGCGCACGCCACCCAGATCGACCCCGACGGTGGTTGGTTCCGGGTGCCGATGGACATCCAGCGCGAGGTCTGGCCGACGGAGGAGTACGAGCTCGCGAAGTCGCTCGTGGACACTTCCCTCCCCGAGGACGACCTCTTCGCGGGCATCCGCAACAATTGAGCCCATGATGAGCGCGACCAGCACCCTCGCCCTGACGCACTTCGTCACCCTTGCCGACAGCTTCGACAAGGACAAAGTGACCCCCGGCGTCCTCGGCTTCATCGTCTTCGCGGTCATCGGCGGCGCCGTGTGGCTGCTGATGAAGTCCATGAACAAGCAGATGAAGAAGGTGGACTTCGAGGAGCAGCCGGAGGAAGGCGACGCGGGCACCGCCACCGCCGCCTCCGCGCCGGCGCCCACGCCGAAGACCAGCTGAGGACCGGCCGAGCAGGACCGGCCGGTCCCTGAAGACCGGGTGGCGGTCGACGGCCGGCCGATGGACACGGCCGGCTGACCGGCCCGGCGGCTCGTCGGCCCGAGCGGTCGACGAGCCGGGGCCGATGTGCCGCGGGCCATTCCGCTGCGAACCGTTCCGCCTCGGGCCGGTCGGACGCGGGCCGGTCCGGCATGGTCCGGGCCGTTACGGCCCGCCCGACTCGGCTCGGTGCCTGCGGCCAGGCCGCCACGGAACGGGTCGCCGTGCTCCGGGCCATTACGGTCCGGTCCGGTCCGTCATAGCCCGTCCGCTTGGGCGTCGTCGCCGCGGCCCGATCCGTCATGGCTCGGTCCACCGCGGCCCGATCCGCCCTGCCGGAGCCCCGCCTGCGTGAGTGCCCCTCTGGGCCGGAGCGCCCCGCTTGCCGGAGGGCTCCGGCGGGACCGGAGGGCTTCGCCGTGCCCGGGCCTCACTCCGTGACGGTCGGCGGTGCCACCTCCACTCCCATGATTTCGCGTGCATGGCGGTTGGGCACCATGCCCAGCCGCCATGCCTGCCAGCCCGTCTCCGGCTCCACCCCGCGGTCCAGCATGAGGGCGAACGCCTCCGCGCAGTCCTCCAGCTTGGAATCGCGGGCCGCATGCTTCTCGCGGATCAGCTGCGCCAGCTCCTCCTGGGCGACGGCCGCGCCCACCACACAACCGCCCGGCGAGGCGAGCGGCAGCAGCGTGCAGCGCAGGAAGCGTGCCCAGTCCTCGCCGCGGCGGTCGCCGTAGCCGGCGAAGAGGCGCGCCGCCTCGTCGGCAAGCTCCAGCGCCTGCGCCGCCCGGCCGTTTCCGGCGTCGATGATCGACAGCTCCAGGCAGGACCACGCCTCCCCGTGCGGTACTCCTATCCGCTGGAAGTCCCTACGGGCGTCGTGCAGCAGTTGCCGGGCGAAGCCGCTGTTGAGCAGCGAACCGGTCTGCTTCGCCCGCAGATCGCGGGTGACCCGCCCCGAGTGGTGCCGGGCGCAGGCCAGGCCGTAGCCGTCCTGCATGCGGCTGAACATCGTCCGCGACCGCTCCAGCTGCCGCAGCGCCGCATCGTGCTCGCCGCGCTCCTCCAGCGCCTGGCCCAGGTAGTACATCGTCCAGGCCTCACCGCGCGCGTCCTCGTGCTGGTGGTGGAGCGGCAGGGCCTGCCGGAGCTGATCCACCGCGGGGCCCGGCTCGCCGCCCACCAGCCGGGCGCGCGCCAGCTGCGTCATCGCCCAGGCCTCGCCGCGCTCGTCGTGTGTACGGCCGTAGAGCCCCATGGCCGCCTGCAGCGCGCTCTCCGCCGCCGGTACGTCGCCCCGGCGCAGATGCACCTGGCCGAGCTGGAAGTGGGCCCAGGCCTGGCCGTGGATGCTCTCGCTCTCCTCGTGCAGCTCCAGGGCCTCCCGCAGCATGGCGAGGGCGTCGGCGAGCTGCGCGCGGTCCCGCTCCACCGCCGCCAGGGCGTGCAGGGTCCAGGCCCGGTCACCGTGCATATCCGCGCCGGACTGCAGTTCCAGTGCCTCGCGGAGCTTGGTCGCGGCCTCCGCGAGGTTGCCCTGCTGCTGGAGCGTGATGCCCAGATCGCGCAGCGCACGGGCGGCGCCCGCCGGATGCTGCGCCTCGAAGTACAGGTCGACCACCGACGACAGGGTGGTCCGCGCCTTGTCCAGCTCGCCCAGCTGCCGGGCCGCCACACCCGTACGCCACTGCACCGAGCGGACCAGCAGCCCCTGCCCGACGGCCCGGGTCAGCTCGCTCAGCTCGCCGAGGCGGTAGAGGTCGCCGCGCAGCAGGCAGTAGTCGGCCAGCGCGCCCAGCAGATGGGAGACCGCCGCCTGGTCCACGCCCTGGTCGGCATGGCGCAGCGCGGCGGTGATGAAGCTGGTCTCGTCGTCCAGCCACTGCAGGGCCGCGTCCAGGGAGGTGAAGCCGTGTGATCCGAAGCGGTCGGCGCGGGTGGACGTCCGGCCGTCGACCAGCCGGATGACGGAGTCGGCCAGCTCCGCATAGCCGCGGATCAGCCGTTCCTGGGCCGCCCCGCGCTCGCCGGGCTCCTCCTCGTCCATCAGCCGGTCGTGCGCGAAGCTGTGCACCAGGGCGTGCAGACGGTAGCGCCGCCCCCGCACATGCTCGATCAGGCCCGCCCGGGTCAGCGTCGTCAGTTCCCGCTCCGCCTCCGCCTGCTCGACGCCCAGCAGCGCCGCCGAGGCCGCCGCCCCCAGGCTCGCCCGGCCCACCAGCGCCAGGCGGCGCAGCAGCCGCCGGGCGGTCTCCGACTGGTCGGCGTAGCGCAGCCACAGCGCACGTTCCACCGGTGACACCGGGCCGTGGACCGCCAGGTCCGCGGCGAGCGCGGTGGCGGTGCGCGAGCCGAGCGCGGAGCCCGCCACCCGCAGGGCCAGGGGCAGGCCCGCGCACAGCTCGGAGATCTCGTCGAGGGCCCGTGCGTCGTAGGGGCCCGTCTCGCCCGGGGCCTCGCTGCCGGCCGCGGCGGAGGCGCGCAGCAGCTCTTCGGTGCCCGCGGAATCCAGCGGGCCCACCGGCAGTTGGTGCACCCAGGCGTCGAGGTCCTCGGGCAGCTCCAGCGGCGTACGGGAGGTGACCAGCACCAGGCTGTCGGACCGCTCCGGCACCAGGGTGCGCACCTGCTCCGCATCCGCGGCGTCGTCCAGCAGCACCGTCACCGGAAGGCCCGTCAGATGCTGGTGGTAGAGATCGGTGAGCCGTTTGACGTGCTGCTCCTGGGACGGCCGCTCGCGGAACAGGAGCTGCTCGCGCGGCGCGCCCAGCCGGTTGAGCAGATGCAGCAGCGCGTCCCGGGTCGGCAGTGGCACCTCGCCGGGGGTGTCACTGCGCAGATCCACCACACACGCGCCGCGGAACTGGTCGCGCAGCTGATGGGTGGCCCGCACCGCCAGCGCCGTACGCCCCGAGCCCGGCTCGCCGTGGAGTATCACCACCGTCGGCTTGGTCTCGGTGCTCGCGCGGGCCGCGTGCACCCACTGGGCGATCTGTGTCAGCTCCGCGCGGCGCCCGGCGAACGGGCCGTCAGGCTGCGGAAGTTGGGAGAAGGAGTGCTCCAGCAGGGACCGCTGCCGGGCCGCCGCGCTGCGGTCGGAGCCGCGCAACTGCGGTCCGCGGCCGCTCTTCGAGGCGCTGGGCTTGGAGGTCGTACCGCCGCGGCTCGCAGCCGTCAGCATCCGCTGCTGGTCCAGGAACGGGCGGATGCCGCGCACCTCCAGCGCCGTCAGCCACTGCAGCCGCAGCTGCGGCGCGCCTCCGGGGCGGCCGCGCTTCCCGGCCTCCCGGTGCGCCGCCGGCCAGTGCCCCGCGGTCAGCTTCAGGACCGTGGCCGCCGCGCCCGCCACCAGGGCGGCGGCCCCCACACCCAGCGCCGCGCCCGCGCCCGTGCCGTATGCGAGGTCCGTGCCGAACGCCGCCACCGCCGCCACGGCCGTCGCCACCGCGGGGGTGCCCAGCTCCTTGCGCGACAGCCGCCGGGACAACGACGGCTGACCGGCGGCGGCCTCGTCCAGCGCATGGACGTACGCGGCGTACTCCTCGGCGGCGCTGCCCGCCAGATCCTCCAGCGCCGCTCGCGCGCGGCTGAGCAGAGCGTCCCCGTCGAGCCGGCCGCCCGAGCGCCGCACCTCCTCCTCGACGGCTCTGGTCAACAGTGCTTCCGCTTCCGCCCGGTGGCCGTCGCGCAGCACAGCCAGTGAGCCCGGCATGCCCATCCCCCTCCAGCAGTTCCAGCAGTGTCCAGCGGTGATCGTCGCCGTACGCACAGTGTTCCGCGTCCGCGTGAATTCCGGCAGGCCTGTGGATAACTCCCTCCGCTCCCGGCTCCCCGAGCCTCCTTGCGAGAGGATGGACCCATGCCGAACCGCCTGGCCCAAGAGACTTCCCCCTATCTGCTCCAGCACGCCGACAACCCGGTCGACTGGTGGCCGTGGTCGGCCGACGCGTTCGAGGAAGCGCGGCGGCGCGGTGTGCCGGTACTGCTCAGCGTCGGCTACAGCTCGTGCCACTGGTGCCATGTGATGGCGCACGAAAGCTTCGAGGACCAGGCCACCGCTGCCCTGCTCAACGAGCATTTCGTGGCGGTCAAGGTCGACCGCGAGGAGCGCCCCGACGTCGACGCCGTCTACATGGAGGCCGTGCAGGCCGCCACCGGCCAGGGCGGCTGGCCGATGACCGTGTTTCTCACCCCCGACGCCGAGCCCTTCTACTTCGGTACGTACTTCCCACCCGAGCCGCGTCACGGCATGCCCTCCTTCGGGCAGATCCTGGAGGGGGTGCGCAGCGCCTGGACGGACCGGCGCGACGAGGTCGGCGAGGTCGCCGGCCGGATCGTCGCCGATCTGGCCGGCCGGTCCCTGACCGAGTCGCTGCCCGCGGACCGGCGGCCGCCGCGCCCCGAGGAGCTGCACGGCGCGCTGATGGGCCTGACCCGTGAGTTCGACGCGGTGCACGGCGGGTTCGGCGGCGCGCCCAAGTTCCCGCCGTCCATGGTGCTGGAGTTCCTGCTCCGCCACCACGCCCGCACCGGCTCCGCCGGAGCCCTGGAGATGGTGCAGGCGACCTGTTCGGCGATGGCCCGCGGCGGCCTCTACGACCAGCTCGGGGGCGGTTTCGCGCGCTACGCGGTGGATGCCACCTGGACCGTGCCGCACTTCGAGAAGATGCTCTACGACAACGCCCTGCTGTGCCGGACCTACGCGCATCTGTGGCGGTCCACCGGCTCGGATCTCGCCCGTCGCATCGCCGTCGAGACCGCCGACTTCATGGTCCGTGAACTCCGCACCGACCAGGGCGGGTTCGCCTCCGCGCTGGACGCGGACAGCGACGACGGATCGGGTTCTGGCAGGCATGTCGAGGGCGCCTACTACGTGTGGACGCCCGAGCAACTGCGCGCCGTACTGGGCGAGAAGGACGCCGAGTTCGCCGCCGCCTGTTTCGGCGTCACCGAGGAAGGCACCTTCGAGGAGGGCGCCTCGGTGCTCCAGCTCCCGGACCTCGAAGGCCCGGTGGACGCCGAACGGCTGGCCTCCGTCAAGCAGCGGCTGCTCGCGGCGCGCGAGGAGCGGCCACGCCCCGGCCGGGACGACAAGGTCGTCGCCTCCTGGAACGGGCTGGCCATCGCCGCGCTCGCCGAGACCGGCGCCTACTTCGACCGGCCGGACCTGATCCAGGCCGCCACCGACGCCGCCGACCTGCTGGTACGTGTCCACATGGACTGGCAGGCCCGGCTGCACCGTACCTCCCGCGACGGCACGCCCGGCGCCAACTCCGGTGTCCTGGAGGACTACGCCGATGTCGCGGAGGGCTTCCTCACCCTGGCCTCGGTCACCGGGGAGGGCGTCTGGGCGGAGTTCGCGGGCTTCTTCCTGGACACCGTGCTGCTCCAGTTCACCACCGAGGACGGCGCGCTCTACGACACCGCGGCCGACGCCGAGGCCCTGATCCGCCGCCCCCAGGACCCGACCGACAATGCGACGCCCTCCGGGTGGACCGCGGCGGCCGGCGCCCTGCTGTCGTACGCGGCGCTGACCGGAAGCGACCTCCACCGGGGCGCCGCCGAGCGGGCCCTGGGCATCGTCACCGCGCTCGGCGGCCGGGCCCCGCGCTTCATCGGCTGGGGCCTGGCGGTCGCCGAGGCCGCGCTGGACGGTCCGCGCGAGATCGCCGTCGTCGGCCCGCAGGGCGATCCGGCCACCGTCGCGCTGCACCGCGCGGCCCTGCTCGGCACCGCCCCGGGGGCGGTCGTCGCACTGGGCGAACCCGGGGTGGACGAGGTGCCGCTGCTGAAGGACCGCCCCCTGGTCGACGGCCGACCGGCCGCCTACGTCTGCCGCCACTTCACCTGTGAGCGGCCGACGACGGACCCGGAGGAGCTGACGGAGCGGCTCGGGGGGTAGCGGTTCCGGGGCTCCGGCCTCGTGCCCCGGGGGGTGAGGGCGAGGTCGGGCGGCGTCTCTGGGGGCGGCCCGCGCCTTGCCCGGCCCCGGGGCGCGCGTCATGCCTGCCACCTCGCTCGCCCCGGGGCGCGCGTCATGCCCCCCACCTCGCTCGCCCCGGTGGGCTGCGCCTGCCACCTCGCCCACCCCTGGGGCCGGGCTCCCGATCCCGTCCCCACCCCGGGCGCACGCCCCCTAACTCCGCACCCCGGCAGCCGGTTTGACCTTGACGCGCGCGTCAGGTTCTAGCCTCGGGGCATGACACCTCGCACACACCGCGAAGTCCGCCTGGCCGCCCGCCCCCAGGGGCCCGTCACCGACGACCTCTTCGAGATCGTGGAGGTGCCGGTTCCGGAACCCGGACCCGGCCAGGTGCTGGTCCGCAACACCGTCATGGGCGTCGCCGCCGTGATGCGCACGCTGATGGACGAGACCAGCGTCGTGCCGATGCCCTCCTACGAGATCGGCGAACCGCTGCACGGAGCCGCCGTCGGCGAGGTGGTCGCCGCCCCGGGGACCGACCTCCAGCCCGGTGACCTGGTGGAACACCGCCTCGGCTGGCGCGAGTACGCCGTGGTGGACGCCGACCAGGCCCACCGGCTCGACCCGGGCCTGCTGCCCGACCCGGCGGCCTGCCTCTCCCAGGGCCCCACCGCCTGGATGGGCGTGGTGCGCGGCGCCGAAGTGCGCCCCGGCGACACCGTCTTCATCACCGGAGCGGCGGGTGGCGTGGGCTCCCTGGCGGGCCAGATCGCCCGGCTGCGCGGCGCCGCCCGGATCATCGGCAGCACGGGGTCGCGGGAGAAGGCCGACCGGCTGATCAAGGAATTCGGTTATGACGCGGTGGTGATCCGCGGTGGGGGCCCCATGGAGGAGCAGCTGCGCGCGGCCGCCCCGGAAGGCATCGACGCGGTCTTCGACAACGTCGGCGGCGAACAGCTGCAGGCGGCCCTCGCCCTCGCCAACCGGGGCGCCCGGATCGCCATCGTCGGCGCGCTCGCCGGTCAGCTCTCCGGGGACACCACGGCCACCAAGGTCGAGATCGACACCCTCGCGCTGCTTTCCCACAGCATCACCCTGCGCGGCGTCGCCCTCTACGAGCACCTGGACCTGATCCCGGAGTGGAACCAGCGCTTCGGCGAGGGGCTGCGGGAGGGCACCCTCACCTTCCCGCACACCCGGCTGCAGGGGATCGAGCAGGCGCCGCGGGCCCTGCGCGAGCTGACCGAGGGGCGTCATCTGGGCGCCGTGCTCGTGGAGTTGTGAGGCCGCGGCGCGGGGGCGTCGGGCGCGGGGCGACGCACCGGCCGTTGTCAGTCGCCGGTTGTAGCCTGCACGAGTGACCACCTTGCTGGGACACCGGTCCCTTGTCCAGGAGGCCGCGGCGCTGCGGGCAGGCACGGACGACCCCGTCGACGCGGTGAACCGTACGTGCGACCGTATCGACGCCGTCGATCCGCAGGTGCGGGCCTTCGTGCCCGAGGCCGGGCGGCGTACGCGGCTCCTGGAGGCAGCGCGCCGGAGTACGGCCGCGGGCCCGGGGGAGGCCGACGGCCGGCCCGTCCTCCACGGCATCCCGGTAGGCATCAAGGACATCGTGCGGGCCGACGGGCTGCCCACCCGCGCGGGCTCGGCGCTGCCGCCCGAGGTGCTCGGCGGCCCGCAGGCCACCGTCGTGGACCGGCTGTGCGCCGCCGGTGCCCTGATCGCGGGCAAGACCGTGACCGCGGAGTTCGCGGTCACCGCCCCCGGCCCGACCCGCAATCCGCACAACCCGGCGCATACGCCCGGCGGTTCGAGCAGCGGGTCGGCGGCCGCGGTCGCCGCCGGAATGGTGCCGCTGGCCATCGGGACGCAGACCGTCGGTTCGATGATCCGGCCCGCCGCGTACTGCGGCGTGGTCGGCTTCAAGCCCAGCTACGGGCGGATACCGGTCGACGGGGTGATCCCCAACGCCACGAGCTTCGACACCCTCGGCTGCTACGCCACGGACGTGGCAGGCGTCGCGCTGGCGGCGTCCGTACTCGTCGACGGCTGGCGGGCCCCGGAAGCGGCGGTGCGGACCGCGCTCCCGGTACTGGGCGTACCAACCGGTCCTTACCTGGAGCGTGCCGGTGGCGAGGCGCTGCGTGCCTTCGAGGAGCAGCAGGAACTGCTGCGGGCCGCCGGATACGCCGTCCACGAGGTGCCGGTGATGGACGACTTCGAGCAGATCGTGGAGCAGTTGTTCACGATGAACCGCTACGAGGTCGCCCGCGCCCACGCCGACTGGTTCGCCCGCTTCGGCGACCGCTACCGACCGGAGACCACCTCGGCCATCCGGCAGGGGCAGGCGATCGGGGACGCCGCCTACGAAGCGGCCCGGGAACGGCGCGGGGCGTTCCGCGCACGGCTCGCCGCGGCCGGCGCCGCGGCCGGCATCGACCTGTGGATCGCCCCGTCGGCCACCGGCCCCGCGCCCGCCGACCTCACCACCACGGGCACCTCGATCATGTGCCTGCCCTGGAGCAATGCCGGGCTGCCGTCCGTCAGCGTGCCCGCGGGCCACGCCGCGAACGGACTGCCGCTCGGGCTCCAACTGGTCGGCGGCTTCGGGGCGGACGAGGACCTGCTGTACGGGGCGGCGGGAATCGCGCGGGCAGTGGACGCCGCCGGTCCCCGGCACGACGACGGCCGCATGCACCGGGAGCGGCGTGGCTGAACCCGCAGGAGGGGGAGGGGAGATGCGCATCGGGGACGCCGCCGCGGCCGCCGGGATGACGCCGCGGGCGCTGCGCTACTACGAGCAGCAGGGGCTGGTGACGGCCCGGAGGGCACCGTCCGGCCACCGGGTGTACGACGAGGAGGACATCCGCCGCCTGCGGGCCGTGCGCGAACTGCGGGACGCGGGGCTGACGGTGGGGGATGTGCGCACGTTCGCGCCGCTGCTGCGCACCATGCCGGCCAGCGGGGTGCCCGACCTCATTCCCCGGGCCACGGGTCCGGGCCGATGCCCGGCAGTGGAAGCGGTCGCCCGGCGTCGGCTCGCCGACCTGGATGCCCGTATCGAGCGGTTGTCGCAACTACGGGCGCGACTCGCGGCGCGGCTGGGCGAACCGGGAGCCGGGGCGCCGGCGCCGACCGCGCCGGAGGCACCGGCCGGACCGGACGGACCGGCCACCGCGGCCCGCGCCGGGGCGGACAGCGGCCCGATCTTCCGGCTGGATGGTGCCCCGGCACGGGCCCCGGCCCCTGCCCCGGCATCGCCCCCGCCCCCGGGCCCGCCCGCCCTCAGAGCGTGAGCCCGCGCCCCAGGACGTCCATGGCGCGGTGGATCGACGCCTCGGGACCGGTGGTCCGGCCGCTCTCGCCCCAGTGGAGCAGCGCCTCCTGGAGCGCGGCGAGGATCACCGCACTGATCACCCGCAGTTCCAGGTCGTCGGCCGGCCGGCCACAGCGCTCCGCCAGGACGCCGGTGAGCATCGCGGCGTCCCGTGCGGTGTGCTCCGCCGTACGGCCCCTGATGGCGGGGACCTCACGGATCAGCCGGACGCGCTGGACGAGTTCGCCGCGGGCCTCCGCCCCCATCGTGCGCAGCGTCTCGATACTGACCTGCCGCACCGACTCGATCACCGGCTCGTCCGCGGGGCGGGCCCGGATCCCGGTCTCCAGTACGGCGTCGTACTCGTCCGTGAGCACGATGTCTTCCTTGGCGGGGAAGTAGCGGAAGACCGTGCTCGGGGAGACGTCCGCGGCCGCGGCGATCCGGTCGACGGGGGTCGCGTCGTACCCCTGCTCCTCGAAGAGCCGGTAGGCGGCCCGCCGGATCGCCTGCCGGGTCTGGATCTTCTTCCGCTCCCGCCGCCCGATCGGGGTCCCGGACGGTGTGCTGGCGGAGATACGTGCGGCCATGCGCAGCATTCTCGGGCATCAGGCGTCCAGGAGGCCACGGCCGGGTGTGAGTTCCGGGGGGCGGGGTGGTGGCGAGGGAGCGGAAGCTCGAATGTCAGTGGGGCATGTCACGCTGTGGCGTGAAGCTGATTACTTTGAGTGATCATCGGGAGGGGCTGGCATGAGCGGGGGACTGGTGCGTCAGTGGGCGCGGGTGCAGGGGTGTTTCGTGCGAGGGGGCGGGTTTCTGGCGGCGCACCACGGCGCATGGCCGCGACCTCGGGGTCGCGGCCATGCGCCGTGCCGGGTGGGCCGTGGGGCCCGGGTGTCGCCTCAGGCGTGCGAATAGGCCACCAAGGAGATGCCGACGTAGTGGACGACGAAGGCCGCCAGGGTGAAGGAGTGGAAGACCTCGTGGAAGCCGAACCACCGGGGCGAGGGGTTGGGGCGCTTGATCCCGTAGATCACGCCGCCCGCGCTGTAGAGCAGCCCGCCGACGATGACCAGCACCAGGACGGCGACGCCGCCGGTGTGCAGGAAGTCGGGCAGGAAGAAGACGGCGGCCCAGCCCATGGCGATGTAGCAGGGCGTGTAGAGCCAGCGAGGGGCGCCGACCCAGAAGACCCGGAAGGCGATCCCGGCCAGTGCGGCCGCCCAGACCGCCCAGAGCAGCGCCTGACCGCGGGACCCGGGCATGAGCAGCATCGTCAGCGGCGTATAGGTGCCCGCGATGATCAGGAAGATGTTGGCGTGATCGAGCCGGCGCAGCACGCCGTCGGCCCGCGGCCCCCAGTTGCCCCGGTGGTACAGCGCGCTGACGCCGAAGAGCAGGCAGGCGGTCATGGTGTAGATGGCGCAGGCCAGGCGGCCGCGGGGGCTGTCGGCGAGGGCGGTGAGTATGACCCCGGAGAGCAGGACGGCGGGGAACATTCCGGCATGCAGCCAGCCGCGCAGTTTGGGCTTGAGGGGCGCGGCCGCGGCGGCGACCGCCGCGGTCGCGGGCGGCGCGGAGGAGGGCTGGCTCTCGGCGGCGTCAGGCGCGGAAGTCATGGCGTCATGCTACCTACGCAACCGTAAGTTACGGATTCATGTCGAAGTGGTGACGGTCACGAAGGTGCCCTCTGGACAGAACTCTATCCTGGTCGGATGATCAAATGAGTGCGGTCGGCACCGGATGAGCGGTCACGAAGCATCCGGGTCGCGGCCCCCAAGGGGCAGGCAAACAAAAGAAGCGGGTTTTCCGGCAAACCGGGCATAAATCCGTCCACACCCTCATCTAGGAGCGATCGTGGCGCGCGACAACGCGGCTCCCTCTGCCCATCCGACCCGTCACCAGGACCTCATCTCCTGGGTCGACGAGATCGCAGCGATCACCCAGCCCGACCGGGTCGTCTGGTGTGACGGCTCGGAGGCGGAGTACGAGCGTCTGTGCGAGGAGCTCGTCGACAAGGGCACGTTCAAGAAGCTCGACCCGATCAAGCGACCCAACTCGTACTACGCGGCGTCCGACCCCTCGGACGTGGCGCGCGTCGAGGACCGCACCTTCATCTGCTCCGAGAAGGAGGAGGACGCCGGCCCGACCAACCACTGGAAGGCCCCCGCCGAGATGCGGGAGCTCTTCGCCGGTGAGAAGGGCATCTTCCGCGGTTCGATGCGCGGCCGGACGATGTACGTCGTCCCGTTCTGCATGGGCCCGCTCGGCTCCCCGCTCTCCGCGATCGGTGTGGAGATCACCGACTCCGCCTATGTCGCGGTCTCGATGCGCACCATGACGCGCATGGGGCAGCCGGTGCTCGACGAGCTCGGTGCGGACGGCTTCTTCGTCAAGGCGGTGCACACCCTCGGCGCGCCGCTGGCGGAGGGCGAGGCCGATGTGCCGTGGCCGTGCAACTCCACCAAGTACATCTCGCACTTCCCCGAGGACCGCGAGATCTGGTCCTACGGCTCGGGCTACGGCGGCAACGCCCTGCTCGGCAAGAAGTGCTACGCGCTGCGCATCGCCTCGGTCATGGCGCGTGACGAGGGCTGGCTCGCCGAGCACATGCTGATCCTCAAGCTCACCCCGCCGCAGGGCGAGGCCAAGTACGTCGCCGCCGCCTTCCCGAGTGCCTGCGGGAAGACCAACCTCGCGATGCTGGAGCCCACGATCTCCGGCTGGACTGTCGAGACCGTCGGTGACGACATCGCCTGGATGCGCTTCGGCGAGGACGGCCGTCTCTACGCCATCAACCCCGAGGCCGGATTCTTCGGCGTCGCGCCCGGCACCGGCGAGCACACCAACGCCAACGCCATGAAGACCATGTGGGGCAACTCCGTCTTCACCAACGTCGCGCTGACCGACGACGGCGACGTGTGGTGGGAGGGCATGACCGAGGAGAAGCCCGCGCACCTCACGGACTGGAAGGGCAACGACTGGACCCCGGAGTCCGGGACCCCGGCGGCCCACCCCAACGCCCGCTTCACCGTCCCGGCCGGCCAGTGCCCGATCATCGCGCCCGAGTGGGAGGACCCCAAGGGCGTGCCGATCTCGGCGATCCTCTTCGGCGGCCGTCGCGCCAGCGCCGTACCGCTGGTGACCGAGTCGCTGACCTGGCAGCACGGCGTCTTCCTCGGCGCCAACGTCGCCAGCGAGAAGACCGCCGCGGCCGAGGGCAAGGTCGGCGAGCTGCGCCGCGACCCGTTCGCCATGCTGCCGTTCTGCGGCTACAACATGGGCGACTACATGGGTCATTGGGTCAAGGTCGGTGCCGACAAGGACCAGTCCAAGCTGCCGAAGATCTACTACGTCAACTGGTTCCGCAAGGACGACAAGGGCCGCTTCGTCTGGCCCGGCTTCGGCGAGAACGGCCGGGTGCTCAAGTGGATCGTCGAGCGGCTGGACGGCAAGGCCGAGGGTGTCGAGACCCCCATCGGCGTGCTGCCCACGAAGGACGCGCTGGACACCGAGGGCCTGGACCTCGACGACGCCGACCTCGACTTCCTGCTCACCGTCGACAAGGAGGTGTGGCGCGAGGAGGCGGCGCTGATCCCCGAGCACCTCAACACCTTCGGCGACCACACGCCGAAGGAGCTGTGGGACGAGTACCGCGCACTGGTCCAGCGGCTCGGCTAGCCGCCGCACCACTCACCGCCCGGCCGGGGCCCCGCACCTCGTGTGCGGGGCCCCGGCTCGTTGGGCATCCGCACCGCCGGGGCGCGTACCGCCTGGGTGGCCTCCGGGCGGGCGGGTTCTGGAGGAGTTCCGGCTGGTCTGGATCGAGGAGCCGTTGGACGCGTACGACGCCGAGGGGCACTCCGCGCTCGTGGCGTCGCTGGACACCCCGGTGGCCACCGGCGGTGATGCTCTCCGGCGCCGAGGAGCACAGCGCCGAGGCGCACACCCGGCTGATCGAGGCGGGCGCGGCGGACGTCGTCCAGCCGGATGCGCCGCGGGACCGGGCCTGTCGCCGGGTGACCGGGCGAGGGTCTGGACCGTGGACCGGTGCGAGGCGTCGGCCGGCTGAAGCGGGGTCGCCGCGCTGGGCCGGTGGAGTGACGCCGGGGCCGAGGCCGGAACCGGGGCGGGGCCGGTGGCCGGGAGCAGGGGCGGACGGGATGTCGCCCCGCGGCTCACGCCGTGGCGAGATCCCGCAGGGGTGCGGCGTGAGCCTCCATCCGCTCAGCGGCCAGGGCCATCGCCGCGGCGTCACCGCGGGACGTGGCGACCGCGAGGGCGTTGCCGGCGAGGGTGTGGGCGCGCTGGTGCAGGGACTCGGCACGGGACGGACTGCCGCCGTCGGAGGGTTCGGCGCGCAGCGGGTAGTGGCCGTCGCTCAGCCGCGCGACCTGCTCGGCGATGTGCTCCGCCGCGGCGGCCAGCGCGGCGCCGTCCGGCGCGGCACCGTCCACAGGGCCGCCGTCCTCCCGGGTCACCAGGGCGTGCAGCTCGTCGGTGACGGTGAGCAGCGCGGTCAGCTGTCCGGCGAGCCGGATGTCCAGCTCCTCCTCGCGGGAGCGGTGCGGGACCTCCGGGGCGGCGGCCATGGTGTGGACCGACTTGGTGCGGATCGGTTCGTACATGGGACGGCCTCCTGAAAACGTCTAGGAGGCCATCCTAGCTTGGACAGAGTCTAAAGTTGTCGGTCGTACAGAGATTCCTTCGGCTCAGTACTGTCCGTAACCGTCGAGGAAGGAGCCGATCCGGGTGACGGCATCCGTCAGATCGTCCTTGCTGGGCAGCGTGACCAGGCGGAAGTGATCCGGCTCCGGCCAGTTGAAGCCGGTGCCGTGGACGATCATGATCTTCTCGGCGCGCAGCAGATCGAGCACCATCCGCCGGTCGTCCTTGATCTTGTAGACGTTGGGGTCCAGCCGCGGGAAGGCGTACAGCGCACCCTTCGGCTTGACGCAGCTGACACCGGGGATCTGGGTCAGCAGCTCGTACGCCGTGTCGCGCTGCTCCAGCAGCCGGCCGCCGGGCAGCACCAGCTCGTTGATCGACTGGCGGCCCCCGAGGGCCGTGGCGACCGCGTGCTGGGCCGGCATATTGGCGCACAGCCGCATATTGGCGAGGATCGTCAGCCCCTCGATGTACGAGGCGGCGTGCGCCTTCGGGCCGCAGACCGCCATCCAGCCGCTGCGGTAGCCCGCCACCCGGTACGACTTCGACAGCCCGTTGAAGGTCAGGGTCAGCAGGTCGGGGGCGAGCGAGGCGAAGGGGGTGTGGGTGACGCCGTCGTAGAGGATCTTGTCGTAGATCTCGTCGGCGCAGACGATCAGGTTGTGCCGACGGGCGATCTCCGCGATCCCCCGGAGCAGCTCGTCGTCGTACACCGCACCCGTGGGGTTGTTGGGGTTGATGACGACGATGGCCTTGGTGCGGTCGGTGACCTTGCGCTCGATGTCGGCGAGGTCCGGCATCCAGTCCGCCTGCTCGTCGCAGCGGTAGTGCACGGCGGTGCCGCCGGAGAGGGACACCGACGCCGTCCACAGCGGATAGTCCGGGGCCGGCACCAGAACCTCGTCGCCGTCGTCCAGCAGCGCCTGCATCGACATCTGGATGAGCTCGGAGACGCCGTTGCCCAGGTAGATGTCGTCGACGGAGAGCTCGACGCCCTTGGTCTGGTAGTGCTGCATCACCGCCCGGCGGGCGGAGAGCAGGCCCTTCGCGTCGCCGTAGCCGTGGGCCGTGCCGACCGAGCGGAGGATGTCCTCCAGGATCTCGGGCGGGCACTCGAAGCCGAACGCCGCCGGGTTGCCGGTGTTGAGCTTGAGGATGCGGTGACCCGCCGCCTCCAGCCGCATGGCCTCCTCGAGCACCGGGCCACGGATTTCGTAGCAGACGTTGGCGAGCTTCGTTGACTGGATCACCTGCATGTCCGCCACCTTACGGGCGCGTATCGCACCCTGCCCGGTGTTTTTCCCCACGTCGGTCAGCGGACGGTGTGGGGTGTCTCACGCGCAGTGACGCTCCGTGGCCGTCGTCCCGGCCCCGCTCTCGTGGGCACCGCTGATTCCGCGGGTGACCGACGGCGGCGTGGATCGGTACGCTCCGGGCGCATGACCACCTCGGCGCACTTACCCCCGCCCGCCGCCCCCTCGCCCGCACCCTCGTCGCACGGCCCGTTCGCGCTGCTCAACGACGAACCGGTGGCCGGGCCCGGTGAGGATCTGCTCGGCGCAGGACGGGCGGCCCGCCAGCTCGCCGGGCTGCTGGTCGCCTCCCGTGCCTCCACCCCCTTCACGCTCGCCGTCGACGCCGGCTGGGGCATGGGCAAGAGCAGCCTGATGCGGCTGGTCGACGCGGAGCTGGCGCACGCCCCCGAGGTGCACACCGTCTGGTACAACGCCTGGACCTCGCAGGGAGCCGACGCGCTGGAAGGGCTGATCAAGTCCGTCCTGATGCGGTTCGACCGACGGGTGCTGCGGCGGGCGCTGCAGCGGCTCTCCGAGCGGCGCGCGCTGCTCCGGGCCGTACGGGCGGTGACGACGATCGCCGCCGGACCGCTCGGGGCGGCCGGTCTGGTCGACGAGTTGTGGCGGACGCTGTCCGTCGACTCCAAGGCGCGCAACGAGATGCGCGGGGCGATCGGCGACCTGGTGCAGGAGTGGTCGCAGACCGAGGAATTCCTGCCGCGCCGGCTGCTGGTCGTCTTCATCGACGACCTCGACCGCTGCTCGGAGGAGACGGTGCTCGCGGTCTGCGAGGCGGTGAAGGTCTACCTGGACGTGCCGGGCCTGGCGTTCGTCATCGGGTGCGACCGTTCGGCGCTGGCGCCCAACGGGCTGTTACACGATCTGTCGCCCGCCGCCTCGGCGTTCATGGAGAAGATCTTCCAGACGAGCTACCGCATTCCGGTGGCGGACCAGCAGGGCGTCCGGGAGTACATCCGGCGGTGCGCCCGGACCGTCGGGATCGATCAGCTCCTGGACGAGCGGCTGACCACGATGCTCGCGGAGCGCTCGGCCCGTAACCCCCGCCGCATCAAGCGTCTGGTGAACGGCTTCGTGCTGGAGGCGACGCTCAATCCGATGTGGGACGACTTCGCTCCCGAGGCGGTCGTCAGGACGCTGCTCCTGCAGTACTTCTACCCCGACTTCTACCGGATGGTGGCCGGGGCCGCGGGCTCCGGGACGGGCGATGTGATCGCCGAGTTCCGTACCTACCGGCAGGTGCGCCGGCTGCTGCGGACCCCCGGTCCGATCCCCGCGGCGGAGCTGCCGACGGTGGCCCGTTTCCTGCGAGAGCACGATCTTCCGGAAGGGGACGTGGACCGGCGGGGCGAGGTGCTGAGCCGGCTGGAGCGCCAACTGCCCAGCGGGTTCCCCGACATGGTGGCCAACCAGGAGTTCACCTCGCTGATCGACGGTCTGGTGGCGCTGCCCCGGTCCGAGGAGCTGCTGCTCCGGCTGCGTGCGGGGGCCGCAGTGCAGCCGGAGCCCGCCGCGCACCTCCGGCCGTCGCCGCCCGGGACGCAGACACCGGCGCCGGCGTACGGCGCGGCGCAGACCACGGCGCCCCGCGCGGACGGCGCACTGTTGCGGGGCGTGCACATCCTGTGGGTGGACGACCATCCGCGGAACAACGATTTGCTGGCAGGCGCGTTCAGGGCGGCGGGCGCGGTGGTGCGGATCGCCAGGGATTCCGGCGCCGCCGACGACGCCCTGGCCGTGGAGACGCCGACGTTGATCATCTCCGACATCGAGCGGGACGGTAATCCGCGGGAGGGCCTGGAGCACATCGCCCGCCTGCGCCGTGACGGCCGCTACACCGGCCCGGTCGTCTTCTACGCGGGCCGCGTCACCCCGGAACGCAAGGCGGTGGCCCGGGAGCTGGGCGCGCATCTGACGAGCAGCGGGACCGAGATCGAGCGGCTGATCGTGCGCGCCGCCCAGGCGGAACCGCCGCCGGATGCGGTGCGGCCCTAGATCCGCGGTCCCGCGGCCCTGGATGCGCGGAGCGCGGCGTCGATGGCGTCGCGGGTCGCCGATCGGCGCGGAGGCTTTCCGGGCCCTCGCCGGTCCGCCCGGGGCAGCACCCCGAGGGGTCGGCACCTCGCGCTCTCACGGCAAGGACCGCTCAGCGGCAGAGGCGCGCAAACGCCAGCAAATCCGGACACCATCACCCCGCATACCGGCGCATTCCGGCCCCGGCGCGGCAGCGAGATTCGATCATGACATCCGGGTCGAGGGGCACCGTTTGAATGATGAAAATGGCGGCGCGCTAGCATATGAGCACCGCCTAGCTCGAAAGATAAGCCTGTGACTGCTGTCAATGACGACTCGTTCACCAACTGGAAGAACCGCGAGGAGATCGCGGAGTCGATGATCCCGATCATCGGGAAGCTGCACCGCGAGCGGGACGTGACGGTCCTGCTGCACAGCCGCTCCTTGGTGAACAAGTCGGTGGTCAGCATCCTCAAGACCCACCGGTTCGCCCGGCAGATCGCCGGTGCGGAACTCTCGGTCACCGAGACGCTGCCGTTTCTGCAGGCTCTCACCTCGCTCGACCTCGGCCCGTCGCAGATCGACATCGCCCTGCTCGCCGAGACGTACCGGACCGACGACCGCGGTCTCTCGGTGGCGGAGTTCACCGCCGAGGCCGTCGCGGGCGCCACGGGTGCCGACAAGATCGAGCGCCGCGAGCCGCGCGACGCCGTCCTCTACGGCTTCGGCCGCATCGGCCGTCTCGTCGCCCGCCTGCTGATCGAGAAGTCCGGTTCCGGCAACGGCCTGCGGCTGCGCGCGATCGTCGTCCGGCAGGGCGGCGAGCAGGACATCGTCAAGCGCGCCTCGCTGCTGCGCCGCGACTCCATCCACGGGCAGTTCCAGGGCACGATCACCGTCGACGAGGCGAACAGCACGATCATCGCCAACGGCAACGAGATCAAGGTGATCTACGCCAACGACCCCTCCGAGGTCGACTACACGGCGTACGGCATCAAGGACGCCATCCTCATCGACAACACCGGCAAGTGGCGCGACCGCGAGGGCCTGTCGAAGCACCTGCGCCCCGGCATCGACAAGGTCGTCCTGACGGCGCCGGGCAAGGGCGACGTCCCCAACATCGTGCACGGCGTCAACCACGACACCATCAAGCCGGACGAGCAGATCCTGTCCTGCGCCTCCTGCACCACCAACGCGATCGTCCCGCCGCTGAAGGCGATGGCGGACGAGTACGGCGTGCTGCGCGGCCACGTGGAGACCGTCCACTCGTTCACCAACGACCAGAACCTGCTGGACAACTACCACAAGGCCGACCGTCGCGGCCGCTCCGCGCCGCTCAACATGGTCATCACCGAGACCGGTGCCGCCTCGGCCGTCGCCAAGGCGCTGCCCGAGCTCACGGCCCCGATCACCGGCAGCTCGATCCGGGTCCCCGTGCCGGACGTGTCGATCGCGATCCTC
Organism: Streptomyces caniferus; assembly: GCF_009811555.1. Taxonomy (GTDB): domain Bacteria; phylum Actinomycetota; class Actinomycetes; order Streptomycetales; family Streptomycetaceae; genus Streptomyces; species Streptomyces caniferus. The sequence continues at coordinate 885,339 of NZ_BLIN01000002.1, read as the reverse complement.
AGCCTGCGGCTCGGCCGTGAGACCACCCGCCAGGAGGTCCTCGACTACCTCCGCGACGTGTCGCTGACCTCGCCGCTCAAGCGCCAGATCGACTTCACCACCGCCCCCGACGCGGTGTCGAGCGACTTCATGGGCTCGCGGCACGCCTCGATCGTCGACGCCGGTGCGACCAAGGTCGACGGCGACAACGCGATCCTCTACCTCTGGTACGACAACGAGTTCGGCTACTCGTGCCAGGTCATCCGGGTCGTCCAGCACGTCTCCGGCGTGGAGTACCCGACCTACCCGGCTCCGGCGGTCTGATCCCGGGCCACCCGGGAGAGCGTTCCCGCCGCCGCCCCGCGAGACGGGGCGGCGGCGGGCTTTTGTTCAGGCGGGTACTCAGCCCCGGCCCGTAGCCGTCCGCCGTACCGACCGGCCCGCCAGGACATCCGTCCGGCGGCCGTCCTCGATCACGAAGCGGCCGTCGACCAGCACATGCGGGATGCCGACGGGCAGGGTGCGCGGGGCCTCGAAGGTGGAGCCGGCGGCGACCGTCCCGGGGTCGAAGAGGACGAGGTCGGCGCGGTAGCCCTCACGGACGAGGCCGCGGTCGGGGAGCCGCAGGCGGGCGGCCGGGCGGCCGGTCAGATGCGCGACGCACTCCTCCAGCGACAGCACGCCCAGCTCGCGGACGTACCTGCCGAGGTACTGGGGGAAGGTCCCGTACGCGCGCGGATGCGGCTTGTGGCCCTGGAGGATGCCGTCGCTGCCGCCGGTGTGCACGCGGTGGCGCATGATCCGGCGGACGTTGTCCTCGTGGCCGACGTGCTGCAGGATCGTCGAGCCCAGACGGTCGTCGATCAGCAGCCGCCGGGCGGTCGCCCACGGCTCCGCACCGCGCTCCGCCGCGCTGCGGGCGACGGTCTTGCCGACGTAGCCGGACAGCGCGGGGTCCGCGACACCGGAGATCTCGATGGTGTCCCATGCGATGGGCACCCCGTGGCAGCCGTCCGCCCCGTCGACCTCCATGACCCGGCGGATCCGCTCGGCCGTCGCCTCGTCGCGGAGGCGGGCGAGGATCGCCTCGGGGCCGCCCTCGCTCGCCCAGCTCGGCAGCATCGCGACCAGCGTCGTACAGCCCGGGGTGTACGGGTAGGTGTCGAGGGTGAGGTCCGCGCCGGCGTCCAGCGCGCTGTCCAGGAGCGCGAGCAGCTCGGGCGCGCGGCCCTCGTTGACGCCGAAGTTCATGGTGGCGTGCGCCAGATGCAGCGCACAGCCGGCCTCGCGGGTGAGCGCCACCATCTCCTCGTACGCCTGGAGGGCGCCGGCTCCGTAGGAGCGGTGGTGCGGGCAGTAGTAGCCGTCGTAGCGGGCCACCACCCGGCACAGTTCGGTCAGTTCCGCGTCGGAGGCGTACATGCCGGGGGTGTACGTCAGACCGGAGGACAGCCCGACAGCGCCCTGTTCCAGGCCCTCGGCGACCAGTTGCTTCATCCGCGTCAGCTCGTCGGCGGTGGCGGGGCGGTCGTCCCAGCCGAGGGCGAGCATCCGGACGGTGCCCTGCGGGACGAGGTAGGCGGCGTTCACGGCGATGCCCTGGCCGTCGAAGCCGTGGTCGAGGCGGTCGAGGTAGCCGCCGACCGTGCGCCAGGTGAAGTCGACGGAGGTGTCCCCGGGGCCCCCACCGTTCCACCCCGTGATCTGGGTCCGGACCTCGGCGAGGGTCCGGTCGTCGACCGGCGCGTACGACAGACCGTCCTGGCCGAGGACTTCGAGGGTGACGCCCTGGGCGGCCTTCGCCTCGTGCGCCGGGTCACGCAGCAGCGCGAGGTCGCTGTGCGCATGCATGTCGATGAAGCCGGGGGAGAGGGCGAGGCCCTGGCCGTCCACCACACGGGCGGCGCCCGGCCGCGGGCCGCCGTCCGTCTCGCGGTGGATCGTGGCGATCCGGCCCTCGGAAAGCGCGACGTCGGCGCGGTAGGACGGACCGCCGGACCCGTCGAGGACGCGGACGTCGCGGAGCACGGTGTCCATGGCTGGGGCTGCCTTTCTCGGTGCCTGGTGCCTGGTGCCTGGCCTGGTGCCTCGGTGCGTGGGTGCCCCGGGTCTTCGGGGCTTCGTTCCCGGGGGCGCCTCGGAACTCGGTCCGTCAGGGGCCTTGGGGGCGGGGGCCATTGCGCCTGAGGGCCCCGGGCGGAGGACCGGCGGCGCGCGCCGCGGGGGATCGGCACGCACCGCCGGGGTCGTGGAGGGGGCCGGCGAGCCCTCGCCCCCAGGTCCGGATACAGGTCCGGAAGCAGGCCCGCAGCCGGACCGGGAGCAGGTCTAGAAGAAGGTGCGGATGTAATCGGTGACCGTGCCGTCCTGTTCGACCAGCGGGATCAGCTGCCACTTGTCGAAGGACGTGCAGGGGTGTGACAGGCCCAGTCCGACCCAGTCGCCGACCTCCAGGTCGCCGGCCCGCTCGGTGCTGACCCAGGCGTGCTGGTCGGACAGGCCGGTGACGGTGAGCCCGTCGGCCGGGCGCAGGGTGCCGTCCCGGCCGGACCGTACGACCTGGGCCTCCGGCAGATGGAGGTCGTAGGCCGCGTCGCGCTTGCCCGCGTTGAGGAACGCCTGCTCGGGGGTGGGGCGGGAGACGACCTGCGCCCACAGGCGGAAGGCGGGCTGCAGGGCGCCCTCCTCCGGGACGCGGTTGAAGGGGGTGAGCTTGCGGTACTGGCCGTCGTCGTGGGAGACGTACGCGCCGGAGCGCAGCAGTTTGAGGACCGGCGCGGACAGCTCGGGGATCTCGGCGAAGACGTCGGCGACCGCGTCGAACCACGCGCTGCCGCCGGCGCTGACGATGATCTGGTCCAGGTCGGTGAACCGGCCCGCCTTGTCGAACTCCACGGCCAGGGCGACCAGTCGGCGCAGCCAGGCGGTCACCCGCTCGGGGGTGGCGTCGGGCACCTCGCCCTCGTAGCCGGCGACGCCGACCAGGCGGAGGGTGTCCACGCCCGCGATGGCGTCGGCGAGTTCCAGGCATTCGGCCTCGGTCCGCACCCCGGTACGGGCGCCCTCGCCCGCGCCGAGCTCGACGACGACGTCCACGGGTCGGGTGGCGCCGGCCTCGCGCAGCGCGGTGTCCATCAGCTCGATGCCGCGCAGCGAGTCGACGTAGCACTGGAAGCGGAAGCCGGGGTCGGCGGCGAGCTCACCGGCGAGCCAGCGCAGCGCGGCCGCGTCCACGAGCTCGTTGGCCAGGAAGATCCGGTCGATGCCGTAACGGCGGTAGACGCGGGCCTGGTGGGGGACGGCGGCGGTGATGCCCCAGGCGCCGTGCGCCAGCTGGCGGGCGAAGAGCTGGGGCGCCATGCAGGTCTTGCCGTGCGGGGCGAAGGCCAGGCCGTGCCGTTCGGCGTAGGTCTCCATCAGCGTCAGGTTGTGGGCGACCGACTCGGCGGAGAGGGCGAGGACGGGGGTGGTGAACCCGTCCCGGAAGAGGTTGCGGCGCTCGGCGGCCAGCTGGCCGACGGTCCGGCCCTCGGCGTCCGGGGGGAGTGCCTTGAAGCGGTGATCGACCCGCTCTTCCGCCAGTCCCTCGAGTCCCTGCGCGAGCCGTTCGCCGGCCATGGGGCCTCCTCAAAAGTTCCTGTTGCACTGTCTGCAACACTCGTTGCGCATCTCGCTTACCGCTGTCTAACATCCGAGCCATCGCCCGGTCAATGGTGGGAAACGCCGCCGCAAACGGCCGGCCCGCCGTGCGCCACACGGCCGGAACCCGGTACGGCACACGGCCGGAATCCGGCCGGGGTCCACGGCCGGAACCCGGTGCGGCACCCGGTCCGGGCAGGCACCACAGCGAAGGAGCGGAACCGATCGTGACCAGGTCCTCGAACGCCGGCGACACCCCCGTCAGGGACGGCGCACCCGTTCCGGACGTCGACGTCGTCTGTCTCGGCGAGTCCATGGTCACCTTCCTGCCGAACCTGCCCGGCCGACTCGCCGACGTCCCCTCCTTCGACCGCGCCATCGGCGGCGCCGAGTCCAACGTCGCCTGCACCCTCGCCCGCACCGGCCACACCGCGCGCTGGATCTCCCGGGTCGGCGCCGACGGCTTCGGCGACCACCTGCTGGCCGCCATCGCCGACTGCGGCGTCGACACCACCCACGTCCAGCGCGACCCGCTGCGCCCCACCGGCATCTACTTCCGCACCGCGGGCGACCGCGCCGGCGACACCCACGAGGTCGCCTACTACCGCGCCGGTTCCGCGGCCTCCGCCATGACGGCCGCGGACATGGATCCCCGCGCGATCCGTTCCGGCCGGGTCCTGCACCTGTCCGGCATCACGGCGGCGCTGTCCGCGGACTGCCTCGGCCTGATGCGTGAGCTGACCGCCCGCCGCCCGGGGCGTCCGCTGCTCTCGTTCGACGTCAACTACCGGCCGGGGCTGTGGCGTGAGCCGGGACAGGCGCAGGAGCTGCTCGAACTGGCGCGGGGCGCGGACCTGGTCTTCGTCGGCGACGACGAGGCCCGGGACGCATGGGGCCTGCACGGGGCGCGGGAGATCGGCGACGCGCTGCCGGAACCGGCCCTCCTGGTCGTCAAGCAGGGCAAGGACGGCGCCACCGTGTTCCAGCGCCCCACCGCGAACGGCCGTCTCCGCGAAGACGCCGCCGGCACCGCGACCGGCGAGCGCGGCGACCCCGCCCCCGGCACCGCGACCGGCGAGCGCCGCGGCGACCCCGTCGGCACCGCCACCTTCGTCCCCTCCCTGAACGTCGATCTCGTGGCGGCCACCGGCGCCGGTGATGCCTTCGCCGCCGGATTCCTCTCCGCCACCCTGCGCGGCCTGCCGGTCCGCACCCGCATCCGGCACGGCCACCTCTGGGCCGCCGCGGCCCTCACCGTCCCGGGCGATCTCGCGACCCCGCCCGGCCGCGCACACGCCGACCGCTTGGCGGACCTCGACGACGCGGCCTGGGGGAGACTGCACCTCGGCCCCGGCTGGACCGAAGCCGACGCTTCCGGCCGCAGGGCCGACGAGGAGGTACGTACACGGTGAACGAGCGAGGCGCGAGAACCATCGAGAGGTGCGCCCCCGGCAACGTCAGGGCCCAGCGAAGCGAGGCACGAGCATGAGTGAGCAGTGCGAGCGGAACACGGAGCGGCACGCGCCGGCCGAAGGCGGAGCCGGGCACAGCGAGGTCCGCGCATGAGCCAGACCGTCGACCGAGCGTTGAGCATCCTGCCGCTGCTCGCCGAGGGGCCCGCCGACCTGGGACAGGTCGCCGACCGGCTCGGTGTCCACAAGTCCACGGCCCTCCGCCTCCTGCGCACCCTCCACGAACACGGCCTCGTCTACCGCCAGTCCGACCAGCGCTACCGCCTCGGCGCCCGGCTCTTCGCCCTCGCCCAGCAGGCCGTCGAGAACCTCGACGTACGCGAAATCGCCCACCCCCACCTCGTCGCCCTCAACGAGAGGTGCGGTCACACCGTCCACCTCGCGGTCCACGAGGAGAACGAGGTCCTCTACATCGACAAGGTCGAGAGCCGCTATCCGGTCCGGATGTACTCCCGGATCGGCAAGCCCGTCGCGCTCACCGTCGCCGCGGTCGCCAAGCTGCTCCTCGCCGACCTGCCCGAACCCGAGCGCCGCGCCCTCGCGGAGAAGCTCGACTACCCCCTCTACACGTCCCGTTCGACACCCCACGCCACGGCGTTCCTCGCCGAACTGGCCAAGGTCCGCGAACAGGGCTGGGCCACCGACCTCGGTGGCCACGAGGAGTCCATCAACTGCGTCGCGGCGCCCATCCGCGGCGCGGACGGGCGTCTGGTCGCCGCCATGTCGGTCTCCGCGCCGAACGTCGTCGTCACCGCCGAGGAACTCCTCACCCTGCTCCCGCTGGTGCGCCGCACCGCCGACACCATCAGCCGGGAGTACTCCGGAACCGCAATTCCCCAGTAACCACTGGTCCCGTACAGGAAGCCTGAACACCATGACCGAGAAGATCGCGCTCACCCCGGCCACCCACACCACTCCGCCCGCGAAGTTCTCCCACGGCGTCAAGAAGGGCAACATCCTCCAGGTCGCGGGCCAGGTCGGCTTCCTCCCCGCCGTCGAGGGACAGGCCCCCACCCCGGCCGGCCCCACCCTGCGCGAGCAGACCCTGCAGACCCTCGCCAACGTCCAGGCCATCCTCGAAGAGGGCGGCGCGAGCTGGGACGACGCGATGATGATCCGCGTCTACCTCACCGACGTGGACCACTTCGCCGAGATGAACGAGATCTACAACGCCTACTTCGAGGAGCAGGGCCTCAAGGAGGCTCCGTCGGCCCGTACGACCGTCTACGTCGGTCTGCCCAAGGGCCTGCTCATCGAGATCGACGCCCTCGCGGTCCTGAGCTGAGGCACCGAACCCCTTGCCCCGCCTGCCGTTAGCGCCACCGCACGCGCACCGCTCGCCGCACGGCACGGCGCCCCGTACCGACGGGGCGCCGTGCCGCGGTCCCCCCTGCCTGGAGATGCCTTCCAGGGGACTCCCCGGACCTCCCGGGATCCGCCCCTGCCTGACAACGGAGTCACCCCATGTTCCTCGCCGCCACGCCCGCCACCCCGCCACCACCACCCCATACGGGTGGACTGCCCGCCCTCATACCGGGCACCGCGGGGCTCCTCACGGTCGCCGCCCTGGGCATCGCCCTGCTCCTCGTCCTGATCATCAAGGTCCGGCTGCAGCCGTTCGTCGCGCTGCTGACGGTCTCCATAGCGGTGGGCCTGGCCGCCGGGCTCTCCGTCACCGAACTCTTCGGCACGGTGCAGAAATCCGACGCCGTCTCGATGATCGAGACCGGTATGGGCGGCATCCTCGGGCACGTCGCCATCATCATCGGCCTGGGCACCATGCTCGGCGCGATCCTGGAGGTCTCCGGCGGCGCGGAGGTGCTGAGTTCCCGGCTGCTCCGCCTCTTCGGCGAGCAGCGCGAACCGCTCGCCATGGGCCTGACCGGCCTGATCTTCGGCATCCCGGTCTTCTTCGACGTCGGCATCTTCGTCCTGGCGCCGATCGTCTACGCCGCCGCCAAGCGCAGCGGCAAGTCGATCCTGCTCTACTGCATGCCGCTCCTCGCGGGCCTGTCCATGACCCACGCGTTCCTGCCGCCGCACCCCGGCCCGGTCGCCGCCGCAGGCCTGTTCAAGGTGGACCTCGGCTGGATCATCCTCATGGGCATCCTCTGCGGCATCCCCGCGGTGCTCGCCGCCTGGGGTTACGCGGCCTGGATCGGCAAGCGCCTCTTCGTCGGCGTCCCGCAGGACATGGTCGAGGCCGCCGAGGAGGCCAAGGCCGCGGTCACCGCGGAGAAGGCAGCGGCCGGTGCGCGGACGCCCGAGGCGCCGGTCTCCCTGGGCACCGTCCTCACCATCATCGGCACCCCGCTGCTCCTCATCCTCCTGGCGACCTTCTCCTCCATCGCCATGGCCCCCTCCACCGGCCGCTCGGTGATCGAGTTCTTCGGCCACCCCTTCGTCGCCCTGACCCTCGCCCTGCTGATGTCGTACTACCTGCTGGGCATCCGCCGCGGCTGGTCCCGCAAGTCCCTGGAGCGGGTCTCCACCGCGTCCCTCAAGCCGGTCGGCAACATCATCCTGGTCGTCGGCGCCGGCGGGATCTTCGGCGCCGTCCTCAAGGGCAGCGGCGTGGCCACCGCCCTCTCCGACACCTTCCACAACGTCGGCCTGCCGGTCATCGTCCTCGCCTACCTCCTCTCCCTCGTCCTGCGCGTCGCCCAGGGCTCGGCCACCGTCGCCATCGTCACCACGGCCGGCATCGTCGTCCCCCTCGTCGAGGGCCAGGGCATGTCACAGGCCCATCTGGCGCTGATCATCATGGCGATCTCGGCGGGCTCGATCTTCGCTTCGCATGTGAACGACGGGGGCTTCTGGATGGTCAGCAAGTACTTCGGGATCACGGAGCGCGACACGCTCAAGTCATGGACCGTGCTGGAGTCCGTGCTCTCGGTGGCCGGGTTCGCGGTGGCGGCGCTGGTGAGTCTGGTCGTGTAGTCGCTGGTGGCGGCTCCCGCCTTCGTACGTACGCCGTTGGGGCGCCCGGCACCGGGCGCCCCAACGGCATCACGCCGCGCGCCCGTACGCCCGTGCCCCTTCGCGCGGCAGCACCGCCCACAACCGCGTTCCGTCCCCGGGGTCAGACGACTCCCCGAACCCCCACTCACCGTCACAGGCGTGCATCACACAGGCCAGCAGCAGAAGCAGAGACCGCCGCCTGCCGTCACAGGCCGCTGCGAGACGGCGGTGAGTATGGCGCGGGTGCCCGTCGTAGAGGCAGATGCGCAGCGCGTCATCGCGATAGCGCAGCGACAGATAGACGCTGTCGGACGGCGTGAACAGGCATGCACAGGCGGCGAGTTCACCGATCACCTGGGTCGCGGCGTCGGTCACGTCATGTAGTCCGTGTGCCTCCAGGATCGTCCGGGCGGCGGACCGCGCGACGGCCGGGCTGGCGAGCGCAGCGGGAAGAGTGAGGCTGTACGCCAGGTTCTCCGGCACGCGGGGTGTGCGGATATCGAGGGGGTGCGGGCAGACGGACATGGCTGTGGGCATAACAACTCCCTTGTGAACACGGGTGGTTGATGTGCGACAGCCGGTGGCCTGTCTCCCTGGCGCGGGCCCGCCCCTCCCAGGGTAGGAGGAAATGCGGGCAGGCTCGCGCGATGCGCTTCCGACTGCGTGGAGCGTGAGCGTTGTGTTACTGACTGTAGGGGTACGGGTGGCTCATGTGCCACCTCGTCTCGCACATTGCCTCCCGCGAACTGGATCAGTGCCACGTGCGTCATGCAGACTGACGTCACCGAGTGGGAGGGAGGGGCGCCGATGCCCACCAGGGCCACGCCCACAGAGCGCCAGAGGCGCCTGGGTGCCGAGCTGCGCAAAATGCGCGTCGCGGCAGGTCGCACCACTGAATACGCAGCAGGTCTGCTTGGTTTGGACCGAACGAAGGTCTCCAATATGGAGTCCGGCATCCGCTCCACTTCACCTGAACGCGTACGGATGCTCGCCAGCAACTACGACTGCTCGGACCAGCGATACGTCGATGCCCTGGCGGAACTGGCCAACTCCCGCAGTCGCGGATGGTGGGAACAGTTCAGGGGGAGTCTCCCTCAAGGGTTGCTGGATGTCGCCGAGCTGGAATGGCACGCTAGGCGACTGCGGTCCGAACAGGCCGTGCATTTGCCCGGACCGCTTCAAGTGGGTGCATACGCACGCGCCATCTTCGACGCCGCGCTGCCACCTCTGCCCAGGTCAGAGGTGGAGCTACGAGTGGTCTTCCGGCTGCGTCGCCAGCAGATTCTGGAACGCGACAACCCCGTCAACTATGTCGCATACGTTCATGAGTCCGCCCTGCGCATGCAGTTCGGTGGGCGCGCTGTGACCCGAGAACAACTCCAGCATCTTTGTGAGGTGTCCGAGCTGGTGAACGTCGAGGTGCGTGTGCTTCCCGTTGAGGCGGGCGCATTCCCGGGCGCCGGGCATGCCGTTCTGTACGCCGAAGGCGATGTGCCGCCACTGGACACCGTCCAGTTGGACTCGGCTCACGGTCCCGAATTCACCCATGCCGATGCTCAGCTCGCCAAGTACCGGGAGCACATGGACTGGATGCACGCCCGTACGCTCGGCGTGCGCGAATCGCGGGACTTTATCCACCACATCGTCCGTCAGCTCTGAGGAGGGCCACATGGCTCAGATCTCTTGGGAAGACCCCTTCTGCGCGGAAGGTAACAACTGCTTTCGCATAGGTACCGACGGTCAGGGCAACGCTTATATCGCGGTGGCGGGTGCCGAGGACGCCTACGTGACCGACACCCGCGACGCCCTTCGCACGCTCATCCGCGAGATAAAGGCCGGCAAGGCGGATCACTTGCTCTAGGAAGGTCGTCATGCGAGATATTCGCTGGGAAGAGCCGTTCTGCGCCGAAGGCTCGGCGTGTTTTCGTCTCGGTACGGACGAGGAAGGCAACGCCTACATCGCCGTAGCGGGCGCCGAGGACGCCTACGTGACCGACACCCGTGAAGCTCTCCGCACGCTCATCCGCGAGATAAAGGCCGGCAAGGCCGACCACCTGCTCTAGGCGTACGTGCCCGTACCCGCGCGGGGTGCGGCGGGCCGCGCCGCTGCGGCGCGGCCCGCCGCTCGTTCCGGCAGTGGCCGGGTCAACTGCCCTTGCAGTACTGCCCTTCCTTCCCGATCGCGCGGTAAGGACAGTCGGCGATCTCCAGCAGCCGGAGCACCGCTTCGCGGTTACGGGAGGTCTCCTTCGGGATGACGGTGTCGCGCGGGTAGAAGCCGCCGGAGCCGAAGGACGACGGGTACATCTCGAAGGTGTAGGCGAACACCTTCTGGTCGCCCCACAGCCAGTCGTCGATCGAGCCGTCGGTGATGTACAGGTCGCTGGACTGTTCGGGGGTGTAGCCGTTGGTGGCGGCCATGTCCTTGCCGATGGCGGCGAAGGCGTCGTGGTCGTCCCGGGTCATGCCGGGGCCGGTGTCGTCGTCGGTGAAGCCGAAGGGCCACAGGACCAGTTCGCTGTAGGTGTGGAAGTCGATGGCGGCCTTGATCTGCTGCTTGCCGCCGACGATCCGGCTGCGGACGAACTTCGTGATGACCTGGACCTCGGGGGCGGAGGCGGGGGACGGGCCGCGGTACGTCTCGGAGGAGGGGCTCGACGAGGAGCCGCCGCAGCAGCCCCACTTGAAGTCCCAGTTGCGGTTGAGGTCGGTGCCGACGCTGCTCGAACCGGCGTTGGGCTGACGGTTCTTGCGCCAGCTGCGGAACGAGCCGGAGGCGATGTCGTAGGCGCCGCCGTCCGGGTTGAGGTCCGGGACGACCCAGATCTCGCGGGAGTCGAGCATCTTGGTGATGCGCGGGTCGGTCCCGTACTTGGAGGTGAACTCGTTCAGGAGGTACAGGGCCATCTCGACCGTGAGGTGTTCCCGGGCGTGCTGGTGGGCGGTGAAGAGGACCTCGGGCTCCGCCTCGTCCTTGGTGACGTTCTTGCTGAGCTTGAGGGCGAGGAGGGCGCGGCCCTCGTGGGAGGTGCCGATGACCTGCTTGCTCAGGAGGGCCGGGTACTTGGCGACGAGGGCGTCGATCTCCTTCGTGGCCTCGTCGTAGGTGTGGTACTTCGTGTAGCCGGAGGGGAAGTCCTTGACGCGGGTGCCGGTGGGTGACGCGGGCCCGGTGGCCGGCGGGTCGGGCAACCTGCGGAGGGTGTGGCCGAGTCGGCGGGCGGCGCGGGCCTGGGCGCGGTTCGCCGTGATGACGACCTTCCGGGCGTGGACCTCGTCGATGGTGGCGCCGGTCGCGGTGAGGGCGGTGCGCTGTGCGGCGGTGGCGGGGCCGGACACCTCGTACTGATGGGGGAGTTCGGAGTGCGCCGTGGTGCCGGCGGCGGGTTCGTCGGAGGGGGCGGCCTGTGCCTGGGCGGCCGCGATCGGGGCGGCGAGCGCGAGGGAGAGGAGCGCGGCGAGGACGGTGGTGCGTCCGCCGCGGAGACGTGGTCGCATGCGGTCTCCTGTGGGGTGTGAGGCGAAGCGACGGCGTCAGAGTGGCGCGTTGGCATGGCCGGGTCAAGGCGTTCCACGGCCAGATGCGGGGGTGTCCTCGACGGGTGTTCCGGCGACGCCTGTCCGGCAACTGCCCATCAGTTTCGGCGAATTGATTGCCACCTACGGCGGTGGCGCCAACAATGCGCACGACAAAGCCGAAGCCACCTCAAGGGGCTTCGGTGACAGAAGCTGAGAGGACCCCCACATGAACAGACCTCTCGTCGGCGCCCTGGCCTCGGCCGTGCTGGGAGCCGCAGCCCTGGTGGGCACCGTCGGAACGGCCCACGCGGCGCCGCAGGACGGGGCGCAGCACCGTACGCAGAAGACCAAGGCGGTGGACTTCGCCGGCACCGTCGCGCTGAGCAACTGCTCCGGCTCGGTCGTCCGGATGCCCACCTCGCAGCCGAACGACCCGGCCCTGGTGATGTCCAACGGCCACTGTCTGGAAAGCGGTATGCCGGGTCCCGGCGAGGTCGTCGTCGACCAGCGGTCCAGCCGCAGCTTCACCCTGCTCAACAAGTCGGCCGGCCGGGCGGGCACGATCCGGGCCACCAAGATCGCGTACGCCACCATGACCGACACCGACGTCTCGCTGTACGAGACCTCGTCGACCTACGCCCAGATCGAGCAGAAGTACGGGATCAAGCCACTGGAGCTGGCCACCGACCACCCGGCCAAGGGCGCGGCGATCAGCGTCGTCTCCGGCTACTGGAAGAAGATCTACTCCTGCAACATCGACGGCTTCGTGCCCACCCTCAAGGAGGGCGACTGGAGCTGGAAGGACTCGGTCCGCTACACCCCGCAGTGCAAGACGATCGGCGGTACGTCCGGATCTCCGGTGATCGACACCGCCACCGGCAAGGTCGCGGCCATCAACAACACGGGTAACGAGGACGGCGAGAAGTGCACCGTCAACAACCCGTGCGAGGTCGACGAGAACGGCAACGTCACGGTGCACCAGGGCATCAACTACGCGGAGGAGACCTACGGGATACCGAAGTGCTTCGGTGTCGGCAACAAGCTGGACCTGAGCGCGGCCGGGTGCGCGCTGCCGAAGCCGGCGGCCGGCCGCGGGTGAGGTGACGCGCGAGGTGACATGCAGCGCAAGGTGATATGACGCGCAGCGCGACGCCAGGTCCCGTGCACCGGGTGCACGGGACCTGGCGGTGTCCGGGCCCGGCGGTGTGCGGGACGGGAGCGGCGTGGACGCGAGCTTCCCAGGGCCCCCGCGTGCGCCGAATCACGCGGTGCGGACCCTTCGTCCTGTCAAGGGATGTGCCGGAAGGGGACGTTCCGGCGAGCGCCGCTGGGCCGGTATCCGCCATTTCCCTACGGGGTGATGGTCATGACGAGTAGCCCAGAACGTGTTCTCTGGGACGTATCTCTGTGGATAAAGTGCTGAGCGTATGGCGCCTCTGGCGCAGAGCTGTGCCGATCCGCGGTCCCGGGGCCCCCGGCGGCCGGAGGGAGTGGGGGAGCGACGTGCCGACCGCGATTGCCGTCACCAGCCCGGACCTCGCGCTGCCCGCGACCGACCGGCAGACCCCGGCCGCCGTCGTCCTGCGGGCCCCGCATCTCCAGCCGCTGGACGACGCCCTGACGGAGACCAGCGCCGTCCTGGAGCACCACGGCCACCTCATCGTGCTGTACTCCTCGGCCTGCCCGCCGGAACACGTCCGCCGGCTGCACACCCTGCGCGCCGTCCTGGAGAGCGACCGGATCGCCATCGTCCCGCTGTCGCTGCCGCCGCTGGGCGTGGCGCTACTCGCCCGGCAGCTACGGCAGTTGTCGCTGTGCGACTTCAGTCCCGGCGTGCTGGCCAGCGCCGCCCGGCTGCTGAGCCATTACCTTCACGCCGGCGCCCTGCTGGGCAGCGTCAGCGGCCTGGACCGGATCGAGGTCGACCTGCGGTCCCATGTGAAGTCCTGGCTGCCCGGTGCGCACTTCGCGGTACTGGCCCATCCCGAGCCGCAGTTGCTGCATCTGGACCGGCACAGCACCGGGGCCGGGCTGCCCGCGCCCGGGTTCGCCACCCAGCTCGCGGTCGCCCGCGGCCAGCTCACCTCCGAGTGGGTGACCGGGACGCTCGCCCCGGCCTGGCGGGTGCAGGGGGTGTTCGAGGCCCGGCTGCCCGACGAGTCCGCCCGGTGGTGGGGGACCCAGAAGCTGATCGAATTCGCGGCGGCCATACCGGACGTGTCCATCCTGCGCCAGTTGGTGGCCTCGGTGCGGCGCGAGGAGTGCGGCTGGTGCGGTCTGGAACTCCTCGGCGACCGCTGTGCGTTCTGCGGGGCGCCGCTGGCGAGGGAACGGGCGGCGGGGGGTGGCGGCTCGGGCCAGGGGCCGGCGGCCATAGCGGGCCCGGAACACCGGCCGGGGCCGGACGCTGCCCCGGCGCAGGCGCTTTCCGCCGCTGCTCCCGCTGCCTCCCCGCACCCGACGACGGGCGGCCCGTCGGGCGCGCAGCCGCACCCGGCGATGCCCGGACTGTCCTCCGGTGCCGCTCCCGGTCCAGGTTCCGCTTCCGCCCCGGCTCCCGTCTCCGGAGTGCCGGGAGAGCCCGCCGCTCCCTCGGCGCCGTCGGCCGGGCCGCCTCCCTCGCCGTGGGGCGAGCGCGGCCTCTCGCCGGTGACGCCTCCCGGTGTGGCCGGTGTGCTCGGTGTGCCGGACGCGGCAGACGTGGCGGACGTACGTGGTGGCGGGCCCGAGGAGCCGACGCAGTGGGACGTCCGCGGGCCGGATCTCGCGGCGGCCTGCGGGGGAGTGCCGGGGAACCCGTACGGGTCCGGGCGCCCGGTACCGGGGAACCCCTACGCGTCCGACGGCCCCCGTGCCCCCGGCCACTGGGACCTGCCCGGCCACCCCGACTTCGCCGGCCGCCCGGAGCACCCCGCGCACCCGGACCTGTCCGGTCGGCCGGAGGCCCCCGGCACCCCGCGGACGGTGGCCCGCGTGCGCTGAGCCCACCCGGGCCGTCCGTGCCCCGCCCCTCCGGCCGACCCCTCGGCCGCCACCGTCCGGCGACCGCCGGTCAAACGCCCGTCCGCCCGTCCCCTCTCCCCGTCCCGATCGAGGTCCCTCCCCCATGAACTCACGCCAGCGCCGCGGAGTGATCCTGCTGCTCCTGTCGGTTCTCTGTGCGGTCGGCGCGTTCGTCGGCGTACTGTCGGTGATCAAGAACGTCGAGTCCAAGGTCGGTCCCGAAAAGACGGCGTACCGGCTGAAGACGGATGTCGCGGCCTATAAAGCGCTGGATCCCGGGCAGTTCGAGAAGGTGAAGATGCCCCAGCGGTGGCTGCCGCCCACCGCCGTGACCGATCTGGACAAGGTCAGCGGCCGGATCGCGGTGACCCCGTTGAAGAAGGGGTCGCTGTTGCAGGACGACATGATCGTCGAGCGGCCCGCGCTGAAGGCCGGACAGCAGGAGATCGCCATCATGATCGACGCGGCCACCGGCGTGGCCGGCAAGATCAACCCCGGCGCCCGGGTGAACATCTACGCCACCTTCGAGGGCAAGCGCCCCGAGGACAAGCCGGTCTCCAAGGTCATCGTCTCCGGCGCCCAGGTGATCGACGTCGGCAAGCTGACGCCGCTGGAGGCCAAGGACCCCGGGGACACCACCGCGGGCCGGCCGGGTGGTGACGCCGTCCCGATCACCTTCGCGCTGAACACCCAGGACGCCCAACGGGTCGCGTACGCCGAGTCCTTCGCCTCGCACGTACGGCTCGCCCTGCTCGCCCCCGGCAGCGAGGCCACCGTCCCGCCCGGCCAGCGCACGTACACCCTCGACGGCGACAAGTGACCCGGAGGCTCAGGTGACCATCCGTATCCTCCCGGCGATCGGCGACCAGGACGCGGCGCGAGCGGTGTCCTCGCTGCTCAACCAGTTGCCGGACGCCGATCCCGCACCCGCCGTCGCGGACTCCGCCGCGCTGCTCGACGCCCTGGCCGGCGCCGCCGCCCAGGGGGCCGGCGCGGCTCCCGGAGGCGCCCCGCCCGCGGCCGGTCCGTCCGCCGTCGAGGCGCTCCCCGAGGTCGTGCTCGTCCATGAGCGCATCGGTCCGACACCGGCGCTGGAGCTGATCCGCGAGGTGGCGCTGCGCTTCCCCGCCGTCGGCGTCGTGCTGATCACCACGGACGCCGGGCCCGCGCTGTTCTCCGCCGCGATGGACGCCGGCGCCCGCGGCATCGTCGGACTGCCGCTCGGCTACGACGAGTTGGCCGCCCGGGTGCAGGCCGCCGCCCAGTGGTCGGCGGGCGTACGGGTGCATCTGGGGGGCAGCCCGGAGGCGGCTCCCGGGCCGGCCGGCACCCTGGTGACCGTGACCGGCGCCAAGGGCGGGGTCGGCACCACCGTCACCGCCGTGCAACTGGCCCTGGCCGCACGGGCCGCGGGCCGCAGCGTCGCGCTGGTGGACCTGGATCTGCAGTCCGGCGATGTGGCCTCCTATCTGGACGTCCAGTTCCGCCGCTCGATCGCCGACCTGGCGGGCATCGCGGACATCTCCGTACGGGTGCTCCAGGACGCGGTGCACGACCACCACACGGGTCTCGGGCTGCTGCTGGCGCCCGAGGAGGGGGAGCGCGGCGAGGAGGTCGACGACCGGGCGGCCCGCCAGGTCATCGGCGCACTGCGGGCCCGCTACGAAGTGGTGCTGGTCGACTGCGGCTCCCAGATGCAGTCCGCCAACGCCGCGGCCGTCGAACTCGCCGATGTGGCCCTGCTGGTGACCACGCCGGACGTGGTGGCCGTACGGGCCGCCAAGCGGCAGGTGCGGCTGTGGGACCGGCTGCAGATCCGTCAGGCGGAGGACACCACGACCGTGGTCAACCGCCTCACCCGTAACACCGAGATCCAGCCGCCGCTGGTGGCCAAGGCCACCGGCACCCAGGTCGCCAGGACCCATGTGCCGGCTGCCTTCAAGGAGCTCCAGCCCTGTGTCGACGCGGGCCGGATGCAGGACCTCGACGGCCGGTCGACGGTCCGGCAGGCGCTGTGGGCGCTGGCGGGCGAGCTCGGCCTGGTCGAGTCACCGGCCGTGCGGCGGGAGGGCCGGGGCAGCCACCGGGCGCGCCCGACGCTGACGGGGCGCAGGCGCAAGGCCATAACGCCGGGGGCGGCTCCCGGTTCGGGGACGGCACCGGGGCCGGCCTCCGGGTCCGGGTCGGGGTCCGGCCTGCGGTTCGGTGCGCGGCGTGGCTCCGCGGCGGCGGCCGGCGGCTCGGGCCCGTTCGATCCGGCCGGTCCGTACGAGGAGGGCTGAGCGGTGCGGCGCCCACTGGGCGGCAACGACCGGGGGCAGGTCGCCGTGGAGTTCATGGGGCTGCTCCCGCTGATCCTGCTGGTCCTCGCGCTGCTCTGGCAGCTGGTGCTGGTCGGCTACGCCTACACGCTCGCCGCCCACTCCGCCGACCGGGGCGCACGCGCCGGCACCGCGACGGAGGGCGGCGGCGAGGGCGCCTGCCAGGCCGCCGCCGAGAAGCAACTGCCCAGCTCCTGGCGGGGCGGCGCCACCGTTTCCTGCCGCCCCGAAGCAGGGGTGTGGAAGGCGCGGGTCGCCCTCGACGTCCCGGTGCTCTTCCCCGGCGCGGGCAGCTTCCCGTGGCGGGCGAAGGGCTCGGCCGGCGCCGCGAAGGAGGACCTCCGGTGAGCGGCGTCCGTCCGCCCGCCCGGGGCCGGCTGGCCTCCCGGCTCCGCGGCCGCGCCCGGCTCCGGCTGCCCGCCCGGCTCCGCGGGCACGGCCGCGACCGGGGCACGGTGTCCATCGAGTTCCTCGGCTTCCTGCCCCTCCTGCTGATCGTCGGGCTGGCCGTGGTCCAGCTCGGGCTGGCGGCGTTCGTCGTCCAGCAGGCCGGTACGGGAGCGCGCGCCGCCGCCCGCACCGCCTCGATGGACGCCGCCGACCACCCGCCCGACCCGGAGGCCGCCGGCCGGGCCGCGATGAGCGACTGGGTCGACGCGGGCATCACGGTGGGCGGCGACGGCGGCGGTTCGGTCCGCGCGACGGTGCGGATCACCATCCCCTCGATCATCCCCGGCGTGGCCGACTTCGGCACCGCTCGCCGCAGCGCCACCATGCCCCGCCCGCAGGAACCCGGCGCCCTGGGCCTCGGGCCCGCCCGGGTCACGTACGAAGGAGCACCCCCGCGATGAGCCTGAAAGCCCGGATCGTCGCACCCGAGCCGGCCGGCGAGGCGCGCCAGGACAGCAATATGGTCGCTGTCTACCGCGCCAAACTGCTCGAAGAGATCGACCTCGCCGAGATGTCCTCGCTGGCCGCCGCCGAGCGCCGCGGGCGGCTGGAACGCGTCCTGGGCCACATCATCAGCCGTGAGGGACCGGTCCTCTCCACCGCCGAACGCGCCCAGCTCATCCGCCGGGTGGTGGACGAGGCACTCGGCCTCGGGGTGCTGGAGCCGCTGCTGGAGGACGCCTCGATCACCGAGATCATGGTCAACGGACCGGACCAGGTGTACGTCGAGAGGGCCGGCCGGGTCGAGCTGCTGCCCGTCCGCTTCGCCTCGCACGAGCAGCTGATGCAGACCATCGAGCGGATCGTCTCCACCGTCAACCGGCGGGTCGACGAGTCCAATCCGATGGTCGACGCCCGGCTGCCGTCCGGCGAGCGCGTCAACGTCATCATCCCGCCGCTCGCCCTGAACGGCGCCACCCTCACCATCCGCCGCTTCCCGCGCGCCTACACCCTCGCCGAACTCATCGGCATGGGCACGCTCGACGAACAGACGCTGCTGCTGCTGGCGGGGCTGGTGCGGGCCAAGTTCAACGTGGTGGTCTCCGGTGCCACGGGTGCGGGCAAGACCACGCTCCTCAACGCGCTGTCCGGCCTGATCCCGGACGGGGAGCGGATCATCACCGTCGAGGACGCCGCCGAACTCCAGCTCCAGCAGAGCCATGTCATCCGGCTGGAGTCGCGGCCGCCCAATGTGGAGGGCAAGGGCCGGATCACCATCCGCGACCTCGTCCGCAACTCCCTGCGCATGCGCCCCGACCGCATCATCGTCGGCGAGGTGCGCGGCGGCGAGACCCTCGACATGCTCCAGGCGATGTCGACCGGCCACGACGGTTCGCTCGCCACCGTCCACGCCAACAGCGCCGAGGACGCCCTGATGCGGCTGCAGACCCTGGCCTCCATGTCGGACGTCAAGATCCCCTTCGAGGCGCTGCGGGACCAGATCAACAGCGCCGTCGACTGCATCGTCCAGCTCACCCGGCACGCCGACGGCTCCCGCCGGATCAGCGAGGTCGCCATCCTCGACTCGCGCGGCCACGAGGACTACCGGATCGCGACGGTCTGCCGTTTCGACGCCGAGCCGATGGGCGCCGACCGCATCGTGCACGGGCGCTTCCGCTACTTCCCGCTGCCGCGCCGGGTCGCCGAACGCCTCTTCATGGCGAGCGAACCCACCCCGCCCGCCTTCGGCGTCGCCACCGACGACGCCCAACTCGCCACCCGGAAGGCCCTCTCATGACCGGCGGGAACCACCTCGCCCTGCTCGCCATCGGGGCCACCCTGCTGTGCGGGGTGCTCGCGATCGCCGGCGTACGGACGTACGCGGCCGGGCGCGCCCAGCGGCAGGCCGTCGTCGACCGGCTCGACGACGAGCGCAGGCTGCCGGCCGACGGACGGCAGCGCCGCTTCCCCTCCGTCGACCGGGCCCTGCGTCGCACCCGCTTCGGCCGCCGTCTCGAACTGCGGCTGGCCGCCACCGGCCTGGACGTCACCCCCGGCGAATTCTTCGTCGCCATGCTCGGCGCGGTGCTCGCGCTGTGGCTGATCGCGCAGGCCGTCCTCGCCCCCTTCTTCGGCCCGATCGCCGCGCTGGTCGCCGTCTGGGCGGCGTTCGCCTTCCTCAACTGGCAGCGGCAGAAGCGCATCGAGAGGTTCATCAACCAGCTGCCCGAACTCTCCCGGATCCTCGCCAACGCCACCCAGGCCGGGCTGGCCCTGCGGACGGCGCTGGGGATGGCGGCCGAGGAGCTGGAGGCCCCGGCCGGCGAGGAACTGGCCAAGGTCTCCGACAAGCTCTCCGTCGGCCACTCCGTCGACGAGGCACTCGGTGAGCTGGCCGAACGCCTGCCGTCCCGCGAACTCGTCGTGCTCGTCACCACCTTGGTGCTCTCCAACCGCGCCGGCGGCACGGTCGTCGGCTCGCTGCGCAACCTCACCAAGACCCTGGAGGAGCGCAAGGAGACCCGGCGCGAGGTCCGCACCCAGCTCTCCCAGGTCGTCGTCACCGCCTACGTCGTCCCGCTGCTCGGCATCGGCACCCTGCTGCTGATGAACCGCATCGCCCCGGGCGCCATCGACCGGATGACCGCCTCCTTCCTCGGCCAGCTCGCGGTCGTGGCGGCCTTCGTCCTCTACGGGCTCGGGTTCTTCTTCATCCGCCGGCTGTCCAAGATCGACGTCTAGACACCGGCACCGGCATCGGTATCGGTCTCCCCAGGGGAACAGGAATGGGAATCGGAATTCTGCTGGCCGCGGCCTTCGCCCTCTCGGTCGCCGGCATCTGCTGCGGTATCGCGCTCTACCGCCGTGAGGCCCGGCTGCCGCCCGACCTGGCACTGTCCCTGGAGGTCGGCGCGACCCGCACCACGGTGGTCGGTTCGGCCGTGGACCGCACCGGGATGCGCTACGCGCCGCTGGTGCTGCGGCTGATGGGCGACAAGCGCACCGCCCGGGTCCGCCGGCGGATCGACCTGGCCGGCAACCCCGGCGGGCTGACCGTCGACCGGTACGCCGCCCGGCGCGCCGTCTACGGTGCCCTGGGGTTCTTCGGCGCGCTGGTGATGTTCCTGCGCGGTCAGCCGCTGCTCGGCGTCCTGATGGTGCTCTTCGGTCTCTTCTGGACCGAGGTCGGCATCTGGGCGGCGATCCGCCAGCGCAAGGACACCATCGAACGCACCCTTCCGGACTTTCTGGACGTCCTGGCGGTCGTGGTCAGCGCGGGCCTGAGCTTCCGTCAGGCACTCGACCGGGTCGCGGAGAAGTACGAGGGGCCGTGGGCCGATGAACTCCGCATCACACTGCGGCAGATGGACATGGGCGTCAGCCGCCGCGCGGCCTTCGAAGAGCTACGCAAACGCAACGACTCCGAACAGGTCGCCCAGTTCGTCACCGCCCTCCAGCAGGGCGAGGAACTCGGTTCGCCGATCGTCGAGACCCTGATCCAGATCGCCAACGACATGCGCCGGACCGACGCCCAGAACGCCCGGCGCCGCGCCGCCCGCGCGGTCCCCAAGGCCACGATGGTCGTCACCACCTTCATGGTTCCCGCCACGATGATCCTGCTCATCGCCGGGTTCTTCCTGGGGTCGGGCACCGACTTCGGCTCGCTGATGGGGAAGTGAACCGTGTCACGGATGGCGGCTCCGGCCCCGCCTTCGGCCGCCGCCCGGCCGGACGCGGCGCACCGGCGCCGGTTCTCCCGGGCGCGGCCCACGCCGCCCTCTCGGCCGGCGTCCCGGCCGGCGCCGTCAATGACGGTCACCACGGCGAATCGCCCTTGCGGATGCACATCATCGGGCGGCCGGGCCCCGGCGACCGCCGCGCCGCCCGCGCTCGGCGGCAGTCGCCCGCGCCCGGCCGGATGAGAACGCTGCGCCCCTCGCTTCTCAACAACTCCTTCGCACGAGCAACGAGTTGTGTCACAGTGGGTGGGCGGACGGTTTCGCTCGCACTATGGTGCGGACGGGCCGCCCGGTCCACATGGGCAGGGGGACGGGACATGGTTCCGGAGGGGGAACGGGGGTGGGTGGGGTGCGACTGAGTGGCCGAAATGCGCCGTTGCGCCCGCCGTCTGTGATCCCAAAAGAGGATTGGGTACGGAAGCCCTGTTCCGGGCACGCTGTTCCGGCGTACTTTTCTCGTGTCGTGAGCGCGGTCGAACGCGCCGGCATCACGGGGGCAGACCAGCCGGACCAGAGTGGTACGGCCGCCCATGGAGGGGAACACGATGGCGAAGCGTATTTTGGGGAACGACCGGGGACAGACCTCGATCGAGTACCTCGGCATCATCGCGGTGGTCGTGGCGATCGTCCTGGTCCTGTCGACCACGGACTTCGGCAGCCAGATCGCGAACGCCATCGCCAACAAGATCTCCGACGTCGTCGGAATTTAGGCCCCGCCGCAGCTGCCGCCGCTGTCGTGCCGGCCACCACCGTGCGCCGCCGGCGCGACGCCGGGCAGGCCTTTCCGCTCTACATCGTGGCGGTCGGGGGCCTGCTCTTTCTCGCGCTCGCCTTCTTCGCCGTCGGGCAGGCCGCCGCCACCCGCAACGGCGCCCAGACCGCCGCCGACGCGGCCGCGCTCGCCGCCGGCCAGAAGTACCGCGATCTGCTGACCAAGGGCCTGCTCGACGGACTCCGCGACGGCAGCTACGAGAGCAATCCGGCGGTCTGGAAGGACCTGTTGAACGGGCGCGGTGTGTCGTCCGATCCGGCCTGCGAGAGCGCGAGCTGGTTCGCCGGACGGAACGGCGCCGACCTCCCCGGCTCCGGCTGCACCCCGGGCTCCTGGCCCACCTCGTTCGCCGTCGAGGTCGAGACCCGTCACACCGTGGGCGATTCGGTCATCCCGAGCACCAGCACCGCCAAGGCGAAGGCCGCGGCGAAGGCCGTCGTCGCGCCCCGCTGCACCCTCGACCCCGCCGAGGACGGCACGGGCGGACCGGACGGCACGGGCGACGGCGCCGACGAGGGCGACAAGGGCGGCAAGGACGGAAAGGGCGGCAAGGGCAAGGACGGCCACGGCTCCGCGCCCCTCGACCTCACCTGCGACGGAAAGCGCTGGACGCTCGACCCCGACAACCTCCGGGACCTCCCCGACGCCTCCGACCTCTATTCCGTACGCCTCGCCCATTGACCGGCCACCCCCGCATCCCGACCCGCACTCCGAGACGACCAGACGACGATCAAAGGAATCGCATCCAATGAGCATTCGGCGCACCACGAAGGCCGCCAGGGGAGCGGTCGCCATGGCGAGCGCTGTCGGCCTGGCTCTGGTCGTGACCGGCTGTGGTGGTGGCGGCGGTACGAAGGGAACGGACGGCGACAAGCCCCCGGTCCGCAGCACCGCCCCCAAGGGCAGCGGCCCCGGCAGCCCGGCGGCCGACTCCGACAAGGTGATCGGCGAGATGAAGGGGCCGGACGGCGTGGTGGTCACCCTGCACTCCGTCGTCCGTGACTCCGGCGGCTTCGTCACCGTCAACGGCACGGTGGCCAACCACGGCAACCGCGCCTTCAACGCGATCGACTGGCGCTCCAACGAGACCGAGCTGCGGTCCCGTTCGTCCATCTCCGGAGCCACCCTCGTCGACAAGGCGGGCAAGAAGAGATATCTGGTGCTGCGGGACACCAATGGCGAATGCCTGTGCACGACCGGCCTCAGCGGTCTGATGCCCGGGGCCAGCCGCCCGATCTTCGCGCAGTTCCCGGCGCCGCCGGCCAAGGTGACCCAGGTCGACTTCCAGTTGCCGACCATGCCCCCGGCCAGCGTGCAGATCACGGACTGAGCGGGCACCGATGACCGTGACCCAGATGCCCCGAGGGCGCCGCGCGCCCCGTACGGCCGTCACCGCCGCCGTCGCCCTGCTGTTGACCGCGGCGCTGACGGTCCCCGCCGCCCATGCCGATCCGCCGGGCCTGACCGAGGACTCCAGCCCCCCGGTCCACATCGACCCCAACGACCCCGATCTGCGGATGGTCCAGGGCGCCAAGCTCGCCCCCTCCAAGGTCCTCAACATCAAGTCCATCGTCGAGACCGACGACGGCTCCGAGCGCCGCCAGGACACCAACGACAACGTGACCTTCTCGCTCCAGGCGGAGGTCCTGTTCGACAAGGACAGCGCCGAGCTGTCGTCGGACGCCCTGTCGCGCATCGGCACCATCGCGGCGGAGATCAAGAAGCAGAACGCCACCAGCCTCCGGGTCTTCGGCTTCACCGACAACCTCGGCTCGGCGAGCCATGGTCTGGTCCTGTCCAAGAAGCGCGCCAACGCCGTCCAGCAGGAGCTGGCCAAGGACCTCGGCTCGTCCGTCGCCTTCCAGATCCGCGGCTACGGCGAGCAGTACCCGATCGCCGACAACACCACCGAGGCGGGCCGCAAGAAGAACCGCCGGGTCGAGGTCAGCTTCCCGCGCACCTCGTGACCGGTGCCGGGTCCGGGGGTACGGATTCACCGCGGAGCTGCCTGTTCCAGAGTGGGAAGGCCACGATCCGGAGCGGCTCACCCAAGGGGAGTCCGGCGCCGTCCGGGACGTCACCCGACAGCGCCTCACAGCCCGACACCGGTGATCAGAGGCACTGCTCGGGGGCTTGCTGAGTCGCCGGCCTCGGCAAGATCACACCCGTCAATCGCCGGGGGAGCAAGCCTCAGCCCTTGACGGCCTGGGCGATCTGCAGGGCGGCCTGGGCGGGCGTGAGGTGCGTGGTGTCGACGACCTCGGCCTCGCCGTGCAGCCACGCGCGGGCCGCCTCGGCATAGGGCTCAAGGTATCGGAGACGGAACGGGGAGTCGGGGCCAAGAACAGTGTCGCCCGCGATGCGCCCCCGGAGGGTCTCCTGGTCAGCGTGGAGGACGAAATGCCGTACCGGAACGGCATGGCGGGCCAGGCCCGTGCTGATCTCGCGCCAGTACTCCTCGACCAGGACAGTCATCGGCATCACCAGAGTGCCGCCGGTGTAATCGAGGACACGGCGGGCGGTCTCGACCACGAGCGGCCGCCACGGCGGCCAGTGCTGGAAGTTGTCCGTCACGGGCAGCCCCGGCGTGATGTCCATGAGTGTCTCGCCGACCTTCTCGGCGTCGAACACCCGTGAATCCGGGATCAGCTGCTGCACGAGTGCACTCGTCGTCGTTTTGCCCGCACCGTGGGTGCCGTTGAGCCAGACAATCATGGGACCGACGCTAGCGGCGCACGGACCCGCAGCCGACGACTGTCACGTCACAGCACTGCTGCAGGAATCCGGGCGCGAGTACCTAGAGCTCGTGGACCTGGCCGGACGCGGGACCGGCCACGGGCCGGCGGACGGGCTCGACGCCGAGCCGGACGCCCGGGCGCAGGCCCCAGCGC
This sequence comes from Streptomyces caniferus, assembly GCF_009811555.1. GTDB lineage: Bacteria > Actinomycetota > Actinomycetes > Streptomycetales > Streptomycetaceae > Streptomyces > Streptomyces caniferus. The sequence continues at coordinate 860,652 of NZ_BLIN01000002.1, read as the reverse complement.
GCCATCGTGCCGGCCTCCGCCTCCAGGACGTGCCGGGCGCGGAGGCGGGGCAGACCCAGCCGGCCCGGACGCATGGTGCGGACGGACAGCACGGTGAAGTCCCGGCTCAGGTAGGCGACATCGATCGCGAACCGCATCCGGAAGGTGTGCACACTGCTCGCCGGGGTCAGAAACAGTGCCCCCTCGATGCCGTCGCGGCCCAGCAATCCGCGAGTGCGGGCCCGGTAAGAGGCCGCGATCTCCACCGGAATGCCGGTCTTTGCACCGTGCAGCACCCCCGGGCCGTTCTCCCAACGCGCCATGCACAGCGTTGTATCAGCTCCCGTGCGGCAGATCCGCCCGAGGGCCGGTGCCGAACCGCCTAGGGTCGACGCGTGTCAGTGATGCTGATGGTGCTCGCCGCCGCCTACGGGGCCGCGACCGGGCTGTTGATACCGCGGCCCGCCCACCGGTTGGCCGTCGGGCCCGAGGAGGAATGGCGCGCGGTCTGCCCCGGGGGGCATGCGATCACGGGGGCGGCGCGGGGCTGGCTGGGGCGGGGGCACTGCCCGGACTGCGGGGCGTACGGGCCGGGGGTGCTGTCGACGGCGGTGGCCACCGCGGTGGCCTGTGCGGCCCTGGCAGCGGCCACCGGACCACGGCCGGAACTCGTCGCCTGGCTGATGATGACGCCGGTCGGGGTGCTGCTGGTGACCGTCGACTGGCGGGTCCGCCGCCTCCCGGACGCGCTGACCGTGCCGCTCGCCGGGCTGGCGGCGGCGCTGCTGGGGCTCGACGGCTGGCTCACGGGGGAGACCGGGGCCTGGCGGCGGGCGCTGCTGGGCGGCCTGGTGCTGGGCGCGGGCTACCTCCTGCTCTATGTCGTCAACCCGCAGGGGATCGGGCTGGGCGACGTCAAGCTGGCGGTCGGGCTGGGGGTCGCCCTTGGGTGGTACGGCTGGCGCACCCTCGTCACCGGCGGAGCGGCGGGGGTGCTGCTCGGCGCGCTCTACGGCGCCGGGCTGCTGATCTTCCGGCGCGGTGCACGGGGCACGGCCATGCCCCTGGGGCCCTTCATGATCCTGGGGGCGTTCGGCGGGCTGCTCCTGGGTGCCGCGGCGGCCGCCTGACCGCGGGCCCGCACCCCGCACCGGACGGGATCCCGCCCGCGGAACCGCCCTCTCCCGGGACCCGCCCGAGCCCGAGCCACGCCGTCTCGCGCGCCGGTGCACGAAGCATGCCTCCCGCGGGGTTATGGTGGAAACCCCCCCTCGGGCCGGTCCGTATCCCCCCACGGACCGGCCCGCTTTTTGTCCGAGGCCGCGCAGGCCGCCGACTCCGGTGGGAGAGGCCCTGGCCCCCGGGGGAGCTCAGGGCCACCGGCGAGGGCGCGCGGCCGGCTCCGCCGGATGCGTCATCGGACGGCGCGCCGGAGCGTGTCCTAGCGCCGCGCCCAGATGTTCACGCCGTCCGTGGTCTTCGCGAACTCGTCGATCTCGGCCAGCTCGGCATCCGTGATCGCGGGGGCGTCGAGGGCGGCGATATTGGCCTCCAGCTGGGCGACGCTGCTGGCGCCGATCAGGGCGGAGGTCATCCGCGCGTCGCGGAGCACCCAGCACAGGGCGAGCTGGGCGAGCGACTGGCCGCGGCGGGCCGCGATGTCGTTGAGGCCGCGGAGGCGGCGGACGACATCGTCGGACAGCAGCCCCGGATCCAGGGACTTGCCCAGGGAGGCCCGCGAGCCCTCGGGGATCCCGTGCAGGTACTTGTCCGTGAGCATGCCCTGCGCAAGTGGCGCAAAAGAGATGCAGCCCATGCCCTCGGCTTCGAGGGTGTCCAGCAGCAGATCGTCCTCGGTCCACCGGTTGATCATCGAGTACGAGGGCTGGTGGATCAGGGCCGGTACGCCCATTTCGCGCAGAATTCCGGCGGCTTCCCGGGTCTGCTCGGCGCTGTAGGAGGAAACCCCGGCATACAGGGCCTTGCCCTGCTGGACGGCGGACGCCAGCGCGCCCATCGTCTCCTCCAGCGGGGTGTCCGGATCGAAGCGGTGCGAGTAGAAGATATCGACGTAATCGACACCCATCCGCTTCAGTGAGGCATCCAACGACGAGAGGAGATATTTCCGCGAACCCCATTCACCGTAGGGACCCGGGTGCATCAGATATCCGGCCTTCGTCGACAGAATCATCTCGTCGCGGTAGCCGCGGAAGCCCTGCGCGAAGATCTTTCCGAAGTTCAGCTCGGCGGACCCGGGTGGCGGTCCGTAGTTGTTGGCCAGATCGAAGTGGGTCACACCCAGATCGAAGGCGCGGCGCAGGATGTCCCGCTGGGAGCTCAGGGTGCGGTCATCACCGAAGTTGTGCCACAGTCCAAGGGAGATAGCGGGGAGTTTGAGTCCGCTGCGACCCGTTCTCCGGTACTTCATCGTGTCGTAGCGGGAATCCGCTGCGCGGTAGTCGGTGCCAGTCATGCTCATCTCCCTATCACGTACCTGTGACCTACCTGATTGGGCTGTCGAGACAGCCGAGAAGTAAAGTTGCCCACTTGAGGCGACGGGGCGACCGCCATTGGCACGGAGGGGCTGGACCACACATGCTGCGATCTTCCGGGATGCGCATCCCTTATCCGCCTGCACTGCGCAATCTGGTCTACCGGCTGTACGCGCGCAGGGTGGAGGGTCGCCTGGATCACACCCAGGTGCCCAAGCACATCGGCGTCATCCTGGACGGCAACCGGCGCTGGGCGCGGGCCGACGGGCGGACGACCGAGCAGGGCCACCAGGCCGGCGCGGCCAAGATCAGTGAGCTGCTCGGCTGGTGCGAGGAGACCGATGTCGAGGTGGTCACGCTCTGGCTGCTGTCGACGGACAACCTCGACCGGCCCGAGGGGGAGCTCAAGCCGCTGCTGGGCATCATCGAGAACACCGTCCGCGATCTGGCCGCCGACGGCCGCTGGCGGGTGCACCACGTCGGCAACCGCGATCTGCTGCCGACCGCCACGCAGCAGGTGCTCAAGGAGTCCGAGCAGGCCACCCGCGACAACACCGGCGTGCTGGTGAACGTCGCGATCGGCTACGGCGGCCGGCAGGAGATCGCCGACGCGGTGCGCTCGCTGCTGCTGAGCCACGCCGAGCGCGGCACCTCCTTCGAGGAGCTGGCGGAGATCGTCGACATCGATCTGATCTCCGAGCACCTCTACACCCGCGGCCAGCCCGACCCGGACCTGGTGATCCGTACGAGCGGTGAGCAGCGGCTGTCGGGCTTCATGCTGTGGCAGAGCGCCCATTCGGAGTACTACTTCTGCGAAGTCTTCTGGCCGGCGTTCCGGAAGGTCGACTTCCTGCGCGCGCTGCGCGACTACGCGGCCCGGCACCGGCGCTACGGCTTCTAGGCGCTCCGGCGCGCTTCACCGCGTTCCGCCAGGCGAGTTACTCACGCCCTGTAAGTCCGTTACACCCCTGAAGTTCTTGATGTCCCCCGTGTTACGGGACGTCACCAGGCCCCGTCGGCTCGATGTGCCGCTGACGGGGCCTCTTCTGACGCAGCTTCCTCTCGCGTACCACCTCGGCCCCGCCGCCGCACCGCGAGCGCGCGTCACCCAAGGTTCATCGTCCGTGCGTCATATGCCGTGGCATGGCCAAGCAGGTTCGAGGGAATATCCCTTCCAGGTCGGCGTCCGGAACAAGCCATCGGGCGCCGCATCTCAGCGGACGGCATGGGGTCGTCCGCCCGGGAGGCCCTTTGCACATCACGGAGGTCCGTGCGTACCGCGCGGTCGACGCGGAGGGCCGGCGCTCGGCCCGCGCAATGTGGTCCGAGCCCGGTCCGGTCACTAGATGGCCGGGGGTCCCGGGGACGCCGCCCAGCGCCAGCTGGACCAGCGGTGCCCTCGGGAGCACACCGCCCCGCGACGCCGTCGCACCCCAACCTCATCCGAGGGGGTTCGTCCACCCGTGGTGAACATCAAGCAGCGCCGTGAGCACGACCGGCGCACTTATGTCCTCGACACCAGTGTCCTGCTGGCGGATCCAGGAGCCATGTCCCGCTTCGACGAGCACGAGGTCGTGCTGCCGGTCGTGGTGGTCACGGAACTGGAAGCCAAAAGGCACCACCCCGAGCTCGGCTACTTCGCACGGCAGGCGCTGCGCCTGCTGGACGAGTACCGGGTGCAGTTCGGGCGGCTGGACTCGCCCATCCCCATCGGGGATCTCGGCGGGTCGCTCCGGGTCGAGCTGAACCACTCCGACCCCGGCATCCTGCCCGCGGGCTTCCGGCTCGGCGACAACGACTCGCGGATCCTCGCGGTGGCGCGCAATCTGCAGGCCGAGGGGTACGACGTCACGGTCGTCTCCAAGGACCTGCCGCTGCGCATCAAGGCGTCCTCGGTCGGGCTGCTGGCCGAGGAGTACCGCGCCGAGCTGGCGATCACCGACTCCGGCTGGACGGGGATGGCCGAGCTGACCGTCTCCGCCGAACAGGTCGACGACCTCTTCGCCGACGAGACCGCCCATGTACCGGAAGTCTCCGAACTTCCGGTACATACCGGACTTGTGCTGCAGTCCGAGCGCGGCAAGGCGCTCGGCAGGGTCACCGCGGAGGGTGCGGTCCGGCTGGTGCGGGGCGACCGGGAGGCGTTCGGCATCCACGGCCGCAGCGCCGAGCAGCGGATCGCACTGGATCTGCTGCTCGACCCGGACGTCGGCATCGTCTCGATGGGCGGCCGGGCCGGTACGGGCAAGTCGGCGCTGGCGCTGTGCGCGGGCCTGGAGGCCGTGTTGGAGCGCCGGCAGCACCGCAAGGTGATGGTGTTCCGCCCGCTGTACGCCGTCGGCGGGCAGGAGCTGGGCTACCTGCCGGGCAGCGAGGCCGAGAAGATGAGCCCCTGGGCTCAGGCCGTCTTCGACACGCTGTCCGCGGTGACCAGCAAGGACGTCATCGAAGAGGTGGTGGGGCGCGGCATGTTGGAGGTGCTGCCGCTGACCCATATCCGCGGGCGTTCGCTGCATGACGCGTTCGTCATCGTGGACGAGGCCCAGTCGCTGGAGCGGAACGTCCTTTTGACGGTTCTGTCCCGTATCGGGGCCAACTCCCGGGTCGTGCTGACGCACGATGTCGCGCAGCGCGACAACCTCCGGGTCGGGCGGTACGACGGTGTGGTCGCGGTCGTCGAGAAGCTGAAGGGGCACCCGCTGTTCGCCCACGTCACGCTGAACCGCTCGGAGCGTTCGCCGATCGCGGCGCTGGTGACCGAATTGCTGGAGGACGGCCGGATCTGACCGGTTGTGAACACGGCGCCGCCCGGCGAAGCGAAGGAGCTTAGCCGGGCGGCGCAGTGCTGCAAGTGGATATCCGAAAATCATTTGCCGTAAACGAGGTGTGAGCTTTCACACCCAGTGGGGAATTGCCTCCCGGCATCCCGGTCGGGCAGAGTCTGGGTCCTGTCAGGCCCCGCATACGGCATCAAGCACCCCCAGCGGTGTGTAGAACCAACGAACTTCATAGCGATGCGCCGTATGCCGCCCGAGCACCACGCGGACCCCGAGGGGGACGTACCGGGCCAGTGCCTCCCGTGACCAGCCGGACCCGCCCGCTCAACAGGGCCCGGAACAAGGGGAGGTCAGCGTCAGGGGCACGATTGCGCCCGCGAGGTCACCTATGCGGGCGATGCTGGAAGGAAATCGTGTGAGCCGGATCTCGGTCCGGGGATTCGCCGTGGCATCCGCCACCGCGGTCACCACCGTCGGCGCCGTAGTCGGCGTCGCTGCAGGCAACGAGCCCGCCTCGGTCGGCAACACCGAGGCCACCGCTGCCGACGCGACGATCGCCGACATCCCCGCGGGCGCACAGGCCCAGGTGCAGACGGCTTCCCTGACGCAGCAGGCGGACGACCAGTCCACCCAGGCCGACACGGCAGCGCTGAAGTCCGCTCAGGAATCGGCCCGCAAGGCCGCCGCTGAGACCGCGAAGAACAAGAAGGACGCGGCGGACGAGGCGAAGGCCAAGAAGGAAGCCGACGCGCACAAGGAGAAGCTGGCCGCGTCCCGCTCCTCCACGCGCGGCGACCTGGGCGACCTCCTCGGCAAGGGCTCGTACAGCGTGTCCGAGACGCAGGCCATCGCGCGGCAGATGATGGCCGGCGACCAGTTCCAGTGCTTCAGCAACATCGTGGACCACGAGTCCGGCTGGAACTACAAGGCCACCAACGCCGGCTCGGGCGCCTACGGTCTCGTCCAGGCGCTGCCCGGCTCCAAGATGTCCTCGGCGGGCTCCGACTGGCAGACCAACCCGGCCACCCAGATCAAGTGGGGGCTCAACTACATGAACGACCGCTACGGCAGCCCCTGTGGCGCCTGGTCGTTCTGGCAGGCCAACAGCTGGTACTAGGCCCGCCGGCCGTACCACCGCACTTCCGAAACCCCCGAACGCGGCAGCGTCGGGGGTTTCGTGCGTCCGGCGCAGGTAACGTCGTGCCCGTCAGGTTGTGGCGCGTGGGAGGGGAAGAGGAAGGCACATGTCCAGATTGCCTCAGTGGGTCGGCGGCCTCGGTGCCGGTCTGACGCGGCTCTCGCAGCGGCTGGAGGAACAGCGCCGCCGCGCGGATGCCGCGATGGAGGTCGCCCCTGAAGGGAGCCTGCCGGGCTCCCTGGGAGAGACCGGCGACCCGGAAGAGCTGAGGCGTGCCGGACGCGCGGACGCTTCCGCGGCCGGCGGCTCGGCGGACGACGCTCCGGCGCGCGACGGTGCGGCGGGCACGCTCACCGTCCCCCGTACCCACCTGCCGGAAGCGACGGACGGGGTGCCGCACCCCGCGACGGAGCTCGTCGCACCGTCCCCCGACGCCGTGCCGACGACGCCGGAGAACGTTCCCCCGCCGCCCTCCTACGCCCCGGCCGTGGCGGCCCGCCCCGACCCGGTCGACGCGGTGCCGTGGGGCGTACGGGTCGCCGCCGAGGCGGGCTGGCGCCTGCTGGTGCTGGCGGCCACGCTGTGGGTCCTGGCGCGCGTCATCACCACCATCGAACTGGTGGTGCTCTCCTTCATCGCGGCGACGCTGATCACCGCGCTGCTGCAGCCCACCGTGGGCTGGCTGCGTCAGCGCGGGCTGCCGCGCGGAGCGGCCACCGCGCTGACCTTCATCAGCGGGTTCGTCATCATGGGCCTGGTCGGCTGGTTCGTGGTCTGGCAGGTGCAGGACAACATCGACTCGGTCTCCAGCCGTATCCAGGAGGGCATCACCGAGCTCAAGGGCTGGCTGCTGAAGAGCCCGTTCCATGTGACCGAGTCTCAGATCAACCACATCGCCAAGAACCTGCAGGACGCCGTCGGCGCCAACACCGAGGCCATCACCTCGGCCGGCCTGGAGGGCGTCACCGTCGTCCTCGAAGTGTTCACCGGCATCCTGCTGGCGATGTTCACCACGCTCTTCCTGCTCTACGACGGCCGGCGGATCTGGAACTGGCTGCTCAGGCTGGTCCCGAGCGCGGCCCGCGAGGGCGTGGCGGGGGCCGGGCCGCGGGCCTGGCGGACGCTGACGGCGTATGTGCGCGGCACCGTCGTCGTGGCCCTGATCGACGCGATTTTCATCGGTATCGGGCTCTACTTCCTCAATGTGCCGCTGGCCGTGCCGCTCGCCGTCTTCATCTTCCTGTTCGCCTTCATCCCGCTGGTCGGCGCGGTGGTCTCGGGCGCGCTGGCGTGTGTCATCGCGCTGGTCGCCAATGGGGTGTTCACGGGGCTGATGGTGCTGGCGGTCGTACTGGCCGTCCAGCAGATCGAGGGCCATGTGCTGCAGCCGTTCATCCTGGGCCGGGCGGTGCGGGTCCATCCGCTCGCGGTGATCCTGTCGGTCGCGGCCGGCGGGCTGATCGCGGGCATCGGCGGTGCGGTGGTCGCGGTGCCGCTGGTGGCGGTCACCAATACGGTGGTCGGCTACCTGCGTTCGTACTCCATGGAACAGGCGGTACGGATGGCGGTGGCACCCCGCGGTGCCACCGCGATCTCGGTGGCGCCGACGCCGCCCCCCACGCCGCGCCCCTCGGAGGAACCCCCGGTGTGACTCCACCGGGCACCGGAACGCACAGAACCCCGCAGACGCGATGTCTGCGGGGTTCTGTCTGCGGGTGTCGCGCGCGGCCCGAATTACTCGGCGAGCGCGGCCTCGGCGTCGAGGGTGGCGCCGACGGCCTGCAGGACGGACGCGATCTTGACGGCCTCCTGGATCGTCTCGCGGTCCACACCGGCCTTGCGGAGCACCTGCTCGTGCGAGTCCAGGCACATACCGCAGCCGTTGATGGCCGAGACGGCCAGCGACCACAGCTCGAAGTCGACCTTGTCCACGCCCGGGTTGCCGATGACGTTCATCCGCAGACCGGCGCGCAGGTTGCCGTACTCCGGGTCCGACAGCAGGTGCCGGGTCCGGTAGAAGACGTTGTTCATCGCCATGATGGCGGCGGCCGACTTGGCGGCGGCGTACGCCTCGGGGGAGAGGTTCGCCTTCGCCTCCGGCTCCAGCTCGCGCAGCACCTTCGGCGAGCGCGAAGCGATCGCGCAGGCCAGCACGGTGCCCCACAGCTGCTGCTGCGGAAGGTCGCTGTTGCCGATGACCGAGCCGAGGTTCAGCTTCAGGTCCTTGGCGTAGTCCGGTACGGCGGACTTCAGTTCGTCGAGAGCCATGTCAGATCAGCCTCCAGTTCGCTAGCGGAGTGTCACTCGCCCGAGAGCAGCGCGACCGGGTCGAGGGTCTCGTCGCCCTTGGACCAGTTGCAGGGGCACAGCTCGTCGGTCTGCAGCGCGTCGAGGACCCGGAGGACCTCCTTGGGGTTACGGCCGACGGAACCGGCGGTCACCATGGTGAACTGGATCTCGTTGTTCTGGTCGACGATGAAGACGGCGCGCTGCGCGAAGCCGTCCTCGCCCTCGATGCCCAGGTCGCGCATGAGCTCGTGCTTGGAGTCGGCGAGCATCGGGAAGGGCAGGTCGGTCAGGTCCGGGTGGTCCTTGCGCCAGGCGTGGTGCACGAACTCGGAGTCGCCGGAGAAGCCGAGGACCTGGGCGTCACGGTCGGCGAACTCGTCGTTCAGCTTGCCGAAGGCGGCGATCTCGGTCGGGCACACGAAGGTGAAGTCCTTGGGCCACGCGAAGACGATCTTCCACTTGCCCTCGTAGGTCTTGTGGTTGATCTGCTCGAACTCCTGGCCCTGCTCCAGCGAAACGCAGGCGGTCAGGTCGAACTCGGGGAACTTGTCACCGACAGTGAGCACGTACTCTCCTTGTTGCGCAGAAATTCCCTTTTGGGGTCTTTCCTTGAGGCTTGGACGGGTCTCACAGTGCCACAGGAGGCATTGATCAGTGAAATAGCTAGACTGGTTGAAGTTGATCGGAGGTGGTTATCAGTGGCTTCACCGGCGAGTCAGGGCGGCCGGCCCCGCCAGCCCAGCCTGGCCCAGCTGCGGGCGTTCGCGGCGGTGGCCGAGCATCTGCATTTCCGCGAGGCGGCGGCCGAGATCGGAATGAGTCAGCCCGCGCTGTCCGGGGCGGTCTCCGCGCTGGAGGAGACCCTCGGAGTGCAGCTGCTGGAGCGTACGACGCGCAAGGTGCTGCTGTCGCCCGCGGGGGAACGGGTGGCCGCGCGGGCCCGGACGGTCCTGGAGGCCGTCGGCGATCTGATGGAGGAGGCGGAGGCGGCCCGTGCGCCGTTCACGGGCGTGCTGCGGCTCGGCGTCATCCCGACCGTCGCCCCGTATCTGCTGCCGGCCGTCCTGCGTCTGGTCCACGAGGCCTACCCCGACCTGGACCTCCAGGTGCACGAGGAGCAGACCGCCTCCCTCCTGGAGGGGCTGGCCCACGGCCGCCTCGACCTGCTCCTGCTCGCCGTGCCCCTCGGCGTCCCCCAGGTCACCGAACTCCCGCTCTTCGACGAGGACTTCGTCCTGGTCGCCCCCAAGGAGCACTGGCTCGGCGGCCGCGGCGACATCCCCCGCCAGGCCCTCCAGGAACTGGACCTGCTGCTGCTCGACGAGGGCCACTGCCTGCGGGACCAGGCCCTGGACATCTGCCGGGAGGCCGGGCGGGACGAGAACACCCCCGTCACCACCAGCGCGGCGGGCCTGTCCACCCTGGTGCAACTGGTGGCCGGCGGGCTCGGTGTGACCCTGCTGCCCCGCACCGCGCTACGGGTCGAAACCGGCCGCAACGACCAGCTCACGACCGGCTACTTCGCCGATCCGGCGCCCTCGCGGAGGATTGCTCTGGCGATGCGGGCGGGCGCCGCGCGCCAGGGGGAGTTCGAGGAGTTCGCGGCGGCACTGCGCGGGGCGCTGCGGGGGCTGCCGGTGCGGATGGCCGGGGAGTGAGGGACGGCGCCCGGTCCGTCGGTGGGGGCGCGGGGCGCGGCCGTGACCGCCGTGCGCGCGGGTGCCGGCTCTCCGGTGTTCCGGCGCCCTCAGACCGTGGCGGTCCGGTCGTACGTCAGGAAGGCCGCGCCGCTCTGCAGGACCGTGTGCTCGGTCAGCTCCCACGTTCGGGGGTCGAAGGCGGTGGTGCGGGCGAAGAGCGGGATGCCGGTGCCGAGGGTGAGCGGGCTGAGCTTGATGATCAGCTGGTCGATCTCCGGGTAGAGCGCGCCGGCCAGTTCGCTGCCGCCCAGCAGCCAGATGTCCTTGCCGTCCGCGTCCTTCAGCTCGCGCACCGTCGCCACCGGGTCGGCGGCCACCACCTCCACCGCCGGGTCCGGGCTCTGCTCCATCGTCCGGGAGAAGACGAGGTGCCGCAGGTGGGGGTAGGCATTGGTGAGGCCGGCCCGCAGGCCGATGTCGTAGGTGCGCCGGCCCTCCAGGACGGTGTCGAAGCGGGTGCCCTCGTCGGTGATGCCCAGGGCCGACCTGGCGTGGACGGGGAGGATCTCCGGGAGTTCGGCGGCCAGATGCTTGACGTAGTCGTCGGCGATCGGCCAGAAGCCGTCCGGGCCGGTGGGGTCCGCGCCGTCAGGGCCGGCGAGGAAGCCGTCGAGGCTGGAGGCGATGCAGTAGACGAGTCGGCGCATAAAGGGTCCCCCTGGGGCAGTTGATGGGCACTGCGGTGGCGAAATGATCTCGCAGATTCATTCCGTACGCAGCCCATCCGGGCGCATCAGGCGCCACAGCAGCGGCAGGGAGAGCGCGGTGACGCCGAGGACCACGGCCGCCCCGGTGCCGGTGAGGGTGAGGATGCCCCACCAGTCGGCCCGCAGGGGGCGGCGCGCCATGTGGAGCAGCAGCGAACCGAGGCCCAGTCCGCAGCCGAGCGCCAGGGCCAGGCCGAGCGCCACCGGGACGGCCGTCTGCCACAGGACCGAGCGGCCCAGTACGGCGCGCGGGGTGCCGAGGGCGTCCAGTGCGGACAACGTCCGTGCCCGTTCCCGGAGTTGCTCCAGGGCGCTGATCAGCAGACCGCAGCCGATCAGCAGCAGTACGGCGGCGGCGCAGGCGGTCAGGCCGCGGCGGGTGGCGTCGACGAGGTCCGTGCTGCCGTCGGTGTCGTAGGCGGCGACATCGATCCGCGGGGAGGCCGCGGCGGCCGTGTTGCGGACGTGTTCGATCGCGTCGGGGGCGCGGGGGTCGAGCCGCAGCAGAACGGCGCTGCCCGGGTGGCGGAGCAGGGCCGGGGGCATGGCCTCGGGGGTGGCGAGCAGGCCGGGGCCGGTGTAGCGGGGGGCGAGGCTGTCGTTGATGACGGTGGTGCCGCGGGCGGTGGTGGGGACGGACCAGACGGCGGGCGAGCGGTGGTCGTCGCGGCTGCCGACCGGGTCGAGGGCCAGTCGTTCGCCGGGGCGCGGGAGGAGGGAGCCGCCCTCGGGGTCCCGGGCGAGGAAGACATCGCCCCCGGAGCAGTCCCGGATGCGGGCCAGGTGGCGGAGAGTGGCGCAGTCGGCGACGGTCACCGGGTACGGCTCGGGATCGTCGTCCCGGTGTGCGGGGTGCGCCAGGGCCCGTTGGTGGCGTACGGAGTCCGCGTAACCGAGGACCACGGTGTGCGCCTCCCGGACGCCCGTGATCGCGCGCAGCCGCGCGGACAGCTGCGGGATGCGGGCCACGGGCACCGCACCGTCCTGCAGATGGACCTCGGTCCAGGCGGGCCGGCCGGTCGGCTGGTCGAGGTCCTGGGAGCCGGTCAGCAGCAGTTGCACGGCGAGGGCACCGGCCACCGCGACGGTGATCCCGCTGACCGAGCGGCCGGCCGTGGACCGGGTCAACTGCAGTCGCCGCAACGCCAGTTGCCAGGACTGTCCGCCGAAGCCCAGGCCGGCCAGAAGGGCCACCGCGGCGTCCACCAGCCAGGGCAGCAGCGCCGCCACGCCCAGCAGGAGCAGCGAGACGCCGACGATCACCTGGGCGTTGCCGGCGTCGCCGCCGCTCAGCCCGCCGATCGCCTGCGGCAGCAGCAGCGCCGCTCCGGCGGCGGGCAGCAGCAGCCGCCACCACAGCCGGCGGCGTATCGACGGCGCCGCGCGGGTGACACCCAGCGGCTCGACGGTGACCCGCCGCATGGTGAGCAGCGTGACGCCGGCCGAACAGAGCGGGACGGCCAGGGCGATGCCCCCGGTGAGCACGGGGTCGGGGACCACGTCGGACGGGAAGACACCGATACCGAAGAGCGAGATGCCGGTGAGCGGGACCCGGCAGGACAGGAAGACCGCGGCCCCGGTGAGCAGGCCGAACAGCGCACCGGCCAGCGCCTCGCCGGCGGCGATCCGCCGGGTGGTGGCCCGGTCAGCGCCCACCAGCCGCAGCGCGGCCAGCCGCCGGTCGCGGCGCTCCCCGCCGAACCGCACCGCCGTCGCGATGAAGACGGCGACGGGGGCCAGCAGCGCGACACAGCTCACCACGATGATCAGCACCACCAGCGGGCCGGCCCGGAACGGGGCGCCGTCGCCACCGAACGCGGTGATCCGCTCGACCCCGTCCCCGGGCCCGAGGAGGGCGTCGCTGCCCTGGTAGAAGAGGAGTTCGCCGGGGTGGGTGAGACCCGCGTCATGGATCGTGGCGGTGATCCGCAGATGCGGGAAGCGGTCCCTGAGCAGGTCGCCCTCGGGCGAGGCCAGCAGCGCCGAAAGGGCGGGGGAGACGGCCAGTTCACCGGGGCCCGGCAGCCGGGAAAGGCCCGGCGGGACGGGGGCGTGCCGTCCTTCGGCCTGCAGGAGCCGGCCCCGCAGGGCCTGATCGCGGTAGGCGCCGTCGGCCGAGACGGTCAGCAGGGTCCGGTCCGAGGGGCCGCTCCCCGCCACGGCGGGCACGACGGTGCGAGCCCGCTGCCGGTCCATGGCGGCGTTCAGCACGTGGGGGACGGCCGCCGCCAGCAGCAGCACCGCGACGCCCAGGCCGACGCCGAGGGCGGTCAGCGCCGTACGGATCCAGCCCTCACGTCCGCCCGTGACGGCGAAGCGGGCACCCATGACCAGGTCGGCACACCAACGGCGGGCGGTCCGTCCCCGGCCCGGATCGAGAGGACCGGGCAACACCGCGCTCACTCCGTCCGCAGCCCGTCGGGCCGCATCATCCGCCACAGCGGCGGCAGGCTCAGCAGCGTCACCAAGAAGATCATGCCGCCGCCGATCCCCGTGATCCCCGCCACCACCGGCCAGTCGACCGTCACCGTGCTGTCGATCATCGTCAGCAGCAGCGTCCCCAGCGCCAGCCCGCAGCCCAGCGCCAGGCCCAGGCCGAGCACCACGGGCAGGGCCGTCTGCCACAGCACCGACCAGGCCAGGGTGGCGCGGCGGGTGCCGTACGCATCGAGGGTGGACAGCAGTCGGCGGCGCTCGTAGAGCTGCTCGACGGTGGAGATGATCAGGCCCGAGCCGATCAGCAGCAGGGTGAGCGCGGCGCCGGCGAACAGGCCCTCGCGGACGCTCGTGTACTGCGCGTCATGCGGATTGTCGACGGCGGAGAACTCGTTCATCGTCGGGTCGATATGGGCCACGGTGTTGCGGATGTGCTCCACGGCGTCCGGGGTGCCGCGATCGAAGTCGACCTTGAACTCCATGGTGGGGTCCTTGAGCCGGCCGGTGTCGATCGCGGACGGCGTGGCCAGAAGGTCGTACGTGACGCGGTCGGGGCCGCGCCCGTGGTCGAGGAGCCGGGCGCCGCGGGCCGCCGCGGGGATCGTCCAGGGGTGCGGGGGCTGCGGATCGTCGTCGAGGTACGCCGGGTTGAGCCTGATCCGTGCCCCGGGGGCGAGGGCGGGGTCCCGGTCCGCGGCATCGGTGACGAAGACCTCGCCCTCCCGGCAGGAGCCCAGACGGGCCAGCTTGCGCAGCTCGGCGCAGCTGCCGATGGCCAGCGTCGAGGGCGGTCCGGCGGAGGCGGGAAGCGCGGTGGCCGGCAGCCGGCCGACGTTCGCGTCGATCGTGCCGCGGACCGCCGTCACCCCGGGGGTGGCGCGCAGCGCGGTGAGCGCCCGCTGGGTCTGCGGCCAGCCGTCGGCGTTGTCCCACAGGCCGATCCGCGGGAGTTTGCCGGACTGTGCGTACGCCTGGGTGTACCCGGCCTGCATACCCGTCATGAGCATATGGATCGCGATGGCGCCGGCCACCGCGACGGTGATGCCGCTGACCGCGCGGGTGGCCGAGCTGCTGCTCAGCTGCAGGCGGCGGACCGCGAGTTGCCAGGGAACGGGACCGCCGCGCAGCCGGCCGACCACCGTGTCCACCAGCCAGGGCAGCAGGACGGTGACGCCGAGCAGCAGCAGCATCGAGCCGGTCGCGAGGCGGACGGTGTTGAGCACGGTGTCGTGCCACGGCCGCTCCCGGGCCAGCGGCACCAGCAGCAGGACGCCCACGGCAGGCAGCGCCACCCGCCACCACAGCCGGCGGCGGAGCGCGGGGCGGTTGCGGACGATGCCCAGCGGCTCGACGGTGATGCCGCGCTGGGCGAACAGCGTCACCAGGACGGCGGCCGTCGGGACGAGCACGGCGATCAGTGCGGCGGCGACCGGGGACGGGGCCACGTCCGAGGGGAAGACGTTGACGTCCCACAGCGTGACCGCCGACGCGCCCTGCCGGCCGGCCAGGAACAGCGCGGCGCCCCCCACCAGCCCCAGCAGCGAACCGAACAGCGCCTCACCGGAGGCGATCCGGCGGGTGGTGCGGACATCGGCGCCGACCAGCCGGAGCGCGGCCAGCCGGCGCTCCCGGCGCTCGTTGCCGAACCGTACGGAGGTGCCGATGAAGACCATCACCGGCGTCATCAGCGTCACACACGTCATGACCACGAGGAGCACGGCGGGCGCCCGCATCGGCGGCGGGTGCCATTCCTTGCCGAAGTGGTCGATGCGGTAGCCGTTGGCCGCGGTGAGCGTGGCGCTCCCCGCGACATAGGTGAGTTCTTGGGGGCCGCGCAGACCGGCGTCACCGATCACGCCGGCCACCTTGTAGTCCAGCCGGTCGCGCAGCAGCGCACCGCTCGGGGAGTCCAGCAGCTCCTTGAGCGCCGGGGAGACGAGCATCCGTCCGGGGCCGGGGAGCCGGCCGATGCCGGGAGGGACGGGCGGTCGGGCGCCGTCCGGGCGGACCAGGCGGCCGCGGACCGGCACACCGCGGAAGGTGGTGTCGGTCGAGGCGTAGCGCAGGGTGCGGGCGGAGGGCGGGGGAGGGTGCTCCTGGCCGAGGTTCTCGCGGGCCTTCTCCCGGCCGTGCCAGGCGTCCATCAGGGGCGGCACGGAGGAGCAGAGCAGCAGGACGGCCACGCCCAGCGCGACGCCGGCGGCGGTCAGCGCCGTACGGACCCAGCCCTCGCGGCCGCCGCCGGCCGCGAACCGCATCCCCATCATGAGGTCACGGGCCCAGGCGAGGGGGCCGGTGCGCGCGGCGGCGGACGGGCCCCGGGGGGCGGGAGGTCCGGGGGCGCGGTCGCCGGGGTGGCCGCTGCCCGTGTGCGAGCCCAGCAGGCTCATAGCAAGCCCGCCGGCATGTCCTTCACTTTGCCGTCGCGGACCACGATCTCCCGGTCGGAGTAGGCGGCGACCCGGGCCTCGTGGGTGACCAGGACGACCGCGGCGTTGGTGTCCCGGGCGGCGTCGGTCAGCAGGGTCAGTACGCGTTCGCCGTTGAGCGAGTCGAGGGCGCCGGTGGGCTCGTCAGCGAAGACGACCCGCGGCCGGGTGGCGAGGGCGCGGGCCACCGCGATCCGCTGGCCCTGGCCGCCGGATATCTCCCCGGGCCGCCGGTCCTGCACCTTCTCGACCTCCAGCCGCTCCAGCCACTCGCGCGCCTGGCGTTCGGCCTCCTTGCGCTTGGTGCCGTTCAGCCGCAGCGGCAGCGCGACATTCTCCAGCGCGGTCAACTCCGGCACCAGCTGGCCGAATTGGAAGACGAAACCGAAGTCGGTACGGCGCAGGGCGCTGCGCTGGGCGTCGCTCAGCGCGGTCAGGGAGTGCGGGCCGTAGTGGACGGTGCCGGCGTCCGGGGCGATGATCCCGGCGAGGCAGTGCAGCAGGGTCGATTTACCGGAGCCGGAGGGCCCCATGACGGCGACGACCTCGCCCGGGTGGATGGAGAACTCCACGCCGTCCAGCGCCGGTGTCTCCCCGTAGGTCTTGCACAGCCCTTCCGCCGCGAGCAGGGATCCCTCCGGCGTCATGCGCGGACCGCTTCCGCCAGTTTGTCGAGCCGGGCGGCGGTCAGCTCCAGCCAGCGCAGATCGGCTTCGAGGTGGAAGAGCGCGTGGTCGCAGATCAGTTGGTCGGCGAGGTCGCCGGAGCGCTTGCGCTCGGTCAGCCCGCGCATCAGCCGCAGATGCTCGGCGCGCTGGGTGTCCAGCAGCTCGGCGGCGTCGCGGTCGGTCATCAGGGCCAGGACGACCTTGGTGTAGAGCGTCGAGTGGAGGTACGGCTCGGGCTTCTCCGGGCGGGCCAGCCACTGGGCGACATCGGTGATCCCGGCGTCCGTGATCGCATACCGCTTGCGCTCCGGGCCGGCACCGGCCTCCACCCCGTCCACCTCGACCAGGCCGTTCTTCAGCAGCCGGGACATCGTGGAGTAGACCTGCCCGTAGTGCAGCGGCCGGTCCTGGCCGAAGTGCTCGTCGAAGGCCCGCTTGAGGTCGTAGCCATGGCGGGGTCCGGACTCCAGGAGGCCCAGCAGCGTATGACCGATTGACATGCGGACCACCTTACTCGGGGGTGTATCGCTGGTGTATACGCGCCCTGTATAGCGGTGGGTGCGAGAGTGCCGGGTCCCGCGGCGGGTGCGCGCGGCCCCCCGGGGGCGCGGGCCCCGGTCCGCCTCGATCACTCCGTCCGCAGCCCGTCCGGGCGCATCAGCCGCCACAGCGGCGGCAGGCTGAGGAGGGTGACGAGCAGGACCAGCGCGGCGCCGGCCCCCGCCATCGGCCAGATCACCGACCAGTCCGGCGAGGACGTGCCGACCAGGCGCAGCAGGACGAGCCCCAGCCCGCTGCCGCCCACGACGGCGAGCGCCAGCCCGAGGGCCACCGGCACGGCGGTCTGCCACAGGACCGACCAGCCCAGGGCGGCCCGCCGGGTGCCGAACGCCACCAGCACCGACAACAGCCGACGACGCTCGCGCAGTTGCTCCAGCGTGGCCAGCAGCATGCTCGCCGCGATCAGCGCCAGCGTCACCGTCGAGGCGGCCAGCAGCCCGGTGCGCACGCTGGTGAACTGCCGGTCGCGCTCGGTGTTCCGCAGCTCCCGGACGTCCGCCGCCGGATCGAGGCGGGCCGCGGTGTTGCGGGCGTACTCGGCCGCGTCCGGGACACGGGGGTCGGTGGTGAGCACCGCCTCGGCCGTGGGATCGGCGGGATCCGGTACGGGAAGCGCCGACGGGGTGGAGAAGACGCCGAAGGGGAAGGGGGCGACGGCGCCCGCGGGGCCGGGGCGCGAGGTGAGGGTCCTGGCCGCTCCGGGGACGGTCCACGGCACCCGTCGGCCGCCGGCCCGCGGTCCGTCCGGCCCGTCGTGCAGCAGCACCGTCCGGCCCGGCCGGACGGCCCGCGCGAACGAGCCGTCATCGGCCGCTCCGCTGTCGTCCCGTAAGAGGAAGACCTCGCCGTCCTTGCAGGAGCGCAGGTCCGCCGGGGGCAGGTCCACCAGCTCCCGGAGCCCGGCGCAGTCGCCGACGGCCAACGGGACGGGCGGACTGCCAGGGCCCTCGGACGGCGACGCCGAGGCGTTCAGGACCGTGACGACACCGCGGACTCCCTTGGTCGCACGGAGCTCCCCGGCCATCCTCCGGTGTGCCGCGGCGTCCCGGGTCGGCAGCGTGACGAGGAGCCGGCCCCGTGAGGCGCCCCGTCCCGTCGTCGTCACGAAGTCGCCCTGGACGGCGGCGAACAGCATCTGCAGCGCGATGGCGCCGGCCACCGCGACGGTGATGCCGCTGACCGGGCGGGCCGCGGTGCCGCTGCTTAGCTGCAGGCGGCGCACCGCGAGTTGCCAGGAGACCGGGCCGCCGCGCAGCCGGGCCACCACCGCCTCCACCAGCCACGGCAGCAGCATCGTGATCCCGAAGAGCACCAGCAGCGCACCGCCCGCGAGCAGCGCGGGATGGATCCGGGCATCCACCGGGGCCGACGGGCCCGTGCCGCTCAGCAGCAGCACCGCCGCACCGAGGACCGGCAGCGGCAGCCGCCACCACACCCGGCGGCGCCGGACCGGGTGCCGGCGGACGACGCCCAGCGGCTCGACGGTGACACCGCGCAGGGCGACGAGGGTGACGGCGACCGCGGCGAGCGGCACGGCGAGGGCGATCAGCGCGGCGAGCGCGGGGTCCGGAGCGAGGTCGGCGGGGAAGGCATTGACGTCCCAGACGGTGATCCGCCCGAGGAGCCGGCGGGCGAGCAGGAACAGGCCCGCGCCCACCACCAGCCCGCCCAGCGCCCCGCCCAGCGCCTCGCCCGCCGCCATCCGCCGGGTCATCCGGCGGTCGGCGCCCACCAGCCGCAGTGCGGCCATCAGGCGGTCGCGTCGCTCACCGCCGAAGCGCACCGCGGTGGCGACGAAGACGGCCACCGGCATCAGCAGCACCACACAGGCGACGACGACGATGACGCCGAGCCGGGGATTCATCGGTGCGGCGGGGAGCTCGCCGCCGAAGTGGCCGATGCGCGGCACCCGGGCGGAGGGGGTGAGGCCGTCCTCGCCCGCGTAGTAGGCCAGTTCGCCGGGACCGGCCAGGCCCGGGGCGGCGATGGTGCCCACGACCCGGCGCCCGAGCCGCTCCCGCAGCAGTGCGCCGTCGGGTGCGGCGAGCAGCTCCCCGAGCGCGGGCGAGACCACCATCTCGCCGGCCCGTGGGACGGTGCGCACCCCCGGCGGCCGGACGGGGGAGGGGCCGTCGGGCCGCAGCAGCACGCCGCGGACGCTGTCCCCGCGGAACTCCGTGCCGACCTCGCGGTACAGCAGGGTGCCGGGGCCGGGGCGGGTCCCCGCCTCGGTGTTCCGGTCGACGAGCCGGGCCTCGAGGCGTTCCTGCCTGCTGGCCAGGAGGTGCGGCACCGAGGCGGCCCCGAGCAGCAGCACCACCCCGAGCCCGACGCCCACGGCGGTCAGGAACGTACGGGCCCAGCCCTCGCGGCCCCCGGCGACGGCGAATCGGAGGCCCATGGCGAGGTCACGGGCCCAGACGGCGGGACCGCCCCGGTGCGCGGGGGCGGGCGCGGCGCCGTTCGCCCCGTGCGGTGCGTCGGCTTCGGGCGGGGAACCGGCCGGGGTCATGGGCGGGCCTTAGGGAGTACGGGCAGGGATACGCCCCGTGGGGCCTGCGGACGCGCCGGACCAGGGGTGCACCGCGCACTCTATAGGAGATCTATACGCACGGTGTATACATCTGGCGTTTAGCGTACGCGTCGTCCCGTTCACCCGGTGTCCGGCCCCTCAGGCCCCCGGTGGCCGGTCGTCCCTCGGCTGCTTGGGCGGCCGCCCCCGCCGCGGGATCGCCCCCGCCCCGCGGGGCAGTCGCCCCGCCTCCGACAGCGCCTTGCGGAGCAGGAACTCGATCTGCGCGTTGGCGCTGCGCAGCTCGTCGTCGGCCCACCGGGTCAGCGCGTCATGGATCGACGGGTCCAGCCGCAGCAGCACCTGCTTGCGCCGCTGCGGCTGTCGCGCGGGGGCCCGCCCGCTCTCGGCGTCGGGCCCCTCGGGGGTGTCGGCACTCATGCCGAAGCCTCGCTTCGTCCGGCCTCGCCCGCGCTCGGCGCGCGCCGGTCCGCGGTGCGCTCGCTCACTGGTAGAGGGAGCCCGTGTTCAGGACCGGCTGGGCGGCCCGGTCGCCGCAGAGCACCACCATCAGATTGCTGACCATGGCCGCCTTCCGTTCCTCGTCCAGCTCGACGATGCCCTGCTGGCTGATCCGGTCCAGCGCCTGCTCGACCATGCCGACCGCGCCCTCGACGATCTGCTGGCGGGCCGCGACCACCGCGCCGGCCTGCTGCCGCTGGAGCATCGCGGAGGCGATCTCGGGGGCGTAGGCGAGGTGGCTGAAGCGGGACTCGATGATCCGTACGCCGGCGGCCTGGACCCGTGCGGTCAGCTCCAGGGCGAGCTTCTCGGTGATCTCCTCGGCGTTGCCGCGCAGCGACAGGGCGTTCTCGTCGTGTGCGTCATAGGGGTACTCGATGGCGATGTGCCGGACTGCCGCCTCGGTCTGGGTGGCGACGAACTCCAGGAAGTCGTCGACCTCGAAGAGCGCCTGGGCGGTGTCCTCGACCTGCCAGACCACGATCGAGGCCAGCTCGATCGGGTTGCCGTAGGCGTCGTTGACCTTGAGGACGGCGGTCTCGTGGTTGCGCACCCGGGTGGAGATCTTCCGGGCGCTGGTGAGCGGGTTCACCCAGCGCAGCCCGTCGGTGCGGATGGTGCCGACGTACCGTCCGAAGAGCTGGATGACCCGGGCCTCGCCGGGCGCGACCATCTTCACGCCGGTCATGCAGAAGAAGGAGCCGAGGAGCAGCAGGACGCCGGCGATGATCATCGGCACACCGGCCGCCTTGTGGCCGCCGTCGCCGAGTACGCCGCCGACGATGATCGCGGCGATGCCCAGCGCCACGCCGAGCACGGTCAGCAGGAGGGCGAGGCCGCCCGGAATGCTGTGCGCCGGGACCTCGCGGACCTGCGGGCGGGGCATCTCGGGAGCGTCGGCGGCGAGGTCCTCGCCGGGATCGGCGGAGCGGTCGGCCGGTGTCTGGTCGGACATGGAATCCCCGTTTCTCCCCATGCGGTACGTGATGTCGGCCGCAAGGGGTGATGTCTCTGGTCTAGCAAAGTGATAGCACTTTAATCCCTGGGACGGTGGGGTGTCCAGAGGTCGCACGGGGGTCCGTCGGCGGAAAGTTCCCAGGTGGGGCCGTGGCGACGCGCAAAACCCACCCCTTGGTTCCGTGATGCCGGGTGCTGTTTGTCACGTCAGGAAAAGCCTTGATCGATGAGTATTTGTTTATAGATGCGGTGTTAGCTTCAACAGCTGAGTTAGCTGGGGGCGGAACGACTGGAGTTGCTGAAGCGATGGGCCGAGCGGACGCGAGACGGGCGCGACAGGGAAGCGCCCGCCGGGCCAGAACGAAGGACAAGAAGTCCGGCATACGCCGCTTCTTCACCTGGAAGAAGCTCCTCGGAGCCTTCCTCGGGGTATGCCTGCTGGGCATCCTCGGCTTCATCGGCCTGTATCTGTACGTGGACATTCCCAAGGGCAACAACGAAGCCAAGCTGCAGAGCAACGTCTACAAGTACGCCAACGGCAAGGTCATGGCGCGTACCGGTCTGCGCAACCGTGAGAACGTCCCGCTGAACCGCATACCCAAGGACGTCCAGCGCACCTTCGTCGCCGCGGAGAACAAGAACTTCTTCCACGACTCCGGTGTCGACCTGATGGGCACCATGCGCGGCATCTTCAACACGGTGATGGGCCATGGCAAGCAGGGTGGTTCGACGATCACCCAGCAGTACGTCAAGAACTACTACCTGAGCCAGGAGCAGACGGTTTCCCGCAAGCTCCAGGAGATCGTCATCTCGCTCAAGGTGGACAACAAGTTCGGCAAGGACGACATCCTCGCCGGCTACATCAACACCAGCTACTACGGCCGCGGCGCCTACGGCATCCAGGCCGCCGCCCAGGCCTACTACGGCGTGGACGTCGAGAAGCTGACCGTCTCGCAGGGCGCCTACCTGGCCTCGCTGCTCCAGGCGCCGAGCCAGTACGACTGGGCCATCGCGACCCCCGCCGGCCAGAAGCGGGTCCAGGAGCGCTGGGCCTACACCCTCGACAACATGGTCGAGATGAAGTGGCTCTCCCCGGAGGACCGCCGCAAGCAGACCTTCAAGAAGCCGAACGACCCCAAGCCGCCGCCCGGTGTGAGCGGCCAGACCAACTACCTCGTCGAGCAGGCCAAGCAGGAGCTCTTCGCGCAGGGCGTCGACGAGAAGCAGTTCGCGGCCGGCGGCTGGACGGTCACCCTCGGCATCGACAAGAACAAGCAGCAGGCGCTGGAGAAGGCCGTCAAGCGCAAGCTCCTCGCCGACCTCGACCCCAAGAAGCGCAAGGTCGACGCGGACGCCCAGCTCGGCGCCACCTCGGTGGACCCCAAGACCGGTCGCATCGTGGCGATGTACGGCGGCGAGGGCCCGCCCAAGCACTACCGGAACAACGCCACCCGCACCGACTACCAGGCCGCCTCCACCTTCAAGCCGCTGATCCTGGCCTCCGCCATGGAGAACAACGCGGTCACCCAGGACCGCGTCCCGATCACCCCGAACACCATCTACGACGGCCGTAACCGCCGTCCGGTCGTCGGCGGCACCATCCCCTTCGCGCCGCCCAACGAGGACGAGCAGCCGTACGGGAAGATCAGCGTCCAGACGGCGACCAACAACTCCGTCAACGCGGTCTTCGCGCAGATGGGCGCGGACGTCGGCCTGGAGAACGTCAAGAGGACCGCGGTCAGTCTCGGCATGGACGACAGGATGGACGTCAAGCCCGCCATGACCCTGGGCACCATGGGCGCCAGCCCGCTCCAGATGGCCGGGGCCTACGCCACCCTCGACAACCACGGCAAGAAGGTCACCCCGACGCTGGTCACCCGGGCCTCGCACAGCGTCAACGGCGTCGACACCAAGGTGCCGCTGAAGAACCCGATCGGCGAGCAGGTGCTCAGCCGCCAGACCGCCGACACCGTCACCTCCGTCCTGACGGGTGTGGTCAACGACGGCACCGCCTCGGATGCCGTGAAGAACACC
Organism: Streptomyces caniferus; assembly: GCF_009811555.1. Taxonomy (GTDB): domain Bacteria; phylum Actinomycetota; class Actinomycetes; order Streptomycetales; family Streptomycetaceae; genus Streptomyces; species Streptomyces caniferus. The sequence continues at coordinate 837,451 of NZ_BLIN01000002.1, read as the reverse complement.
GCCTACAAGGCGGCGGGCAAGACCGGCACCTCCGACGACGACAAGTCGGCGTGGTTCGTGGGCTACACGCCCAAGCTGGTCACCGCCGTGGGCATGTTCGGCGAGTCGCCCCAGGGCGGCCGGCAGGTCACGCTCAAGAACGCCGGCGGCGACGGCCGGGTCAACGGCGGCGGCTACCCGGCCCGGGTGTGGGCGGACTACACCGAGGCCGCGCTGAACGGCAACACCGCCGCGGACTTCGACCTGGACACCAACATGGGTGCCGCGATCCCCCCGACCCCCACCCCGACGCCGAGCCACACGCCGTCGTCCAGCCCGAGTCCGTCCAAGACGCCGAGCGGTTCGCCCTCGCCGACCCCGACGAAGCCGAGCGGGCCGCCCTCACCGACCAACAGCGGGCGGCCGAGCCCGCCCGTCCCGTCCGGCTCCGGCTCGCCGGACGGCGGGGTGGACGGCGGCGGCGCCGGCGGCGACGGCAACCCAACCGGTGGTACCGGGGACGAGACAGGCGGAAACAAGGCCGACAGTCTGCCCGGCTTCAACTGACGCGTCAGTCCGGCCGGCACCGAGAGAGGGGCACCCGACGTTTCGGGTGCCCCTCTCTCGTATGAGAACCGTGCGGCTGCACCTCGAAGGGCGTGCGGCCTTTCCAGGCGAGACTCTTCCCCGGGGGCGAAGCGCTGGGGCCCGGTGAGGGCCGGCGCGCAGGATCCTCCGACGCGGCACAGCGACGACTCGTCAGTGACTGCGTCCATGGCGGGTTGCGTCGCTGCCCGCGAAGTCCCCAGCAGAGCGACAAATCGGTACGTGTGAAGAATCGTGATGGATAGCACATGCTGACGCTATGTAGCGCCAGCGGGGATGAGTGGCTTATACCGTCCGCGTGTTGACTCTGAACCGCCCTGTGGTCGTGACAAGCCGTCGCGACGGGCCGGAGCCCGCCGGGCTGGGGGAAGATTCCCCCTTTCCCGGACAAGCGTTCCACCGCTAAGCTCCGCGCTGATCCCGAGGCGAATGAACTCGCCGTGAGCCAGGGGCTGTTGGGGAGCAGCTGCTGTCTGGCCTCTGGTCTTGCACCACGGATCGGCATCTATGGGGGAAACATATGCCTGGCAAGTTACAGTCCACAGCCCGTGTTCTGGTGGCCGTGACATCGATTGCGGCCTTTGGGCTCGTCGTTCCGCAAGCTTCTGCTGTCGCGACGCCGAAGGCCTCCGGCGTCACACTCCTGCCGGAGGCGAAGAGTGAAACCCGGGCCATCGCCGCGGCCGACCCGCAGGCGGTGCAGGCGATGGCCTCGCTGTGCGGCTCCGGATATGCGCTCACGTACGCCGAGCGCTTGCCGGACGCGACTCGCTTCGGAACTCTCTTCACCTACAAGAACGCAGCCGGAGCGTCCTGCGCCGTCTTCGACAACAACTCGGGCTTCACCAAGTACATGAAGCTCAAGCTGTGCGAGAACTCTCACGGTCAGCCGTGCGTCACGGATGAGGGCAACTTCAGCCAGTACGCCGGCCCGGTCCGCGTCAAATCCGGATTCTGCGCGACAGTCACCGCAATCATGAAGGACTCCAAGAGCTCCCACGCCGCGCTCATCGACAGGGTGACGACCGTCCCGCCGTGTGACTGATCATTGGAGTAACTGACAGGGCGTGCAGTGCATTCCTGTCGGCCAGGTTGCCACCGCATGCGCCATGGCGGTGACAAAAAACGGGACGGCAGGATGAGCGCCGGGGCGCCGAACGGGCGCCCTTTCGTTGGCTCTCCGCCCAGGGCCGTGGCCCGCAACCGCCCCGCGGTTGCGGGCCACCGGAAGTCATCAACGAGCCGAGCAGAACCGTCAAAACCCTCCGGGAACAGCATTCTGCTGTCCGGCGGGAGCGCTCGTCGCCTTTTCGCTGCAACAGTCCGGCCGTGCTGCGCCAGAAGCCCCGGCCGTCGTCATCAGATGCATACGCCACACCACCGCACTGCCCGTTCCGGACGCCGGAGAGGCGTACCGGCGGAGCCTTCGGCGTTCACCTATGGAGAGAAGAGACATGGCTGACGACAAAGTGCTTGCTGCCCAGAAGTGGGTCAATGCGACCTATGCGAGAGTGGCGGGATATACGAAGTGCCCGGAGGACGGGCGCACCGGCTGGGCAACCATGTACTCCCTTACTCGTGCACTGCAGCACGAACTGGGGATCCCCACTCTCTCGGACAGCTTTGGTCCCACCACCTTGTCCAAGCTGTCTGCGCGCGGAGATGTCGGTTCGGGCGAACCGAATGTCAACATCAGGAAGATCGTCCAGCACGCGCTGTTCTGCAAGGGCTACTGGGGCGGTGACGGTGCAGGGACGTACGACAGTGCGACGGCGCAGTCGGTTGCTCAGCTCAAGGGAAATGCGGGTCTCGATGGTTCGAATGGAATGGTTCAGCCCAAGCTGTTCAAAGCCCTGCTGACCATGGACGCGTACGTGCTGCTCACCGGCGGTTCGGACAAGGTCCGGGAAATCCAGCGATGGCTGAACGGCCGCTATTTCAAGAAGTCAACCTTCTACGTGGGGCCGTGCGACGGGATTTACTCGCGAGATGTCCAGACGGCGCTCATGAAAGCCATCCAGTACGAACTCGGAATTCCTGAAGACCAGGTCACCGGCAACTTCGGGGAGGGCACGAAGGCGGGACTGAAGGGGCATGTCCTGTCCCAAGGAGGCTCGGGCGTATTCGTCCAACTCTTCTCTGCGGCCTGTGTCTTCAACGAGCCGGTGTACACAGGCACCAAGACGTACATCACCAGCTTCAAGAGTTCGTTCGACTCCGCTCTCGCCACCTTCGTGGGGGAGTTTCAGAAGTTCTCCGGTCTGCCCGCGTCGGAGATAGGCGACTTCGCCACGTGGGCTCAGCTGCTGGTGTCCACCGGAGACCCGGACCGCCAGGTCAATGGGTGCGACACCCGGTTCACCATCACCCCCGCCATAGGCCGGGATCTCTACAATTCAGGTCACCGGTATGTTGGGCGCTACATCTATCAGCCACCGAACAGCATCGACAAGTACCTCAAGCCTGGCGAGCTGGAGAACATTTTCAAGGCTGGGCTGAGAGTATTCCCGATCTTTCAGGACAACGGGCGCCGGCTGGTCGACTTCAACTACACGGCTGGTTACCAGCACGGACTTCTCGCGCATGAACGTGCTATTTCATACGGATTCAATCGTGGCACCGTCATCTATTTCGCTGTCGACTACGATGCAACCAGTGAAGAGATAGCGTCGAACATTGTCCCCTACTTCTACGGAATTTCGTCGGCGCTCGGCAGTAAGGAGAAACGCTACATTCACGGTGTCTATGGATCGCGAAATGTGTGCTCGAAGGTGACGAAGGAAACTTATGCGCGGTATTCCTTTGTCTCTGGGATGTCATGGGGATTCTCCGGGAATCTCGGCTTTCCGATGCCGGCCAACTGGTCATTCACCCAGATCAAAGAGATCAGTAAGATTCCCTCGTCCGACGGTCCCTATGATCTGGATAAGGATGCCCACCGTGCGGGTACGGACGATGGCCAGAACAGTGTGAACAGGACGGCCTCCCCGGCTGACGGCTTCATCTCGTACGTCGAAATGCTCTATGGGCTGGCGAAGAGCTACGGGAAAGGCGACCCCAATCGACTCGTCATGGAGTACGTGCGGCACCGCTCGTACGGTGATATCCAGTGGTGGGCGCTCATCGGTGATCCGGACCAAGGTTTCATCGACTACGCCGATGAGCACGGAGCGTTCGTCTACGACGAGTACAAGGACCCTTTCACCGGGCACCTTCTCGGCGCCGAGCACATGCTTGCCACTGCCAACGCCCACTTGGTGAAGGAGCAGCCTTCGAGTGCCACCCGGGGCGGTGCCGGGGACGTGGGGGGCTGGGCCGGCGACATCTACACCCTGTACGGGGAGTGGCGTCGTGACCATGAGAGCTACCCGTCCGGATATGCCTATTGCCAGGCCAAGCTGGGGAAGATCGGAGTCGACTCCACGTTCGGTTTCGGTGACCTTGTGGAGGACGCCGATGGTTACCTGATCGCGGAGCGGGTGCGCAGAAAGAAGACAATTGTCGAGGCTGTCCGTCATCATTACGCAGAAACTGGTGGCCTGACGCGCTTCAAGGACTACTTCACTCAGCGCTTCGGCGGTTCGGTCGCCACCGCGACAGATCTGGCGCGTTATATGCTCACGATGGAGATTGATCCGACGATCTCTCTTGGTCGTGAGTACCTGATCAGCAAGAATGCCGGTGGTAACGGCTCTGTTCTCATGCCATGGATGCTGCCAGGGGACAAGCTCACCGAATTTTGCAAGGGGTTTGCCGATACGCTGCAAGCTCGCGCCGGGCAGGAATCCCGCCTACGGGCCCGGTACCTCAAGAATCAGAAAGAGAACCTGAGTCGGTCCTGATGAGTAATGCAACTGCCGTGTTCTTCCCTGCCGTGCTGGCCCTCGTTATCGTGGGTGCGTTCATCCAGCTGTACCGAGTAAGGGGGAAAGGTCGCGCCGAGAACCGGAATTCTCTCCGCAGCAAAAAGGGGCCGTCGCTGTGGGTGAAGGTGTTTTCTCTGAGTGCGAGTATCGGCCTGCCGGTGTACTTCATCGGCCTGATGTCTGGTTTCACGCAGGCGCCGAAGATGTGTGGAGTGGAGTCCGGAAAGGGGCCATCGAACCGACCTGATTCCATTACCGAGACGCTTTTCCCGCTTTCCCGCGTCTGCAAATGGACGGACGGAACGATCGTCGACCTCGTGCCCTCCTGGGTCAACCCGGTGCTCTTCGTGTGTGCGGCGGGATTCGTGCTGTGTGCGGCTATGTCCATATGGACAGTGATCAAGAACAAGAAGGAGCCTGCCCATGAATGATCCCTTATCCTCCACGTTCCGTCCGGATCGCCGGCGGATCCTGCTCGCAGGTGTGGGCCTCGCCGGCGGCGCAGCTTTATGGTCAGGTGGCATGACGGGATCCGCTTCCGCCGCTGAAAACGAAAACCCAGGCTGGGGCGGAAGCGCGACGGAGAATGGCTGGCCGGTGATCGGCGAGGCGCCTCCGCATCGAATCCAAGGGGCTGGTTCGCTCAGTGTCCCCCTCCTGGCCGGTGACGTCGCCACGGTCCTGCTCCACGTGATCCGGAGATTCCACTACGAGATAGCAGGACTGGAAGATGGCGATGTGTCCGGGTATGCGCGCCACCGGAGGTTCACCGAGGACTATGAGAGCAACTACCTCTCGGGAACGGCGATTGCGATCCGGTCGGGAATGTATCCGGTGGGAGTCGCCGGCGGGTTCTTCCCAAGTGAATTGCTGATCATTCGAGATGTCCTCGCGGACTGTGAAGGAACCGTTTCCTGGGGTGGCGACAAGCGGCATGCGAAGGAGAGCCACTTCGAGATTGCGGTGAAGCCTGGCGACCCCGGCCTGGCCCGGGTCGCGAAAAAGATCACCGCGTGGGGCAACACGCAAGGCGAGGGCGCCGGGGCCATCGACCCCACCTCATCCCCACGACGTCGCGCGGCCAGGGCCCTGGAGCGCCGGCAGCGGGCTGCCTGACCCGTGCGAGCGCCGACCGTCCTGCCGTCACCCCCTGCCTCGCCGAAGGAAGAGGGCTGAACACCGGAGTCGGAGGTGCCGGTGTTCAGCCCGGGATCACCATGAGCCGGCTGCTGCGGGCGCCTCAGCCGCCGTTCACCTGGTGGGCGATCCGGTCGCCCACGTTCTTGTCGATGTTGCGCCAGTACTGCAGGGCGCGGTCCAGCACCGGACGGCTGACGCCGTTCAGCAGATGGCCGGACACGTTGTCGACGAGCCGGTCGCGGGCCGCGTCGTCGAGGACCTGGCGGACCATCGTGCCCGGCTGGCCGAAGTCGTCGTCGTCGCGCCGCAGCGTGTAGGCCTCGCGGACCATCTCGCCGCCGGTCTCCCAGCCCGCGGGCTCCCCGTAGCGCAGGGTGTCCGCCGCCGGGCCGCCGTAGCTGTTCGGCGCGTAGGGCCGGGCCGCGCGGGACGGCTCGTACCGCATCGGGCCGTCCTTCGCGTACGAGTGGACGGGTACGTGCGGCCGGTTGGGCGGCAGCTGGGCGTAGTTCGGGCCGATGCGGTAGCGGTGGGTGTCCGCGTACGAGAAGAGCCGGCCCAGCAGCATCTTGTCCGGTGACGGGCCGACGCCCGGCACCATGTTGGACGGTTCGAACGCCGCCTGCTCGATGTGGACGAAGTAGTCCTCCGGGTTCTTGTTGAGCGTCATCCGCCCGACCTCGATCAGCGGGTAGTCGCCGTGCGGCCACACCTTCGTCAGATCGAACGGGTTGAACCGGTAGTCCGGGGCGTCGGCGAACGGCATGACCTGTACATAGAGCGTCCACGACGGAGCATTGCCGCCGTCGATGGCCTCGAACAGATCGCGGCGGTGGAAGTCGCCGTCCGCGCCGGCGATCCGGTCCGCGTCCTCCTGGGTGAGGAAGTCGATGCCCTGGTCGGTCTTGAAGTGGTACTTGATCCAGAACTTCTCGCCGCCGGCGTTGACCCACATGTAGGTGTGCGAGCCGTAGCCGTTCATGTGGCGGTAGCTCTTGGGGATGCCGCGGTCGCCCATCAGCCAGGTGACCTGGTGGGCGGACTCCGGCGACAGCGTCCAGAAGTCCCACTGCATGTCGTTGTCGCGCATCCCGTTGTCCGGGCGGCGCTTCTGCGAGCGGATGAAGTCCTGGAACTTGATCGTGTCGCGGACGAAGAAGACCGGGGTGTTGTTGCCCACCAGGTCGTAGTTGCCGTCCTCGGTGTAGAACTTCAGGGCGAAGCCACGGGGGTCGCGCCAGGTGTCGGGGGAGCCCTGTTCGCCCGCGACGGTCGAGAAGCGGGCCAGCATCTCGGTGGTCTTGCCGGGCTGGAAGAGATCCGCCTTGGTGAACTGGCTGACGTCGTTGGTGACGTGGAAGAAGCCGTAGGCGCCGGAGCCCTTGGCGTGCACCACCCGCTCGGGGACCCGTTCGCGGTTGAACTGGGCCATCTTCTCGATCAGATAGTGGTCCTGGAGCAGGATGGGACCGTCCGGACTCACAGTGAGTGAGTGTTCGTCGCTCTCCACCGGGTTACCGGCGTTGTTCGTCGTGCGCGGGACGTGCTGCGCGGAGCTGGTCATGGAGGAGTGCCTCCTGTTTCGACGACTGGGAGAAGGGTGTGGTCGGTCCCGTATTGGGCCAGTCAGTCCCTTACATCCACCCAAGCAGTCAAGTACCCCGACGGCACGTCGGCAAAAGTTGGACCCCATCTGATCTCAGACGGGGTCCAATATGTGGGACGTGGCGGCCGGGCGCCCGCCCGGCGTCAGCCGCGCGGGGCCCCCGGAGGCATGCTCAGCTCGAACCAGACGACCTTTCCCATGCTCAGACGGGTCGCGCCCCAGCGCCGCGCCATCCGGTTGACCAGATAGAGGCCGCGACCGCCCTCGTCCGACGGCCGGGCCTGGCGCAGCCGCGGCAGCTGCGGTACGTCGTCCCCCACCTCGCAGCGCAGTACGTCCGTTCGCAGCAACCGCAGCGTGATCGGCCGCTCCGCATACCGCACCGCATTGGTCACCACCTCGCTGACCAGCAGCTCCAGCTGGTCGGTCAGCTCCTCCAGACCCCAGCGCGCCAGCGCCCGCCGGGCCAGCCGGCGGGCCTGCCCGGCCGTCTGCGCCTTCGGGTCCAGATACCAGTACGCGACATCGCTCGGCGCGATCCCGTCGAACCGGGCCGCCAGCAGCGCGATGTCGTCATCGCGGTCGCCGGGGCCCAGCATGTCCAGCACCTCGTCGCACATCGGCTCCAGCGGCGGCGGGTTGGGACCCGTCAGCCGGGCCGTCTCCGCCAGCCGCTCCCGCAGCTGCTCGATACCCGTCCACACGTCCCGGATCCGCGACTCGACCAGACCGTCCGTATAGAGGACCAGGGTGGCGCCCGCCGGGGCGTCCAGCTCCACCGCCTCGAAGTCCACCCCGCCGACGCCGATCGGCGCGCCCGACGGCACCCGCAGCACCTCGGCGCGCCCGCCGCGGTGCAGCATCACCGGCGGCGGATGGCCCGCGTTGGCGATGGTGATCCGGTGCGCCACCGGGTCGTACACCGCGTACATGCAGGTCGCCATGCGGTCCGAGCCCAGCCGCTGGGCCTGCTCGTCCAGGTGGTGCAGCACCTCCTGCGGCGGCAGGTCCAGCCCCGCCAGCGTCTGCGCGGTCGTGCGCAACTGGCCCATGATCGCGGCCGAGGTCATCGAGTGCCCCATGACATCGCCGACGACCAGCGCCACCCGGCTGCCCGGCAGCGGGATCGCGTCGTACCAGTCGCCGCCCACCCGCGCCGTCTCGGCGGCCGGCAGATAGCGGCTGGCCAGCCGGACCCCGGTCGGCTGCGGCAGCGAGTCCGGCAGCATCGTGCGCTGCAGCGCGTCGGCGATGTACGCCTCGCGGCCGTAGAGCACCGCCTTGTCCACGCCCAGCGCGGTGTGCGTCGCCAGCTGCGCCGCCACCAGCAGATCGTCCGGCTCGAACGCGGGCCGGTCCGGGCGGCGCAGGAACACCGCCGCACCGATCACCCGGCGACGGCCGCGCAGCGGCGCCAGGATCACCCGATGGCCACTGGGCAGCCGCGGATCCGGCCCCAGCAGCTCGGGCAGCGCCGTCCGCGCCGCCTGCGCCTCGCCGAACAACGGCCGTACGCCGCGCAGCACCTCGGCCAGCGGACCGCCGGGCTCCACCTCGGCCAGCTCCGCCGCGCTGCCGCCCATCGCCGGGCCCAGATCGGGCTGTGCGGGGAGCATCGGCAGCCGGCCGCCGTTGGTGTCCGGCTCCTCCGGAATCCGGTCGGTACGGCGCAGCCGCAGCACCACCGGGCCGGTCGGGCGCTCGTCGCCCACCGGCAGCGGATCGCGCAGATAGACGAGGATGGCGTCGGCGAACGTCGGCACCGTCGCCCGGCACAGCCCGAGCACGATCTCGTCGAGGTCGATGCCGCGGGCGATCCGCCGCGTCGCCGCCCCGATGAAGCGCAGCCGGTCGCCGCCGGCCTGCCGGGCCGCGGCCACCTCACTGCTCTCGCCCGGATGCGCCGAGCGGGCCGGGGGAACGGGCGGCCGGCCCTGCGGCGGACCGGCCGGTCCGGACGCCTCGGCCGCGGTGGCCTCCCCGGCCGCCGGACGCGATGCCTCACCGTGGGCACCCGGGCCCGCGGACCGTCCGCCGTGCGGCGCCGGCGACGGCTGCCCCGGCACCGTCCCGCCCGGCTCACCGGCGTGCGGCCGCGACCGCCCGCCGCCGCCCGGACCGTCGCCCTCACGCGGGCGCCCGATGCCCTCGGCGCCGTGCCGCGGGCGCTGCCCGTGGTGCGGCTCCTCGCCCGGCTCCGGCGCCTCGGCACGGTCCACCGCGCCCTGCGCCGCCCGCCGTCCGGCACGGGCCGTCTCCCGCCCCGCATCCGCCGCCCCGCCCGGCCGTCCTCCCGCAGGCATGGCCACCTCCCCGTACGCGTCGCCGTACGCCTCCCCGTACGGGAGCGAGACGTCCCGTGCGGCGGCATGACCGCCCCTGTGAGCGGCGCTGTGATCACTGGTGCGCCCGCCGGTGTGGCCCGCGGCGGCGCCGTCCGCGTCCGCCGACGGGTCCCGCCGCGCCGCGCCGTGGTCCACGGCCGGCTCGTCGTCGTGACGGCCGGCCGGCGGACCGCCCGAGGCCGTGACGGCGACACCGGCGAGACCTATGTCGTCACCGCCGCGCACCGCGAACCCCGCGCCGGGCGACGGGGCGAACCCCGGCGCGACGGGCTGCTGCAGGGCGCTGCGCGGGTCGGGGACCGCGCCGTACGACGCCGTCCCGGCCGGCCCCCGCGCAGGGGACGCCGAGGGCGCGGCGGTCGAGGCCGACCGCCGCGATTCGTGGGAGGTGGGGTGCTCCGTCACGCGTGGGATTCCATCCGTCCGGGGCTGTGCGCCAAACGCGCCGCGTTCCGAGCGCGCCGCCGGTGCGGGGCGCGCCCAACGCGCTGCGTCTCAGGCGCGTCGCAGGTGCAGAAAGAGCTGGATCTCGGGTGGTACGTCCGTACTCGACGGGGCGTATGCGTAGGCATCCTCCCCGACGACGTCGAAACCCGCGTCGTGCACGACCCGGCGCAGGTCGTCCCGCAGGTAACCCGATACCCGGATCGAGTTGCCCAGGAACGGAATGGTGAAGTCGTCCACATCCGCCTCGACCATGGACAGGGCCAGCAGCCCTTCAGGTCGTAGCAGATCATGGAGCATGCCCAGTGCGTAAGGGATTTCCGCACGGGGCAGCATCAGAAGAGAGAAATAGGCGGCGATACCGTCGAAGGAGCCGGGGCCGCCGAGTCGGCCGCCGCGCAGATCGGCGATGTCCAGCCGGTGGAAGTCGGCGTCCGGGACGTGCTCCCGGGCCAGTGCGACCATCGAGGGGGAGAGGTCGATTCCCACGACGCGGTGTCCGGCGTCGACGAGTTGACGTGCGGTCGGCAGGCCCGTCCCGCATCCGAGATCCAGGACGCGCGAACCGGCGGGCAGGGTCTCGGCCAGCCAGGTGCCCGAGGCGAGCTGGCCCTCCTTGTGGGGAAAGGCGTCGTCGTACCGGTCGCCGATCGCGTCGAACGCCTCGGCCTGGCCGGCCCGGTCCAGTGCTAACCGGTACAGCCCTTCGTATCCGTCGTAGTGAGTCGCACTCACGACCTCGCCCCTCCTGCGACCGCGGTCAAGTTCGTTTTCCCGTTCTGGAGTTGCGCCTGTGCAGTCTTGCGGAGGACGATCCTACGTTTGAAGACCGGGGGCACAGCAAGGGGGCTCGGCCCCGCTCCTCGCCTTGCGGGGATGTGCTGTACCCATAGGCGCACCTTTCCACGGTTCGCCCCCTTCACTCACCCGTTTCCCGTTCACTCCCTCACGACCGCAAACGATCCGGTGCGCGGTCCCAGTCGTCCGGGAGCCGGGGAACACCCCAGGCCGGATCGGGCCGCCAGTCCTCCCAGCCGTCGGCGTACGGCTCGCGCCAGGCCGTGATCTGTGCGATCGCGGCCCGGCCCGCCGATCTGACCTCGGAGGCCTGAGCGTCCGTCATCAGCCCGTCCCGCTGCGCCTGCGCGAACTCGTCCTCGTCCCGCCACTCCCAGTGCCGGTCCGGATAGACACAGATGTCGAGGAAGTGGTCCTCGGAGTCGATGCCGCCCGGCCAACGGCGGCGCGGCTCCTCCAGATTGACGTACCAGTTCTTGAACTGCCAGCCGCGCTCCCAGAACAGCCATACCGACCAGGGGTCGCCGGGCCGGGCCAGCTTCAGCACACCGGTGCCGAACCACTGGTCGTGGGCGGTCCGGCGCGGCTTGGTGTAGCGGGTGGACAGCGGCTCGCGGTGCACCGGGGTGCCGTCGGCGAGCACCGGCTTGATGCAGGGCGTGCCCGGCGCCATCCACACCGCGAGCAGCTCGTCGGTGTCCTGGACAACGGTCATCGGACGACAGATGTGGAACCGTCCGGCGTCGGCGTTGTCGCGGTAGCGCCAGAGGATGTGGTCCCCCGGCGCCCAGTGTGACGCGCCCGTCGCACCACCACCCGCCGCCCGCCCCGCCCCGGCCGTCCCGCGTCCGCCGGGTGTCTCGCCTTCCGTCGTGTCCACCATGTCCGCTGTCATGCGCAGATCTTAGTGTTGCGGCACGCAGCGCGCCGTGACATGAGCCGCACCGGGCGTTACGGGCGTGATAACGCGGGCCGCCCCTCGCCACCCGCGCCGTAACGGGAGCGCCGGCGCGCGACGAGGGGCGGGACCGCCTCAGGGCCGCGTCATCCGCAGGACGTCCAGCGCCTCGTCCAACTGCTCCTCGCTCAGCAGGCCCCGCTCGACATAGCCGCCCTCGACGACCACTTCGCGGATGGTCTTCCGCTCGGCGAGGGACCTCTTGGCGACCTTCGCCGCCTCCTCGTACCCGAGGTACTTGTTGAGCGGAGTGACGACCGACGGCGACGACTCCGCGTACTCCCGGGCCCGTTCCGCGTTCGCGGTGATCCCGTCGACCGTACGGTCCGCCAGCAGACGGGAGACGTTGGCCAGCAGCCGCACGGACTCCAGCACGTTCTTCCCGATCACGGGCAGCATCACGTTCAGCTCGAAGTTGCCGGCCGCCCCGGCCGCCGCCACCGTCGCGTCATTGCCGGTGACCTGCGCCGCGACCATCAGCACCGCTTCCGGGATCACCGGGTTGACCTTCCCCGGCATGATCGACGAGCCCGGCTGCAGGTCCGGCAGCGCGATCTCCGCGAGCCCGGTCCGCGGCCCGGACGCCATCCACCGCAGATCGTTGGCGATCTTCGTCAGCCCGACCCCGATCGTCCGCAGCTGCCCGCTCGTCTCGACGATCCCGTCGCGCGCCCCCTGCGCCTCGAAGTGGTTGCGCGCCTCGGTCAGCGGCAGCCCCGTCGCCCGCGCCACCTCGGCGATCACCGCGGCCGAGAACCCGGGCGGGGTGTTGATCCCGGTCCCCACCGCCGTACCGCCCAGCGGCAGTTCCGCCAGCCGCGGCAGCGACGCCCGCAGCCGCTCGACGCCGTAGCGCACCTGGGCGGCATAGCCGCCGAACTCCTGCCCCAGCGTCACCGGCGTCGCGTCCATCAGATGCGTCCGCCCCGACTTCACGACCTCGGCGAACTCCTCCGCCTTGCGCTCCAGCGCCTCCGCCAGATGCTCCAGCGCCGGAATCAGATCGTTGAGGACCGCCGACGTCGCCGCGATGTGGAGGGAGGAGGGAAAGACGTCATTGGACGACTGGCTGGCGTTGACGTGGTCGTTCGGATGCACCTCCCGGCCCAGCCGCTCGCTCGCCAGCGTCGCGACGACCTCGTTGGTGTTCATGTTCGACGACGTCCCGGACCCCGTCTGGAACACGTCGACGGGGAAGTGGTCGTCCCACTGCCCCTCCGCGACGGCCGCGGCGGCCTCCTGCACGGCCTGTGCGATGTCCTTGTCCAGGACGCCCAGCTCGCCGTTCACCTTGGCGGCCGCCCCCTTGATCCGGGCCAGCGCCTCGATGTGCGCCCGCTCCAGCCGCTGCCCCGAGACCGGAAAGTTCTCCACCGCACGCTGCGTCTGCGCCCGCCACTTCGCATGCGCGGGCACCCGCACCTCGCCCATGGAGTCGTGCTCGGTCCGAAAGCCGCCGGAGTCGCCGAATGCGCTGTTGTCACTCATACCTATGTCAGTGCCCGGGAACGGCGATCTGTTCCCGGGCACCGTTCGGATGTCACCTGCCTGCGGGGCATCCGCCCTTCAGCCCGGCTATGAAGGCGGCCCAGGCTTCGTCAGGGATGAGGAGGGTGGGGCCGTGGGGGTTCTTGCTGTCACGGACGGGGACGAGGGCGGGGTGGCCGTCGGCGACCTCGACGCACGCCACAACGGCCCCGGGGCATGGTGACGCTGCGAAGAGCACAGGAGCATCAACATGACGGAGCCTATTGCCCGTTGCCTCGCGTGGATGCGGGCCTTACTCATCCCGCGAGCGCCGGGCCGGCACCTGGCGTCCGCCCCCTCGGCGCACAACGGCCCGCCGGCCGCCCGCGCGGTCCTGGTACGGCCGTGGAACCCACCGCCGCCGGGCCGGGTGCGCCGTCGCGGGCGGTAGCGCCACCCGCAAAAGCCGTGGTGGCCGTGCGTCCGGCGCTGGTACGAAGTGGGGATGGACACGGACAACAGAGCCCTCGACCCCATGGAACGCCTGCTCGCCGAGCGGGCCTGCGAGCGTCTGATCGTCGAGTTCGTCCGCCGGCTCGATCTCGGGGACCCGGGGTCGGTGGCGGACCTGTTCACCTCCGACGGGGTCTGGGAGTGGCCGTACGGCGAGCGCCGGGTGCAGGGGCGCGACGCGCTCCGCGACTACTTCGGCTCCCGGCCCGCCGACCGGCTGTCGCGCCGTATGTGCACCAACATCCTGGTCACCGTCACTTCCCCGACGACGGCCACCGCCACCACCTACTTCTCCACCTACCGGGTCGACGGCTACCAGGAGGGCCTGGTGCCGCCCCGGCCCCCGGCCCAAGTGGGCCACTACGAGGACACGTTCCGCAAGGCCGACGACGCCTGGCTCCTCGCCACCCGGACCCTGTTCCTGTCCTTCGCCGGTCCGACGGAGCAATTGGGGAACCACGAGGGGGCGTGAGGGCGCGGCCTGAGCGGGGGTGAGCCCACTGGCAGCCGCACGCACGCCGGACCTGCTGGTCAACGCTGTCGATCCGCCCGACAGGCAAGAGGCGCTAGTGACCTGAGTCAGAAGTTTCCTCGTGGCCGGCGTCTGGCAGCGCCTCCACGGGACTCGGAAAGCCCCGGTTCGGCAGTCGCCCAGACCCCGGACCTCGCGTGTCCGCCCGGCAGCCGTGCCACGAGACGCGCGGCTGCCGGGCGGGGTTGGGTCGTTCATCGGATGCGGCCAACCAGGGAGCGCAGCACGGGCACTGCGGAACCTGATGCGGCCAGCCCGGCGAGTACGGCGCCTGCGACAGGCGCTCCGGTCAGGACGGTCATGCAGCCCACCACCAGCCCTATGACGACCGCGGCAAGCAGTACGACGGTGGTGTGGAGAGAGAGGAACGGCGGTTCCGGCGGTGAGCCGCCCGGGCAAGGGTCCGCCGGCGGCGGTGTCATGTGCGTCATGTCAACACCATGGCCTCATGCACGCGGCTGACCTGCATAGATCGAACAACTCCGGTGCAGTCCGATCAAAATACGTACGTGTTCCGCTGTGTTCGACCGTGTTCGCCGCTGTTCCGCCATGACTGCCTACCCTGCTAGCAGAGGACGAACGGGGGAGGCAGTGTGACGATGAAGAACGAGAGGGGCAGCGACTCTTATCGGGGGGCGCTACGGATGCTGGGCCAGTCGCTCACCACCCTGAAAAGTGCGCGCCAGGCCCCCTCCTACTCCCGGCTCCGCTCCCGCGGCGTGGAACTGTTCGGTGATGAGTGGGCAGTCTCGAAGCCGTCCATGAGCGAAATCTTCGCCGGACTTCGCGGTCCCTCCTCGTTGGAGAGGCTGCTATGGCTGGTGCGCACGCTGCTGTCCTACAACGACGGCGAAGAGATCACCCGTCCTCCTGAGCCCCGGGATCCCCGGCTGAAGCCATGGCGAGAGGTGTGGAGGAGCCTGGAAGCTCTGCGTGCCGCACGCCGAGGGTCCGCAGCCGTGACGGAAGACGGTGATGCCCAGGCGCTGGTGTCCGCGCTCGAGACGGCTCTGGTGGCCGCGCTCAAGACGGCCATGCCTCCAAGCTCTGCCTCGCCGGAACCTCCCGCCTCGCCAATAGGCTCGACCTCAAGCGTCGAAGGGCCCCTGGGACACTCTCGCGACTACCGGCGCAGCCGGACTGTGGCACAGTTGCGTGCCCTGGCCGAGAAGGGTATGGCAGCTGAGACGCTTCTCACGGTTCTCAAAAGCCGAGCTGTCCTTCTCGCCAGGTTGAACGATGGACGAGGCTCGCTCCACCGCACCGTAGCCTTTCATCCTGACGGCATTGCCATAGCCACCGCATGTTCGGGCAGCGGAACGGTCTCATGGCTGTGGGACCCCATCACTTGCCAATCACTCGGTGAAATGTCCGGGCACGAGGTGGGCGTCTCCACCGTGGCCTTTTCCCCAGATGGACTACGCCTTGCAACGATTGAACACTGGGGTGAGGTGCGCCTGTGGGATGCCATGACCCTGCAATGCACAGGAGAAGCCGGCACAGGACACCATGGCAATGGAATCGCAGCTCTTTACTCCCCCGACAGTTCATTGCTGGTCACTGCAGGAATTGACGGATCAGTGCTGTTTCGAAACCCCGTCACCGGGGATGTTGTGGGCGCTCAAAGCAACTCGGACGGGTACTCCGCGGTCACGTCGATGGCTTTCTCCCCTGATGGTCGTCTTCTGGCAACCGCCAACACTTGGAGTGCGTACAACCGGCCGGGCGACGTTGCCGTGCGGCTCTGGCGAGTGACCGGGCGGGACCCCGTCACTTGCGAGCCAGCCTGCGAACCATTGCCTGGCGATGAGAAGGGTGTGAACTCCGTCGCGTTCTCCCGGGATGGCTCTCTTCTGGCCTCCGGCCACGCTGACGGGTCTATGCAGCTGTGGCGGGTTGCAGGACTGGATCCGACCACTTGCGAACGCGTCAACACGCCGCGGGCCGGCCCCAAAGCGGTTCGTGCGGTCGCGTTCTCTCGAGATGGATCCCTTTTCGCCTCCAGCTGGAGCGACGGATTGGTACGGCTGTGGCGGGTGAACGGGCCGGACCCAGCTGCCTGGGAACCCGCCTGCGAACCTCTGCTCGTTCCTGATTGCTCAGCCGATTCCCTTGCTTTCTCACCAGATGCGACTCTCCTCGCGACCGGAGGGAGGGATCTCTTTCTTTGGATGTTGCCGACCAACCTCTAACAAGGGCTCAACGGCTATTACATGGAACCGAGTTGACGGCGGGTAATGAGCCAGCAGGCGAGTTAGAGGGACGCTTCATGGATGTCGGCTCGCCGTTCCCACCGGATCCGCAGGCATCGGAAGCCGTGCACCCACGCAAAACTCCGCTCCACCGTGATGCTCCGAGGTCGGCCCGCCCTCGGTCGACTGGCGACGGGCCCGTGCGCTGCCCCCAGGTGAATGCGCCCTCAGAGGCCGGATGAGGTCAAGCGCAAGTTCTTCCGGGATCTCCACCACGGTTTCGTGTGCGGGAATCCGCAGGCCGTGGTCGGCCGGGGTCTCTCCCTGCACCATCAGGGTGCCGCGGTCGGTCGCGAAGATGGTCGGGCAATCCTTGATGCAAGGCGACGTACGGGCGGGCCGGTTGCCCGCCCCTGAGGCCTGAGCCCGTTCAACCTCCCCTCCGGAACACCGTCTTGAGCGACTGCTCAAAACGCTCTACCCTACGTTTTGAGCAGTCGCTCAAACGCGTGGGATGGGGGAAGTCGCATGGGGCTGTACGTGGAGGCGCGCATCCGGGCCGGGATCGATGACGTATGGGACCGGAGCCAGTTGCCGGACCGGCACCAGCGCTGGGACCTGAGGTTCAGCGAGATCGACTACCTGCCGTGCGCGCCGGGGGAGCCACAACACTTCCGGTATGCCACCCGCGTGCTGCCGCTGCTCACGGTCGACGGCACCGGCGTCTCGGCCGGTGAGCGCAACCGGCCCGACGGCACCCGGACTTCCGCCCTCCGCTTCTCCTCGGCGCACCCGCTGTCGCTCATCGAGGAGGGCCGTGGGTACTGGCGTTACATCCCGGACGGCGAGGAGCTGCGGTTCCTCACCGGTTACGACTACCGCCCGCGCTGGGGGCGCTTCGGCCGGATCGTCGACCGGCTCCTCTTCCGGCCGCTCATGGGCTGGGCCACCGCCTGGTCCTTCGACCGGCTGCGGCTGTGGTGCGAGCGCGGGATCACCCCCGAGCGGTCGCTGTGCCACGCCCTCGCGGAACTGCTCGTCCGTATCGCCGCCGTCGTCGCCACGGCGGCCGTGGTCCCCGTGGCCCCGGTCTCCGTATGTGCCGCGGCCGTACTCGCCGTGGCGGCCGTCGCGCTGCTGCTGCCGCCCCTGCCCGTCACCCCCGCCGCCCGCCGCTGCCTGCGGCGTCCGCCGGAGCGGGCCGCCGGACGCAGCGGCAGCGCTGCCGCCCCGACCGCCCTCCTCGCCACCCTGGAGCAGTCATGACCTCGATATTCCAACGCGCCCTGGGCGCCGACTTCGACCGGCTGCACCCGCAGATCCGGCGGCGTTTCTCCGTCGGGCTGGACAGCGGTGAGGCGTGCGTCGGGCGCGGCACGATGGACCGCATCTGGCACGGCCGCAGTTTCGTCCGGCCGTTCCTGGCGCTCGGCGGCAGCCGCAACATCCTGGTCCCGCAGACCGGACGGGACATCCCCTTCATCATCGAGAACGTCCCGTACACCGACTCCTTCGGCCGCGAAACCGTCACCTTCGTCCGGACCTTCGCCTTCCCGCGCCGCCCCCGCCGCTTCGACGCGACCATGGTCTACAGCCCCGAGCGCGGCTGCGTCGTCGACTACCTCGGCACCCACCAGCACCTCGCCACCGACCTGCACTTCACGGTCGACGACACCGGCGCCCTGGTCATCCGCTCCGGTGAGCACCGCTTCCGGGAGGGGCCGGTCGACGTCCGGGTGCCGGACCTGATCGGGGGCGATGCCGTGGTGCGCGAGTCGTACGACGAGGCGGCCGGGCGCTTCCGCATCCAGGTGCGGGTCGGCAACCGGCGGTTCGGCCCGCTCTTCGGCTACGAGGGGTCCTTCGACGCCGAGTTCGTGAACGTCGCCGAGCGCGGCGTCCGCGCGGGGCTGCGGCCGGTGCGCGAGGAGGCGCGGGCGTGAGCGCCGACACCCGTACGAAACTGCTCGAAGGAGCCCTGCGCACGGTCACCGAGCAGGGCATCGCCAAGACCTCGGCCCGCACCATCGCCGCCGCCGCGGGCGTCAACCAGGCCCTGGTCTTCTACCACTTCGGCAGCGTCGACGAACTCCTCGCCGCCGCCTGCCGCTACGGCGCGGAGCAGCGCCTCGCGGGCTACCGGGAGGGCCTCTCCCGGGTCGGCAGCCTCGCCGAACTCCTGGAACTGGGACGGAACCTGCACACCGAGCAGCGCGCCGGCGGCCATGTCGCAGTCCTCGCCCAGCTCCTGGCCGGCGCCCAGACCCAGCCCCGTCTCGCCCCCGCGACCGCGGCCGGACTCGCCCTGTGGATCGACGAGATCGAACAGGTCCTGGCACGCGTACTCACCGACACCCCGATCGCCGCCTTCGTCGACGTCCCCGGCCTCTCCCGTGCCCTCGCCGCCTCCTTCGTCGGCCTGGAGCTCTACGAGGGCGTGGACCCGGACGGCGCGCTGGCCGCCCTGGACGCCCTGGAACAGCTGTCCGGCCTGGTCGCCGTACTGGAGGACCTGGGCCCGGTCGCCCAACGCGCCGTACGCGCCCATCTCCGACGCAGCGCGGCGCGGCGGGGATAGGCCCGCTCTTCGCGGCGGTCCGGCGGTCCGGCCGACAACAACAGAGCCCCCGACTTCACGTCAGGGGCTCTGCGGGGTTTTGCCGGTGGGGCCGGGTGCGTCAGCTGCCCGAGCGCACCGGGATGCTGGTGAACGTCGGGGCCGGGGCCGGGTCCTGGAAGAAGTCGTTGCCCTTGTCGTCGACGACGATGAAGGCCGGGAAGTTCTCGACCTCGATCTTCCAGACCGCTTCCATGCCGAGCTCCTCGTACTCCAGAACCTCGACCTTCTTGATGCAGTCCTGGGCCAGACGCGCGGCCGGGCCGCCGATGGAGCCGAGGTAGAAGCCGCCGTGTGCGGCGCAGGCGTCGGTGACCTGCTGGGAGCGGTTGCCCTTGGCCAGCATGACCTTGGAGCCGCCGGCCGCCTGGAACTGCTCGACGTAGGCGTCCATCCGGCCGGCCGTGGTCGGGCCGAAGGAGCCGGAGGCGAAGCCCTCGGGGGTCTTGGCCGGGCCCGCGTAGTACACCGGGTGGTTCTTCAGGTACTCCGGCATCTCCTCGCCGGCGTCCAGCCGCTCCTTGATCTTCGCGTGGGCGATGTCGCGCGCGACGACCAGCGTGCCGGTGAGGGAGAGACGGGTCTTGACGGGGTGCTTGGTGAGCTCGGCCAGGACCTCGTCCATGGGGTGGTTGAGGTCGATGGCGACCGCGTCGAGGTCGGGGCCCGCGCCCTCGGTCAGCTCCTCGTGCGTCGTCTCCGGAAGGAAGCGGGCCGGGTCGGTCTCCAGCTGCTCCAGGAAGACGCCCTCGGCGGTGATCTTCGCGACGGCCTGGCGGTCCGCGGAGCAGGACACCGCGATGGCGACCGGGCAGGACGCGCCGTGGCGGGGCAGGCGGACGACGCGCACGTCGTGGCAGAAGTACTTGCCGCCGAACTGGGCGCCGATGCCGATCTTCTGCGTCAGCTCGAAGACCTTCTCCTCCAGCTCCTTGTCGCGGAAGCCGTGGCCGGTGGGCGAGCCCTCGGCGGGCAGCTCGTCGAGGTAGTGCGCGGAGGCGTACTTGGCGGTCTTCATCGCGTACTCGGCGCTGGTGCCGCCGACGACGATCGCGAGGTGGTACGGCGGGCAGGCGGCCGTGCCGAGCGAACGGATCTTCTGCTCCAGGAACTTCATCATGGAGGCCTCGTTGAGGACCGCCTTGGTCTCCTGGAAGAGGAAGGACTTGTTGGCGCTGCCGCCGCCCTTGGCCATGAAGAGGAACTTGTAGGCGCCGCCGTCGGTCGCGTACAGCTCGATCTGGGCCGGCAGGTTGGAGCCGGTGTTCTTCTCGTCCCACATCGTCAGCGGAGCCATCTGCGAGTAGCGCAGGTTCAGCTGGGTGTAGGCGTCGTAGATGCCGCGGGAGAGGGCCGCCTCGTCGCCGCCCTCGGTCAGCACCTGCTGGCCGCGCTTGCCCATCACGATCGCGGTACCGGTGTCCTGGCACATGGGCAGGACGCCCGCGGCGGCGATGTTGGCGTTCTTCAGCAGGTCGAGCGCGACGAAGCGGTCGTTGGCGCTGGCGTCGGGGTCGTCCAGGATCTTGCGGAGCTGGGCGAGGTGGGCCGGGCGCAGGTAGTGCGAAATGTCGTGCATCGCCTCGGCGGCCAGCTTGCGCAGCGCCTCCGGCTCGACCTTGAGGAACGTCCGGCCGTCGGCCTCGAAGGTACTCACGCCCTCCGAGGTGACGAGGCGGTACGGGGTGTTGTCCTCACCTACGGGGAGAAGGTCGGTGTAGGCGAATTCCGGCATCGAAGGTCATTCCTTACTCGGAGAGGTCCGGCTGACATCTACGGCAGCGCCTCCACAGCGTAGAACCCTGGCGCGCGGACGCCGCTGTGAGGTAAGGCTCAGTCGGTACGAGGCCGTAGCGGTCGATCCCTGGTCGCGATCTATCGCGTTTCGGTACGCTGGGGCCGTGGATGCAGACAACGGGGGACGACCGGGCCCCGAGAACCCGCCCGGACCGCTTCAGAAGCAGGACCAGCGGCAGGGCCGGCAGCCGGTCGACATGATCAAGACGGCGCCCGCGCCGGCCGCGGTGGCCGAGGGCGACATCCGGGCGTCCGACGCGGACCGCGACCGGGTCGCCGAGATTCTCCGCGAGGCGCTGGCCGAGGGCCGGCTCGACCCGGAGGAGCACGCCGAGCGGATCGACACGGTCTATCGCGCCAAGACCATGGGCGAACTGGAGCCCGTCGTCCGCGATCTGCCCGCGGCGGGCAAGGAAGGCGCCCGGCCGGGCCAGGAGGCGTACGCCCACGGTCCCGGCGCGCCGGTCCCGGACCAGAATCTCGTGGCGATCTTCAGTGCCTCGGTCCGCAAGGGCCGCTGGCAGGCCCCCGCGCGGATCAACGCCTTCGCCCTCTTCGGCAGCGTCGAGATCGATCTGACCGAGGCCGTCTTCCCGCAGCAGCAGGTCCAGATCAACGTCACGGCGATCTTCGGCAGCGTCGAGATCCGGGTCCCGGAGAACATCACGCTGCGCAGCAGCGGCTCCGGCGTCCTGGGCAGCTTCGAGGTCGAGTCCAACGACGCCGAGGACGCCGACGCCCCGCAGGTCGTGATCAACGGCTATGCCGTGCTGGGGAGCGTGGAGGCCAGGCCCAAGCGCGGCGCCTGGATCCGCGATCTGCGCGACCGGCTGTGGGAGGGGCACCGGGCGCTCCGGGACGAGCTGCGCGAGGAACGGCGGGAGCGCCACCACCAACTGCGCCAGGACCGGCACGAGTGGCACGAGCGGCTGCGTGCCGAGCGCCATGAGCGCCGGGACCGGTTCCGCAAAGGCGCCGGGAGCTGACGGCGCGGACGCGGCGAACGAGGGCCCGGGCGCGGCGAGTCGAGGGCGCGGCGGCGATCGGTCACCCGCCGCGCGGCGGGTGACCCACCGCAGGGTGCGTCACCCGCGATTTTCTCCTTGTCGCACGATCGCCACGGTGTGCATAAGCGTGCGCACAGCGGGTAGGGCTGGTGCATCGTCTCTCGTACGGCTGCGGGGTGCGGAAAAAGGCCGTGCGCAGCGAGACGGGCAAGGGTGATTCTCGCGCCGAAGCCGTCGTCAGGAGTAGACCGTGCTGCTACCGCAACAGCCCCTGCAGGATGCCGCTGTCGTTCCGTCCCAGCAACTGCCTGCTCGCGACGAGGCCGGCCCCTGGCATTCGGAGGCGGTGTGCCGCCGGGACGAAGCCGGGCTGTTCTTCGCCCCGTCCAAGGAGCCGACCGCCGCGCGGCTGGCCAGAGAAGAGGCCGCGAAGCGGGTCTGTGCCCGCTGCCCCGTGATGGTCGAGTGCCGGGAGCATGCACTCCTCCAGCCCGAGCCGTACGGCGTCTGGGGCGGTCTGACCGCGGCCGAGCGCCGGGTCGTACTGACCCGTCGGCGGCGCCGGGAGAGCGAGCTCCAGCGCGCCGCCCATATGCCGGCGGCAGGCTAGACGGCCGCGCGAGGCTTCGGCCCATAGACGCACCCCCCCCAAGCCAGGCCGCACCCCAGGGCGTATGGGCCATTTCGCCCCCGCCGGAGCTTCTCCGGCGGGGGCGAAGTGCGGGTACGGGCGGGCCGGTTGCACGGGCCGGCCGCTCTCCGCTAGCTGGGGCGCTCGAAGTCCACCGAGCTGTACGCACGCAGCTTGGACAGCCGGTGCTGGGAGTCGATCTGGCGGATGGTGCCGGACTTGGAGCGCATCACCAGGGACTGGGTGTAGGCGTTCTCGGCGCGGTAGCGGACACCGCGCAGCAGCTCGCCGTCGGTGATGCCGGTGGCGACGAAGAAGACGTTGTCGCCGCGGACCAGGTCGCCGATCTCCAGCACCTTGTCCAGGTCGTGCCCGGCGTCCAGCGCGCGCTGCCGCTCCTCGTCGTCCTTGGGCCACAGCTTGCCCTGGAAGGCGCCGCCCAGACACTTCAGCGCACAGGCCGCGATGATGCCCTCGGGCGTACCGCCGATGCCCAGCAGCAGGTCCACGCCGGTGCCCTCGCGGGCCGCCATGATCGCGCCGGCGACATCGCCGTCGGCGATGAACTTGATCCGGGCCCCGGCCTCCCGGACCTCCTTGACCAGGCCCTCGTGGCGGGGCCGGTCCAGGATGACCACGGTGACGTCCTCGACCGAGGACTTCTTCGCCTTCGCGATCCGCTTGATGTTCACCGCCACCGGCGCCGTGATGTCGACGAAGTCCGCCGCTTCCGGGCCCGTGGCGATCTTGTCCATGTAGAAGACCGCGGACGGGTCGAACATCGAGCCGCGCTCGGCCACCGCCATGACGGACACCGCGTTCGCCATGCCCTTGGCGGTCAGCGTCGTCCCGTCCACCGGGTCCACGGCCACGTCGCACTCCGCGCCGGTCCCGTCGCCCACACGCTCGCCGTTGTAGAGCATCGGGGCGTTGTCCTTCTCGCCCTCGCCGATGACCACGACGCCGTTCATCGAGACGGTGTGGATCAGGGCGCGCATGGCCTTGACCGCGGCGCCGTCCGCGCCGTTCTTGTCACCTCGGCCCACCCAGCGGCCCGACGCCATGGCACCGGCCTCGGTGACCCGGACGAGTTCCAGGGCGAGGTTGCGGTCCGGGGCCTCGGGGCTGACCTCGAGTGGGGACGGGAGATGATGCTCGGTCATCGAGCGCACCTTTCTGAACGGCGACGGCCGTGAAGGAATGAGGGTGGCTGTGCGGGGGTGCGGGGGTTTCCCCCGGAGGTTCACAGTATCTCCAGGCCGCCAAAATGAGCAGAGGGCCCTTCGCATGAGCACCCGCCGAGGAGCCGTTCGCCGGGGTGTCCGTGCAGGTGAGCGGCTTTGCCGGGGGGCCTGTCGGGGGCGCGCCGGGGATGGGGGACGATAGGGGCGTGGCAGGTATGCGAGGCAGACAAACGGTGCGGGACATGGTCCTGTCGCTGGCGGTGATCGGCATCCTCGTCGGGGCGATCTACTTCTTCATCCCGCACGACGAGAGCGCGGACGCGGCCAAGAACGCGGTCAAGAAGGTCGACTACCGCGTCGAACTGATCACGGCCCGGCGGGCTGCGCCCTACCCGGTCGCCGCGCCCGAGGGGCTGCCCAAGACCTGGCGCGCCACCTCCGTCTCGTACAAGGCGAGCGAGGACGGCAAGGGCGGCGCCTGGCATCTGGGCCTGCTCGACCCGGAGCAGGAGTACGCGGCCGTCGAGCAGAGCGACGCCATGCCGCGGAAGTTCATACAGGAGGTCACGCTCGGCGCGACCAAGGCCGAGGGCAAGCAGGCCGTCGGCAGCAAGAAGTGGGACCGCTACAAGGGCGACAAGTACAACGCGCTGGTCCGCGAGGAGCCCGGGGTGACCACGGTCGTCACCGGCACCGCGCCCTACGGGCGGCTCGCCGACCTGGCCGCCGCGCTGGTGGCGAAGAAGGGCTGAGCGCCCGAGGCGCCACGGACACCGAAGGCGCCGAGGGCTCCGAAGACAGCGACGAGGCCGCCGCACCCGGGAGGGGTGCGGCGGCCTCGTGCGTGCTGCGGAACGGGGTGTCCTGCGGCCTCGAGCGGGGCGCGGACGTGCGGTGCCCGCTCAGACGGTGGCGACGGCCTCGTCGAAGGTCAGCCGCGGGGAGCGCGGGAAGAACGCGTCGGTGCCCGGCTTGCCGATGTTGATGATGAGGAACGACTTCTGCTTGCCGTCGCCGAAGAACTCCTTGTCGACGCCGGTGAAGTCGAAGCCGGTCATCGGGCCGGCGGCCAGGCCGGCGGCGCGGACGCCGACGATGAAGTAGCCGGCCTGGAGGGTGGCGTTCTGGGTGCCGGCCACCTCGCGGCGCGCGGCCTCGGAGAAGAAGGTGTCCTTGATGCCCGGGGCGTGCGGGAAGAGCTGCGGCAGCTTCTCGTGGAAGTCCAGGTCCACGGAGAGGATCGCGGTCAGCGGCGCGCTGAGGGTCTTCGGGCCGTTGGCGCCCATGGCGTGGTTGACCAGGCGCTCACGGGCCTCCTGGGAACGGACCAGGGTTATCCGCAGCGGCGACTGGTTGAAGGCGGTCGGGCCGAACTTCACCAGGTCGTAGATGGCCTGGACCTGCTCGTCCGTCACCGGCTCGTCCGTGAACGTGTTGGCGGTCTGGGCCTCCCGGAACAGGAGGTCCTGAGCGGCGGCGTCAAGGGCGAGAGACATGTGGGCACCTCGGTGAGTGGGGGTGGGGTTCAGGTTCTGTGCCCTGCAGACAGTAGTGATCATGCGGCTACTACAGGGGTGATTCGGGAACCACTGTAGAAAAGTAATAGATTAAGATTCAACTAAAACGGGGGATTGTGAGGCGGTTCACAGAGCTTGGCTTCGCGGGGAGGGCCGCCCCCTGTCGCGTCCGGCGCGCTCCGCCGCTACGCGCGCCCCGCCTCCGGTCCCTCCGGCGACTCCGCCAGGGCCGCGTCCAGCCGCGCCCGGGCGCCGTCCAGCCAGCGCCGGCAGACCTTCGCCAGGGCCTCGCCGCGCTCCCACAGCGCGAGCGACTCCTCCAGCGTCGTACCGCCCGCCTCCAGGCTGCGGACGACCTCGATCAGCTCGTCCCGCGCCTGCTCGTAGCCCAGCGTGGAGTCCACCGACTCCACCGGGGCCGCCGCACCGGCCGCCGCGCCCTGCTCCGCGTCCGCCGCGTGATCCGTCTTCGCCTTCGCCATGTCTCCCACCCTAAGAGTCTGTCTTTGCACTAGTCGGCGGGTGTGCCGGCGCCCGGGACGCCGTCCACCCGCACCCGGAACTCGCCCTCCGCCACCCGGGCCCGCAGCGCGTCGTCCGCGCCGACCTCGTCCGGTGTGCGCACCGCCGTTCCGTCCGCTTTCTGCAGGACCGCGTAGCCGCGCTCCAGCGTCGCCTTGGGGGAGAGCGCGACCACCCGGGCAAGGGTGTGCGACAGCTCCGAGTCGGCGCGGTCCAGCAGATGCCCCAGGGTCCGCCGGCCGCGCTCCAGCAGCGCCGTGATCTGCTCCTCGCGCTCCTCGACCATCCGCTGCGGCCGCTGTATGCACGGCCGCTGCAGCGCCCCGGCCAGTCCGCGTTCCTCACGCTGCAGGAAGCCGTCGATCGCGCGCAGTGCCCGCTCCCGCAGCTGCTGGACCCGGGCCAGCTCCTCGCCCACGTCCGGCACGACCTTCTTCGCCGCGTCCGTCGGCGTCGAGGCGCGCAGATCGGCGACCAGATCCAGCAGCGGGGTGTCCGGCTCATGGCCGATCGCCGAGACGACGGGCGTCACGGCCGCGCCCACGGCCCGCACGAGCTGCTCGTCGGAGAACGGCAGCAGGTCCTCCACGCTGCCGCCGCCGCGCGCGACGATGATCACGTCCACCTCGGGCAGCGCGTCCAGCTCCTGGACCGCCGCGACCACCTGCGGGACCGCATGCACCCCCTGCACCGGCACATTGCGCACCGCGAAGCGGACGGCCGGCCAGCGGTGCCGGGCGTTCTCCAGGACGTCCCGCTCGGCGGCGCTCGCCCGGCCGCAGACCAGCCCGATCAGCTGCGGCAGGAACGGCAGCGGCTTCTTGCGGTCCGCGGCGAACAGCCCCTCCGCCGCCAGCGACTTCTTCAACTGCTCCAGCCGGGCGAGGAGTTCACCGACCCCGACCGGCTTGATCTCGGCGGCCCGCAGAGAGAGCTGGCCGCGCGGGGCGTACCACTCCGGTTTCGCGTGCACCACCACCCGGGCGCCCTCGCTCACCACGTCGGCGACCTTGTCGAAGACCTGGCGGTAGCACGTCACGCTCACCGAGATGTCGTACGACGGGTCGCGCAGCGTCAGAAAGACCACTCCCGCGCCGGGGCGCCGCGAGAGCTGCGTGATCTGCCCCTCGACCCACACCGCGCCGAGCCGGTCGATCCAACCGCCGATGAGCCGGGAGACCTCGCCGACCGGGATCGGCGTTTCCGGGGACGTAGAAACAGCCATACGAGCGAGACTAGCGGCGGGCACTGACAGTGGCGGCGCTCGCGCGGTACGTGGCCGGGCGGCCGGGCCGTGCCCGGGGAGTGTCCGCGAAGGCCGCCCGGCCGGGCCGCACCCGTCAGCTCCGTACCGGGCCCGCGATATCCGCCCCGCGCCCGCCCCGCCGGCCCTGCACCCCGCCGGCCCCGCACCGCGCCCGTCGCTTCAGCCCCGCCCGTCCCGTCAGCCGCGCTCCCCGCCCGCCCGCGCCCGCCCCCGGTACTGCGCCGCCAGCACCACCAGCCCCACCACCAGCCAGGCCCCGCCCACGGCCCGGGCGGCGGCGGAGGCCTCGGCGATCACCGCGACCACCACCGCCAGCCCCAGCAACGGCACCACCAGATGCCGCGGTACGCTCCGCGCCGCGGCCGTCCCGCGGATCCAGAACCAGCCGATCACCGACGCGTGCAGCAGCCCGAACGCGGTCAGCGCCCCCACGTTCACGACCGACGACAGCTGATCGAGCCCGTCGTCCCTGCGGGCCGCCCACACCGCCGCCACCAGCGTCACCAGCGCCGCCCCCAGCAGCGCCCGGCGCGGTACCCCGCTGCCCGTGTCCACCTTCGACATCGCCCCCGGCAGCCGCCGGTCCCGGGCCATCGCGAACAGCAGCCGCCCGGCCGCCGCCTGCCCCGCCAGCGCCGCGAACGCCGCGCCGACGGCCTTGCTGACCGCCACCAGATCGTGCAGCCAGCGGCCCACCGACGCGTCGACCGTGGCGTAGAAAGCGGCGCCCTGCTCTCCCGGCCGGGCCGCCAGCTCCGCCGCGCTCATCGGCATCAGCAGCGCCGCCAGATACGTCTGCACCGCGAACAGCACACCGGCCACCGCCAGACAGGTGAGCACCGCCCGCGCCATCCGGTCCGGCCCGCCGCGCGCCCGGCCGCCCCGGCCGCCGCCGGCCTCCTCGGCGAACGACGCGATCGCGTCGAAGCCCAGGTACGAAAGCACCGCCACCGACACCGCGGCCAGCACCGCCTGCACCGAGAACCCGCCCTCGCCGGTCAGCGGCTCGGCCCAGCCCCGCGGCGGCCCGTGCACGACCAGCTCGACGACGGCCGACACCACGAACACCGCGAGCACCACGATCTCCATCGCCAGCACCGCGAAGCCCACCCGGGCCGCCGTCCGCACACCCCACAGGTTCAGCAGCGTGGTCACCGCCACCGCCAGCGCCGTCCACACCCACTGGTGCACCGACGGCACCAGCGCATGCAGCGCGATCCCGGAGAACAGGTACGCCACCGCCGGAATCAGCAGATAGTCCAGCATCGCCATCCATCCGGCGACGAACCCGGCACCCTCGCCCAGACCCACCCTGGCGTACGTGTAGACCGACCCGGCACCCGGCGCGACGCGCACCATCTGGGCGTACGAGAAGGCGGTGAACGCCATCGCCACGGTCGCGACGAGGTAGACGGTGGTGACCGCGCCGTGCGAGACGGCCTGCAGGGTGCCGAAGATCCCGACCGGTGCCATCGGGGCGATGAATAGCAGCCCGTAGACGACCAGGTCCCGGAACGTCAGCGTCCGCCGCAGCGCACCCGGGGCGCCGCTGTCCCCGTCCCCGTCGGCGGCGGTGTCCGCCGCGCCGTCCGCCCCCGGTCCGCCCGCGTCGCCGCTCGTGCCCGGCATCCTGCCTCCTCGCTCCGTGCCGCCCTCAGTCTGGGACAACGGCGCGATCTTCCGGGGCGGGGCACGGCTTTACGATGGGACGCATGACTTCCTCGCCCAGCCCGAAGCCCGCCACCACCCCGGGCGACGACGCATCGCCCCGCAGCGGCCGGCGCAAGGTCCTGCTCGCCGCCCCCCGTGGCTACTGCGCGGGCGTGGACCGCGCCGTGATCGCCGTGGAGAAGGCCCTGGAGCAGTACGGCGCCCCCGTCTACGTACGCCACGAGATCGTGCACAACAAGTACGTCGTCAAGACCCTGGAGAAGAAGGGCGCGATCTTCGTCGAGGAGACCGGAGAGGTACCCGAGGGCAACATCGTCATCTTCTCCGCACACGGCGTGGCGCCCGTCGTCCACGAAGAGGCCAAGCGCGGCAAGCTCGCCTCCATCGACGCCACCTGCCCGCTCGTCACCAAGGTCCACAAGGAAGCCGTCCGCTACGCCAAGGAGGACTACGACATCCTCCTGATCGGTCACGAAGGCCACGAAGAGGTCATCGGCACCAGCGGTGAGGCGCCCGAGCACATCACCCTCGTCGACGGCCCCGAGGACGTCGCCAACGTCGACGTCCGCGACCCGGACAAGGTCGTCTGGCTCTCCCAGACCACGCTCTCGGTCGACGAGACCATGGAGACGGTGGACGCCCTCAAGGGCCGCTACCCCAACCTGCTCTCGCCGCCCAGCGACGACATCTGCTACGCCACCCAGAACCGCCAGATCGCGGTGAAGCAGATGGGTGCCGAGGCCGATCTCGTCATCGTCGTCGGCTCCAAGAACTCCTCGAACTCCGTGCGCCTCGTCGAGGTGGCGCTGGGCGCGGGCGCCCGCGACGCCCACCTGGTCGACTACGCCGAGGAGATCGACGAGGCCTGGCTGGAGGGCGTCGGCACGGTCGGTGTCACCTCCGGCGCCTCCGTTCCCGAGGTGCTCGTCCACGGCGTCCTGGACTGGCTCGCCCAGCGCGGCTACGAGGACGTGGAGACCATCACCGCCGCCGAGGAGTCCATCCACTTCTCGCTGCCCAAGGAGCTGCGCCGGGACCTGCGCGCCGAGGCCAAGGCCGCCACCGAGAGCTGAGGCCCGCGCGGGCCGGACCCGCCACCGAGGGCTGACACCCGCCGCCCCCGCTGCGTCCGCCGGGACACCGGTCGGTGCATCCCGGGGGCGAGCCGCCCCGCCGACGCCTAGCCTTTTCCCCATGAAGGTCTTCGGTGTGGACATCGGCGGATCGGGCATCAAAGGTGCCCCGGTGGATCTGGAGCGCGGCGACCTCGCGGAGGAGCGCTACAAGGTGCTGACCCCGCATCCGGCCACCCCGGATGCGGTCGCGGACGGCGTCAAAGAGGTCGTGGACCACTTCGGGTGGTCGGGGCCGGTCGGTGCGACCTTCCCCGGTGTGGTCACCGGCGGGACGACCCGTACCGCCGCCAATGTCGACAAGGGCTGGATCGGCACCGACGCCGCCGGCCTGCTCACCGCACGGCTCGGCGGCGAGGCCGGCGGCAGCCCCGTCACGGTGCTCAACGACGCCGACGCGGCCGGCCTGGCCGAACTGCGCTTCGGCGCCGGCCGCGGCCGGACCGGCACGGTCATCGTGCTCACCCTCGGCACGGGCATCGGCAGCGCCGTCTTCACCGACGGCCGCCTGGTGCCCAACTCCGAGCTCGGCCACCTCGAGCTGCACGGCCACGACGCCGAGAAGCGCGCCTCCACCAAGGCCAAGGAGGACGAGGAGCTGAGCTGGCAGCACTGGGCGCACCGGGTCCAGCGGTACCTCGCCCATGTGGAGATGCTCTTCTCGCCCGAGCTGTTCGTGATCGGCGGCGGGGTGAGCCGCAAGGCGGAGAAGTTCCTGCCGCTGATCGAGGGCGTCAGCGCGGAGATCGTGCCGGCTCAGCTGCAGAACAATGCGGGGATCGTGGGGGCCGCGATGGCTGCTTACGCCGCTCGGGCTGGCGAGCCACCTGCCGCGGACGGTTCCCCGGCCGCGGCCGCCCCGCAGGCCGGTCCTGCGGACCGCGCGGTCCGCTCTGCGGTCGACTCGCCGGTCGGCTGGCCCGACGCCGGGCGATGATCAGCACCCGGCGGACGATCGCGAGCAGCGCGCTGACCAGGGTGCCGGCGTAGAGCCAGCCCGCGTTCAGCGCGAGGACGGTGAAGAGGCCCATCAGCAGCCCGTCGAACCCGCCCGTGCCGCGCTGGATCGGCAGCGCACCGAGCGTGAACGCGATCGGCAGCGTGACCGGCGCGATGACCAGGTCGTACGGCCTGACCCAGAGCGCCGCGCCGATGCCGACCAGCAGATAGCAGACGCCGTACGGGGTCGGTGCGCCGCCGAACAGCAGCCGGTCCAGGAAGGCGAAGGCCAGCAGCGCCAGTGTCGCGAGCAGCCAGCAGCCGAGGCCGGTGAGCCTGGCCGCCGGCATCCGGCGCCGCAGCGCGGGCGGTGCGGACGGCAGGGGGCGCTGCGGGCGCGCCCGGTACACGGTCGCGGACTCCCTGCCCTCCGGTGGGGCGGGGGCGCGTGAGGGGGCGATGTGCGGCGCCCGGACGGGTGCCCGCGCCGTACCGGCCTGGGCGGGACCGCGTCCCGCATGGACGACCGCTGGTGCGGAGGCCGGCACGGACGCGAACCCGGAGGCCCGCATCGCGGTGAGGAAGTCGTCGTCGGGATCGGGGGCCACGGCCTCCGCGGGGCGCGGGAGCCGGGCGTCCTGGCCCGCTGGCGGTCGTACGGACCGCGGCGGGCCGTGCTGGGGGGTGCGCGCTTCGTGTTGCTCCACCCGGCAACGGTAGGCCGCTAAGTGGGATTAACCGGTTACGGGACACGCCCTTTGGGCCGAGCCCGTTGCGGATTCGTTCCGTGCCCGGAGCCGGACGGGGCGCGGCCGGTCCCGGTGGCGGCGGCGCGGGCCCGGCCGCCCCGTAGACTGGTGGATCGGCCCTCCCGGGGCCGTGCCCACCCCACCACCTCTCGTTCGGAAGTCGAGTCGCCACGTGTCGCTCACGATCGGAATCGTCGGTCTGCCGAATGTCGGCAAGTCGACCATGTTCAACGCCCTGACCAAGAACGACGTGCTGGCGGCCAACTACCCGTTCGCCACCATCGAGCCGAACGTCGGCGTCGTCGGCGTCCCCGACCCGCGTCTGGCCGAGCTGGCCGGGATCTTCTCCTCCCAGAAGGTCCTCCCGGCGACCGTCGACTTCGTCGACATCGCGGGCATCGTCCGCGGCGCCTCCGAGGGCGAGGGCCTGGGCAACAAGTTCCTCGCGAACATCCGCGAGTCCGATGCGATCTGCCAGGTCATCCGCGCCTTCAAGGACGAGAACGTCGTCCACGTCGACGGCAAGGTCTCGCCCAAGGACGACATCGAGACGATCAACACCGAGCTGATCCTCGCCGACCTCCAGACCATCGAGAAGGTGCTGCCGCGTCTCCAGAAGGAGTCGCGCATCAAGAAGGACGTGGCCCCGAAGGTCAAGGCGGTCGAGGCGGCCAAGGAGATCCTGGAGAAGGGCGACACCCTCTTCTCCCAGGGCATCGTCCAGGGCTCGGGCAAGGAGGAGCTCCTCCACGACCTCCACCTCCTCACCACCAAGCCCTTCCTCTACGTCTTCAACGTCGACGAGGACGAGCTGACCGACGAGGACTTCAAGAACGAGCAGCGCGCCCTGGTCGCCCCCGCCGAGGCGATCTTCCTGAACGCCAAGCTGGAGGCCGACCTCGCCGAGCTGGACGAGGACGAGGCCCTGGAACTCCTCCAGTCCGTGGGCCAGGAGGAGCCGGGCCTGGCCACCCTCGCCCACGTCGGCTTCAACACCCTCGGCCTGCAGACCTACCTGACGGCCGGCCCCAAGGAAACCCGCGCCTGGACCATCAAGAAGGGCGCCACCGCCCCCGAGGCCGCCGGAGTCATCCACACCGACTTCCAGAAGGGCTTCATCAAGGCCGAGGTCATCTCCTTCGCCGACCTCGTCGAAACCGGCTCGGTAGCCGAAGCCCGCTCGGCCGGCAAGGCCCGCATGGAGGGCAAGGACTATGTGATGCAGGACGGCGATGTGGTGGAGTTCCGCTTCAACGTGTAGCCGCACGCACGCCGCAGGCGGCGTGGGCCGCCACCGTGCAGAGCAAAGGGGCCGGACGCGCGTCGTCCGGCCCCTTTCGGCTTCCCGCGCCGTCGTGGTGCCGACCCGGACGGAACCGTGACCTCAGTCGGAGCGGCCCGGTGCGAGCTTGTCCAGATCGAGGCTGATCTCGAAAGGCCGGGACCGCTTGAGTGCGTGGCGGAAGATCCCTGCCGGGGCGTAGGCACCGGTCGGTGCGTCGAGTTCGTAGACGTGTACGGCGGGGACGGAGTCCTCGTCCTCGATGCACCAGTAGTGGGGGATTCCGGCCTCGGCGTACTTGCGCAGCTTGACGGTCCGGTCACGGTGAGCGGATTCGGGCGAGACGACCTCGATGACGAGCACGACGTCCTCGGGGGCGTACCAGGTGCGGTCCGCCTCGTACGGGGCCGTGGTCAGCAGCAGGTCGGGCTCCGGGCGGTTGCGGGCGTCGAGGCGGATGGTCATCTCCCGCTCGACCTCGACGCCGCCGGGGGCCTGGTCCATGAGAGCCACGGTGAGGGTCGTGACGAGGCGGCCGTGCCACGACCGTTGTGGGGACATCATGAAGACGAGCGCTCCGTCGATGAGCTCGGTGTGGCGGGGTGCCTCGGGGAGGCGGTCCAGGTCCTCCGCGAACCAGCCTTCCGCGCGTGGCGGGCGCATCCAGTCGGGCAGTGCGGTCATGGCTCAACCGTAGCGACTCGGGGAGGCCGGGGCCACGAGATCATCGACGTCGGCGCGGGCCCGCCCCTTCGGTCAGGACGGTGCGCCGGAGAGGACTTCCACCTTGCCGCTGTCGAGGGAGTAGTAGGCGCCCACCACGGCGAGGCCGCCCTTGGCGACGAGGGGGGCCAGGTCCCGGTTGGTGCGCAGGCCGGCCGCGGTCAGCTTGACCTGGGCGCGGGCCATGGTGTCGACGGGGTCCTTGCCGGGGGCGCGCACCGTCTGTTCGTACGCCGGCCGCAGCGCTCTGACGATCGCCTCCAGGTTGCCCGGCAGGGGTTCTCCGTCGCGGAGCGACTTGTACGACGCCTCGACGGCGCCGCAGCGCTGGTGTCCGAGGACCACGACGAGCGGGGTTCCGCTGGTCATGGGCCCGTACTCCACGGAGCCCGTGACCACCGGGCCGACCGCCTCGCCGCCCGTGCGCATCACGTAGAGGTCGCCCAGCCCGGTGTCGAAGAGGAGCTCGGGCGGTACCCGGGAGTCGATGCACGCGAGGACGGCCCCGAAGGGCTTCTGCTCCTGGGCCACGAACTGGCGTCGGTTCGGGTCCCGGTCGGGGTGCTGGAGGTCGCCGCTCACCCAGCGCGCATTGCCGTCCATCAGCCGCTCGAAGGCCGCGGCGGGCGTGGTCGGCCGGGGCGACGACGAAGCGTCGGCCGCCGCGACCGGGGCGGCGCCGGTCGACGAGCATCCCGCCAGCGCGGCGGTGGCCACCGTCAGGCCGCCCGCGAGCAGCGCTCTGCGATCCGGATGTCCGTGTCCCGCTCCGTCCATGGGCCGTTCTCCTCAGTCCGCCGAGATGCTTCGGTACGTGTTGACCGGGGCGATTGTCCGGCGCGGGGGCGGAAGGCGGCGGCAGGCACAAGCGGGCGCGGGTCACTTTGCCACCGACGGCCCACAGGGAAGGCCGGGACGGCGGCGCGAGCGAGCGCTGAAGACTCCCGGGTCTTCGCCTGGCATCGAAAGAAGGTAAAAGGGCGACAAAGTTCACTCACGGGGCAGTGTGGCCGACGGCGGCGCGGTGGGCCCGCGTCGCGCCGTTCCCCGGGGGAGTCGCACCGTACTCCGCGTGGCAGGAGGAGGCGGCGATGACCGAGCGGACCCTGGACGCGGCGCGGCAGGAGGAGTTCGCGGGCCGGATGCTCCAGGTGCTGAACGACTCCTGTCTGGGGCATCTGTGCAGTCTCGGCCACCGTGCCGGGCTGTTCGACGTGATGTCGGGTCTGCCGCCCGCGACCAGTGCGCGGATCGCCGAGGCGGCCGGGCTGGACGAGCGCTACGTACGGGAGTGGCTCGGCGGGATGACCGTCGGCGGCATCGTCGAGTACGCGCCGGAGGACGGCGGCTACCGGCTGCCGCCCGAGCACGCCGCCGCGCTGTCCCGGGCCGCGGGTACGGACAACATGGCCGCCCTCATGCAGTACTTGGCGATGATGGGCGATGTCGAGGACGAGGTCCTCACGGCGTTCCGGGCCGGCGGTGGGGTGCCGTACTCCTCGTATCCGCACTTCCAGGACGTGCAGGCGGAGGAGACGGCGCGGGTGTATGATGCCGCGCTGATCGACACGATCGCGCCGCTGGTGCCGGGCCTCGCGGACCAACTGCGGTCCGGGATCGACGCGTTGGACATCGGTACCGGGCAGGGCCGTGCCGTGAATCTGCTGGCGCGCGCCTTTCCCGCGAGCCGGTTCGTGGGGGCGGACATCTCCGAGGCGGGCATCGCCGTGGCGCGCGCGGAGGCTGCACGGTGGGGGCTGGACAACGCCCGCTTCGAGGTGGCCGACACGGCCGAACTCGCCGGCTCCTACGACCTGATCACGGCCTTCGACGTGATCCACGACCTGGCCCGTCCGGCGCGCACACTGGCCGCCGTGGCGAACGGGCTGCGAGACGACGGGGTCTTCCTGATGGGCGAGATCGCGGCCTCCAGCGAGCTGTCCGAGAACATCGGCCACCCCTTGGGGCCCACCCTCTACGCGCTGTCCGTCTTCTCCTGCATGACCGTCTCCCTCGCGGAGGGCGGCGCGGGGCTGGGCACCGCATGGGGGCGGCAGACCGCGTTGCGGATGCTCCGGGAGGCGGGGTTCGGCGACGTCGTGACCCGGGAGGTGCCGGGCGACATCCTGAACGTGTACTACGTCGCGCGGAAGGGGTGAGGGGCCTCGCGCGGCGCCCGGCCGTCCGGCCGGGGGACGCCCGCACCGGCGCGGTCGCCCGGTGCCCGCCGCGGGCGGAAGCGGCGCGCCTAACGGGGGAAGAGCTGGAAGAGCGTGGCCGGGTGGCCGCGGTAGCGTTCGCCGCCGCTGCGCAGCATCTGCTCGATGAAGCCGCGGGCGTAGGCGCGCGGGTCCTGTTCGGCGCCGCGCAGGCCCCTGATGTACGCGCCGTGTGCCGCCAGCGAAGCGACCGCGCGGTCGATGCCGGGGCCGACCTCGGCGGCGTGCGTGGGGTGCGGGGAGCCCGCCACGGCCACCCAGCGGACGCCGTTCCAGGGCGCCAGGCCCTTGGCGCCGGCGAGCTCGGGGAAGATCCACCGGTTGTCGGCGTCGCCCGCGGCGTCCAGGACGGCGCGGCCGACGACCCGGTGGTCCGGGCTGTTCCAGTGGCCGCCGTCCCAGGTGTCGTGGTGGTTGAGGGTGAGCAGCAGCTCGGGGCGGTGGCGCCGGATGGCCGCGGACAGATCGCGGCGCAGCGTCACGCCGGGCTCGATGGTGCCGTCGTGGTGGTCGAGGAACTCGACGGTGTGGACGCCGACCAATGCGGCGCCGGCCCGCTGCTCGGCCTCGCGGACCGTGGCGGACCGTGCCGGTGCGAGGCCGTCGATACCGGCCTCGCCGCGGGTGACCAGGAGGTAGCTGACCTCGCGGCCCGCGGCGGTCCATTCGGCGATGGCGGCAGCGGCGCCGTATTCGAGATCGTCGGGGTGGGCGACGACGGCGAGCGCCCGCTGCCAGTTGCCGGGCATGGGGGCGAGGTGGGGTTCGGCGGGCATGGCATCCCTTCCTTCCCGTCCTGATACCGCGTCCCGCGTTTCCCTGGCCCCGCGTTCCCTGGTCGCGCGCTCCGTGGTCCCGTGTCCCGGTGCCGGTGGCTCGTGCCGCCTTCCTTCCGCTTCCTTCCGCTGTGTGCCCTGTGCCGTGCGGGCCCGGCTTCGACCGTGCTCCCTTTTCGATCGTGACACGCATGGGCGACGGCTACCGGGTGGAAGGAAGGGGTGGGGTGGCGCGGGGTGGGGGTGCGCGGACCCGCCGTTCCCGGTCCCGGTCGTTTACACCGGCTGAGCTGGGTTTCATCACATCAGGTGAATATCTGGCCCAAGCTTGCGGCCGGCAACGCGCGGTTGCCACGCTGTTGCTGACTGTCAAGCTGTTGGGAGGGGCATGTGCCTTTCGGTGAGCAGCCCGCGTACCTCCGCGTCGCCGGCGACCTGCGTCAGAAGATCGTCGACGGGGTGCTGCCCCCGCATACCCGTCTTCCCTCTCAGGCGCGCATCCGCGAAGAGTACGGCGTCTCGGACACCGTCGCCCTGGAGGCGCGCAAGGTCCTGATGGCCGAGGGGCTGGTCGAGGGCCGCTCGGGGTCGGGCACCTACGTGCGCGAGCAGCCCGTGCCGCGCCGCATCGCCCGCGTCGGCTTCCACTCGGCGGGCGGCTGTACGCCGTTCCGGCAGGAGCAGACGGACGAGCGGGTGCGGGGCACCTGGGAGTCCCACAGCGAGCAGGAGCCCGCCGCGGCGGCGATCGCAGCCCGGCTGCGGATCTCGCAGGACGCCAAGGTGATGCGGACGCGCTATGTCTTCCGGGCGGAGGGGGAGCCGTCGATGCTCTCGACCTCCTGGGAGCCGCTGGAGGTGACCGGGCGGACGCCCGTGATGCTGCCGGAGGAGGGGCCGCTGGCGGGGCGCGGGGTGGTCGAGCGGATGGCGGCCATCGATGTGGTGGTGGACAACGTCGTCGAGGAGGTCGGGGCCCGGCCCGCGCTGGCGGAGGAGGCCATGACGCTGGGCGGGGTGCCCGGGCATGCGGTGCTGGTCGTGTCGCGGACGTACTACGCGGGCGGCCGGCCGGTCGAAACGGCGGATGTCGTCACCCTCGCCGACCGGTACCGGGTCGCCTATCACCTGCCGGTGAAGTAGCCGGGGACCGCTCCTTGTCCTCCTCTGCGCGTGCGCGAGACGCATGGAGCCGGCCCCTGGTTCTCAGCTGAGCGTCCGGTTTGCGTAGGTTCGTGGGCAAAAAATGGCTGAAACCTTGTGTTGGATAACTCACAGAGCCTCAACTGGGCGCCTTTTTCGGGCTGCTGTGGGAAGCCGACGCCCCGATTCGCTCTTACGATGGCGAAGTTTGTGCACGGCACGGGGGAAGACCAGGAGACCAAGCACGTGAGCACGACGAAGACCCCGAGCGCGGAGCAGGACTCGCACTCGAATTACCGTCGGTCCCTCGGGACCATCGCCCTGACCGCCACTGGTCTCGGGTCCATCATCGGCTCCGGCTGGCTCTTCGGGGCCGAACGCGCCGCTGCCATCGCCGGGCCGGCCGCGATCCTCGCCTGGGTCATCGGCGCGCTCGTCGCCCTGACGATCGCCCTCACCTACACCGAGCTCGGCTCGATGTTCCCGAAGGCCGGCGGCATGGTCCGCTACGGCCAGTACTCGCACGGCTCGCTCGCCGGATACCTCGCGGCCTGGGCGAACTGGATCGCGATCGTCTCGGTCATCCCGGGTGAGGCCACCGCCTCCGTCCAGTACATGAGCTCCTGGGACTTCGGCTGGGCGCATGCGCTCTACGACGGCAAGGAGCTGACCGGCACCGGCGTCGGGCTCGCCAGCATCCTGCTGATCTTCTACTTCTTCCTCAACTGGTTCGCGATCACGCTCTTCGCGAAGACCAACACCGCGATCACGGTCTTCAAGGTCGTCGTCCCGGTGCTGACCGCGAGCGCGCTGATGATGGCGCACTTCGACACCAGCAACATCACCCACCACGGCGGCTTCACGCCCAACGGCTGGAGCTCGGTCTTCACCGCCGTCGCCGTCTCCGGCATCGTCTGGGCCTACAACGGCTTCCAGTCCCCGCTGAACATGGCCGGCGAGGCCCGCAACCCGGGCAAGTCGCTGCCGAAGGCCGTCGTCTGGTCGATCGTGATCGCGCTGGTCATCTACGTCGCCCTGCAGGTCGCGTTCCTGATGGCGGTGCCCGGTGACAAGCTGGCCGCCGGCGGTGGCTGGGCCGGTCTCGGCTTCAACTCCCCGCTCGCCGACCTCGCGGTGGCCTGGGGCCTGAACTGGCTGGCGCTGCTGCTGTACGCGGACGCCTTCGTCTCGCCGTCCGGTACGGGCATGATCTACGCCGCCACCACCTCGCGCATGATCCACGGCGTGCAGGAGAACGGCCATCTGCCGGGCATCTTCGGCAAGGTGGACAAGAAGACCGGTGTGCCGCGTCCGGCGCTGCTGCTCAACCTCGCGATCGCCTTCCTGTTCCTCGCGGTCTTCCGCGGCTGGGGCTCGCTCGCCGAGATCGTCTCGGTCGCCACGGTCATCTCGTACATCACCGGCCCGGTTGCCGTGATGTCGCTGCGCCGGCTGTCGCCGGACCTCACGCGCCCGGTCAAGCTGCGGGCGATGCCGGTCATCGCACCGGTCGCGATGATCTTCGGGTCGCTGGTCCTGTACTGGGGCCGCTGGCCGCTGACCGGCAAGGTCATCCTGATCATGGCCGTCGGACTGCCGGTCTGGGCCTGGTACGAGATCGGCAAGCCGCTGACCCAGGGCCGCAAGCCGTGGGCCGAGCTGCGCCCGCACCTCAAGGCCGGTGCCTGGATGGTGGCGTACCTGCTGGTCATGGCCGCCGTCTCGTACCTGGGCGGCAAGGACTTCGGCGGCAAGGGCTATCTGCCGGAGGGCTGGGACATCCTCCTGGTCGCCCTGATCGGTCTCGCCTTCTACTACTGGGGCGTGCGCAGCTCCTGGCGCAACCCGTCGCTGGTCCAGGCCGAGGCCGAGATCGAGGCGGCGCAGCAGGACGACGCCGCGGAGACCGACGCGGCCAAGGCGCCCGTCGGCGCCTGAGCCGCCCGCACCACTCCGTTCCCCGCCCGAGCGCGCCTCGGGCCCACCGGCCACTCGCAGGCCGCTTCCGGTACGCCGGAGGCCCGCGGGTGGCCGGTTCGGTACCTCTTTGTGAAAATCCATATCCGGTGAGTAAAGGTCGGGCGTAGGGTCGGGCATATGCGGATTGCGATTTCGGCATCAGCAGACCAGGGGCGTGCGACGGCGCGCTACGCGGCGGACGGAGGGGCGCAATGATCGAGGGTGGAGCCGTGCTCCCCTGGCTCGTCATCCGCCAGGACGAAGGTGGCAACCGGTATCGCGTGGGCCGCTATGCCACCCGGGCGGAGGCGGAGCGGGTGGCCGACCGGCTCGGAACGCGCGGCCACCAGCAGCTTTATGTGGTCGAGAAGGCCGACCGGGCGGTGACCTGAGGGACGGCGAGCGGGGAGCGGGACGAGGGCGGGGGACGTAGGCTGCCGCGCATGACGACCGTGCGCGTAGTGGTGGGCGGAGCGGTGTGTGAGCGCGGGCGGCTGCTGGCCGCCCGGCGCAGTGCACCGCCCGCCCTGGCCGGCCGCTGGGAGCTGCCCGGCGGCAAGGTGGAGGACGACGAGACACCCGAGCAGGCGCTGGAGCGGGAGCTGCGCGAGGAGCTGGGTGTCGAGGCGGCTGCCCAGGAGCGGATCCCGGGGGAGTGGGTGCTGCGGCCCGGCTATGTCCTGCAGGTGTGGACCGCCCGGCTGGTGTCCGGGGCGCCGCGCCCGCTGCAGGACCATGACGAACTGCGCTGGCTGCTGCCCGGCGAGGAGTCCCAGGTCGACTGGCTGGACCAGGACCGCCCGGCGGTGGCCGAGGCGATGCGCCGACTGGCGGGGACCGCCGGGGCGCCGGGCGTACGGCCCTAGTGCGGCCCTAAGTACGGCCCGCGCACGGCCCTAGGCGTCCCCGGCGGGCGTACGCGGCCTGCCCGAGCGCCGCGATACGGCCCGTACGCGCCCCGCACGCGGCCCCGCGCCGACCCGCGCGCCCCGAGGGCCGCGCGAAGCCCCACCCCCGCCTGTACGGCCGCCTGTGGAGCGTCTGCCCGCCGGTGGCGGCCGCTGTCGGCGCACCTTCCCGCCCGCGGCGCACCCGCCCGCCCCCTTCGGCGCACCGGCCCGCCCTCCGGCCGCCGCTTCCCCGCCCGCGCGCGTCGATATGTTTCATTTGTGCCACAGTGCACCGCTGCGGGCGGTACTGAGGGTTGGATATCGGGTATGTCCTGAATGACCCCTTCGGCGCAGACAAGACGACGGGGATGCCATCGGGCTGGGATGTGATCGGCGTGAGCGACAGCGCAGCGGCAGGGGTCCCGGAGCCGGGCTCCGGGAACGTCCGCAGGCGCGGCAGGGCCTCCGGCTCACCCACTGCCGAGTGGAGCTTTCCGGCAGACCCCGGGGCGGTGCGCACGGCCCGTACGGCGGTCCGGCGGGTGCTGGACGACTGGGGGCTGAACGGCGCCGCCGATATGGCCGTACTACTCGTGAGCGAGCTCGTCACCAATTCCCTGCGTCACGCCAGCGGGCCGATCGGTGTCCGTATGGTGCTCCTGAACACCGACGGGCTCCTCGTCGAGGTCTCCGATCCGCTGCCCGACCCGCCGCAGGAGCGCGACGCCGCTCCCGACGACGAGGGAGGCCGTGGATTGCAACTGGTCGCATGCAGTTCGCGACGCTGGGGGACTCGTCGCGGAAAGAGTGGCAAGACAGTGTGGTTCGAGCTGTCGGTGGCTGGTTAGGAGACAGGTGGGTCCTGATCGTTGCCAATTCATCGACATTCTGTAGATGGGCTGCGATCGAGACTGTGCTGTGATCGTGAAGACCGTGTTCCGGATAGCCGAGGTGCTGGATACTCAGGCGGGTCCGGTCCGGGCACGATGAGCTGGAGGGGACGGGGCTCGTGAGCGAGATGTCATCTGGCGGGGCAGAACCCGCACAGGCCGATGGTCGGGGTGGTGCGGACGGCTCCGGTGATCCAGGTGGCCGCCCGCACGCGCGCGAGCTGCAAGGGCCGCCCGTGTGGCAGAGCAGCCGGCCCGGATCGATCTATGACTACATTCGCGTGGCCTCCTTCTCGCTGGGCCCCGACGGGCGGATCGACCAGTGGAGCGAGCGGGCGGAGCACATGCTCGGCATTCCCGCGCGCTACGCCCTGGGCAAGGACCCCGTGGAGGCTTTCGTCCCCCGTGAGTTGCGGGCGACCGGGCGCCGCAAGGTGTCCGAGATACTCGACGGCCGGGAGTGGACCGGCCTGGTGCCCTACCGCAGGGAAGAGGGCTCGGACGCCGACGGGCTCGCCGAGATCTATGTGATGCCCTCGCGCGACGAGAACGGTGAGCGGGCCGCGGTCTGCCTCGTCGTCGATGTCCGTGCGCTGCGCGGCATCGAGACCGACCTCGCGGCCTCGCAGGCCGTTTTCGGTCAATCTCCCATGGGCTTCACCCTGTTCGGCACGGACCTGAAGCTGCTGCGGGTCAACGAACGGTTCGCCACGGTCTTCGGCGGCCCGGCCAGCAAGTACCGCGGCTGTGGCCCGCACGACTTCCTGCCGCGCTCCGAGGCCGAGCGGATGACCGTCGCGCTGCGCCGCGTCCTGGAGACCGGTGAGCCGGTCACCGAGATGCAACTGCTCGGGATGGCGCCCGGCGAGGAGGACCGCCGCCGCTGGTCGGTGTCGCTCTACCGGCTGCACGGCGCCAGCGGCCGCCCGATCGGCGTCGCGGCGCTGGCCGCGGATGTGACCGGCCGCCGCCGGGCGGAGCGCGAGGCCGCCAGTGCCCGCCGCAACCTCGCCCTGCTCAACGAGGCCGGTGCCCGGATAGGCAACTCCCTCGATCTGGAGACCACCGCCCGCACCCTCCTGGACGTCGCCGTCCCGCAGTTCTGCGATCTGGCCTCGGTGGACCTCTACCAGGGCCTGCTGGCGGGCGACGAGGCCCCGCCCGGCATGAGCGACGGCAGCGCCGAGCTGCGCCGGGTCGCCTTCGCCAGCGCCGTCTCGGACGCCCCGCTCCCCACCGCCCCGGGCGACGCCCCCGGCCCGGTCGCGGTCGGCGCCGTCCACCGCTACCCCTTCAACTCCCCCTGCGCGGGCGCCCTGCGGACCGCCCACGCACAGATCATCCCGGGCCGGGAGAGCGACGAGGGGCCGGAGCTGGGCGCGGTCGTGCAGTCCACCCTCGCCGTCCCGATGGTCGCCAGGGACACCGTCGTCGGACTGGTGCAGTTCTCCCGTGCGAAGGGCAGCGAGCCCTTCGGGGAGCGCGACACCGCGCTCGCCGTCGAACTGGCCGCGCGCGCCGCGGTCTGCATCGACAACGCCCGCCTCTACCGGCGCGAGCACGAGCGCGCCCTGATATTGCAGCGCAGCCTGCTGCCGCCCGGCGACCCCGAGGCCGCCGGTCTGGACATCGCCTGCCGCTACCTGCCCGGCACCACCGCCACCGAGGTCGGCGGCGACTGGTTCGACGTCATCGAACTCCCGGGCCACCGTACGGCGCTGGTCGTGGGCGATGTCATGGGACGCGGGCTGCGCGCCGCCGTGGCCATGGGGGAACTGCGCACCGCCGTACGGACCTTGGCGCTGCTGGACCTGGAGCCGGCCGAGGTGCTCTCGGCACTGGACGAGATCGCCCGCGGGCTCGGCGGTGACGGCGAGAGCAGGTCGTCCTCGGCGCGCTCCGCCCGCAGCCGGTCCGGATCCGCCGAGGGCGCCGGGGAGCCGCGGCGCTCCGCCCGTACCGCCGATCTCTCCGAGGTCTACCTCGCCACCTGCGTCTACGCCGTCTACGACCCGGTCACCCGGCGCTGTACGTTCGCCAATGCCGGGCACCTGCCGCCGGTGCTGGTCGAGGACGGCGAGGACGCGCTGCTGCTCGACGTACCGCCGGGGATGCCGCTCGGCGTCGGCGGTGAGCCCTTCGAGGAGATCGAGGTCGAGCTGCCGGACGGTGCGCTGCTGGCGCTCTACACCGACGGTCTGGTGGAGTCCCGCCACCATCCGCTGGAGGAGGGACTGCAGGCGTTCCGGACCGCCCTCTCGCACGCCGACCGCCCGCTGGAGGATGCCTGCGACCAGGTGCTCAGCGCGATGGACACCTCGCACGGCGAGGACGACATCGCGCTGCTGATGGCGCGGGTGCACGGGCTGCCCAAGGACGCGGTGGGCGACTGGAGCCTGGCGCCGGAGGCCCGCTCGGTGGCCCGCGCCCGCGAACTCGCCCGTGACCAGCTGACGGACTGGGGCCTGCAGGAGCTGGTCGACACCACGGAGCTGCTGGTCAGCGAGCTGGTGACCAATGCGCTGCGGCACGGCCACGGCGAGATCCGGCTGCGGCTGCTCCTGGACCGCACCCTGGTCTGCGAGGTCTGGGACGCCGATCTCGCCCAGCCGCGCCGCCGCCGGGCCCGGGACACCGACGAGGGCGGCCGCGGCCTGCAGCTGGTCGGCCTGCTGAGCCAGGGCTGGGGCAGCCGCCGCACCCCGCGCGGCAAGACCGTGTGGTTCGAACTCGCGCTGCCGGACGGGGAGTCGGTGGCGATGGATCCGGCGGAAGCGCTGCTGAGCCTGTTCTGAGGACAGGGGAGGGGCCCGGGGCGCGCGCCCCGGGCCCCTCCCGCGTCCGCCTATTCGCTCCGGCGCCGGATCTTGTTCCCGAGCCACACCAGCGGGTCGTACTTACGGTCCGCCGCGCGCTCCTTCAGCGGGATCAGCGCATTGTCGGTGATCTTGATGTGCTCGGGGCAGACCTCGGTGCAGCATTTGGTGATGTTGCAGTAG
Source organism: Streptomyces caniferus (assembly GCF_009811555.1). Taxonomy (GTDB): domain Bacteria; phylum Actinomycetota; class Actinomycetes; order Streptomycetales; family Streptomycetaceae; genus Streptomyces; species Streptomyces caniferus. Next base: position 793,090 of record NZ_BLIN01000002.1, on the reverse strand, counting down.
CCCAGCCCGTGGTCGTCCTGCGCGGTGCGCTTGCGGTCGATGCCGGACTCCGGGGCCGCGTCCAGCGGATGCATGTCGAGCTCGGCGATCCGCATCAGGAAGCGCGGACCGGCGAAGGCCTCCTTGTTCTCCTCGTGATCCCGGACGACATGACAGGTGTCCTGGCACAGGAAGCACTCGATGCACTTACGGAACTCCTGCGACCGGCCCACGTCCTCCTGCTGCATCCGGTACTCACCGGGGCCCAGCTCCGGGGGCGGTACGAACGCCGGGATCTCGCGGGCCTTGGTGTAGTTGAAGGACACATCGGTGACCAGGTCGCGGATGACCGGGAAGGCCCGCATGGGCGTGATGGTGATGGTCTCCGCGCGGTCGAAGACCGACATCCGGGTCATGCACATCAGCCGCGGCCGCCCGTTGATCTCCGCGCTGCACGAACCGCACTTGCCGGCCTTGCAGTTCCAGCGCACGGCGAGATCGGGGGCCTGGGTCGCCTGCAGACGGTGGACGATGTCCAGCACCACCTCGCCCTCGTGCACCTCGACCTTGAAGTCCTCCAGGTCCCCGGCGTCCGTGTCGCCCCGCCACACCCTGAAGTGCGCCTGGTAGGCGCCGGACTGCTGCTCTTCCTGCGACACGCTCACCGGCTCAGCTCCTCGTCGGTCAGATACTTCGCCAGCTCGTCCTTCTCGAACAGCTCCAGGAGGTCGCGGCGGATCGGCGGGGTCTCGCGGCGGGAGAGGCGGATCTGGCCCAGCGCCGCGTCGGCGGCCCGCGCATCGCCCTGCGGGTCGGCGAGTTCGCAGACCAGATTGATGTTGCGCCAGGTGCGGTCCATCGCCGGGTGGTCGTCGCGGGTGTGCCCGCCCCGGCTCTCCTCGCGTTCCAGCGCCGCCCGCGCCACACACTCGCTGACCAGCAGCATGTTCCGCAGGTCGATGGCCAGATGCCAGCCGGGGTTGTACTGCCGGTGCCCCTCGACGCCGGCCCGCCGGGCCCGTACCCGCAGATCGGCCAGCCGTTTCAGGGCCTCGAACATCTCGCTTTCCTTGCGGATGATGCCGACCAGGTCGTTCATCGCCTGCTGGAGCTCTTGGTGCAGGGTGTACGGATTCTCCGCCGGGCCCGGCTCGCGGCCGGTGTCCTCCTCGACGAGCTCGGCGCTGAAGGGGCGCAGCGCCTCCGCCTCCGCCGCGTCGATCTGCAGCGGGTCGACGGCCGGGCGCTCGGCCAGCGACGCGGCGTACTCGGCCGCGTGCAGCCCCGCCCGGCGGCCGAAGACCAGCAGGTCGGACAGGGAGTTGCCGCCGAGCCGGTTGGAGCCGTGCATCCCGCCGGCCACCTCGCCGGCCGCGAACAGCCCCGGTACGCCGTTCGCCGCCGCGGTGTCCGGTTCCACGTCCACCCCGCCCATCACGTAGTGACAGGTCGGGCCGACCTCCATCGGCTCGGCGGTGATGTCCACATCCGCCAGTTCCTTGAACTGGTGGTGCATCGACGGCAGCCGGCGTTTGATCACCTCGGCCGGCATCCGGGTGGAGACGTCCAGATAGACGCCGCCGTGCGGGGAGCCGCGGCCCGCCTTGACCTCGGCGTTGATGGCGCGGGCGACCTCGTCGCGGGGCAGGAGTTCGGGCGGGCGGCGGTTGTTGTCCGGATCCTCGTACCAGCGGTCGCCCTCGTCCTCGGTCTGGGCGTACTTCTCCTTGAAGACGTCCGGGATGTAGTCGAACATGAAGCGCTTGCCCTCGCTGTTGCGCAGCACCCCGCCGTCCCCGCGGACGGACTCGGTCACGAGGATGCCCTTCACCGACGGCGGCCAGACCATGCCGGTGGGGTGGAACTGCACGAACTCCATGTTGATCAGCGGCGCCCCGGCCAGCAGCGCCAGCGCGTGCCCGTCGCCGGTGTACTCCCAGGAGTTCGAGGTCACCTTGAAGGACTTGCCGATGCCGCCGGTGGCCAGCACCACCGCCGGGGCCTCCAGCACGAAGAAGCGGCCGGACTCCCGTTCGTAGCAGAACGTGCCGCAGACGCGTCCCTCCGTCTTGAGCACCCGGGTGACCGTGCACTCCTGGAAGACCTTCAGCCGGGCGTCGTACGCGCCGAACTCCCGCTCGTCCTCCTGCTGCAGCGAGACGATCTTCTGCTGGAGGGTGCGGATCAGCTCCAGGCCCGTACGGTCGCCGACGTGCGCGAGGCGCGGATACTCATGGCCGCCGAAGTTGCGCTGGGAGATCCGGCCGTCCGCGGTGCGGTCGAAGAGCGCGCCCCAGGTCTCCAGCTCCCACACCCGGTCGGGGGCCTCGCGGGCGTGCAGCTCGGCCATCCGCCACTGGTTGAGGAACTTCCCGCCGCGCATGGTGTCGCGGAAGTGGACCTGCCAGTTGTCGTGTTCGTTGGCGTTGCCCATGCTGGCGGCGATGCCGCCCTCGGCCATCACCGTATGCGCCTTGCCGAACAGGGACTTGCAGATCACGGCCGTCCGCATGCCGGCCTCGCGGGCCTCGATGGCGGCACGCAGTCCGGCGCCGCCGGCGCCCACCACGACCACGTCCCATGCCTGCCGGTCCACATGCGCCATCAGAGGGCACACCTTTCCTTAGGAGATGCTGTCGTCTAGAAGAAGCGCGGGTCCACGATGGCCCCGCTGGCCAGCAGGAAGACATAGAAGTCCGCGACGGCCACGCTGATCAGCGAGGACCAGGCGAGCAGCATGTGCCGCTCGTTGAGCTTGCCGACCCAGCCCCACAGCCGGTAGCGCACCGGGTGCTTGGAGAAGTGCCGCAGCCGGCCGCCGACGATGTGCCGGCAGGAGTGGCAGGACAGGGTGTAGGCCCAGATCAGCACGATGTTGGCGAGGAAGACCAGGGTGCCCAGGCCCATATGGCCCCAGGCGTAGTGCTCGTCGCGGAAGGTCAGCGCCGTGTCGTAGGTCAGCACGCCCGCGACCAGCACCGCGAAGTAGAAGAAGTAGCGGTGGATGTTCTGCAGGATCAGCGGGAAGCGGGTCTCGCCGGTGTACTTCTTGTGCGGTTCGGCGACCGCGCAGGCCGGCGGCGAGGCCCAGAAGCCGCGGTAGTAGGCCTTGCGGTAGTAGTAGCAGGTCAGCCGGAAGCCCAGCGGGAAGATCAGGATGAGCAGCGCGGGGGACAGGCCCCACCAGCTGCCGAAGAGCTCCCAGTTGGGGCCGCCGCGCATGGTGCGGCAGTTCTCCGCCAGGCAGGGCGAGTAGAACGGCGAGACATAGGGCGCGTGGTAGTAGTCGGCGTTCGCGAACGCCCGCCAGGTCGAGTAGACGATGAACGCGAACAGTCCGGCGGCGGTGCCGGCCGGCGCCAGCCACCAGCGGTCGGTGCGCAGATGACGGGCGGGGATGGCGGCGCGCGAGGCGGTGTGCACACCGTTCGCGGGCGCTGGTGGGGAAGGTTCGGTGCCAGTGGCCAACGTCGGTCTCCGTGAAGGGCGCTCCGTCGGGGCGGGGGCGGCGAGGGCACCGCCGGGGCGGGGCGGGAGGGATGAGGGGCGGGGGCAGGACTCTTGTTACGTCGTCAGGGCGCGTGGCCGTTCCTGGAGCCGAGTCCCTCGTCCTCGGCGTCGGTCCACAGCGCGGCGTTGTAGGGGGCGTCGGAGATCGTCACCATCTCCTCGACGACGGCACCCGGACGGCGGGCCGGACCGGCCGCCACACTCTGCTTCAGCAGGGTCAGGCTCTCGCGCAGATGATCCGTGTCGCTGCGCAGCCGGCGGATGTCCAGGCAGGCGTCGAGCTGCGCCTCCAGCCGTCCCACCGACCGGGTCAGGCCGTCCAGGCTGCGTTCAACCGCCGTCAATTCGTCCTGAAGGGACATAACGTGCCCTCACTTTTGAAGGTGTGGTGGGCGATCTCATGCGCCCGAGAGTGTCGCGCGTCACAGTAGGCGTTGGGAAGGGGGCGAGCGCGATTACGACTCGAACCGGTGCGTTTCGGCAACCATGCGCCTCGGCGGAGGTCGAACGCGGATACGGGAACCGCCTCGTGCGCGGGGCGCTCCGCACCCCCGCGCGCCCCGTTTCCGGCCGTTCAACAGGCCGGTTGTTGGGCCGGGCGGGTGGGCTTGGTGCCCCGGCCGACGTGTCGGGCGGCCGGTCCGCACGGGGTCGCCTTCAGTAGGGGTGCCATAGATGTGATGAGCCCCAAAGTCGGCCGAACGTGGTGCGCCGGTCAGGCCCCAGGCGTCGCGCGGCGCGGCGCGGGCGAGCCCGGAGGTAACCGTCATGACCGACCACGACCACCCCTCAGGCCGTCGTGCGGCGTGCCGCAGACGCCGTATCGCCGCGCTCGTCGCGGCGGGGGTGCTGCTCCCGCTGCCGGCCCTGACCGGATGCAGTGACGAGGCCCGGGAGACGTCTGTCGCCACGTCCCAGGACATCGCCCGCGCGCCCCGCGGCGAGCTGAAGGACGGCGGCACCCTGCGCTGGGCCGTCGACGCGATGCCCGGCACCCTGAACGCCTTCCAGTCCGACGCCGACACCACCACCACACGGATCGCCGGCGCGGTGCTGCCCAGCATGTTCACCATCGACGAGAGCGGCCGGCCGCAGCGCAACGCCGACTACCTGGACGCCGCGGACATCAGCACCCGCGACCCCAAGCAGGTCGTCACCTACAAGATCAACCCCAAGGCGCGGTGGAGCAACGGCACGGCGATCACCGCCGCCGACTTCATCGCCCAGTGGACCGCGCTGCGCGGCAAGGACAACGCGTTCTGGACCGCCCGCAACGCCGGCTACGACCGGATCGGCAAGGTCGAACAGGGCGCGGACGCCCACGAGGTCAAGGTCGCCTTCGCCCGGCCCTACGCCGACTGGCGGTCCCTGTTCACCCCGCTCTACCCCAGGAGCGTGATGGGCAGCGCCGACGCCTTCAACGACGGCGCCCGCGAGCAGCTCACGGTCGGCGCCGGGCCGTTCCTGGTCCAGAAGCGGGACGCCAAGGAGAGACGCGTCGTCCTCGTCCGCAACCCGAAGTGGTGGGGCGACCGCGCCAAGCTCAAGAAGATCGTGATGGTGTCGCTGCCCGGCGACAAGCGGGCCGCGGCGCTGGCCGACGGGAGCGTCGACGTCGCCGCGGTCGACCGGGTCGCCGCGAAGCGGGTCGCCTCCGCCCGCCGCGCCGCGTCCGAGAAGTCCGGCGAGGGCAACGCGGGGCCGCAGGGCGACGGGACCCGGGCCGGCGCCCGGTCCGATGCCAAGAAGGCCGCCGCGGAGAACGACGTACTGCGCGGGTACACCATCCGCAAGGCCCTGGAGCCCGCCTACACCCAGCTCGCCCTCAACGGCAGCAGTGGGCCGCTGGCCGACGACCGGGTGCGCCGCGCGGTGGCCCGCGCCATCGACCGCCAGGCGCTCGCGGACACCGTCCTCAAGCCGCTCGACCTGCCGTCCCGGCCGCTCGGCAGCCATCTGCTGATGGCCGAGCAGTACGGCTACCAGGACCACAGCGATGCGCTCGGCGACCAGGACAACGCGGCGGCCACCGCGCTGCTCGCGGACGCCGGCTGGAAGAGCGACGCCGCCGACCGTCAGCAGGCCGGCGAGAAGGCGGGCGCACCGGCGCCGGGCGCGCGCCGCGCCGACGGGGACGAGGACGGCCTCGACCCGTCCGACGACCGCTACGGGGACGAGTCCGGCGAGGACGGGCCGGACGGCGCGGACGACGGCGATGCCGACGACCGCAACCCGGCCCGCTCCGGCCACGGCGCCCCGCCCGCCAGGGGCGGGCAGGAGGAGGGCGTCCGGCCCGCCGCCGCCGAGGCCCCGCTGTCCTTCACCGGCGCGGTCGGCTCCGAGGTCCAGCAGGCCGCGCTGCTGCGGCAGAGCGCCTCGTTCTACAAGGAGGCGGCGGCCCGCGAGAAGGACGAAGCGGACGGTGACACCGAGTCCGCGGCGTACGCCAGGTACCAGCAGTACAGGCGGCGCGCGGCGCAGACGCTCGGCGCGGCCGAGCTGATCGAGACCGGACAGGCCCCGAACCTGCCGGGGTCCGGCGGGCACCCCGGTGCCCTGCGCGCGGCCGCCGAGCGGCCCGCCGACGCGGCCGCCGCACCGCAGCCGGCCGGCCACAAGGCGGCGAAGTTCGCCGCCGTGAAGAAGAACGGCCGGCCGCTCACCCTGCGCTTCGTGCTCCCCGACGGCACCGGCTCCGCGCAGCTGCGCACCGTCGGACGGCAGATCGCCACCATGCTCGGCAAGATCGGCATCCAGACCTCCATCCAGCGGGTCTCCGACGCCAGCTACTTCCAGGACCACATCGCCTCCGGCGACTACGACCTGGCGCTGTACTCGTGGCCCGGCACCGCCTACCCGGCGACCGACGCCCGGCCGATCTACGCCAAGCCGCAGCCCGCGCCCGACGGCTCGCTGACCGTCGAGCAGAACTACACCCGGGTCGGCACCGACCGCATCGACCAGCTCTTCGAGCAGGCCTCCTCCGAGCTGGACGAGGGCGCCTCGCGCACGCTGGTGGCGCAGGCCGACGCCCGGATCTGGGCGGCCGCCGGATCGATTCCGCTCTACCAGCGGCCGGAGCTGGTGGCCACGAAGAAGACGCTCGCCAACATCGGCGCCTTCGGCTTCGCCACGCCCCGCTTCCAGGACATCGGCTACCAGATGTAGCAGGGGCGGAGTCCCGGCGAACAAAAGGCAGGAAACCGCAGGTCAGGCGGCGTATGTACGGGCTGCGGCGGCCAATGCCGCCGCAGCCCCGTACGATGGGGTGAGGCCGTGGCTTTGTTATGCCCGGCAGGTGCGCGTACCGAATGGACGTGCCGCCACCCACGATTCCGGGAGAAGCGCCGCCAGTATGCCCACGCGCCACGACATTCGTAACGTAGCCATCGTCGCCCACGTCGACCATGGGAAGACGACCCTCGTCGACGCCATGCTCAAGCAGGCCGGTGCGTTCGCCGAACACGCCGCCGAGAAGCTCGACGACCGGATGATGGACTCCAACGACCTGGAGCGTGAGAAGGGCATCACGATCCTCGCCAAGAACACGGCGGTGAAGTATCACCCCAAGGACGGCGGGGACCCGATCACGATCAACATCATCGACACCCCCGGCCACGCCGACTTCGGTGGCGAGGTCGAGCGCGGTCTGTCGATGGTCGACGCGGTCGTCCTGCTGGTCGACGCCTCCGAGGGCCCGCTCCCGCAGACCCGCTTCGTGCTCCGCAAGGCCCTCTCGGCCCGGATGCCGGTCATCCTGTGCATCAACAAGACCGACCGCCCCGACTCCCGGATCGACGAGGTCGTCAACGAGACCTACGACCTCTTCCTGGACCTGGACGCGGACGAGGACCAGATCGAGTTCCCGATCGTCTACGCCTGCGCCCGTGACGGCGTCGCCTCGCTGACCAAGCCGGAGGACGGCACCGTCCCGGCCGACAGCGAGAACCTCCAGCCGTTCTTCACCACGCTGCTGGAGCACGCCCCGGCGCCGGAGTACGACGCCGACGCCCCGCTCCAGGCCCACGTCACCAACCTCGACGCGGACAACTTCCTCGGCCGTATCGCGCTGCTCCGTGTCGAGCAGGGCGAGCTGAAGAAGGGCCAGACCGTCGCGTGGATCAAGCGTGACGGCACCATGTCCAACGTCCGCATCACCGAGCTGATGATGACCGAGGCGCTCACCCGCAAGCCCGCCGAGAAGGCGGGCCCCGGTGACATCTGCGCCGTCGCCGGTATCCCGGACATCATGATCGGCGAGACGCTGGCCGACCCGGAGAACCCGATCGCGCTGCCGCTGATCACGGTCGACGAGCCGGCCATCTCGATGACCATCGGTACGAACACCTCGCCGCTGGTCGGCAAGGGCGGCAAGGGCCACAAGGTCACCGCCCGCCAGGTCAAGGACCGCCTCGACCGCGAGCTGATCGGTAACGTCTCGCTGCGCGTGCTGGACACCGAGCGTCCCGACGCCTGGGAGGTCCAGGGCCGTGGCGAGCTGGCGCTGGCGATCCTCGTCGAGACCATGCGCCGGGAGGGCTTCGAGCTCACCGTCGGCAAGCCCGAGGTCGTCACCAAGGTGATCGACGGCAAGACGCACGAGCCGATCGAGCGTCTGACGATCGACTCCCCCGAGGAGCACCTCGGCGCGATCACGCAGCTGATGGCGACCCGCAAGGGCCGTATGGAGACCATGACCAACCACGGTTCCGGCTGGATCCGTATGGAGTGGATCGTGCCGTCGCGCGGCCTGATCGGCTTCCGTACGGAGTTCCTGACCCAGACCCGCGGCACCGGCATCGCGCACTCCCTCTTCGAGGGCCACGAGCCGTGGTTCGGCGAGCTGCGCACCCGCCACAACGGTTCGCTGGTCGCCGACCGTTCCGGTTCGGTCACGCCGTTCGCGATGATCAACCTCCAGGAGCGCGGCGTGATCTTCACGGAGCCGGGCACCGAGGTGTACGAGGGCATGATCATCGGTGAGAACTCGCGCTCCGACGACATGGACGTGAACATCACCAAGGAGAAGAAGCTCACCAACATGCGTGCGGCTTCGGCGGACACCACCGAGAACGTCGTCCCGCCGCGCAAGCTCTCCCTGGAGCAGTCGCTGGAGTTCTGCCGCGACGACGAGTGCATCGAGGTGACCCCGGAGACGGTCCGTATCCGCAAGGTCGTCCTGGACCAGAAGGAGCGCGGCCGCACCGCGTCGCGCGCCAAGCGGTAACACCGAGGCCGGTCCGGGCCGGGACACCGGCTCGACGTGACGGGGCGCCCCTCTGCGTGAGGGGCGCCCCGTTCGCATGCCCGGGGCGTGGTGGGGCAGCGGTCCGGGCGGGGCGCGGGCTGCGCTCCGTGGCGGCGGTGCCGGTGGCGGGCCGCGGTGGCGCCGGCTCGCCGCCACGATCGCGTTGTCAGTGGCCGGCGGCAGACTGGCGGTATGACAGCTACGACGACGATCGAGACCGGGCGTGCGATCGCGACGCTCATCAATGTGTTCACCGTGCTGCCGGAGCGGCAGGCGGAGCTGGTGGCGGTGCTCAGCCGGGCCACCGAGGAGACGATGAAGGACCGGCCGGGGTTCCTCTCGGCGAACATCCACGCCAGCGCGGACGGCGAACGGGTCGTCAATTATGCGCAGTGGGAGAGCGAGGAGCACTTCCTGGCGATGCTGGCCGATCCGTCCGCGCAGGAGCACATGACCGAGGCCGCCGCGCTGGCGGAGGGGTTCGATCCGCGGCTGTACGCGGTGGAGTCCGTGCACCACATATAGGGAGCTCGCCGGGGCGCGGCCCGGTCGAGGTGCGGGCGCCCCTTCGTTGTCCCCGCTCGGGCATCCGAGGGGTTTCTCAGGTCTTCGGAGCAGGGGCGGTCGCCGCCGAAGTGCGGTACGTCCCCCTTTGCGCTCTGATGTGGCTAGGCATGATCCGGACCTGAGGAGACGTCATGCGGAGAGCCACGCGCGCGAAGTGGGGCGGCTGCGCCGTCGTCGTCGCCCTCGTGGCCACGGCCTGCGGGGGCGGCGCCGGCGCGAGCCGCTCCGCGGTGGTCAGCTCGTCCTGGGGCGATCCGCAGAATCCGCTGGAGCCGGCGAACACCAATGAGGTCCAGGGCGGCAAGGTCCTGGAGATGCTGTTCCGGGGGCTCAAGCGCTACAACCCGAAGACCGGCGCGGCCGAGGACGTGATCGCGGACCGTATCGAGACGAGCGATTCGCGGAATTTCACGGTGACCCTGAAAAAGGGATGGACCTTCAGCAACGGTGAAAAGGTCACGGCCCGGTCCTTCGTGGACGCCTGGAATTACGGTGCGCTGCTGAGCAACAAGCAGAAGAACGCGGCATTCTTCCAGTACATCGACGGCTTTGCGCAGGTGCATCCGGACAGCGGCGGTCCGCGGGCCAAAATCATGTCGGGGCTGGTGGTGAAGGACGACCGCACCTTCACCGTCAAGCTCAACCAGAAGTTCTCCAGCTGGCCGGACACCCTGGGCTACGCGGCTTTCATGCCCCTCCCGCGGGCGTTCTTCCGCGATCACGACGCCTGGATCCGCAAGCCCGTCGGGAACGGCCCGTACCTCGTGGACTCGTACGAAAAGGGGTCCGTGCTGCGGATGCGGAAATGGGGGAAGTATCCGGGCGACGATCCCGCGCGGAACGGCGGAATCGACCTGCGGGTCTATACGGACAACAACACCGCCTATACCGATCTGCAGGCGGGCAACCTCGATCTGGTCGACGATGTGCCGGCCGCGCAGCTCAAGCATGTGAAGTCGGACCTCGGCGGCCGCTACATCAATCAGCCGGCCGGGATCATCCAGACCCTGACGTTCCCCATGTACGACAAGAGATGGAACCACGCGGGCTCGGAGAAGGTGCGGCGCGGGCTGTCGATGGCGATCGACCGGGACCAGATCACCCGGGAGATCTTCCAGCGGACCCGCACCCCCGCCACCGACTGGACCTCACCGGTGCTGGGGGCGGCCGGCGGGTACAAGGCGGGGCTGTGCGGTGACGCCTGTGTGTTCGCCCCGGCCAGGGCGAAGCAGCTGATCAAGGAGGGCGGCGGCATCCCGGGCGGGCAGATGACGCTCGCGTACAACGCCGATACGGGCTCCCACAAGGACTGGATCGACGCGGTCTGCAACAGCATCAACAAGTCGCTGGGGGACGACAACGCCTGCGTGGGATCCCCGGTCGGGACGTTCGCCGACTTCCGCAACAAGATCACGGCCAAGCGGATGACCGGGCCGTTCCGGGCGGGCTGGCAGATGGACTACCCGCTGATCCAGAACTTTCTGCAGCCGCTGTACTACACCGACGCCTCGTCCAATGACGGCAAGTTCAGCAACCACGCCTTCGACAAGCTGGTGAACGAGGCGAATGCGGCGACGGACACCGGCCGGGCCGTCACGACGTTCCAGAACTCGGAGAAGATCCTCGTCCAGCAGATGCCGGCCATTCCGCTCTGGTACCAGAACGGCAGCGCCGGCTATTCGGAACGGATCGGCAATGTGTCACTGAATCCGTTCAGTGTGCCCGTCTACAACGAGATCAAGGTCAACTGACGACGGTGCGAGGGAGGTTGACGCTTCATGGGACGGTATGCGCTCCGGCGGCTGCTCCAGATGATCCCGGTGTTCATCGGCAGCACCTTCCTGATCTTCTTCATGGTCTACGCGCTGGGCGATCCCGTGGCCGCGATGTTCGGCGACCGGGCCCCCGACCCCGCGACCGCCGCCCAGATCCGCCGCGATCTCTACCTCGACGAGCCCCTGTGGAAGCAGTACCTGCACTACATGGGCCAGATCTTCCAGGGGAACTTCGGCACCGCGTTCAACGGCCAGTCGGTCACCGAGCTGATGGCCTCCGCCTTTCCCGTCACGCTGCGCCTGACGATCGTCGCCATCGTCATCGAGATGGTGGTGGGCATCGTGCTGGGAGTGTTCAGCGGGCTGCGCCGGGGCCGGGACATCGACACCACGGTCCTGGTGATCACGCTCGTCGTGGTGTCCATCCCGACGTTCGTCAGCGGCTATCTGCTGCAGTTCCTGTTCGGGGTGCAGTGGGGCTGGGCCGCGCCCTCCGTCGCCCCGGAGGCGCCGCTGAACGAACTGCTGCTGCCGGGGCTGGTGCTGGCGCTGGTCTCGCTCGCCTATGTCACCCGGCTGACCCGGACCTCGATCGCGGAGAACGCGCGGGCCGACTACGTCCGTACGGCGCTGGCCAAGGGCCTGCCCCGGCGCCGGGTCATCACCCGCCATCTGCTGCGCAATTCGCTGATCCCGGTGGTCACGTTCATCGGCACGGACATCGGCGCCCTGATGGGCGGCGCGATCGTCACCGAGCGCATCTTCAACATCCACGGCGTCGGCTTCCAGCTCTACCAGGGGATCCTGCGGCAGAATTCGCCGACCGTCGTGGGCTTCGTGACGATCCTGGTGCTGGTCTTCCTGCTGGCGAACCTCCTCGTCGACCTGTTGTACGCCGTCCTCGACCCGAGGATCCGCTATGCCTGATCCCCATGTCCCCAAGGAAGCCATCGGCCACGGCGACGGCGGCTCCGCCGCGCTGGCCATCGGCGAGGCGGAGTCGCTGGAGCGGCGGCCCGGTGCGGCGGGGCCGCCCGGCCCCGAGCCCCTCGGCAAGCCCCGCAGCCTGTGGAGCGACGCCTGGCACGATCTGTACCGCAACCCCGTCTTCGTGGTGTCCGCGCTGGTCATCGTCTTCCTGGTGATCATCGCGATCTGGCCGCAGCTGATCGCCACCGGCAACCCGTACCGCGCGGACCTCGCCAAGGCGCAGCAGGGCTCCCAGCCCGGCCATCCCTTCGGCTTCGACACCCAGGGCCGGGACGTCTACACCCGGGTGGTCTACGGGGCCCGCGCCTCCATCACCGTCGGCGTCTGCGCCACGACCGGCGCGGCGCTGCTCGGCAGCCTGCTGGGCGGGCTGGCCGGCTTCTTCGGCGGCTGGGGCGACACCCTGCTCTCCCGGCTCGCCGACATCTTCTTCGGCATCCCGGTGATCCTCGGCGGCCTGGTCTTCCTCTCCGTCGTCACCAGCACCACGGTCTGGCCGGTGGTCGGCTTCATCGTGCTGCTCGGCTGGCCGCAGATCTCCCGTATCGCCCGCGGCTCCGTCGTCACCGCCAAGCAGAACGACTACGTCCAGGCCGCCCGGGCCCTGGGGGCCGGCAACGGGCGGATGCTGCTGCGGCACATCGCACCGAACGCCGTCGCACCGGTCATCGTCGTCGCCACCATCGCGCTCGGTACGTACATCGCGCTGGAGGCGACGCTCTCCTACCTCGGTGCGGGCCTGAAACCGCCCACCGTCTCCTGGGGCATCGACATCTCCACGGCCTCCCCGTACATCCGCAGCGCGCCGCACATGCTGCTGTGGCCCGCGGGTGCGCTGAGCATCACGGTGCTGGCGTTCATCATGCTCGGCGACGCGGTGCGCGACGCCCTCGACCCCAAGCTGCGCTGAGGAGCCGGACGATGACGAACGAGGACGCGGACGCACGGTCCGCGGGCGCTGGCACGGCGCTCGCGGAGGCGGCCCTGCTCGACGTGCGCGATCTGCGGGTCGAGTTCCGTACCCGCGACGGCGTGGCGAAGGCCGTCAACGGCGTCAGCTACCGCGTGGCGCCGGGACAGACGCTGGCGGTGCTCGGGGAGTCCGGCTCCGGCAAGTCGGTCACCGCACAGGCCGTGATGGGCATCCTCGACTCGCCGCCGGGGTTCGTCACCGGCGGCGAGATCATCTTCCAGGGGCGCGATCTGCTCACCCTCAGCCGGGAGGAGCGGCGCAGGGTCCGCGGCGCCAAGATGGCGATGATCTTCCAGGACGCCCTGTCCTCGCTGAACCCGGTCCTCACCGTCGGCGCGCAGCTCGGGGAGATGTTCGAGGTCCATGAGGGGATGTCCCGCAAGAAGGCCCGCGGCAGGGCCGTGGAGCTGATGGAGCGGGTCGGCATCCCCGCGGCCCGCCAGCGGGTGGGCGACTATCCGCACCAGTTCTCCGGCGGGATGCGCCAGCGCATCATGATCGCGATGGCGCTGTCCCTCGGCCCCGACCTGATCATCGCGGACGAGCCGACCACGGCCCTGGACGTCACCGTCCAGGCGCAGGTGATGGACCTCCTGGCGGAGCTGCAGCGCGAGCTCACCATGGGGCTGATCCTGATCACCCATGACCTCGGGGTGGTCGCGGACGTCGCCGACACCATCGCGGTGATGTACGCGGGCCGGATCGTCGAGACCGCCCCCGTCCACCAGCTCTACCGGGCGCCCGCGCACCCGTACACCCGCGGCCTGCTGGACTCCATCCCGCGGCTGGACCAGAAGGGGCAGCGGCTGTACGCCATCAAGGGCCTGCCGCCCAACCTGACCGCCATTCCGCCGGGCTGCCCCTTCCACCCGCGCTGTCCGCTGGCCCAGGACGTCTGCCGCACTGACCCGCCGCCGCTCTACGAGGCCGGGCCCGGCCGGGCCAGCGCCTGCCACTTCTGGAAGGAGACGCTCGATGGGGCACGGTGAGGGCGCCGCCCCCGCGGCCGGGGAACCGCTGCTGGAGATCCGCGACCTGGTCAAACACTTCCCGCTCACCCGGGGTGTGCTCTTCCACAAGCAGATCGGCGCGGTACGGGCCGTCGACGGTGTCTCCTTCGCCCTCCACCAGGGCGAGACGCTGGGCGTCGTCGGCGAATCGGGCTGCGGCAAGTCCACGGTCGCCAAGCTGCTGGTCGGCCTCGAACGCCCGACGTCCGGTCAGATCCGGTACCGCGGCGAGGACATCAGCACCCTCTCCGGGCGGGCGCTGCGGGCCGTACGGCGCAACATCCAGATGGTGTTCCAGGACCCCTACACCTCCCTGAACCCCCGGATGACCGTCGGCGACATCATCGGTGAGCCGTACGAGATCCACCCCGAGGTGGCCCCCAAGGGGGACCGCCGCAGGAAGGTCCGGGAACTCCTGGACGTGGTCGGGCTCAACCCCGAGTACATCAACCGCTATCCGCACCAGTTCTCCGGCGGACAGCGCCAGCGCATCGGTATCGCCCGCGGCCTCGCGCTGCGCCCGGAGATCATCGTCGCCGACGAACCGGTCTCCGCGCTCGACGTCTCCGTCCAGGCCCAAGTGGTCAACCTGCTGGAGCAGTTGCAGGACGAGTTCGACCTGTCGTACGTCTTCATCGCCCACGACCTGTCCGTCGTACGGCACATCTCCGACCGGGTCGCGGTGATGTACCTGGGCCGGCTCGCCGAGATCGGCACCGACGAGCAGATCTACGAGCACCCCACCCACCCGTACACCCAGGCCCTGCTGTCCGCCGTGCCCGTCCCCGATCCGGACGCCCGTACCCAGCGCGACCGCATCCTGCTGGCCGGCGACGTCCCCTCGCCCGCCGCCCCGCCCTCCGGCTGCCGCTTCCGCACCCGCTGCTGGAAGGCCCGGCAGCTGTGCGCGGACGTCGTGCCGCCGCTGGAGGTGCCCGCGGAGTTCCGGGAGACGTCGGGACCGGCCGCACACGCCTCGGCCTGCCACTTCGCCGAGGAGCGGCAGGTGGTGCCCAGCGAGTAGCCGTACGTACGGGACCGGGACCGCCGGTGCCGCGCCCGGAGGTGCAGACGCCGGAGCCCGCCTCCCTCCAGGGGAAGCGGGCTCCGGCGTCGTACGGCGTTCCGGTCCCAGGGGGTGTCTCTCCGGTCTCCGTGGGCCACGGAGAGCCGGCCCCTAGTCGGTCTTACCGGCCCCGTCGGCCGGCTCGGCGTCCTCCATCGCGGCCAGCGCCGGGTCGAGGATGATGTCCTCGTCGCGGGCCGCGGTCGTGGGCTCCTCGGGGAAGTGGCAGGCCGTCAGGTGGCCGCCGGCGTTGCCGCCGATCTGGACCAGCGGCGGCTCCTCGGTCGCGCACTTGTCCTGCGCCTTCCAGCACCGCGTACGGAACCGGCAGCCGGAGGGCGGGTTGACGGGGGAGGGCACGTCACCGGCGAGGCGGATGCGCTCGCGGTCCTCCTCCTCGCTCTCCACCAGCTTGGCCTCGGGCACCGCCGAGAGCAGCGCGTGGGTGTACGGGTGGCGCGGCCGGTTGTAGATGTCGTCGCGGGGGCCGACCTCGACGATCTTGCCGAGGTACATCACCGCGACCCGCTCGCTGAAGTGCCGCACGATCGCCAGGTCGTGGGCGATGAACAGGAACGCGATGCCCAGCTCGCGCTGGAGCTTCTGGAGCAGGTTGACGACCTGCGCCTGGATGGAGACGTCGAGCGCGGAGACCGGCTCGTCGGCGACGATCAGCTTCGGCTCCAGGGCGAGCGCGCGGGCCACGCCGATGCGCTGCCGCTGGCCGCCGGAGAACTCGTGCGGGAAGCGGTTGTAGTGCTCCGGGTTGAGACCCACGGTCTCCAGGAGCTCACGGATCCGCTTCTCCCGGCCACCGGGCGGGTTGATCCCGTTGATCTCCATCGGGCCGCCGATGATGGTGCCGACCGTCTGCCGCGGGTTCAGCGACGCGTACGGGTCCTGGAAGATCATCTGGATCTCGGAGCGGACCGGCGCCAGTTCCTTGCGGCCGGCGTGCGTGATGTCCCGACCCGCGTACGTGATCTTGCCGGAGGTCGGCTCCATCAGCCGGGTGAGCAGCCGCCCGGTGGTGGACTTGCCGCAGCCCGACTCGCCGACCAGGCCGAAGCTCTCGCCGGCGTGCACGGTCAGGTCGACACCGTCGACCGCCTGGACCGCGCCGACCTTCCGCTTGAACGGGAAGCCGCCGTAGATCGGGAAGTGCTTGGTGAGTCCCTCGGCGGTGAGCAGCGGCTCGCCCGGGGCGGGCGCGGCGCCGCGGGGCGCCGGGAGGGTGACGTTGTCTGTCATGGTGATGGCTCCCTAGCCCAGCCGGGGCTTGATCTGCTCGGTGAAGAGGGTCTGCTTCTGCTCGGCGCTCAGATGGCACGCGGCGGCGCGCCCCAGCTCCAGGGTGGGCCGCTCGGTGGTGCAGCGCGCCCCGCCGACCTCCTGGACGAAGCCGCAGCGCGGGTGGAAGGCGCAACCGGACGGCGGGTTGAGCAGGCTGGGCGGGGTACCGGGGATCGGGTGCAGCGCCTCGCTGACGTCCGAGGAGAGCCGCGGCATGGAGCTCAGCAGGCCCCAGGTGTACGGGTGCCGGGGCTGGGTGAGGATCTCCTTGACGGTGCCGCGCTCCACGGCCCGGCCGCCGTACATCACCAGCACGTCGTCCGCGGTGTTGGCGACCACGCCGAGGTCATGGGTGATCAGGATGATCGCGGAGCCGAACTCCTGCTGGAGGTCCTTGAGGAGGTCGAGGATCTGCGCCTGGACGGTGACGTCCAGGGCGGTGGTCGGCTCGTCGGCGATCAGGAGCTGGGGGTTGCAGACCAGCGCCATGGCGATCATGGCGCGCTGGCGCATACCGCCGGAGAACTGGTGCGGGTAGTCGTCGACCCGCAGCGTGGGCTGCGGGATACCGACCTTGGTCAGCATCTCGATGGCGCGCTGCCGGCCCTCGCGCTTGCTCGCGCCGGTGTGCTTCATGAACGGCTCGGCGATCTGCCGGCCGACCGTGTAGTACGGCGACAGGGCGGTCAGCGCGTCCTGGAAGATCATGGCCATCTTGTTGCCGCGGAGCTTCTCCAAGGTCTTTTCCTTGGCTCCGGTCAGCTCCTGGCCTTCCAGGTGGATCTCGCCGCCGATCTCGGTGGCCTTCGGGTTGTGCAGCCCCAGGATCGCGAGGTTGGTCACCGACTTGCCGGAGCCCGACTCGCCCACGATGCCGAGGGTCTGCCCGCGTTCCAGATCGAAGGAGAGACCGTCGACCGCCTTGACGATGCCGTCCTCGGTGGAGAACCGCACATGCAGGTCACGAACGGACAGGAAGGGGTCGGACCCGGACGGCACCGCGGTGCCTTCGGTCTTGGTGAGTGTGGTCACTTCAGGCTCTCCTAGGACAGGCGCACGCGCGGGTCGATGAAGGCGTACGTCGCATCCACGATGATGTTGAACACCAGGATCAGGGCGGCGCTGAAGATCAGCACGCCCATGACCATGGGCAGATCGAGGGTGAGGACGGAGTCGATCGCCAGGCGGCCGATGCCCGCCAGCTGGAAGGTGAACTCGGTGATCATCGCGCCGCCGAACAGCGAGCTGAGGTCCATGCCGAGGATGGTCACGATGGGGATCAGCGAACCGCGCCAGGCGTAGCGCAGGAAGACGTACGAGCTGGACATGCCCTTGGCCTTGGCCGTCCGGACGTGTTCCTCCTGCAGCTGCTCGATCATCGTCGAGCGGGACATACGGGTGTACTGCGCGGTGAAGATCGTCGACATCACGAGCCAGGGGATCAGCAGACCCATGAACCACCCGGCGGGGTTCGAGGTGAAGTCCACGTATTTGGGGGAGTCCATGAGACCGCTGTAGACGAACAGACCGAGCGCGATCGGGCCGAGGATGTAGATCTGCGCCGAGCTCAGCACCATCGAGACCGAGGTGAGCACCTTGTCCAGGGCCGAGCCGCGCTTGTAGGCGGCCAGCAGGCCGGTGCCCAGACCCACGGTCAGGAACACCGCGGCGCCGCCGATGGCCAGCGACGCGGTGGTGGGCAGCCGGTCGAGCAGCGTCGCGAACACGTCCTGCTTGGTGGCGAAGGAGTAGCCGAAGCACGGGGCGCTGCAGTGGCCGATGGAGTAGTCGCGGCCGGCGAAGATGCCGACGAAGAAGTCCCAGAACTGCGTCGGCAGCGGCTTGTCGAGGCCGAGGTTCTGGTGGATCAGCGCGATGTTGTCCGCGGTGCAGTTCTTCCCACAGGACATCGTTGCCGGGTCACCGGCACCGAAGAACACGAAGAAGGTGAAGGCGCTGAGCAGAAAAAGGATCACAACAGCGCCGAACGTCCGGCGAAGTAGGAATTGAAGCATGGCAGTTCGCTGCTCTCAGGACGGCGGCGGCAGTGGACGTGAGGGGTGGGTGGGAAGGCCCCGGAGGGCGCGCGTTCCGCCGTGTGCGCGCCATCCGGAGTGCCTTCGTCAGGTGGTGGCCCGGTGGGCCCCCGCTGCTGCTACTTCTTCAGGTACAGCGTGTTCGGGTCGAGGTAGCTGACGTCCAGGTTGTAGCGGACGCCGCCGACGTTCGAGCCGTACAGCTGGAGCACCTTGGTGTAGAAGGCCGGCGCGGCCGGGTTGACCTTCTCCACGATGTACTGGTGCAGCTTCTGCCACTCCGCGGTCGCCTTCTTGACGTCGGTGATCTGCGAGATCCGGGCGATCTCGGAGTTCACGTGCTTGTCGTTGACGTGCGAGTAGTTGGAGGCGCCGTCCTGGATGGTGGTGCCGTCGTACGAGGGCGGGATGACGGTCGAGGCGTCCGGCCAGTCCTGGCCCCAGCCGGTCATGTAGATGTCGAAGCCGTTGTCGACCTTGCCCATCTGCTCGTACCAGGAGGCCGCGTCGACCTCCTTCTTCTGCACGTTGAAGCCGGCCTTGGTCAGCGCGTCCTCGATGGCGACGGCTTCCTTCTGGCGCGACTCGGTGTTGGAGTAGGCGTAGACGAGCTTCATGCCCGTCTTGCCGGCCTCCTTGAGGAGCTTCTTGGCCTTCTCCGGCTCACCGTTGGGGTGCGAGATCTTGCCGTAGGGGTCGTAGCCCTTCTTGTAGCCCGCCACGGTCGGGGCGAGCAGACCGCCCGCGATCTCACCGCCGTAGCTGCCGCCGTTGAGCCGGACGAGCTGCTGGTCCGGCAGCGCGTAGGTGATCGCGTCGCGGATCTTCTTGTCCTTGAGGCGGTCCATGTTGAAGTTCATCTGCCAGACGTAGGGCTGGTAGCCCTGCACCATGCGCTTGCTCGCGCTCGCGTTGTCCAGCACGTTCTTCGTCAGCGTGGGGTCGACCGAGTTGGTGAAGCTGACCGCGTTCTTGGCCTCACCCTGGTCGGCCATCAGGCGCTTGGTGGAGTCCGACGCCTGGTGGTTGAAGGTGATGTTGAAGCCGTCCGGGTACTGGTGGTGGACCGGGTCCGTCTTCGCGTCCCAGTTCTTGTTGCGCACCAGCTGCATGGACTTGCCGGACTTGAACGCCGCGATCTTGTACGGGCCCGAGCTCACCGGCTTGACGTCGTAGGCGTCCTTGGTGTCCTTGGCGCTGTCCGGCACCGCGCTGTAGCCGGGCATCGTCAGTGCGTACGGCAGCTGCGGCTGCGGCGTCTTGAAGTGGAAGATGACGGTCTTCCCGTCCGGCGTGTCCAGCACGCTCTTGGGCAGGTGGTCGCCCTTGTACGGACCGTCCGGCAGCGCCTTGCGGTACGTGGTGCCGGCGCCCGACAGCCAGGTCTGCACGTAGGTGGGACCGTCGGTGATGAACTTGGCGTACAGCCGCTCGATGCTGTGGCGGATGTCCTTCGAGGTGATCGGCGTACCGTCCTCGAACTTGATGCCGTCCTTGAGCGTGTACTTCCAGGTCTTGCCGCCGTCGGACATCTGGCCGGCGTCGGTGGCGAGGTCGCCCACGACCTTGGCGTTGCCCTTGTCGTCCTGCTTGAAGCTGGTCAGGCCGCGGAAGATCAGCTGGGACAGGGCCTTCATGTCGCTGACGTACATCTGGCCCGGGTCCAGGTGGTTGTAGCTGTCACGCTGGTAGACGCGGAGGGTGCCGCCGGAGCGCGCCCCCTTGACGGCGACTGCCGGGCCGGTGGAGTCGGAGGCCGTGCCCATCGGGATCGCCTTGGCCTGGGAGGCGGCGTCCTTGTCGGTCTGCGACTTGCTCTCGTTGGAGCCGCTGCCGCCGCTGCAGCCGGTGAGCGCGAGCGATCCGGCCGCGAGGGCCACGATCGCCGCGCGTGCTCTGCGCGTAGAAAGTGCGTTCATGGGTTTCCAAGCACCTGCCTGTCAGTTGGTATCGAGATGTGCTGTCTGACGCATCCCGGGCAGGCCCGGCAGGGGTGACAGCAAGCCCCCTCAAGTGGACGATCAGCGCCCGGACTTGGGATCGAAGGCGTCGCGTACCGAGTCTCCGAGCAGGTTGAAGCAGAGCACGAAGACCACCATGGCCACGGCGGGGATGAGCAGGAACGCGGGGTCGTTCTCGTAGAAGCGCGCGCCTGCCTGGAACAGCGCACCCCAGTCGGGGGTCGGCTCGACGATGCCGACGCCCAGGAAGGACAGGCCCGCCTCCGCGGTCACGAAGAGGGGGAGCATGTAGGTGCCCTGCACCAGCACCGGAGTGACGACGTTCGGCAGCAGCTCCTTGCGGATGATCCGCCAGGGCGAGGCGCCGGTGATCTTCGCGGCCTCGACGAACTCCCGCTCCCGCAGGGAGAGCACCTGCCCTCGGAGCAGGCGGGCCAGCCCCATCCAGCCCAGGGACCACTGCACGATGATCAGCGCACAGACCCGCACATAGGTCGGGGTCTCGTCGCCCGGCGGCACGAAGAGCGCCACCACGACCGGCATGAAGGCCACGAAGGTCAGCTGGCTCGGGAAGGCCAGCAGGAAGTCGATCACCCGGCTGAGGAAGTAGTCGGTCTTGCCGCCCATGTAGCCGGCGGTGATGCCGATGATGATGCCGGTGATCACGGTCAGGAGGGTCACCGCGACCGAGATGCCGAGCGACATCCGCATGCCGTAGATCAGCCGCATGAACACATCGCGGCCCAGCTGCGGCTCGATGCCGAACCAGTGCTCGGGGGAGATCCCGCCGTTGGTGCCCGCGGGGTATCCGAACTCATCGAGGAGGTTGGGATCGTTGCTGCCGTAGAGCGTGTACGGGTCCTTGCCGTACACGGCGCTGATCACCGGGGCCAGTGCCGCGATGACGAAGAAGGCGAGCACGATGATCGCGCAGAGCATGCCGGTGCGGTCACGTTTGAAACGCGTCCACATCAATTGGCCGGGGGAACGGCCGACGAGCTCACCGCCCTTGCCCGTCTTTCCCTTCTTCAGACCTTCGGGGCCAAGTCCTGGGGTATCGGACTTGGTTGCCGCGGTCTGGGATGGACTAGTCATCGCGAAGTGCCCCCGCGCCGAGTTCTCTTGGAACGTGAAGCGGCACCGATTGCACCGCTGGATGAGCGGACTTTCGCAAGTGATTTATGGCGGAGTCAATAGGATCGGGGGTGCTCGTGGACAGGTCGTCTACTTCTTGAGCGAAGATTACGCAAGTTGACGCCATGACGTGCTTGACACAAGAGCGGGATATACGGCATGGGGGACATATCGGTACAAACGTCTTTAACATGAAGGCAACTTCACTGTCGCAACACCGATATACGGACGCGCCATGCTGAACAACGTACGGCCGTGCGGGTGCCGTAGGCCGGCCGGAGCGCCAGGAGGCGTTCCGGCCGGTTGTCGTTGTGCGGACATTTCGTCCGCGGCTCCCCGCCGGTCTGTTGTCCCCGCGCCGGGTCTGGAGTAGACCTGCGGTAGGCGCCTCGTACACGGGGGTGCCAGGGACCACCCAGTACATCGACACGGACGGGGGGCTGGCCGTGTCCACAGTTCGGGACGGCGTTCTCACCCGCGGCGCACGCGGCTTCGGCGCGCTCGTCTGCTTGCTGCTCGCACTGCTCACCGCGGGCTGGATCATCCGGGACCTGACGATCGCCCAGCACGCCGCGGACGTGTGGTGGACCTGGCTGGGCGAGACGCGCCGGCCGCGGGAGTTCACCGCCTGGGCCACCTCGGCGCTCGACCCGCTGCTGGTGCTCGGTGCGCTCGTCGTCGCGGTCGCGGCGGTGCGCGGTGCCGTCCCCTCGTCCGTGGCCGCGGGCGCGCTCCTCTCCTTGGCGGCCGCCACCGCACTCCTGCGGGCCCCGCTGGTGTGGATGCTGGGCGCGGGCTGGCTCCAGGGGCTGGACAGCGGGCTCACGGCGCGGGCCCGGCTGACCGCCATCGCCCAGCTCGCCCTGGCGGTCGCGCTGGTCGTGGTGGTCGCGGCGGGCCGGCGGCCGGGCAACCGGGCGGGCCGGCACACGGGGCGCGCCGCGCGCGGGCTGCCGGCGGTCGCGTCCTCGGCGTACGGAGTGGTCCACGCGGTGCCGTACGGACCGGAGCCCGAGCGGCCCGGCAGGCCGTACAAGGGAGCGGCCGTCACGGCCGGTGTCCTCCTGGGCGCCGCCGGACTCGCCGTGGCCGGGTGGGAGATCCACTGGCAGCAGCAGCTCGACGGGGACGTCTACCGCAAGGGCCTGCTCGGGGACGCGTCCGTCTTCCGTGCCCTGCTGCAGCCCCCGGTGCACTGGCAGGCGGCCGCGCTCGCGCTGCTGGCCCTGGTGGCCGCGGCCGCCGTGCTGCGCCGCGCGCCCTGGGGCCGGCCCGCGGCGATGACGGCCGCGGCCCTGCTGCTCGTGCACGCGGCCGTGGCGCTGGTCTTCGCCGTGCGCACCGGGGAGTTCGGTCACCTCGGCGCGCTGCCCCTCCGGGCCCAGCTGGAGGCGGGCAGCGCCGCGTTCGTGGCGGTCGCCGGACTGGCCGCCCTGGGCGCGGCGGCGCGGCCCGGCGTACCGGACGAAGTCGTGGACGCGGACGGGGTGCTGGCGTACGGCTCCGCCCCGGGCGAGGCGCGGCCGCCGCACGCCCCGCCCCCGCCGTCCAGGCTCCCGCCCGGATGGTGAGACGCCCCCCGGTCCCCGCGGCGCGCTACCGCCTCAGGGCGTCATCCCCAGCGACCGCTTGAGGAAGTCGACTTGGAGCAACAGGAGATTTTCGGCCACCTGTTCCTGCGAGGCCATGTGCGTCACCCCGGACAGCGGCAGCACCTCGTGCCGGCGGCCGGCGGCCAGCAGCGCCGAGGAGAGCCGCAGTGAGTGGGCGACCACCACGTTGTCGTCCGCGAGGCCGTGGACGACCAGCATCGGGCGGTGCGGCTCCACCGCCCCGGACAGCCCCTCGTCCGTGATCAGCGAGTTCGCCGCGTAGACGGCCGGTTCCTCGTCCGGGTGGCCGAGGTAGCGCTCCTGGTAATGGGTGTCGTACAGGCGCAGGTCGGTCACCGGAGCCCCGACCACCGCCGCGTGGAAGACATCGGGGCGGCGCAGCGCCGCGAGTCCCGCGAGGTAGCCGCCGAAGGACCAGCCGCGGATCGCCACCCGCTCCATGTCCAGGGGAAAGGATCCGGCCAGCGCCTGGAGGGCGTGGACCTGGTCGTCCAGGGCGACGTCCGCCAGGTCGCGGAACATCGCCTTCTCCCACGCGGGGGAGCGGCCCGGGGTGCCCCGGCCGTCCGCGACGATCACCGCGAACCCCTGGTCGGCGAACCACTGTGAGGTCAGATGGGCGTGGTGCGCGGCGACCACCCGCTGGCCGTGCGGACCGCCGTACGGGTCCATCAGCACCGGCAGCGGACCGTCGTCCTCCGTGTATCCGGAGGGCAGCAGCACCGCGCACGGAATCTCGCGTTCCCCGGCCTGCACGAGACGGGGGCGGGCGGTCAGCACCGGTTCCTCGGCGCAGGAGCCGATGGTGGCGAGGGTCTTCTCCCCGCCGTCGGGATCCAGCCGCACCACCTCCACCTGGGTGCCGGGCCGCTCCAGCGACGTCTGCGACAGCACCGTCACCGTGCCGCCGCGCACCGCGGAGGACACCGTCGGGTACGGACGCCCGCCCACCCGCTCCCAGCCGCCCTGGTCACCGCTGCCGCGGAACCAGGCGCGGTAGACGCCGATGTCGTGCATCTCGGTGCCGCTCGCGGAGAAGAGGACATCGTCCTCGCCGATGTCCAGAACGGCGCGGACGTGCAGCGGGGCGCCGGTCAGCGGGCGGTCGCCGACGAACAGTTTGCGCGCGCCGCCCTCGTCCGAGATCCGCACCAGCCGGCCGTCCGGCGTCCAGGCCGGCGCCCCGGGGAAGGGCTCGACCCACGCGTCGTCCTCCTCCTCGTGCACCGTCCTGGTCGTACCGGTCGCGGTGTCGACGGTCAGGTAGCGCTGGTCGCGCTGGTCGCGGGCCTGGACGAGCAGCAGCGGCGGCCCGGCCGCGGACCAGTGGACGCGCGCGAGGTAGGGGTAGCGCTCGGTGTCCCAGGTGATGTCCGTGCGCGCGCCGTCCAGGCCGAACAGCGTCAGCGTGACGTCGGCGTTGCGGGTGCCCGCTGCCGGGTACGCGACCCGGACCGGCTCGCGCTCCGGATGGGCCGGGTCGGAGATCCACCAGCGCTGCACCGGTGCCTCGTCGACCCGCGCCGCCAGCACCGCGTCGCTGTCCGGGGACCACCAAAAGCCCCGGTAGCGGCCCATCTCCTCGGCCGCGATGAACTCCGCGAGGCCCCATGTCACCTCGGGCCCGTCGGGCTCCGCCAGCACCCGGTCCGCCGGCCCGGCGCCCCCGGGGCCGCCCTCGTCCCCGTCCGATGTCGTGGCGCCGTCCACCGTGACCACCCGCAGCCGGCCCTCGGACACAAAGGCGACGTGCCGCCCGTCCGGGGACGGGCGGGGGTCCACGACCGGCCCCCGGACCGGGAGTTCACGGGTGGTGCCGGCCCGTAGTTCGGAGACGAACAGCCGCCCGGAGAGCGTGAACGCCGCCAACTCCACGGCGGCGTCCGTCGCATAGCCGACGATGCCCGCCGAGCTCTCCCGGCTGCGCTCGCGGCGGGCCCGCTCCTGCGGCGGGAGGTCCTCCTCCGCTCCGGCCAGCAGGGCCTGCGGATCGGCGGCCGTGAACTCCCGTCCCGCGTCCAGATCGAGCACCCACAACTGCTGGCTGCGATCGGTGCCCGAGCGGGAACGGAGGAAGACGACGCGCGCGCCGTCGGGTGAGAGCGCGTAGCCGCGCGGGGCGCCCAGGGTGAAGCGCTGCGTACGGGCGTACTGCCGCGGGAACGAAGGCTGTCCGGTCATGGGCCGAGCCTAAAGGGGGACGGGCTCACCGCGGTCGCGCTCGTGAAGATCGTGTGCGCCCCCGCTCTGCTTCCGTGCTCCGACTTATGCGCTAGGACGGAAAGTTATGATCCCTTGGGTGCTGTGGGTTCGGGGTAAAGAGCCCTTGGCATACCCGGTGCGCGGACTCGCGGAAGCGATCCGGGCACCATCAACTCTGTTCGGACCATGAGTACTTGGAGGTGAACCGCCGTGGCACTCTCGATTTCGGCGGTGGTGCTGCTGGCGATCATCGTCTTCTTGCTTGTCAAGAAGTCCGGACTGAAGACCCCGCATGCCCTGGTGTGCATGCTGCTGGGCTTCTATCTGGCCAGCTCGTCCATCGCCCCGACGATCAAGCAGCTGACGACGAACGTCGCCGGCATGCTCGGGAACATCAAGTTCTGACCCGTCCCCGGCCGGTCCCGTCCGCCGTGCGCCCGCCCTCCGGCGGGCCGCATGCCCGGCGGCCGGGATCGCCTGCGGAAGGCGGACCGGGCGGCTCGTAGGCTGTCCGTATGAGCGATCAGCCCGGCCGTTCCCGGCCAGCCCCCGCCGAGGGGACCGCCGCGCGCCCGGCCTTCTCCCGTCGGCTGCTGCTGGTGCACGCGCACCCCGACGACGAGTCGATCAACAACGGCGTGACCATGGCCAAGTACGCGGCCGAGGGCGCGCTGGTCACCCTCGTGACCTGCACCCGCGGCGAGGAGGGCGAGGTCATCCCGCCCGAGCTCGCCTCCCTCGCGCCGGACCGCGACGACACCCTCGGCGAGTACCGCGTCGGCGAGCTGGCCGCCGCGATGGAGGCCCTGGGCGTCACGGACCACCGTTTCCTCGGCGGGCCGGGCCGCTACCGGGACTCCGGGATGATGGGCGCCCCGCAGAACGACCGTCCGGACGCCTTCTGGCAGGCCCCGCTCGACGAGGCGGCCGGCCATCTGGTCGCCGTGATCCGCGAGGTCGGGCCGCAGGTCCTGGTCACCTACGACCCGAACGGCGGATACGGCCACCCCGACCACATCCAGGCCCACCGGGTGGCCATGCGCGCCGCCGAGCTGGCCGCGCAGGCGGATTTCCGTCCCGAGCTGGGCGCTGCGCACGCGATCGGGAAGATCTACTGGAACTGCAACCCCCGCTCCGAGGTCGAGGAGGGCTTCGCGCGGCTGCGGGCGGCCGGTCACCACTTCCCCGGGATCGCCTCCGCCGACGATGTGCCGGGCGTGGTGCCGGACTCCGAGGTCACGGCGTCCCTCACCGGCGAGCCCGCGCACACGGCCGCGAAGACCGCGGCGATGCGGGCGCACTACACCCAGATCGCGGTCGACGGACCGTTCTTCGCGCTCTCCAACGACTTGGGTCAGCCACTGTTCGGCACGGAGCACTATCGGCTGGTGCACGGGGTCCCCGGCGCCGCGGGCGGTGCGCGCGAGGACGATCTTTTCGCGGGTTTGGGCGGAATGGTGGGTATGGAGGAGAGTGCCCGGATCGAGGAGGCGGCGGAATGAGTACGGCGAAGGGCGGCGGGAACGCCGCCGAGGGAAGCGGCCGAGCGGCCTCCGGCGGTAAGGGCGGTGCGTCCTCGGGCAAGGGGCAGCGGTCGCGGGCGGGCTCGGGCGGGACGCCCCGTGACCGGTCCGGCGCTCCCGTGGTGCCGACGGCCGGTGCCGCGCTGACCGCACCGCTGACACCGGGCCGGGTGGGCATATATGTGCTTCTTCTCCTCACGGGCGTGCTGGTCGCGTGCGCGGGAACGCTGGTGCAAGCGGCCTGGTTCCCCGGCGGGTTGGTGCTGGCGCTGGCCGGTGTCGGCGGCCTGTTCTACGGGGGCGTCCGGGCGACCGGCACCTCGGCGGGCGTGCTGGTGCCCGGCGCGGCCTGGCTGGTGACGGTGTTCGCGCTGCTCAGCAACGTCCGGCCGGAAGGTGACTTTCTTTTCGGCGCCGGGGTCGGTTCGTACATCTTCCTGCTGGGCGGCATCCTGGTCGCTGTGATCTGCGCCACCACCGCCCAGATGCGCGCTACGGGCCTCCGGTACGGCCGAGTTGGCGGATGACGTGGTCCATACCGGGACGGATGCCGCGCTGGCCGGGGTGAACCGACCGGGCCCCGGGGGTTCGCCCGTGGCGGCGGTGTTCGTACGCTCCCCGGGTGGCCGCCCGCGGCGGACAGTATGGTGGTGCGCGCCGTCGCGCCGCCCTGGGGGCACCCCCCGGCCTGTGGCCGGGGATCATCTCTGACGAGCGGCGGAGCCAACCGGGAGAACCTGCTTTGAGTCGTGAATCTGACAGTTCGTCCTCCGGCCCTCAGGGCCGTGGCGGAGCCGCGTACCCATCAGGGACGCCGCCGTACGGCTCGCCCAGGGGAGATGCCGACGAGGCGCCGGCGCCCGGTGCCGCGGCGCAGCCGGAGGAGCCCAAAACCGAGACCACACTGACGACGCGGATCAAGATCAACATTCCGGGGTCGCGCCCCATCCCGCCGGTCGTCGTGCGCAAGCCCGTCGGTGAGGAGTCCGGCATGAACGGATCGGCTGGTTCCGGCGGTTCCGCCGGTTCCCGCGGTACGCCCCGCCCTGCCCGCGGCAGCGAGCGGAAGGCGGAGCGTACGGCGAACACCCCGCGGCCCGACGCCCCGGCGGACGAGGCCCCCGCGGGCGGCCAGACCGAGAAGACCAGCGACTGGTTCGCACCGCGCAAGCCGCAGGCCGGACCCGGCGGGCAGTCCTCCACCGGGTCCCATGCCGTGCCGCCCGCCCCGGGCGGTGCCACCCCGCCGCGCGGCCCGTCCGGCGGACAGCAGCCGCAGCGTCCCGACCTGCCGTACTTCTCCGACAACCCGGCCCCTCAGGACGGCGCGTCGCCCTTCGACGCCGGTGCCCGGCAGAGCGGCGGACCCCGGCAGGGCGGCGGTTCGCCGTTCGACAGCGGTCCGCGCGGCGGCGCCTCGCCGTACGACGAGGGTCAGCGCGGCGCCGGTTCGCCGTTCGACGGGGCGGCACCCGGCGGTTCGCCGTTCGACACCCCGGCCGGGCCCACCCGTGACCACACCCCGTTCGACGCCCCGGCGGGCGGCCCGAACGGCCCGACGACCGGGCCCGCGCGCGGCAACTCCGCGCTCAACCTCCCGCCCGGGTTCAGCGACCCCGGCACCGGCGGCACGCCCCAGATCAGCGACGACACCGCGGAGCTCACTCCGCAGCCGCCGGCGCCGCTCGCCGGCCCCGGCAGCGGCCTCGGTGCCGCCGGCGGTGTGACGGGCGGCCTGCCCGGCGGTCCGAAGGGCAAGGCGCCCGGCGGTCCGAAGGGCAAGGGCGGCGCGAAGGGCACCCAGGGCGGCGGCCGTGACCGGGTGTCCGGTGACACGCTGGTCAGCGGCATCCCGAAGATCCCCGGAGCCGACGGTCCTTCGGCACCGTCGCCGTTCGCGGCGGCTCCGGGCGAGGACGGCGACCGTCCCGCCGCGAAGCCGCGGCCGAAGATCCCCGAGCCGATCAACCCGCCCAAGAAGGGCCGCAACAAGCTCGTCCTCGCGGGCGTGGCCGTCGTGGTCCTGGCCGGTGTCGCCTACGGTGCCGGTCTGCTGCTCGACCACGCCGACGTGCCCAACGGCACCACCGCGCTGGGCGTGGACATCGGCGGCACCACCAAGGAAGAGGCGGTCAAGAAGCTGGAGGCGGCGCTCAAGGGCCGCCGCGCCACGCCGCTCAAGCTCACCGTCGACGGCAGGGACGCGACCCTCGAGCCCGACCGGGCCGGCCTGGACATCGACCCGCAGGCGACGGTCCGCAAGGCGGCCGGCCGGGACTACAACCCGGTCTCCGTCATCGGCTCGCTGTTCGGGGGGACGCGTCCGGCCGAGCCCGAGGTGGTCGTCGACGACGAGAAGCTGCAGATCGCGCTGGAGAACGCGGCGGGGCCCGCAGGCGCCGCCAAGGACGGCGGGATCACCTTCGAGAACGGCAAGGCGGTGCCGCACTACGGCGTGCCGCACAAGGCGATCGATGTGCAGGCGTCCAAGAAGAAGGTCACCGACGCCTACCGCACCCGCGCCACGACCGGCACCGACGCACCCGTGGTGCTGGCCGCGAGCACCCAGCAGCCGCAGGTCGGCAAGGCCGCGGTGAACAAGGCGATGAAGCAGTTCGCCGAGCCCGCGATGTCCGGTCTGGTGACGGTCCGTACGGATGCGACGCACACGGTCTCCTTCAGCCCGCAGAAGTCCATCCCGAAGTTCCTGTCGTTCAAGATCGTGGACGGCGGTCTGGTGCCGTACTACGACCGGCCGGCCCTCAAGCAGCTCTACGGCGACACCTTCAACGGCGTCATGGTGACCAAGGGCGACGGCTCCAAGCACCCGGTCAGCGTCGAGGAGGTGGCGAGCGCGGTCGGCAGGGCGCTGCTCGGCACCACCCCGTCCCAGCGGGTCCAGACCATCGCCACGAACGGCAACTGACCGCCGCGCGTCGTCACACCGCAGGTGAGAGGCCCCCGCAGGGCGTCTTCCGGGAGTACCCCGAGAAGACCCCTAGGGGGCCTCACCCATGACAGATGTCATGGCACAGTGCATACGGCCGACACTGCCGCGTGCGCTGCGGATCCCGGAAGCTGAGGGGCATGACGACCACAGCGACCAGCACAGCCACCCCCGCGCCGGGCGCGGACCGTGCGCCCGTGGTCAGCTTCCGGCAGGTCAGCAAGAGTTACGGCGCAGTGCGCGCGGTGGCCGACCTCGATCTGGAGCTGTACCCGGGCGAAACCGTCGCCCTTCTCGGCCCGAACGGCGCGGGCAAGTCCTCGACCCTCGACCTGCTGCTCGGGCTGCGCAGCGCCGACTCCGGCAGCGTGACCCTGTTCGGTACGACCCCGCAGGGCGCCATCGAGCAGGGCAGGGTCGGCGCGATGCTGCAGAGCGGCGGCCTGATGGAGGGCGTGAAGGTCAAGGAGCTGGTCAAGCTCGCCCGCGATCTGCATCCGCGCGGCTATCCCCTCGACCAGATCATGGCGACCGCCGGCATCACCGACATCGCCGACCGCATGGTCGACAAGCTCTCCGGCGGCCAGGAGCAGCGGGTGCGCTTCGCCCTCGCCACGGCCGGCGCGGGCGACCTGATCGTGCTGGACGAGCCGACCACCGGTATGGACGTCTCCGCCCGGCAGGCCTTCTGGGGCGCGATGCGCCGCCAGGCCCAGGAGGGCCGTACGGTCCTGTTCGCCACGCACTACCTCGAAGAGGCCGACGAGATCGCCGACCGGGTGATCGTGCTGCACCGCGGCCGGGTGCTGGCCGACGGCACCGCCGCCGAGATCAAGGCCAGGGCCGGTGCCCGCCGGGTCGCCTTCGAGCTGGACGGGCCGATCGACCGCGAGGCGCTCCACGCCCTGCCGTCCCTGACCGCGCTGGAGATCTCCGGACGCACGGTCCGCCTCCAGTCCCACGACGCCGACGCCACGGTCCACGCCCTCTACGGCCTCGGCCTCTACCCGCACCACCTCGAAGTCTCCGGCCTCGGCCTGGAACAGGCCTTCATCGCCCTGACCACCGCTTCCGACGCGACCTCCGCCACCGCCGAGGAGGCGGCCCGATGACCACTCTGATCAAGCTGGAGATCATCCGCGCACTGCGGAACAAGAAGTTCATGTTCTTCTCGGTGATCTACCCACCGGCGCTGTACCTCCTCATCGCCGGCGGCGCGGACAGCAAGCCGATCCCCGGTATGCAGCTGAACATGGGGCTCTACTTCATGGTGTCCATGGCCGCATTCGGCGCCATGACGGCCGTGCTGCTGGGCAACAGCGAGCGCATTGCCAAGGAGCGGGAGAAGGGCTGGGTGCGGCAGCTGCGGCTGACGGCCCTGCCCGGCCGCGGCTATGTCGCCGCCAAGATGGCCGCGGCCGCGACCGTCAGCCTGCCGTCGATCCTGCTCGTCATGATCGTGGCCGCAGCGGTCAAGGGCGTCCGGCTGGAGGCCTGGCAGTGGTTCGCCATCGCCGCCGGCACCTGGCTCGGCAGCTTCGTCTTCGCCGCCCTGGGCGTCGCCATCGGCTATCTGGCCACCGGTGACGCGGTCCGTCCGATCTCCATGCTGGTCTACTTCGGCCTGGCGTTCCTCGGCGGCCTGTGGATGCCGCTGACGATCCTGCCGCAGTGGGTGCAGAACATCGCCGAGTGGCTGCCCACCCACGCGTACACCGCGCTGGGCACCGCCGTCGAGGCCGGTCAGGCACCCCATCTGAAGGACATGGCCATACTGGCCGGGTACCTGCTGGTCTTCGCCGGTGGCGCGGCCTGGCTCTACCGCAAGGACACCCGGAAGGCGTGAGGCACGGGAGATGACGAGCGAGTCCTGGGCCGGCGGCCCGATGAGGATCGGACAGGCACCCGGCAACCGCCGCCAGGCGGTCGGCAAGATGATGTGGATCAGCATCTGGCTGCTGTACCTGGCCGGCCCGGTGGGCCAGCTGCTGCGGGTCGGCGTCTCCGCCACCGAGCGGATCTGGGGCGGCCTGGGGCTCGCGCTCTTCGTGCTCTGCTACTTCTTCGTGGTCTTCCGCCACATGTGGCGGATGGCCTCCGGCCGGCCGATGTACGCCGCGCTGGTCCTGATGCTGGCGCTGTCCACCGTGCTCTCCTGGACGCTCGACTACACGTGGCTGGTGCTCTTCATCTTCACCAGCGTGGCCACGGCCGTGGTGCTGCCCTGGCGGCAGTCCCGCTGGACCATTCCGCTGGTGACCGTGGTGCTGATAGCCGTCGGGGCGCGCTATCCGGATATCCGCGACTACTTCGTCTTCGCCTACGGCCTGCCCGCGCTGGGCAGCGGCTTCATGATGGTCGGCGTGCAGCATCTGATCCATACGACCAAGGAGCTGCGCGCCGCCCGCCAGGAGGTCGCCCGCCTCGCCGCCAACGAAGAGCGGTTGCGCCTCGCCCGCGATCTGCACGACCTCCTCGGCCACTCCCTCTCCCTGATCACGCTCAAGAGCGAGCTGGCCGGCCGGATGCTGCCCGACCGCCCGGCCGACGCCGCCCGGCAGGTCGCCGACATCGAGCAGGTCAGCAGGCAGGCGCTGGTCGATGTGCGCGAGGCGGTCACCGGCTACCGCAGACCCCGGCTCGCCGTCGAACTCACCGGGGCGCGGGCCGCGCTGCGCACGGCAGGGGTCGAGTTCACCGCCGACCCGGCCTTGGAGGTCGAGTACCGCGGGCTCGCGGCCGACGAGGAGGGCGCGCTGGCCTGGGCGCTGCGGGAGGCCGTCACCAACGTCGTCCGGCACAGCGGAGCCCGCCACTGCGAGCTGCTGCTCGCCGAGGAGTGGGAGGCCGACGAGCGCCGCTACCTGTGCCTGACGGTGCTCGACGACGGGGCGGGCCCGCCCCGCGCCCAGCACGACGGCAACGGCCTCAGCGGCCTGCGCGAGCGCCTCGCCCTGGCCGAAGGCCGCCTGGAGACCGGCCCCGCCCCGCGCGGCCGCGGCTTCGCCCTGCGTGCCTATGTCCCCCTGGGCACGGCCCCGATGGGCTCCGAGGCAGCCCCGGATACCTCCCCCGAATCCGTCAACGACCCGGCGTAGGGGCGCGATCCGGACGGCGTGTCCACAGGCCCGTCCCCGCCTGCCCCGTACGGCTTAAGGTGACCGCATGATCAGAGTGCTGCTGGCCGAGGACCAGTCGATGGTCCGGGAGGCGCTGGCCGCGCTGCTGTCGCTGGAGGCCGACCTGGAGGTCGTGGCCCAGGCGGCGCGCGGGGACGAGGTGCTCCCGGCGGCCCGGGCGCACGCCGTGGACGTCGCGCTCCTGGACATCGAGATGCCCGGCCTCAGCGGACTGGACGCCGCGGCCGTGCTGCGCGACGAGCTGCCCGGCGTGAAGGTCGTCATCCTCACCACCTTCGGCCGCCCCGGCTATCTGCGCCGCGCGATGGAATGCGGCGCCGACGCCTTTCTGGTCAAGGACGCCCCGGCGGCCCGGCTCGCCGAGGCGGTACGGCGCGTCCTGCGCGGCGAGCGGGTCATCGACCCGGTGCTGGCGGCGGCCGCGCTCGCCGACGGCGCCAGCCCGCTGACCGAGCGCGAGCGGGAGGTGCTGCGGTCGGCCGCCGACGGTTCCACCAACGCCGAGATCGCCGATGCCCTGCACCTGTCCCAGGGCACGGTCCGCAACTACCTCTCCACCGCCATCCAGAAGACGGGCGCCCGCAACCGCGCCGAGGCGGTCCGGACGGCCCGCGACAAGGGCTGGCTGTAGGGCGTCCCCGTCCCGGGGGCCCGGACCGCCGGCCCGGCCGCGCCCCCGGGGACCTTGGTCCCTGTGCGGCGCCGGGCGGTGTCGCGCACTCTTGAAGTGTTATGCCTGCCGACCGTCAGACGGAGAGCAACCGCCTTGCTCCCGCGCTGCTGATCCTCGCGATCCTCGTCGTCGCGGTCCTGGACGCCACGACCAGCCCCGAGCTGCACATCTCGGCCTTCTTGGGCATCGCCCCGCTCTACGCCGCGCTGCGCTGTTCGTTCCGGGTGACGCTCCTGGTGTCAGCCGTCTTCGTCGTGTGCCTGACCTACGTCGACATCTACACGGTGCCCGACTGGGCTCCGGCCAGCCGGGTCGTCGGCATCTTCGGCGTGGTCCTGGTGGCCGTGTTCTCCCTGGTGCTGTGCCGCACCCGGCTGCAGCGCGAGGCGCTGCACGCCCGTACCCGCCTGGTGGCCGACACGGTGCAGCGGGCGATGCTGCGCGAGCTGCCGCTGAGCGCGGGCGCGGTCGAGGCGTACGGCTTCTACGTCTCCGCCCAGGAGGGGGCCCGGGTCGGCGGGGACATCTACGAGGCCATCGAGACCCCGCACGGCCTGCGGCTGATGATCGGCGATGTGCAGGGCAAGGGCATGCCGGCGATCGGGGCGGGCCTGGAGGTGCTGGCGTCGTTCCGGGAGGCCGCCCAGCATCTGGACTCGCTGGAGTCGGTGGCCGAGCGCATGGAACAGGCGCTGGCCCGCTACAACGCCCGTTCGGTCCAGCAGGGCACCGACGAGCGCTTCGTCACGGCGCTGCTGATGGAGGTGCGCGACCCGGCCGGGCTGCCGCAGGGCCGGGTGCTGTCCTGCGGCCACATCCCGTACTACCTGGTGCGCGGCGGCAAGGTCTACGAGCGCCAGGACGGCGAGGGCGGACTACCCCTGGGCCTGGGCATGCTCAGCGGCGAGCCCCGCCGCAGCGTCCGGGTCCACCCCGAGCCCGACGACTGGCTGGTGCTGTGCACGGACGGCGTGACCGAGGCGCGCGGCCCGGACGGCGAGTTCTACCCGCTGGCCGAACGGCTGGCCGGGTGGACCGAACTGGAGCCCCCCGAGCTGACCCGCACCCTCCGCGCCGACCTGGAGAGCTTCACCCACGGCGAGCTCAAGGACGACGCGACCGTGCTGGTCGTCCGCCGCAGCCCGGCCGCCGCTCAGTTGAGCATGGCGCGCGCCGCCGCGGCCTGACGCCGTATCGCGGTCGCCCCGGCCGGCTCGACGGCCTCCACCACCCGGGCGTACTCCTCCAGCTCGGCCGCTCCGGCGAGGAACTCGCCGCGCTGCACGAGCAGTTGGGCCCGCTCATGGCGCAGCCGCGCCGGATGGCTCGGCAGCAGCAGCGACAGCTCCAGCGCCCACAGCTGTACCGCGCTGTGCTCCGGGCGCGCCTGCGCCCAGGTCCGGATGTTGTTGAGCACCCGCAGCACGATCTCCAGCGGGTCGGCGGGCGTCATCATCCGCTCGCTCAGCGGCTCCCCGGTCGCGCCCGCGACCAGCAGCCCCGCGTCCTCCTCGCTGAGCAGCCGCCCGCCCCCGAACGGATCGGCCAGCACATGCGCACCGGCCGGATCGCCGAAGCCGACGACGAAGTGACCCGGCAGCGCCACCCCGTACACGGGCGCGCCGGCCCGCCGCGCCACCTCCAGCCACACCACCGACAGCAGGATCGGCAGGCCCCGGCGCCGCCGCAGCACCTCGTGCAGCAGCGAGGACTCCAGCCGCCGGTAGTCGCCGGGGGAGCCGCCGAAGCCGCACCGGGTGCCGAGCAGCTCGGCGAGGTTGCGGGCCCAGGCGCCCGGGCCGCCGGCCGGGGAGAAGGGGAGCAGCCCGGCCAGCCGGTCCAGCTCGATCTGGGCCGCGTCGAGACCCGCCTCGTCCAGCGCGGGATC
This sequence comes from Streptomyces caniferus, assembly GCF_009811555.1. Classification (GTDB taxonomy): domain Bacteria; phylum Actinomycetota; class Actinomycetes; order Streptomycetales; family Streptomycetaceae; genus Streptomyces; species Streptomyces caniferus. The sequence goes on along the minus strand of NZ_BLIN01000002.1, from coordinate 757,562 downwards.
GGCCTCGGCGCCGATCAGCAGGCACAGCAGCGCCAGATCGGGCCGCTCGGCGCGCGCGGCGTCGGCGAACTGCTGCCGCCGCGCGGCGCGGGCGTCCGCCGGCTCCGGCTCGGGTCCGGGTTCGTGGGGCATGGCGGCGGGACCCCCGTTCAGTGCCGGCCGCCGCCCGGCAGGGCACGCCGGTAGTGGTAGCCGTGGTGGTCGGTGAAGCCGAGCCGGTCGTAGAACGCGAGGGCGTCCGTGTTGTCCGCTTCGACCTGCAGGTACGCGGCCGAGGCACCCTCCGTCAGGGCGCGCTCGGCGAGCGCCACCATGACCTGCGTGGCGAGCCCGCGGCGCCGTGCGGCCGGTGCCACCTCGACCGCCGCGAAGCCCGCCCAGCGCCCGTCGACGACCATCCGCCCGATCGCCGCCGTGCCGCCGTCCGCGTCGCGCACCGTCGCGAACCACACCGAGGGCCCGCCGGTCAGCACCTTCAGGGCGTTCCGTGCGGCCTCGCCGGTCCGGTCGGCCCCGCCGGTCCGGTTGTACAGCGCCAGCCAGTCCGCGTCCGGTTCCCGGGACAGGCTGACGCGGGCAGGGGCCTCGCCGGCGGAGCCCGGGGGAGCGGCCGTGCCGGTGTCGGCCAGCGGTGCCAGCCCCATGATCCGGACCCGGGTGTGCCGCTCGTCGGCCCAGCCGCGCTCCGCCAGCGCCGCGGCCAGCTCCTCGTCGGCGTCGGCCCGCCCGGTGGCGACCACGATCACCGGCGGCAGCCCGCGCGCGGCATACCACTGGCCGATCCGCTCCAGCGCCGTGTCCAGGGGGACGCCGGGGTCGCCGAGCGGCAATACGGAGTTGGCGCGGCGGGTGAATCCCCCGGATGCCCGCAGCGTCCATTCCCCGAGCGGCTCCGTCTCGAGAGCCGGCCAGCCGCGGGCGGCGACCCGCTGGAGCTCCCGGGCGGTGGCCGACGGCCCCCTTCTGCGGGGCGGCCCGGCGGGCACGGTCTTGGCCGCCACCAGCGAGGACTCCTCGACCTTGACGCATTCACCGTTGCGTCGTGTGATGCTCAGCACACCTTCATCCCAGGATGTGAGAACCCCGACCGCATCACTGAACGCCGGCTGCCCCTCTCCGCCCCCGGTCAAGCGCCGGACGGATACCCTTTTGCCCACGTCAGCACGGGTGATACGGACTTCCGCGTGGCCGCCGGCCAGGAATTCCATCGCTCAAACCGCCCCTCTTGTTCGTCTCGCGCCCGGGAACGGAGATACTAGATGGCGGGCATCGACGACGCCGCGCTCCCGCGCGCCCTGCGGCGGTACTGCCAATCGGTCCGCCGGCCCTACCGAGGAGGAACGACAGCGTGACCTACGTCATCGCGCAGCCTTGTGTCGACGTCAAGGACAAGGCGTGCATCGAGGAGTGCCCGGTCGACTGCATCTACGAGGGCTCCCGGTCCTTGTACATCCACCCGGACGAATGCGTCGACTGTGGTGCCTGTGAGCCGGTCTGCCCGGTCGAGGCGATCTTCTACGAGGACGACACCCCGGAGGAGTGGAAGGACTACTACAAGGCGAATGTGGAGTTCTTCGACGAGCTCGGCTCGCCCGGTGGCGCCAGCAAGCTCGGCCTGATCGAGCGCGACCACCCCTTCATCGCGGCGCTGCCGCCGCAGAACCAGTAACGACGCGAGGCCCAAGGGGGAGCAGCCCGCCCGCTCCCTCTCGCCTCCGATGACGTCGGGGGCACCTCCCAGCGCGAGCTGGGGGAGGTCGCACGGCGCCGCCCCGGTCCCGTACGGCCAGCTCGCCGTACGGGACCGGCGCATGTGTGCGCCGGTGCCCGGCACCACCGAGAAAGAGAGCACCGTGGGCGCAGCATCGTCCTCCCAGCCCGTCTCCCCCCGCGCGTCGCTCCGCGACCGCCTCCCGGACTTCCCCTGGGACCGGCTGGAGCCGTACAAGGCCACCGCCGCCGCACACGCCGACGGCATCGTCGACCTGTCCGTCGGCACCCCGGTCGACCCGGTCCCCGCGCTGGTCCGGCAGGCCCTGACCGACGCGGCCGACAGCCCCGGCTACCCGACGGTGTGGGGTACGGCCGCGCTGCGCGACGCGCTCACCGGCTGGGCGGCCGACCGCCTCGGAGCCCGCGGCCTGGAGCACACCAATGTGCTGCCCGTCGTCGGCTCCAAGGAGCTGGTGGCCTGGCTGCCGACCCAGCTGGGCCTGGGCGCCGGGGACAAGGTCGCCTACCCGCGCCTGGCCTACCCGACGTACGAGGTCGGCGCCCGGCTGGCCGGCGCCGAGCCGGTCGTCTACGACGAGCCCTGGGAGCTGGACCCCAGCGGCCTGAAGCTGCTCTGGCTGAACTCGCCGTCGAACCCGACGGGCCGGGTGCTCGGCGCCGACGAGCTGCGGCGCGCCGTCGCCTGGGCGCGCGAGCACGACGTGCTGGTCGTCAGCGACGAGTGCTACCTGGAGCTCGGCTGGGAGGCCGACCCGGTCTCCGTGCTGCACCCGGACGTCTGCGGCGGCTCCCACGAGGGTCTCGTCGCCGTCCACTCCCTGTCCAAGCGCTCCAACCTCGCCGGATACCGCTCCGCCTTCCTCGTCGGCGACGCCGCGGTCCTCGGCGACCTGCTGCAGATCCGCAAGCACGGCGGCATGATGATCGCGGCGCCCGTGCAGGCCGCCACCGTCGCGGCACTGGGCGACACCGCCCACGTCGCCGAGCAGCGTGAGCGCTACGCCCGCCGCCGCGCCGCGCTGCGGGGCGCCTTCGAGGCCGCGGGCTTCCGCATCGAGCACAGCGAGGCCTCGCTCTACCTCTGGGCGACCCGTGACGAGCCCTGCTGGGACACCGTCGGCGAGCTCGCCGAGCGCGGCATCCTCGTCGCGCCCGGCGACTTCTACGGCGCCGCCGGGGAGCGGTTCGTACGGATCGCCTTCACCGCCACCGACGAGCGGGTGGCCGCCGCGGTGCGCCGACTGGCGGAGTGAGCCGCCCGTGACGACGCGCAGGGGCCCGGGGAGAGCGAACTCCCCGGGCCCCTGCGCGTTACGGGCGGGCGGCCGGTCAGCGGCCGCCGAGCGGCAGACCGCCGAGCAGGCCCTGGGCCGGGGCGAGCAGGCCCTTGTTGGGCGACCCGACCAGGCCCTTGGCGACGTCCAGCGGCAGCGAGTTGGTCGAGATGCCGTTCTTGGCGAGCGGGCGGACGACGTTCTCGGCCTTGTCGGCGGCGCCCTGGGTGAGCGGCATGGCCTTCTTCACGACCGGACCGGCGGTCTCCACCAGCGCCGGGGCGAGCTTCGTCGCCGCCTTGCTGCCGGCCGCGTTCACCAGGCCGACGCCGTGGCGCGCGGTGTGGTCGAGGGTCCGGCTGGTGTTCTGGGAGTCCAGGGGCGCCGTCAGCCCGCCGAGTGTCTTGGCGGGCAGATCCGCGGCGCTCGCGGAGCCGGCCGCAGCGACCACGGGAGCGGCACCCGCTGCAACGAGCAGGGCGGCTCGGGCGATCCGACGCGTAACGGGGAGGGACATGGTGCTCCTTTTACGGAGAAGGACTCGTACTTCTGACAGATGTGCCATGTCCGCCTGGCGGACGCACTGACTACCGCGTCAGAACCCCGAAGGTTGCGGTGAACTCCGGTAAAGAGTTGGTAACGCGTCACATAATCGGGCCTGGATAAAGAAGGGCAATATGCGCACGGTCCGGCGGCCCGCGGAAACGTCACAGCCCTTTGCGTGCAAGGGAATTGGCCTGGCGCACAAGCACGCCTCGGCCAACTCGCCTACCGCGCAGGGGAATTGCGGCCCGTGCCCCTTTCGGGGGACCCGGCAAACTATTGCTCGGTGATGATACGAACGTCGCGCGCGGCCGCCGCGGAAGAGCCCGGCTTCTGCTGCCAGCCCTTCCCCGAATCGGCGGCGGTCCACGTCCGGCCGGCGTAAGAGATCTGTTCGACGTGCAGCTCGGCGGAGTGCGCCATCGCCCACGTCGCCAGCTCCCAGCCGCGCCGCTGGACATCGCCCGCGGCCATGGCGCCCGCCGCCCGTACCGGTATCGTCACGCTGCGCCCGTCGCCCGCGGTGCGGCCGCCGGCGGCGCTGCCCGCCCGCGGCAGCACCCGGGGGCCGAATTCCCGCAGCAGCTTCTCCCGCACCTTCGCGGCGCCGCCCGCCCTGCTGTCCACCGGACGGCTCTCGGTGCAGGTCATCGCACCCCGGTCGCGGCCCATGAGCGCCCCGGTCAACTGCGCGGCATTCGCCTCGTGTTTGGCGTAGGCCTGCGGATAGCCGCTGTGCTGCACCTTCTGCGCGGCGACGGTCAGCGGCAGCCGGGAGTAGCCGGGCACATTCGCCAGATGCCGGTAGAACTCCCCGGCCGAGTAGACCGGATCCATGATCTTCTGCACGGTGCCCCAGTCCTGCGACGGCCGCTGCTGGAAGAGTCCGACCGAATCCCGGTCGCCGAAGTCGATGTTGCGCAGCCCCGACTCCTGCATCGCGGTCGCCAGCGCGATGGTCACCGCCCGCTCCGGCAGCCCGCGCGAGGAGCCCACGGCCGAGATCGTCGCGGCGTTCGCGGCCTGCTCGGGGGAGAGCTCGTAGGCCTCGGCGTCGCCCTCGCCGCGCACCGTGCAGCGCGGGGCCCCCGGGCCACCGGTGATGTACTGCACCGTGAGGTAGACGGCCAGGCCGATCAGGACGGAGACGGCCGCGGTGATACGCCACAGGCGGGTGCGGCGGACGGAGGTCGAGGGCTGTGCGGACACGGGCCCACCGTACTGGAGTGCTGCGGATAGGGTCGGATCCATGGAGCGCCGCACAGACCACCCCGCCCTCGACCTGTCGCTCGACGCCGCAGCGCTCACCGCGCAGCTCGTCGACTTCCCCTCCGAGAGCGGCAACGAGAAGGACCTCGCCGACGCCGTCGAGCACGCCCTGCGCGCGCTCCCGCACCTGACCGTCGACCGCCACGGCAACAACGTCGTGGCCCGCACCCACCTGGGCCGCGACGAACGGGTGGTGCTCGCCGGACACCTCGACACCGTGCCGATCGCCGACAACGTCCCCTCCCGGCTGGACGAGAACGGTGTCCTGTGGGGCTGCGGCACCTGCGACATGAAGTCCGGTGTCGCCGTCCAGCTGCGGATGGCCGCCACGGTCCCCGCGCCCAACCGCGACCTGACCTTCGTCTTCTACGACCAGGAAGAGGTCGCGGCGCACCTCAACGGGCTCGGCCATGTCGCCGACGCCCACCCCGACTGGCTCGCCGGTGACTTCGCCGTCCTCCTGGAGCCCTCCGACGGCCAGGTGGAGGGCGGCTGCCAGGGCACCCTGAGGGTCCTGCTGCGCACCACCGGCGAGCGCGCCCACTCCGCCCGCAGCTGGATGGGCGCCAACGCCCTGCACGCCGCCGCGCCGATCCTGGCGAAGCTGGCGGCGTACGAACCGCGCCGCCCGGTCATCGACGGCCTCGAATACCGCGAGGGCCTCAACGCCGTACGCGTCGAGGGCGGCGTCGCCAACAACGTCATCCCGGACGCCTGCACGGTCACCGTGAACTTCCGCTACGCGCCGGACCGTACGCCCGACGAGGCGCTGGCCCACGTCCGCGAGGTCTTCGCGGACTGCCCGGTGGACGAATTCGTCGTCGACGACCACTCCCCGGGCGCGCTGCCCGGTCTGTCCCACCCGGCGGCCAAGGCCTTCATGGAGTCCGTCGGCGGCAGCGCGATGCCCAAGTTCGGCTGGACCGACGTCTCGCGCTTCAGCGCCCTGGGCGTCCCGGCCGTCAACTACGGCCCCGGCTACTCGCTGCTCGCCCACAAGAAGGACGAACGGGTCGAGGTCGACCGCATCCTCCACTGCGAGGAGCGGCTGCGCGCCTGGCTGACCGCCTGACGGCCGGCCGGCCCCCGGCGGTTGTCCGCGGACCGGGGACCGGCCGCACGCCCACCCACCGAATTCCCCTGCGCTTCACGTCCGCGGATCTACGCTGAAACGGCAAACGATCTGCCAGCGGAGGGAGCACGACATGGCCAGTCCCGAGGGAGCACCGGTCCCCGAGGAGCAGCGGCTGGGTCCCGTACTGCGCCGCCAGGACCAGGTGCGGACCGGCACCACGGACCAGCGCCTGCTGGACTCCGAAGGCCCCTCCGAGTGGGTGCACACCGATCCCTGGCGCGTGATGCGCATCCAGTCGGAGTTCGTCGAGGGCTTCGGCGCGCTGGCCGAGCTGGGCCCGGCCGTCAGCGTCTTCGGCTCGGCCCGTACGCCGCGTGACTCCCAGGAGTACGACGCCGGCGTCCGGATCGGCCGGGCCCTGGTCGACGCCGGTTTCGCGGTGATCACCGGCGGCGGCCCCGGCGCCATGGAGGCCGCCAACAAGGGCGCCAACGAGGCCGGGGGCACCTCCGTCGGGCTGGGCATCGAGCTGCCCTTCGAGCAGGGCATGAACGAGTACGTGAACCTCGGCGTCGACTTCCGCTACTTCTTCGTCCGCAAGACGTGCTTCGTGAAGTACGCCCGGGGGTTCGTGGTGCTCCCCGGCGGGCTCGGCACCCTCGACGAGCTCTTCGAGGCGCTCACCCTCGTCCAGACCCGTAAGGTCACCCGCTTCCCGATCGTGCTGTTCGGCACGGCCTACTGGAGCGGACTGGTCGACTGGCTGCGCGACACCCTCATCGCCGAGGGCAAGGCGTCGATGCACGACCTGGAGCTCTTCCACCTCAGCGACGACGTGGACGAGGCGATCGCGCTGGTGACCAAGGAGGTCGGGATCTGAGGCCCGGAGTCCTCAGGCCAGTCCCCGGCGGGCGACCGCCGGGGGCCGGTGGCCGGCGATCGTGGCCACCATGTCCAGCACCTGCCGGGTCTCGGCGACCTCGTGGACGCGGTAGACCTGCGCGCCCAGCCAGGCCGAGACGGCCGTGGTCGCGAGGGTGCCGAGCAGGCGTTCCTTGACCGGCCGGTCGAGCGTCTCGCCGACGAAGTCCTTGTTGGACAGCGAGACCAGCACCGGCAACGGGGTGTCCCCGGCCCGGGGGAAGCCGAGAGCCCGGGGAACGGCCCGGGTCATCTCCTCCAGCCGCCGGGTGGCCTCCAGGCTGTGCCGGGTGTTCTTCCCGAAGTCGTGCCCCGGGTCGATCATGATCGCGTCCCGCCGGACGCCCAGCTCCACGGCCCGCTCCGCCAGCCCGAGCGTCACCCGCAGGATGTCGTCCACCACGTCGTCGTACGTCACCCGGTGCGGGCGGGTACGCGGCTCGGCGCCGCCCGCGTGCGTGCACACCAGGCCCGCGCCGTAGCGCGCCGCGACCTCGGCGAGCCGCGGATCGACCCCGCCCCAGGCGTCGTTGAGCACATCCGCGCCGGCCTCGCACACCGCCTCGCCGACCTCGTGGCGCCAGGTGTCGACGCTGATCACCACATCGGGGAAGCGCTTGCGGACCTCGGCCACGAACCCGACCGTGCGGCGGGCCTCTTCCTCGGCGCTCACCTCTTCACCGGGGCCGGCCTTCACGCCGCCGATGTCGATGATCGCGGCGCCGTCGGCCACCGCCTGTTCCACGCGGGCCAGCGCGGGCTCGTCACGGAACGTGGCGCCCTGGTCGTAGAACGAGTCCGGTGTCCTGTTGACGATGGCCATGATCACCGGCTCATGCGCCCCGAACTCGCGATTCCCCAGCCGCAGCATTCCCTGACTCCCTCTCCGTGGTCCGGGAGCGACCCTAACTGTCACACCCGCATGGCACGATCAGTGCAGGCACATAGTCCGGGGAGTTGGTCGTGTTCTGGTTCTTGCTGATCGCGATGGTCGTGGTGGTGGCCACCGTCACCCTCGTGGTCGTCGGCGGCGGTGACGGCGGTGGGCTGCGGGACGCCGAGCCGGACCGGCTGAGCGACCCGCTGCCGGAGGACCGCCCGGTGGGCCGCGCCGATGTGGAAGCCGTCCGTCTTCCGGTGACCGTCCGTGGCTACCGCATGAACGACGTCGACGACGTCCTGGACCGCCTGGGCGCCGAACTGGCCGAGCGGGACGCCCGGATCGCCGAACTCGAGGCGGCGCTGGCCGGTGCGCATGCCTCCGCCATGGGCGGCCCGGGGCTGATACAGGACGGCCCGCCCGTGCTCGGGCCGGTGAAGGAAGCACGGCCGGGGAACGGTCCCGGCGACGGCGAGTCCCCCGGGACGCCCGAAGCACCCGGCAGCACTCCGGAAGGCGGGACCCCGGCATGAGCGGCGTGGTGACGGAGCCGGACGGCATCCCGCGCTGCCCCTGGGGGATGGAGTCGGCGCAGATGGCCGACTACCGCGCCTATCACGACACCGAATGGGGCCTGCCCGTCCACGGCGACGACGCCCTCTTCGAGCGGATGACCCTGGAGGCGTTCCAGTCCGGCCTCTCGTGGATCACGATCCTGCGCCGCCGGCTCGGCTTCCGCGCCGCGTTCGCCGGTTTCCGGATCGCCGAGGTGGCGCGGTTCACGGACGCGGACGCCGAGCGGCTGCTCGCCGACCCGGGCATCATCCGCAACCGCGCCAAGATCACCGCGACGCTCGGCAACGCCAGGATCGCCGCCGAGCTGGCCCCCGGGGAGCTCGACGCCCTGATCTGGTCCTACGCCCCCGAGCGGGCGGGCCGGCCGGTGCCGCGGACGGTGCGCGACGTGCAGCCGGTGACCCCGGAGTCGACGGCGCTCGCCAAGGACCTCAAGAAGCGCGGCTTCCGCTTCGTCGGCCCGACCACCGCCTACGCGATGATGCAGGCGTGCGGCCTGGTCAACGACCACCTGGCGGACTGCCATGTGCGGCGGTCCGTGGAGGCGGCGGCGGGCCGACCCGGGGCGGCCCGCTGACGCGGACCGCACGGCTGAACGGACCGGACGGTGCGAGCCGCCGGCCGGCCGGACCGGCGGGCAGGGGGCCGGCGGCGGCCGGTCAGCGGCCCAGGAAGACCGGCTTCTCCTTCTTCACGAACGCCTCGACCGCGATCTGGTGGTCCTGGGACGCGCCCGCCCGGCCCTGCAGCTCGTCCTCCTTGCCGAGGGTCTCGGTGAGCGAGTGCCCCGCCCCGTAGGCCAGCGACTCCTTGATCGCGGCGTACGCGGCAGTCGGTCCCTGAGCCAGCCGGCGGGCGACGGCCGCGGCCGCCTCGGCCAGCTCGTCGGCCGGCACCACCTTGTTGGCGATGCCCAGGTCGTACGCCTCCTGGGCGCTGATGTTGCGCGGGAAGAGCAGCAGGTCGGCGGCCCTGCCCTGGCCGATCAGCCGGGGCAGCGTCCAGGACACCCCGGAGTCGGCGGTCAGCGCGACGCCCGCGAAGGAGGTGTTGAAGGACGCCGAGTCCGCGACCACGCGGTAGTCGGCGGCCAGCGCAAAGCCCGCACCGGCCCCCGCGGCCACCCCGTTGACGCCCGCGACCACGGGCTTGGGCATCTCGGTCAGCGCGGTGACGATCGGGTTGTAGTGCTCCCGCACGGTGTTCATGGTGCTGCCGGACCCGGTGGCCCGGTCCTCGGCCAGCAGGCCGATGTGCTCCTTGAGGTCCTGTCCGACGCAGAAGGCGCGCCCGGTGGCGGTCAGGAGAACGGCGCGTACGGCCGGATCGGCGGCGGCCTCCTTCAGGGTGTCCCGCAGCAGGACCTTCGCCTCGATGTTCAGCGCGTTCATCGCGTCGGGGCGGTTGAGAGTGATCGTCGCGAGTCCGTCGGTCACGTCATAGAGCACGGTGTCGGCCATAGTGGGAGTCCCCTCCGTCGCGGCTCGGACTGCTCGGCAGCGGCAGTCAGCGCTCAGGATGCCGGAGATCATCGGGCCTCGGCATGTGACGTACATCAAAGATTGCGGGCGCGTCGGAGGTCGGCGGGCGGAGAAGTATTGCAGCCGCCTCACCGAATTGAGGGGGTTTGCGGGAGCGCGTTGCCGAAGGGATGCTGCCCGATGTTGGTCATCGGGTCGTTCGATGCGGGATAATGGCCTGGAAGCAATGTGTTCGATGCCGGTGACACGTGCCTATTCGGGCCGGCGGCTGAGATGAGCTGGTTTCAGGAAGGGGAACGAGCATGGCGGCCATGAAGCCGCGGACGGGCGACGGCCCGCTCGAGGTGACCAAGGAGGGGCGGGGCATCGTCATGCGCGTTCCGCTCGAAGGCGGCGGGCGGCTCGTCGTCGAGCTGACCCCCGACGAAGCCAAGGCGCTGGGTGAGGCCCTGGACAAGGTCACCGTCTGACAAGGGCGGCGCAACCGGCGGTTTCCCGGGGCTGACCCCGGTATCCCCAGCCGTATTACCCCGGCCCCGGCACGTGGCGCGCAGTACAGGCGCGCCAGGTGCCGGGGCCGTTTGCATGTCCCGGAGCCGGAGCCGGAGCCGGAGCCGGAGCCGGAGCCGGAGCCGAGCGGAAGCCGGAGTGGAAGCCGCCCGGGCTCGATGCCGGGCCGAGCCGGGCCGGTCAGCCGCGCTTGACCGCGCAGAGCAGTCCGTCGCCGACCGGCAGCAGGGCGGGCACCAGCGTGCTGCTCTCCCGGACGGTCCGCAGCAGTTCCCGCAGCCGCAGGACCTCGGAGGGCTGCAGCGACGAGTCGACCGTACGGCCGTCCGCGAAGACGCCCTCGAAGCAGACCAGGCCGCCGGGGCGCAGCAGACGCAACGATTCAGCGAGGTATTCCAGGCACTCCATGAGGTCGCCGTCGCAGAAGACGAGGTCGTAGCCGCCGTCCGCGAGGCGGGGCAGGACGTCCAGGGCGCGGCCGGGGATGAAGCGGGCGCGGTTCCCGGCGAAGCCGGCCGCACGGAACGCCTGCTTGGCGAACGTCTGCCGCTCGGGTTCGAGATCCACGGTGGTCAGGACGCCGTCGGGCCGCATGCCGTGCAGGAGGTAGATGCCCGACACGCCCGTGCCGGTGCCGATCTCGGCGACCGCCTTGGCATCCGCGGCGGCCGCGAGCAGGCGGAGGGCCGCGCCGGTGCCGGTCGTCACCGTACGGATGCCGGCTTCGCGCGCGCAGTCGCGGGACCACCGCAGGGCGGTCTCGGCGCTGTCGTCGATGGTCCCGGCGCCGTACGCCTCGGCGAATGCCAAGCTCGTCTGCCGGTTGCCGGTAATAGCCCTCTCCTGTCCCCGTAGTTGACGCAACCGTGACTGTATCCGCTGCGTCCGGGAACCCGCAGATGGGACCGGGCGTTAAAGAGGGGCAGTGGGAAGACGGGGGGACGCACCGGTGAAGACCGCGCGAGACACCAGGCAAGACCAGAAGCAGGACCAAATGCAGGTCAAAACTGCTTATCCGGAGCTAACGGGCGAGGTGGATATGGTAGGGGCTCTACTGGACACCACCAGAGCCACCAGGGGAGGTGCGGCTGCGGCGGGTGACCGAGGGGTGCTGAGGCGCTTGAAGAGGTCGTTCGCCGAGCCGAAATCCGTGACAAACACTGCTGACCGTTCCCGCCCCCATGGCCCGAAGGGCATGGGAGGGGCCCCCGTCGCCGACTCCGCAACCACCGCGACCTTTGCCGCAGACGCGGATGCGCAGGCGTGGACTCCGCCCAGCTGGGAGGAGATCGTCAGCACCCACAGTGCACGGGTCTACCGCCTCGCCTACCGCCTCACCGGCAATCAACACGACGCCGAGGATCTCACCCAGGAGGTGTTCGTCCGCGTCTTCCGCTCGCTGTCGACGTACACCCCCGGGACCTTCGAGGGCTGGCTGCACCGGATCACCACCAACCTCTTCCTGGACATGGTCCGCCGCCGTCAGCGCATCCGCTTCGACGCGCTCGGTGACGACGCGGCCGAGCGGCTCCCCAGCCGCGAGCCCTCCCCGCAGCAGCACTTCAACGACACCCACTTCGACGCCGATGTCCAGCAGGCGCTGGACACCCTTGCGCCCGAATTCCGTGCCGCCGTCGTCCTGTGCGACATCGAGGGCCTGTCCTACGAGGAGATCGCCGCGACGCTCGGTGTCAAGCTCGGTACGGTCCGCAGCCGGATCCACCGCGGCCGTTCCCATCTGCGCAAGGCCCTCAAGCACCGCGCCCCGGCCACCCGTGCCGAAGAGCGTGCGCAGCGGCGGTCGCTGGCCGTGGTGCCCACGGGGGAGGTCGGAATCGCGTGAGCGGCAGTGGCGGTCCGTCCCCCGCCGAGCAGCATCTCGGCGACCGCCTCGCGGCCCTGGTCGACGGCGAGTTGGGGCATGACGCACGCGAGCGGGTGCTCGCGCATCTTGCGACATGCGGACGGTGCAAAGCAGAGGCCGACGCCCAGCGTCGGCTGAAGAGCGTATTCGCCCAGACGGCACCCCCCGGCCCCTCCGAGGGGCTGCTGGCGCGGCTGCAGCAGCTGCCCGGCGGCGACCCCGGCGGTCCCGGCAGCCGGCTCGGCAACGGCAGCTTCGGACGCGGCGACTTCGCCCGCGGCGGCGGCGCGTTCCGCTACGTCCCCGCGGACGGCCTCTCCGGCCATGCGATGGCGGCGATTCCCTCGCAGCCCCGCGGACGCGGCTTCCGTGTGCAGGAGAGCTACCGGCCCGCGCAGCGGCGTCGGTTCGCCTTCGCGGCGGCCGGTGCGGTCTCCCTCGCGGCGTTCGCGCTGGGTGGCGCCCTCCCGCTGGAGGCGGCCGTCGATCTCCCCGGCGGACGCGTCGACGGCGGCGGCACGACCGTCACCCCGCTCAGCGTCAGCCCGGCGGCCGACGGTGGTTCCCTCCTGCGCGGTGAGGAGTTTCCCGCCAAGAATTCCCGGCCCGGCGCCTGGCGGCCCACCGGTGGTCCGACCATGGCCCCGGCCCCCAGCACCCTGACCCTGTACGGCCCCACCACGGCGCCCCCCGCGCCGTCGGCCTCGGTCGCGGCGCCCGCCCAGGCCGGTCGCTTCGGCCTGTCGCCGCTGATAGCCGCGAGCGGCGCGGCCACGGCGAACTACCTCGCACCCCTCGCCGCCGCGACCGGCAACACCCCGGTGCGGAAGAACCCGCCCGGGCTGCCGCCCCTGGAGCCCATGCGCCCGCTGATCGGTTCCGCGGCCGCCGCGCTCCCGTCCGTCCCTGGCTCAACCTCCGCCCAGCGCTGACCGTCCCCTGCGCAGCCCCGCACGGAACTGGTTGAATCCCTGTGGGGCGGCGCACCCCTGACCGGGCGCGTGCCGCGAGGTGGTGGTGGCCCGCGCACGGCCGTGGGCGAATTCTGGGGAGAGCATGGACGACGGTAAGGCCGCCGGGCCGAAGCTGAAGTGGTGGAGCCGCCCGGGAGGCACCCCGCGCACGGAACCGTCCGCCGAGGCCGGTCCGCAGGCGACGCCGCCCGCCGACGCTACGGCGGACGGCGCACGGGCCGACGCATCCGACGCCTCCGATGCCTCCGATGCCTTTGCGGCGCAGGGGTCGGAGGACTGGCTCGTGCGTCCCCCGGAGCCGCGCACCGACGCCGGGCCGGAGCTGCCTCCGGAGTCGTCCGCGAGCACCGGGCCGCACGAAGTGGACGGCGCGGTTGATGAGTTGGCGGTGCCGCGCGAGGCGGCGGCCGCTGACGGTTCGCACCGGGAGGGCCCCGGGGCCCCGGGCGCCGCGACGAGCGGCGCGCGCCCGACCCCGTCGACCATGACGCTCGGCCGGGTGGCCGGTGGCGCGCGGGGCGAGGAACGGCCCGACGCACGGGGCGAGGCGCTCTCCGGCGCACCGGACGAGCGGCCGGCCGAGGCGGCCGTGCCCCCGAGGACGGCCGCTCCCGTATCCGGGACATCGAGCGCGGCGCCGCAGCGGCAGCAGCCGTTGCACGCCGAGGACCCCTACGGCACCCCTCCGTACGGCGGTCCCGGGCCGTGGGCGCCCGCGCCGCCCGTACAGCGGCCGGTGGCGACCCCCGCGCACGGCACCCCCCTCCCTCCGGCCGCCGGGCCGCTGCCCCCGTACGGGGCCCCGGCCGCCCCGCGGTCCGCCATGCCGGCCACGGGCCACCCGAGCCCACCGCCCGCTCCGCCGACGGCGACCGGGGAGGCCCCCGCGCCGTTCGCGCACCCCGGCGAGCAGCCGTACCCGGCCGGGACGGCCGATGCCGCGCACCCCCGCCCGGCCGACGGGCCTGCCGCCTCCCCCCGTCCGGACCTGCAGAAGTCCGGCTCCCCGCAGCCCCCTTCGGCCCCGGACGCCCCCTCCCGCGCCGACGCACCCCGGCCCGACGCCGCGCAGACCACCGCCCTGCACGCCACCGCCCCGCAGGCCACGTCCGCGCACCCCACCGCCCCGCAGGCCACCCCCCTGGACTCCGTCCCCGGGCCGTCCGCCGGCCCCGACGGGGCGGCCCAGGACGGTCCGGACGGCCCCTTCGTCCCCCACCCCGGCGACGGCGGCCCCCGCCCGGCAGCCGCGGCCGGTCCCTACCCGGCCCCGCCGCAGCCCTTCGCCGGCCTGCCCGGCGACCACGGTCCGGCCGGCGCCCAGGGACCGCACCCCGCCCCGCACGGCGCCTGGCAGCAGTACGACCCCTGGAGCGCGCCGCTGCCGGGCGGGCCCCTCGCCGCGTCGCCGCACGACCGGCGCCGGCGGCGCGGGCCGCTGGTCGCCGGCGCGGTGGCGCTGGCGCTGCTCGCGGGCGGCATCGGCGGCGGCATCGGCGCGTACGTCGAGCGCTACGGCGGGATCCACGACATCAGGCTGCCGCAGTCCGCCGATGACGGAGGGGGCCGCAGGCCCGACAGCGTGGCCGGGATCGCGCAGCGGGCGCTGCCCGGAGTGGTCACGATCCATGTGCGGGGCAGCGCCGAGCAGGGCACCGGCACCGGCTTCGTCCTCGACCGCCAGGGGCACATCCTCACCAACAACCACGTCGTCCAGCCGGCCGGCAGCGGTGGCGAGATCTCGGTGACCTTCAGCGGCGGCCAGACGGCCAAGGCCAAGGTCGTCGGCCAGGACGGCGGCTACGACCTCGCCGTCATCCAGGTGGAGGGCGTCACGGGCCTGCGGCCGCTCACGCTCGGCAACTCCGACTCCGTCCAGGTCGGCGACCCGGTGGTGGCGATCGGCGCCCCCTTCGACCTCGCCAACACCGTCACCTCCGGGATCATCAGCGCCAAGCAGCGCCCGATCACCGCGGGCGGCGAGAAGGGCGACGGCAGCGATGTCTCGTACGTGGACGCGCTGCAGACCGATGCGCCCATCAACCCCGGCAACTCCGGTGGCCCGCTGGTGGACGCCAGGGCGCGGGTGATCGGCATCAACAGCGCCATCCGCGCGGCCGACAGCGGCAGCGGCCTGGGCGGCGGCAGCCAGGGCGGCAGCATAGGGCTGGGCTTCGCCATACCGGTCAACCAGGGCAAGCGGGTGGCCGAGGAGCTGATCAACACCGGCCGGGCGACCCATCCGGTGATCGGCGTGACCCTGGAGATGGAGTACGCCGGCGACGGGGCGCGGGTCGGCGAGCACAGCAAGAGCGGCAAGCCCCCGGTCGCCCCGGACGGCCCCGCCGCCAAGGCCGGGATCAAGGCCGGCGATGTGATCACCAAGGTGGACGGTGCCCCGGTGCACAGCGGCGAGGAGCTGATCGTCAAGATCCGCAGCCACCGGCCCGGCGACACGCTGGCGCTCACCCTCCTGCGGGGCGGCAAGGACCGGTCCGTACGGCTCAGCCTGGGTTCCTCCAGCACGGACTGATCGTTTGCATGGTGTTGGCACGGGTGACTCCCGCCCGACGTACGGGGCCAGGTACCGTGATAGGCGGCCTGGCCCATAGGCCGACGAAGGCCGCGGATTACCCAAGGAGCTGCTAGGTGTTCTTCGACATAGGACCCCTCGAGCTGGTGGCGCTCGTGATCCTTGCGGTGCTCGTCTTCGGCCCGGACAAGCTGCCCAAGGTCATCCAGGACGTCATGTCCTTCATCCGCAAGGTCCGGGCGTTCTCCGACAGCGCCAAGGAAGACATCCGCAGCGAGCTGGGACCGGACTTCAAGGACTTCGAGTTCGAGGACCTCAAGCCCAAGAACTTCGTGCGCAAGCACGTCCTGGAGAAGGACGAGTACGGCCTCAAGGACCTCCAGGAGATCCGCAACGGCTTCGACCTGAAGAAGGAGATGGCCGAGGTCACCGACGCCGTCCACGGCCACGACGGCGCCTCTTCCGCCACGCCCTCGAACGGCGCAGGTCCCAGCCTGTCCAAGGAGTCCCCGGCCGCCTCCGCAGGCCGCCCCGACCTGGTGAAGAAGACCGGGAGCCCTCAGCCGGACGAGCGTCCGCCGTTCGACGCCGACGCCACCTGACACACACCGGTATGACCGGCTGTGTTGACGCCTATGGCTATGCTCCGGGTGTCCGGGGTTCGGTCGCCTGAGGGGGGCGGGCCGCCCACGACGCAGGGCAACAAGGAGGCTCCGCGCAGATGGAGACGACGAGTCGGACGGCGGCACAACAGGTGTCCGCGGAGGCCGGCCGGAAGGTCGACGGCTATCTGCTGGCCGCGTTCCCGTGGTACGGCCTCGACGAGGCGTTCACCGGTCCGCGCTGGCTGATGCAGGTCGGCGCCGCCGCGGACGGCACCGTCGAGCACGGCGCCACCGGTCACGGCGAGGAGCCCACCATCAAGGTGGAACCGCCGCAGGACGAGCGGTTCGCGGTCGTGGTGACGGTCGCCAGCCGCCCCGTGCGGCGCAGTGCCGACGGCACCGGTGTACTGGAGGCGACCTCGGTCTCGACGGCCGCCTGGCTCGCCGGGTCGGGGCTGCTCGCGCAGACCTGGCCCACCCAGATGGACCGGACGCTGCGCCAGGACTGGCTGGACCAGCAGACGATGCTCGCCTGGGAGCTGGCCGACGACCTGGGCGGCGGCAGCTGGAGCGAGCTGATGCTGCCGGTGGACGGCGAGCCAACGTCGTTCGCCTACCGCGAGTCCGAGTACGGCTGGGTCCTGGCCGGCTCGGCGAGCGAGGGGCCGGAGGGCGAGGGCGTGCACCTCGGTGCCTACGGGCGCGGGATGAGCGCGTACGGCCTGGGCTTCTCGGTGATCAAGGACCTCGCCGCGTACGAGGGCTGAACGGCCACCGCGGACGAGGCCGGACGGCCACGCACGAAGGGGCGGACCCGCACGGGTCCGCCCCTTCGTACGTCATCCGGGAGCCGGCGTCCCCGACGGGCCGGGGCCGCCGGGGAACCGGTCGCGGTCTCAGAACTTGTTGCGCGGGGTGATGCCGAGCGACATGCCCTGCAGACCCCGCTGCCGGCCGCCCAGCTTGCCCGCGATCGTGCGGATCGCCGAGCCGGCGGGGGAGTCGGGGTCGGTCAGCACGACCGGCTTGCCCTCGTCGCCGCCCTCGCGCAGCCGGACGTCGATCGGGATGGCGCCGAGCACCGGCACCTGGGTCCCGGTCGTCTTCGTCAGGCCCTCGGCGACCCGCTCGCCGCCGCCGGTGCCGAAGACGTCGACCATCTCGTCGCAGTGCGGGCAGGGCAGCCCGGACATGTTCTCGACCACGCCGACGATCTTCTGGTGGGTCTGCACGGCGATCGAACCGGCCCGCTCGGCGACCTCGGCGGCGGCCTGCTGCGGGGTGGTGACCACCAGGATCTCGGCGTTCGGCACCAGCTGCGCCACCGAGATCGCGATGTCGCCGGTGCCCGGGGGCAGGTCCAGCAGCAGCACGTCCAGGTCGCCCCAGTAGACATCGGCGAGGAACTGCTGCAGCGCGCGGTGCAGCATCGGGCCGCGCCAGACGACGGGGGCGTTGCCGGGGGTGAACATGCCGATCGAGATGACCTTCACGCCGTGCGCCGACGGCGGCATGATCATGTTCTCGACCTGGGTGGGCTTGCCGTCGGCACCGAGCATGCGGGGCACGGAGTGGCCGTAGATGTCGGCGTCCACGACACCGACCTTCAGACCGTCGGCCGCCATCGCCGCGGCGAGGTTGACGGTCACCGACGACTTGCCGACGCCGCCCTTGCCGGAGGCGACGGCGTAGACCCGGGTCAGCGAACCGGGCTGGGCGAACGGCACCTCGCGCTCGGCGGTGCCGCCGCGCAGCGACGTCGCCAGCTCCTTGCGCTGCTCGTCGCTCATCACGTCCAGCTCAACGGCGACGGAGGTGACGCCCTCGACCCGCTCGACGGCCTCCCGCACGCTGTTGGTGATCGTCTCGCGCATCGGACAGCCGGAGACCGTGAGGTAGACCACGACCGCCACCGCGCCGTCCGCCGCGATGTCCACCGATTTGACCATCCCCAGCTCGGTGATGGGGCGGTGGATCTCGGGGTCGTTCACCGTCGCGAGCGCTTCGCGGATCGCGTCCTCGCTCGGGGTGGCGCCTTCGGGCGTGTGGGTAGCCATGTCCCGATGGTACGGCGCGTGAGGGTGCCTCCGGAAAGCCCGTCAGCGGTCGCGTTCATCACTCTCCGCGCCGGCCGGCCGCCGCGGCTCCAGATCCCTCAGCATGTCCTGGAGCTCGGAGCGGATCCAGTCGCGGGTGGCGACCTCGCCCAGGCCGAGCCGCAGGGCCGCGATCTCGCGGGTCAGGTACTCCGTATCGGCGATGGACCGCTCGTTCTGCTTGCGGTCCTGCTCGTGGGTGACCCGGTCGCGGTCGTCCTGGCGGTTCTGCGCCAGCAGGATCAGCGGCGCGGCGTACGAGGCCTGCAGGGACAGCGCCAGCGTCAGGAAGATGAACGGGTACTGATCGAACCTCAGGCCGCTGGGTGCCGTGGTGTTCCAGATGACCCACAGGATGATGGTGAAGGTCATCCAGACGATGAACCGGCCGGTCCCCAGGAAGCGGGCGATCTTCTCCGAGAGCCGCCCGAACGCCTCCGGGTCGTACTCCGGCAGGAACGTACGGCGCGGCGCCCGCGGCTGGTCGAGGCGCACCCGGGGCCGGTCCGCGGCGCCCCGGCGCACCGCCGAGGCCCCGTTCGCCCGCGACCGCTCCCTGGCGCTCTCCCGCTCCTCAGCGCCCATCGGTACCCTCCCCGACCGGCCGGTCACCGTTCAGACCGGCCGCGGCCGGGCCGTGCAGCCCGTCCTCCCGCCAGTCGTCCGGCAGCAGATGGTCCAGTACGTCGTCGACGGTGACGGCGCCCAGCAGCGCCCCGCTCTCGTCCACGACCGGGGCGGCGACCATGTTGTACGCGGCCAGATAGCTGGTCACCTCCGGCAGCGGGGTGTCCGGCGGCAGGGCCGGCAGATCGGTGTCGGCGATCGAGCTGACGAGGGTGAACGGTGGGTCGCGCAGCAGCCGTTGGAAGTGCACCAGGCCCAGGTACTTGCCGGTGGGCGTCTCGTCCGGCGGCCGGCAGACATAGACCTGGGCGGCCAGCGCGGGCGAGAGGTCCGGGTCGCGCACCCGGGCCAGCGCGTCCGCGACCGTCGCGTCCGGGCGCAGCACGATCGGCTCGGTGGTCATCAGCCCGCCCGCGGTCCGTTCCTCGTACGACATCAGCCGCCGCACGTCCGCGGCCTCCTCCGGCCGCATCAGCGCCAGCAGCCGTTCCTTCTCCTCCTCCGGCAGCTCGGAGAGCAGGTCGGCGGCGTCGTCCGGGTCCATCGCCTCCAGGACGTCGGCGGCCCGCTCGTCCTTCAGCTTGCCGATGATCTCGACCTGGTCGTCCTCCGGCAGCTCCTCCAGGACGTCGGCGAGCCGGTCGTCGTCGAGCGCCGCGGCGACCTCGGCTCGGCGCTTGGCGGAGAGGTGGTGCAGTACACCGGCGAGGTCGGCGGGCCGCAGCTGTTCGAAGGTGGCCAGCAGGCTCTCCGCGCCCTGTCCGTGCTCCTCCAGCGAGAAGCCGGTCACCGCCGACCACTCCACGGTCAGCACCTCGCCCTTGCGGCGCAGTGCCCCGCCCTTGCCCTTCCGCACGAAGACCTTGTCGATCTCCCAGTCGCGGCGGGCGGGCAGCTGGGTGATGCCGATGTCGAGGACGGTGGCCTCCTCCGCGGTGTCCACCAGCCGCACCCGCCGGTCGAGCAGCTCGCCGAGCACCAGCGTCTCGGACGCCCGCTGCTCGAAGCGCCGCATGTTGACCACGCCGGTGATGATGATCTGGCCGGACTCCACTCCGGTCACCCGCGTCATGGGCACGAAGATCCGGCGCCTGCTGATCACCTCGACGACCACCCCGAGCACCCGCGGCGGGCGGTCGCCGACCCGGAGCAGCGCGACGAGGTCCCGCAGCCGGCCGACCTGGTCGCCGTTGGGGTCGAAGACGGCGATGCCGGCGAGGTGGGAGACGAAGACCCGGGGAGTCACCACTGCCATGCAGAGTGCCGCCCTTTCTCCCGTTCAGCCCCGAAATACGGCATCAAGTCGGGTTCAGGCTAACGCGCCCCGGCCTGTGCCGCCCCGGTGGAGGAGGCCGTAGGGTGACCGCCACGCACCCCGCCGACGACCGTGCGCGGCCCAGGTACGCTGCCGTACTGCTGTCGAGGTCACCCGCATCAGGAGGCAGAGCCGACGTGAGCGCAATTCCCCCGGGCGCCGGCCCCCGACCCCTGGCCGGATCCCGTCGTACGGGACGGGCCGCGCTGGTGGGGGCGGCCTGCGCGGTACTGGCCGTGGCGCTGACGGGCTGCGGCGGGGAAGATCCGGACGCCGGCACCAACGGGGTGGGGAAGCTGCCCGCCGCGAAGATCGAATCCAAGGCGCGGGCCGCGGCCCAGCGCGCCGACACCGTGCACCTCTCCGGCAATGTCGTCAGCCAGGGCCGCACCTACAAGCTCGACATGAGCCTGGCGAAGGACGGCGCCAAGGGGGAGCTGACCACGAAGGCGGCCGCCTTCCAGCTGCTGCGGGTCGGCGATGCGCTCTATCTGAAGGCGAACGCGGCCTTCTGGGCCGGCGAGAAGAGCGGCGGCTCGGGCAGGCCCAACCAGGCGGCGGACAAGCTCGACGGCAAATACGTCAAGGTGCCCGCCGGCGACCCGGTCTACCAGCGCTTCAGCGGCTTCACCGACAAGGACACCCTGCTGGCCGGCCTGCTCGGGCTGCACGGCAAGCTGACGACCGGTGACCGCAGCGACATCGACGGGGTCCGCACCATCCGGGTGTCCGCAGGCGCGGGCTCCGGCGGCACCCTGGACGTCTCGCTGGAGGGCACGCCCTATCCGCTGCGGCTGCGCCGGGCCGGCGGCGCGGGGGTCGTCCGGCTGGCCGACTGGGGCCGGAACGTGGACCTCAAGGCCCCGGACAAGGGCCAGGTCGTGGACTACGGATCCAAGATCTCCGGCAAGCGCTGAGAAGCACCGGACGAACCACCGAGGCCGTGCCTTCCATGCCTTCTGGCTCGCCCGTACCCAGCTCCAGCGCGGCAAACTCGACGAGGCGTGCCATACGGCGATGGAGGCTCTGGCCCCAGCGGCGGCCGTCAGCTCGCATCGAGTCGCCGGCCACCTTCGGGAGTTCTGCGAGCAGCTGGAGCCCTTCCGTCAGGAACCAGCCCCCGTGGCGTTCGAGGCCCGGCTCAGGGAAGTGCTGCCCCATCAGGTCAGCGGATCGCCTCGTCCATGAGCACGTACAACAGACCGACGAGGGAACCGCTGCTGACGATCTCGCGCCGGTCGATCATGCCCCGTACGTCGGCCAGCGGGATCCACTCGATCCGATCCGACTCGTTCTTCTCGGTCGGTGGTCCTTCGTACGTCGCTCCGTCGGCCCGGAAGACATGGTGCTGGGAGTCGGTGATGCCGTTGGCCGGCTCGGCGTAGATGAGCGGCTTGACCGGGCCGGGCCGCCAGCCCGTCTCCTCCAGAACCTCACGCGCGGCGGCGTCGGCGGGGCTCTCCCCGTCCTCGACGAGGCCCATGGGCAGCTCCCAGGCCCACGAGTCCGTGATGAAGCGGTGTCGCCACATCATGAGGATCTCTTGCCGTTCGTTGATCACAGCGGCCACGGCCAGGTGCCGGAGCTTGACGACGTGGTACTCCCACCGGCGCCCATCCGGCTGCTCCACATCGGTCAACCACAGGTTGACCCACTGGTTCTCGTAGATCGGACGTTCCCCGTGGATCTTCCACTGCATCGCTGCGGCCCCTCTCGATCGACCGCCAGCATCGCAGAGCTGCTGCCGCCGGCAGCCAGGTTCCATCCAATTCACGTCACGGTGACGAATAGGGATCTCCTCGACAGGGCGTGGAGGGTAGCCGTTGGCTCTCACTCGAAACTCCGAGCGAGAGCCAATCTGTCATCAGCCGGCCATGAAACCAGGGCTTTGTCGTTGCCGTCCTGGCCACGGCGCTGGCGCCACCGAGTGAGTGCGCTCCGGCCTGCGAGTACACCAATCCGGCTCAGCCCGTTACGGCCTCGCCCGGGCCTCAGCCCTTGCGCCCCCGCCGCAGCAGCTTCGGCAGCGCCGCCGGCGCGGGACGCCGGGTGATCGCGGAGGTCGCCAGCGGCGGCGCGGCCTGCGCGTCGTCCGGCATCCGGCCGGGGCGCTGCGTCGTCTCCCCGGTCGGCTCCAGCCGCAGCACCCGGCACTCGCGCGCCCAGCGCTCCGTGAGGGTGTCGGCATCCGGCGCGTTGAGGCGCTTGCCCTTCAGCTCGTCGACGGCGGCCCGCCAGGCCTCGCTCTCCGGGGCGGGCTCGACGACCCTGGCCTGCCAGGCGATCAGCCGGCCGCCCTTGTCCTTGCTGCGCACGGTGACCGTCGCCGTCCCGCCGTCGG
This sequence comes from Streptomyces caniferus, assembly GCF_009811555.1. Lineage (GTDB taxonomy): Bacteria > Actinomycetota > Actinomycetes > Streptomycetales > Streptomycetaceae > Streptomyces > Streptomyces caniferus. The sequence goes on along the minus strand of NZ_BLIN01000002.1, from coordinate 734,944 downwards.
TGAGCCCGAGGTCGGCCAGCGGCTGTTCGCCGGACCCGTCCCCGACGAGGCAGGCGGCCCCGTCGTGCCACAGATGCCACAGCGCCCGCGCCGGGCCGGCGTTCCCCCGCACCCAGATGAGGCCGGACTTCTTCGTGGCCTCTTCGATGAGCGCCCGATCCTGCAGGGCCTGCGACACGGTCTCCGTCATACGGACCAGCCTAATGGCCCCGTCCGGGGCGGGCCGGGGCCGCCCGGGCGCTGAGATGCGGCGGCCCCGGACGTCGCGGGGTCCGCGTCACAGCCACCCGTTGCGCTTGAACCCGCGGTGGATGCCGAAGCAGATCGCCACGGTCGTCAGCATCATCGCCGGATAGCCGAACTTCCAGTGAAGCTCGGGCATGTAGTCGAAGTTCATGCCGTAGATCCCGGCGATCATCGTGGGGACGGCGAAGATCGCCGCCCAGGCCGTGATCTTGCGCATGTCCTCGTTCTGCGCGACGGCCGCCTGCGCGAGGTTGGCCTGCAGGATGGAGTTGAGCAGATCGTCGAAGGACAGCACCTGCTCGTTGACCCGCGCCAGGTGGTCGGCGACGTCCCGGAAGTACTTCTGGATGTCGGAGTCGACCAGCCGCATGGGGCGCTCGCTCAGCAGCTGCATCGGCCGCAGCAGCGGCGACACCGCGCGCTTGAACTCCAGTACCTCACGCTTGAGTTGGTAGATCCGCCCGGCGTCGCCGCCCTTGGGGGAGCCCTTGCCGCCGTTGCCCTTGCCGTTGGTGCCCGAGCTGAAGACGTCGATCTCCACCTCGTCGATGTCGTCCTGGACCGCGCCGGCCACCGCCATGTAGCCGTCGACGACCTGGTCGGCGATGGCGTGCAGCACCGCGGACGGCCCCTTGGCCAGCAGCTCCGGGTCGTCCTGCAGCCGGTGGCGCAGCGCGCGCAGCGAGCCCTGGCCGCCGTGCCGCACGGTCACGATGAAGTCCCGGCCGGTGAAGCACATCACCTCGCCGGTCTCCACCACCTCGCTGGTGGCGGTCAGCTCGGTGTGCTCGACGTAGTGGACCGTCTTGAAGACGGTGAACAGGGTCTCGTCGTAGCGCTCCAGCTTGGGCCGCTGGTGCGCGTGCACGGCGTCCTCGACGGCGAGCGGGTGCAGCCCGAACTCCTGGGCGATACCGGCGAATTCGGCCTCGGTGGGCTCGTGCAGCCCGATCCAGGCGAAACCGCCCTCGGACCGCACACGGGCCATCGCCTCGGCCGGGCTGACGTGGTCGCTCACCCGGCGCCCCTCGCGGTACACACCGCAGTCGACGATGGCGCTGTTCGGGCAGGCCGGGGCGGACTTCTCATAGCCGTACGGGGGGACGTCGCGGCGCCGGGAGGGACGTACGGCGGCACGCAGGTCACGGATCATCGACATGGCAGGCTCCTTCACGGGCCGGCCGTCAGCTGCGAGCGCGGGGCGCAACGCTGCCCGGAACGTGGACGTACGAGGCGTCATCGGCTGTACGTCCGCAAAGCGGGCGGCGCTCGTGCGAGGGCACTGACGGCAGTTCGCAGAAAACACGGAACAAAGAGTCGAAGGCGCTCTTCCGTCATCTACATCCGGCGCAAAGGTGCTTCCCTGGTTTCGCCGCTGAGCGGCGGGGTACGGAAGCTCTCGGATCAGGAGATTCGCTGCGCGTAGGGGATGACAGGAGAACTATCGGTACTGCACGGTCGACTCGGATCCACCGCAGCCCCACCTCCTCCGGCCGGTCCCCGTTGGGGGACGACGTCATTCCCTGACCAGACGGCAAGGCTATCAGCCGCCTGAAGTGTTACGGCGCCGCTTTGCCCGTTCGATACGAAGAACGGGGGCGCTGTGGAGCCGCTCGTGGAGCGGTGATGGCCGGGCGAAGGGCCCGGCCTATGCTCACGGCATGTCTGACGTTCTTGAGCTGGTCGAGGCCCGGTTGCGGACGACCCTGGGCGAGCCGGACGCGCGCGCTGCCGTCACGTTCCTCGGCACCGACCGTATCGAGGTCCTCCGCTTCGTGGACAACGGGGTGGTGCGTTACGCCACGCTCGGGATGTCCGCGCAGCCCATGGCCGATCCCACCGCGGTGCTGGCCGATCCGCTGCGCGGCCCGCGTGCCGAACTCCTGCTGTCCGTACGCGCCGGCCGGGTGGAGAGCGACAAGGTGCTCCGGCCGCTCGCCGTACTCGCCGCGTCGCCGCAGGTCGAAGGGGTGGTCGTGGCCCCCGGGGCCTCGCTGGACGTGGGGGAGCCGCTGTGGCCGGGGGCGGCTTTCACCTCGGTCCTGGTCGCCTCGCCCGGGGGGCTGGTCGAGGATCTCGAACTCGATGAGCCGAGGGAGCCGGTCCGCTTCCTGCCGCTGCTGCCGATGACGCCCAACGAGGCGGCCTGGAAGCGGGTGCACGGGGCCGAGGCCCTGGAGAAGCGGTGGCTGGAGCACGGTACGGATCTGCGTGACCCGCTGCGTACGGGCGTACCGCTCGACTGAGCCGCGCGGCAGTACGACGGCGCACGTCCCGTCCGCCCTCCGGAGAGGGGGCGGACGGGGCGTCAGTTTCGGTGCGCGGGCGGGCCGAGGGGCGTGCGCGCCGCGCCCGGCCGCTTCAGTCGGCGAAGGCCGCGACCCCGTCCTCCCTGGCGGGCCGCGGCTGCGGCACCTCGGCCCCGGTGGTCAGCGCGCGGCGCCGGACGGCGACGATGCCGGCGCCGGTCACCGCGGCGGCGGCCGCGACCACGAAGGGCAGGTGGCTGTCGGTCCACTCCTCGATCTTGGGCGCGAGGAACGGTGCGGCCGCCGCCGCGAACCACCGCACGAAGTTGTAGCCGGCGCTCGCCACCGGGCGCGGCGCGTCCGAGACGCCCAGGGCCAGTTCGGTGAAGACGGTGTTGTTCAGGCCGATGAAGGCACCGGAGAGGACCGTGCAGACGACGGCGGTGGTGTGGTCGCCGTAGCCCAGTACGAGCAGGTCGGCGGCGAGCAGCAGCAGTGAGCCGCCCAGCACCTTCAGCGAGCCGAGGCGGTGCTGCAGCCGGGGCGCCACGAGCACCGAGAACACCGCGAGCAGCACACCCCAGGCGAAGAAGACAGCGCCGGATGTGTACGGCGACATGTCGAGCACGAACGGGGTGAAGGCCAGCACCGTGAAGAACGCGTAGTTGTAGAAGAACGCGGAGGCGGCGACGGAGGCCAGGGCCCCGTGGCCGAGCGCCTTGACCGGGTCGAGGAGCGAGATGCGGCCGGGGTGCGGCGAAGCGGCTCGATGAGGGGCGGTGGCCTGCCGGGCGGGCCGGGGCTGCTCCTCGAGGAAGGCCGTGATGGCGAGGAAGCCGATGGTCATCAGGGCGGCAGTGCCGAAGAACGGGTAGCGCCACTTCATGTCGCCGAGCACCGCCCCGACCAGCGTTAGACAAGCTAAAGAGTGCAAGTAGCAACTACTTCCTCGGCCGGCGCCCGCAGGCCACGGAAAGCGGCCAATTGCGCTGCGGCGTACGTGATTCGGGGCACACCGGTCGGGTGATCGTCCTTGACGCGGCGGCGGGGCTGGAGGACCGTGGATGCCTATGAGGGGCGAACCCAGTTGCCCGAAGTGCGGAGGCCGGGTAAGGGCGCCCGGTCTCTTCTCCGACACCTGGCAGTGCGCGCTGCACGGCACCGTGCACCCACTCCAGCCCGTCGTCCCGCCGAGCGTCGAGGCGCTCGGCGTCGTCGTGCACCGCGCACAGGTGCCCGTATGGATGCCCTGGCCGCTGCCGGTCGGCTGGCTGTTCACCGGCGTGGCCTGCGCCGGGGACGACCGCAGCGGCGGCCGCGCGACCGCGGTGGCCTGCACGGGCCCCGGGCCGCTCGGCGGACCGGGCGAACTGCTGCTGATCGCCGAGGAGCTGGGCGTCGGCCTCGGCGCGCGCTACGCCGGCATCGACGGCCCCGACCCCGGCTCCCACATGTGCGTGGACAAACCGCCGCACGCCAAGGTGCTCGCCGCCGGACGCCCGACCGCGCTGTGGCACGTCGACGGTGCGCCCCCGGACCGTGCGGTCTTCGCGGGCGAGGCGCGCGGGCTGTGGCTCTGGGCGATCGCCTGGCCGGAGCAGTCGGGGCTGCTGCTGTACGACGAGCTGGTACTGACGGATCTGCGCGAGGCGGGTGCCGAGGTGGACCTGCTGCCGTGCGGGGCCATCTCCCCGCGCATCCTGGGCTGAGGGCCGGTCGCGGGAGGCCGGGGGAGCGGCCGGGGCGAGCAGCCGGGGTGGCGTCGCTCACCGTCCGGCGGGCCTCGGGCGCCACCGGCCGCCCGGTATCCTTCTGAGGTCCCCCTACGGTGTACCTCCCCCCGGCGCGCCTGCCGGGCCCCGTCCCGTATCCGTCCCGCAGGAGTCTGGAGTCCGCGTCGTGCGCATCGATCTGCACACCCACTCCACGGCGTCCGACGGTACGGACACCCCCGCGGAGCTGGTGCGGAACGCCGCGGCCGCGGGTCTGGACGTCGTCGCGCTGACCGACCACGACACCGTCGGCGGCCACGCCGAGGCGCGGGCCGCGCTGCCCGCGGGGCTGACGCTGGTCACCGGCGCCGAACTCTCCTGCCGGCTCGACGGCGTGAGCCTCCACATGCTCGCCTACCTCTTCGATCCCGAGGAGCCGGAACTCGCCGGCGAGCGGGAGCTGGTGCGGGACGACCGGGTGCCGCGGGCCCAGGGCATGGTCGCCAAGCTGCGTGAGCTCGGTGTGCCGGTCACCTGGGAGCAGGTCGCCCGGATCGCCGGCGACGGCGCCGTGGGACGGCCGCACATCGCCACCGCCCTCGTCGACCTGGGCGTGGTCGGCTCCGTCTCGGACGCCTTCACCTCCGAGTGGCTCGCGAACGACGGCAGGGCGTACGTGCAGAAGCACGAGCTCGACCCGTTCGACGCGATCCGGCTGGTCAAGGCCGCCGGCGGGGTCACCGTCTTCGCGCATCCGCTGGCCGTCAAGCGCGGCTCCTGCGTACCGGAGAGCGCGATCGCCGAACTCGCCGCGGCCGGCCTCGACGGCATCGAGGTCGACCACATGGACCACGACGCGCCGACCCGCGCGCGGCTGCGCGGCCTCTCCGCCGACCTCGGCCTGCTGGCCTGCGGCTCCAGCGACTACCACGGCAGCCGCAAGACCTGCCGGCTGGGCGAATACACCACCGACCCCGAGGTCTACGGCGAGATCGTCCGCCGCGCGACCGGCGCCTTCCCCGTTCCCGGCACGGGCGGCTGAGCCCACCGCGGCCGCCGGCTGCGGCGCGCGCCCCGTTCCCCCGGACCTTCACCGACACCTGCCCGGCGCCGTCCGAGCGGTGCGGGTACCGCCGTGCGTCCGCCGCCGCCCGCCCTCTCCCCCCTCCGTTCCTGCCTCCTCACACGGGTCCGCTCCCGCGCGCCGCCCGTGAGCGTCCGTCCCGTACCACCTCTCGCAAGGCCTTCACCGTGTTCGACATCGCTGTCTTCAGTACGCTCTTCGTCACCCTCTTCGTGATCATGGATCCGCCGGGGATCACCCCGATCTTCCTGGGCCTGACCTCCGGCCGGCCCGCCAAGGTGCAGCGCCGGATGGCCTGGCAGGCGGCCACCGTCGCCTTCTGCGTCATCGCCGTCTTCGGCCTCTTCGGCCGGCAGATCCTGGGGCGGCTGCACATCTCGACGCCCGCGCTGATGATCGCGGGTGGGCTGCTGCTCCTGCTGGTCGCGCTGGATCTGCTGACCGGGAAGTCGGAGGAGCCGACCCAGACCAAGGACGTCAATGTGGCGCTGGTGCCGCTGGGCATGCCGCTGCTGGCCGGGCCCGGCGCGATCGTGTCGGTGATCCTCGCGGTGCAGCACGCGCACGGCTTCGCCGCCCAGCTCTCCGTCTGGACGGCGATCGCGGCGATCCATGTGGTGCTCTACCTGGTGATGCGGTTCTCGCTGGTGATCATCCGCGTGATCAAGGACGGCGGAGTGGTCCTGGTGACCCGGCTGGCGGGCATGATGCTCTCCGCCCTCGCGGTGCAGCAGATCATCAACGGCGTGCTGCAGGTGATCCAGGGGGCCTGAGGCCCGCCCGGACCCGGGCAGGACCCGGACAGCGCAGCGCCCCCGTACGACGTGTTCGTACGGGGGCGCTCATGCGGTGCGGCCGTGCTCGGCCGGCGGGTGCTGTCGCGTCGCGCCGGGCGGCGGGGCGGGTGTTAGCGGACGGCGGTGCCGGCCGGGCGGATGTAGATGCGCTGGCCTATTGCGGCGGCCTGCTGCACGATCCGGTTGACGGAGGCGGCGTCCACGACGGTGCTGTCCACGGCGGTGCCGTCGACATCGTCCAGGCGCATGATCTCGAAGCGCATACGGCTTCTCCCTTCGTCTGATCCTCCTGCGGAGAACTTCTGGGTGTACGAGCCGCCCGGCGTCGCTGCCGGGCGCTCTGTACGGGTACAACGACCTGCCCAGTGCAATCATTCCCTACGCTAAAGAAAAATTTCGACGGTCTAAATACGCAGCCCGAGCGCAGTTGTGCCTGCGCAGCGACCGCCCGGACAATGGGGCCGGTATGAACGACGTCCGGCCCACGGGCCCCACCGACCTCACCGCGCTCGCCGCCGGGATCGAGCGCACCAACGAGCTGCTCACCCGCGTGCTCGCCGAGGTCGCCACCACCCCGTCCACCCATGCGGCCTTCGTGGACGCGGGCTATGTCTACGCCGCGGCGGGACGGCTGGTCACCGGCACGGAAGACCGCAAGGCCTTCGATCTCGACGCGGAAGGGATCATCGAGGCCTTCATCGACAAGGCCCGGATGATCTTCCCGGACAGCCGGCTGCTGCGCGTCTACTGGTACGACGGCGCCCGCCGGCGGATCCACACCCAGGAGCAGCAGCGGATCGCCGAGCTGCCCGATGTGAAGGTCAGGCTCGGCAACCTCAACGCCAACAACCAGCAAAAGGGCGTCGACTCCCTGATCCGTTCGGACCTGGAGTCGCTGGCCCGGCACCGCGCGATCACCGATGCGGTGCTCATCGGCGGCGACGAGGACCTGGTCTCCGCGGTGGAGGCGGCGCAGGGCTATGGCGCGCGGGTGCATCTGTGGGGCATCGAGGCCCAGGGCGGCCGCAACCAGGCCGAACCGCTGCTGTGGGAGGTCGACAGCGCGCGCACCTTCGACATGGAGTTCTGCAAGCCGTACGTCACCCGGCGGGTCGGCGTCGAATACAGCGACCAGACGGCGGGCGAGGGGCCACCGCCCAGCCGTGAGGAGGTCCGCTTCGTCGGCGCGCAGGTCGCCGCGCAGTGGCTCGCGGAACGCGGCCGCGAGTGGGTGGCGGGCCTGCTGCCGGGCCATCCGTATCTGCCCGGAGCCGTCGACCAGGAACTCCTGACCGCCGCGGAGGCGCTGCTGCGGCACTCCCTGCGCAGCCATGCCGACCTGCGGCGCGTCCTGCGCGACGGGTTCTGGGACCACGTCCAGGGGCAGTACTAGGGTTTTCGCCTCCAGTCCGCCCCCGGTCCGCCCCCTGGGACGCGAGCGCAGGGGCGCGCGGCCGGTTCGCGGCGCACAGACGCTCGGGCCGCCCGTACCGTCCGGCGGGCTCAGGCCCTCGCCAGCAGCTCCGTGAGGCGGTCGAAGAAGCCCGCCCAGCCCGCCTCCGCCTGGCGGTACTGCTCCGAGGTGAGGTTGCCGCCGAGCTGGCGGAAGGCCATCTGCGTACCGTCGCCGGTCTCGGTCAGGGTGACCCGGACGATCTCGCCCTCGCTGCCCCCGGGAGCGGCCGCGTCCCTGACGGTGAACTCCAGCCGTTCCGGGGCGGCCACCTCGCGGTAGACACCGGAGAACGGCAGCTCGCCGCCGTCCGGGGTGCGCATGACCAGACTCCAGACCCCGCCCGGCCGGGGGTCCATCGACATCCGGTCGACCGGCACCTCCAGCTCCCCGCCGAACCAGTACGCGAAGTGCTCGGGCGTCGTCCAGGCTTCGAAGACCAGCTCCCGGCGGGCGGCGAAGGTCCGGGTGAGGGCGATGCCGTGGGGGCCGTCCTCGGCGCCGGCCGGGTGAGTCGACGGGTTCTCGGTCATGGTCGGGCCCTTCGTACGAAGCGGTGCCGGCCGGGCGCCGGTGAGGGCCCGCCTCCCTCGATGCTCGCCGAACCGCCCGGCGCTGTCCTGGCGACACCGTCCGCTCGGCCCACACGGCCCTGCGCGTCCGCGCGCCGCCGGGCCCGCGCGCCACTGCGGCCGGACGGCGCTCAGCCCACGCCGCTCCAGAACCCGGCGAGCGCCTCGGCGGTCTTCTCCGGCCGTTCGGCGTTGGGGGAGTGCTCGGCGCCCTCGATGACGGTGCGCCGGGCGGACAGCCGCTCGGCCATCGCATCCATCGACGGCACCGGCCAGGCGTAGTCGACGGCGCCGGAGACGACATGGACGGCGAGCCCCGTACGGGCCAGCTCCGCCACCCGGTCGGGCTCCTCCAGCATCTGACGGCCGGTCGCGATCAGCTGCTCGGGGACGGTGTTCAGCCAACGACGGTGCAGGAACGCGCCGATCTCCGGCGGCGTCGCCGCGTCCGCCGCCTCCGGCGGGTCCAGCTCGCGCATCGCCCGCCAGACGCCCTCCATGTCGAACGTGCCGAGCGCCTCGATCAGCATCCGTACCCGGGCCTGCTGGGACGCCTCGATGGCGGCGGGCCCGGAGCTGAGCACGGTCAGCGAGCGGAACGGGGCCGCGTCGAGCAGCACGGCGGCCCGGGTGACCAGCCCGCCCAGCGAGTGCCCCAGCAGATGCACCGGCCCGCTGTCCGGCTCCCGCAGGGCCCGCGCCTGGGCCAGCACATCGAGCGCCAACTCCCTTTGCGCGTAAGCCCGTTCGTCGCGCGGCCCGGGGGACTCGTGCTGCCCGCGCCCGTCCACGGCGACCGCCCGGAAACCGGCCGCGGCCAGCGGGGCCAGCAGGGCGACGAAGTCCTCCTTGCTGCCGGTGAATCCGGGCACCAGCAGGGCGGTCCCGATCGGCGCGGCATCGGGCCGGGCGTCCTGCACGGCGAACGCGCCGCGCTCGGTGTCGAGTCGGTACGCACGGGCGCACGGGGGCAGTGTGAGGGTGGGCGGCCTGCTCATGGGCTGAGGTTATCCGGGCCGGACGGCAAAACCCGGCCCGGGACGCCGACGACCCGGCACCCGCGGAGTGCGGGGCCGGGTCGTCGGGCCGGAGTTCCGGCGTGTGCCGGGGAGGCTCAGCTCTCGGGCGTCGCCTCCGCGGCGGGGGCCTTGGCGCGGGTGCGGCGGCGCACCGGCTTGGCCTCGGCGGTGTCCGTCGCCTCCGCGGCCGGCTTCGCCGCCGCCTTGCGGGTCCGCTTCGGCTTGGCCGGGGCGTCCTCGGCGGCGGGTGCGTCCGCCGTGGACTTCGCGGCGGCCGCGGTCTTCCGGGTGCGCTTGGGCTTGGCCGGCGCGGCCTCGGTGCCCTCGGCGGTGTCCACGGCGCTCTCGGCGGCCGGCTTGGCGGCGGCCTTGCGGGTGCGCTTGGGCTTTGCCGGTGCCTCGACGGCGGCCTCGGCCGTGTCGACCACGGCCTCGGCGGCCTTGGGGGCGGCCTTGCGGGTCCGCTTCGGCTTGGCGGGAGCCTCCACCGCGGCGTCCGCGACGGTCTCCGTCACCACGGCCGGCGCCGCGGCGGCGGCCGCGGCCGTGAGTGCGCTCGCGGCGGTCTCGACGGTCTGGAAGGTCCCGGTCTCCTCAGGACGGGCGACCCGCGCACGGCGACGGCGCGGCTTGGCGGGCTCGGCCGGAGCCTCGGCCGGAGCCTCGGCCGCCACGGCGGCAGCCTCAGCGGGGGCGTTCGCGGCCTCGGCGGCCGGCGCCGTCACCACGGCGGCCGCACCGGAGGACTGCCCGTTGCGGGTACGGCGGCGCCGGCGCGGCTGACGCGGCCCGGCGGCCTCCGCACCCTCGGTGCCCTCGACGACGGCGGGCGACGCGGCGGACGGTGCCTCGGCGGAGGCCGCCCCGTCCGGCGTCGAGCCGCCACGGGTGCGGCGGCGCTGCCGCGGCGTACGGGTGCGCTGGGGGCGCTCCTCCTCGACGACGGCGCCCTTGCGAGGCCCACGGCCGCGGCCGCCGGTCTCGCCCAGGTCCTCGACCTCTTCCGCCGCCAGCCCGGCCCGGGTGCGCTCGGCGCGCGGCAGCACGCCCTTGGTGCCCGCGGGGATGTTCAGCTGCTCGTACAGATGCGGCGAGGTGGAGTAGGTCTCCTCCGGCTCGTCGAACGCCAGGTCCAGCGCCTTGTTGATCAGCTTCCAGCGCGGGATGTCGTCCCAGTCGACGAGGGTGACCGCGGTGCCCTTGGCGCCCGCGCGGCCGGTACGGCCGATGCGGTGCAGGTAGGTCTTCTCGTCCTCGGGCGACTGGTAGTTGATGACGTGCGTGACGCCCTCGACGTCGATGCCTCGGGCGGCGACGTCGGTGCAGACCAGGACGTCGACCTTGCCGTTGCGGAAGGCGCGCAGCGCCTGCTCACGGGCGCCTTGGCCGAGGTCGCCGTGGACCGCGCCGGAGGCGAAGCCGCGGCGCGCGAGCTGGTCGGCGATGTCGGCGGCGGTCCGCTTCGTGCGGCAGAACACCATCGCCAGGCCCCGGCCCTCGGCCTGCAGGATGCGGGCGACCATCTCCGGCTTGTCCATGGAGTGGGCCCGGAAGATGTGCTGGGTGGTGTTGCGGACGGTCTGGCCCTCGTCGTCCGGCGCGGTGGCGCGGATGTGCGTGGGCTGCGACATGTAGCGGCGGGCCAGGGAGATGACCTGGCCGGGCATGGTCGCGGAGAACAGCATCGTCTGGCGCTTGGCCGGGAGCAGCTGGATGATCTTCTCGACGTCGGGCAGGAAGCCCAGGTCGAGCATCTCGTCGGCCTCGTCCAGGACCAGGCTCTTGACCTGGGAGAGGTTGAGCTTCTTCTGGCCCGCGAGGTCGAGCAGCCGGCCGGGCGTGCCGACGATGACGTCGACGCCCTTCTTCAGCGCCTCGACCTGGGGCTCGTAGGCACGGCCGCCGTAGATCGCCAGGACGCGGACATTGCGCACCTTGCCGGCGGTGAGCAGGTCGTTGGTGACCTGCTGGCACAGCTCGCGGGTGGGCACGACCACCAGGGCCTGCGGCGCCTCGGTCAGCTGCTCGGGCTTCGCGCGGCCCGCCTCGACATCGGCGGGGACCGTGGTGCGCTCCAGGAGCGGCAGGCCGAATCCCAGGGTCTTGCCGGTGCCGGTCTTGGCCTGGCCGATGACGTCGTTGCCGGAGAGGGCGACGGGGAGCGTCAGCTCCTGGATGGGAAAGGGGGAAATGATGCCGACGGCTTCCAGGGCCTCGGCCGTCTCGGGGAAAATGCCGAGGTCACGAAATGTAGACAGAATCTTGCCTCTTCTGTGAGACGCGACATGAGGCGGCGAAGGGGGTCGTACCGCACCTTCGTACGGGTTCGTACGGGCCGGCCTGGGCGGCCGGTAAGGGGCGGGACCACTGCCAACGCTCAGGCACTCCTGCCGCGAGCGGTGTCCCTCTTGCCGTGCGTATGTCTGCTACGCGCCGCAATAGAGGGCGGTCGGTTTGGAGCCGATCGGGCCACCGACCGGGCATCCGCTTCGTGGAACGACCCACCGATACTCGGCAGGTCCAAATACCACTGTACCCCGGATATGGCGTGCTCATCCGAAGGCTTGTATGAGTGAGGAATACATCACGGCCCGCCCGGCCACCGGGGCACCGGCTCCTACCGTCGTTCGTACGGGAGGCGGAAGTGGCTGACCAGGCCCTTCCCCGAGCGGCCGGGCGGGCTATTGTGCCGGTCATGGGAACGTCTGACAACGCCGCAGCTGACGCGCAAGAACACACCGGGATCGCCGCCCAGGACTGGGCACAGGCATCCGCCGACCCGCAGTACCGGGCCGCCGTGATCGACCTGCTCGGCGCGCTCGCCTACGGCGAGCTGTCCGCCTTCGAGCGCCTGGCGGAGGACGCCAAGCTCGCGCCGACGATGGACGACAAGGCCGAGCTGGCCAAGATGGCCTCGGCCGAGTTCCACCACTTCGAGCGGCTGCGGGAGCGGCTCGCGCAGATCGAGGCGGAGCCGAACGAGGCCATGGAGCCGTTCGCCGGCGCCCTGGACGAGTTCCACCGCCAGACCGCGCCGTCCGACTGGCTGGAGGGCCTGGTCAAGGCCTATGTCGGCGACTCGATCGCCAGTGACTTCTACCGCGAGGTCGCGGCCCGGCTGGACACCGACACCCGTGGCCTGGTGCTGGCCGTACTGGACGACACCGGGCATGCCACGTTCGCCGTGGAGAAGGTGCGCGCCGCCATCGAGGCCGAGCCGCGGGTCGGCGGGCGCCTCGCGCTGTGGGCGCGCCGTCTGATGGGCGAGGCGCTCTCGCAGGCGCAGCGGGTGGTCGCGGACCGCGACGCGCTGTCCACGATGCTGGTGGGCGGGGTGGCCGACGGCTTCGACCTGGCCGAGGTGGGCCGGATGTTCTCGCGGATCACCGAGGCGCACACCAAGCGGATGGCGGCGCTGGGCCTCGCGGCCTGACGCCGGCGGGCGCGCCGGGCGGTTCAGGCCGTCCGGTGCCCCTTCAGTGGCGCGGCCGGCCGCCGAAGACGCCGGCGCGGCGGGCGCGCCAGCACCGACAGCAGAGCCGCTCCGACGGCGATCGCGGCCACCATCACCTGGACGGGGTGGCCCGGGCCGAGGATCGAGCGGGTCAGCAGCGCGCCGAGCAGCGCCGCGACCGGGCCGGTCGCCAGCGTGAGGGGGCCGGCGGGGAAACGGTCGGGCAGCCATCGTGTGGCGGACAGGGCGATGGCGAAGCCGATGAGCACGGCGCCGAGCGCTTCCCAGATCATGCTTTTCCCTCCCGCGTGACGATGCCGATCAGCTGAACAAATCGGTCGTAGGCGGTCGTACCCAGGGGGCACCGGCAGCAACCCTCTCGACGGCGGTGCCCTGCCTGATCAGCTCAGCCGGACCGCCCCGAACGGCCTGATCTGCGCAAAAGCGGCGGCCGGGGGCCCGGGAGAAGGCGGCGGCGACGCGGCGGGCCGGCGCGCGCAAGCGGCCGGAAAAGTCCGCGGAAAGTCCGCGAAAAGCTGGGAAGCGGGCAGGGAAAAGGGCGGCGGCCCGGAGTGGAATCTCCGGGCCGCCGCCCTTGTCACCTACGGGCGCCGCATCGGGCGCCCCCTGCTTCAGAGCGCGCCGAACCCGACCTTGCGGGCGGTCGGCTCGCCGATCTCGACATAGGCCAGCCGGTCCGCCGGGACCAGGATCTTGCGACCGTGGTCGTCCACCAGGCTCAGCAGCTGTGACTTGCCGCCCAGCGCGTCGGACACCGCGCTCTCGACCTCTTCGGCAGACTGCCCGCTCTCAAGAACGATCTCGCGGGGTGCGTGCTGCACGCCGATCTTGACCTCCACGGCTTATGTCCCTCCGACGGTCTGGGTGTCCCCAGCGTGGGCTGGGGAGGATGCGCGGCCATCCGCGCCGTACGCAGCACACATTAGCCCGGTCCGGGGATGCGCAGGACGCCATGGCCCACGCCCGCAGCGAACACGGTCAGTGCGTGTCGCTGCCGTGCAGCGGGAAGCCGGCGATGCCCTTCCATGCGAGGGAGGTCAGCAGCTGCACCGCGGTGTCCCGCGGAACCTTGCTCTCCGAGGACAGCCAGTACCGCGCCACCACCTGGGAGACACCGCCCAGGCCGACGGCGAGCAGCATCGACTCGTCCCGCGACAGGCCGGTGTCCTCGGCGATCACCGCGCTTATGGCCTCGGCGCACTCCAGCGACACCTTGTCCACCCGCTCGCGGACCGCCGGCTCGTTGGTGAGGTCCGACTCGAACACCAGTCGGAAGGCGCCGCCCGGGTCCTCCACGTACGCGAAGTAGGCGTCCATCGTCGCCGCGACCCGCTGCTTGTTGTCGCTCGTCGACGCCAGCGCCGAACGCACCGAGTGCAGCAGGGCCTCGCAGTGCTGGTCCAGCAGGGCGAGGTAGAGGTCCAGCTTGCCCGGGAAGTGCTGGTAGAGCACGGGCTTGCTGACGCCCGCCCGCTCGGCGATGTCGTCCATCGCGGCCGCGTGGTAGCCCTGCGCGACAAAGACTTCCTGGGCGGCGCCCAGAAGCTGATTGCGCCGGGCCCGTCGTGGCAGGCGTGTGCCCCGCGGGCGCGCCGCCTCGGTCTGCTCGATGGCGCTCACGCTGCCTCCCAGAAGTGGTTTCGTACGCGGCTCGTACAAGGTGGTGCACCGCGCCCGCCATCGTACTTTTGGGTAACCCGGCTGTGCGCGGTCGAGGCCGAGAATTTCTGCCCGGCCCCCTGTTCGGAAGCCGACATAACGTCCCAGGTCATCGGTATTCGTCTTCGTTGAGCTCCACGACACGGGCCTGTTCGGCGAGATCCGCCTCGTTCGCCTCGTCCGGATCGTGGTCGGTCAGCGGTTCGTCACGCTGCGGTGCGAGATCGGTGTACTGCTCGGCGGCGTCCGCTTCCGGCGCCTCGACGTCGATCTGGGCGGCGTCGCTCTCGTCCGCGAAGGTCTCCGGGTCTGTCGGGTCGACGCGCATGGTGGCTCCCTTTCCCGCGTGCTCGTTCGTCGGCTGATGCCTGGCATGAAAGCAGGGGCCGGGGCGGCTGCCCTCGCCTACGAGCGTAGGAGAGTGGCCGCCGCAGCGCGATGCGGTGTGTGACCGCGGACACACGATCGGGGGCGTGATCGTCTCGTAACATCGTTCCCATGTCTTCGACCGAGTCGCCGGACACCGCGACCGCCGCCCTCCCGGTGCCGCCGGCCGGCCCCGGCCCGCGCGGCGGGGAGGAGACGGTGCGCACCGTGACCCTGCCGGGCCTGACGCTGGCCGTACGGGCCCCGGCCCGAGGGCCGGCGCGCGACGACGACGGGGCGGGCGCCGCACACGACGGCGACGAGCGCGAGCCCGCGCTCTACGTCCACGGCCTCGGCGGCTCCTCGCAGAACTGGTCGGGCCTGATGCCGCTGCTCGCCGACCGGCTGGACGGCGAGGCGATCGACCTGCCCGGCTTCGGCCACTCGCCGCCGCCCGTCGACGGCAACTACTCCGTCTCCGCCCAGGCCCGCGCGGTCATCCGCCACCTCGACGCCGCCGGGCGCGGCCCCGTCCACCTCATCGGCAACTCCATGGGCGGTGCCGCCTCGACCCGGGTGGCGGCGATGCGCCCCGATCTGGTCCGCACCCTGACACTGGTCTCCCCGGCGCTGCCCGAACTGCGGCCGCAGCTGAGCGCGGTGCCCACGGCGCTGCTCGCCGTCCCCGGTCTCGCCGGGTTCTTCGGCCGGCTCACCCATGACTGGACGCCCGAGCGCCGCACCCGCGAGGTGCTGGCGCTCTGTTACGGCGACCCCGGCCGGGTCAGCCCGGAAGGGTTCAACGCCGCGGTCGACGAGTACGCGCGACGGCTGGAACTCCCCTACTTCTGGGAGGTCATGGAGCGCTCGGCGCGCGGGCTGGTGAACGCCTACACGCTCGGCGGGCAGCATAATTTGTGGCGTCAGGCAGAGAGAGTTCTCGCCCCCACGCTTCTCGTCTACGGTGGGCGCGACCGCCTGGTCTCCTTCCGGATGGCCCGGCGCGCGGCCGCGGCGTTCCGCGGTGCGCGACTGCTGACGCTGCCGGAGGCGGGGCATGTGGCGATGATGGAGTACCCGGAGGCAGTGGCGCGGGCCATCCGTGAGCTGCTCGACAGTGAAGTGAACGATGTGACCGCTGATGCGGGCAGGAGCTGACACGCCCCGTGGGACGCCATAGCCGCCGAGGCCGGCCGGAGACCGCTGCGGAGAGCCCGGAGACGGCCGGTCCGCCCGGAAACAGCCCTTCCGGGGGCGGCGCCCCCGGCGCCGGGCCGGGTTCCGGACGCCGCAGACGCGAGCCGTTCGAGGGCGATGCGGTGCGCGGCGGACACCCCGAGCAGCACGAACCGGGTGGCGGCTGGGGCGCGGTCCCCGGGACGCCGGCGTCCCCGGCGGCCGCCGGTCGCGGCGCGCCGAGGATTCCCCGGCCGCGCGCGGAGATGTCCGGTGACGCACCGCCCCTCGCCCCGCCGGGCAGCGGGCCGGGGCCGCGGCGCGACTACGTGGCCGCCTTCGACGCCGGGGCGTTCCCCGGACGCCGGGGCGGCGCGGACGACCCGGACGACGATGTGTTCCGGGCCGGTGCGCCCCGTACGGCGGGCCCGGCGCCCGGTCCGTACGGGCCCGGCGCGGACGGCATGCCGCCCGGCGGCCGCTTCACCGGGCGGTCGGTGGTCTTCGACCGCGACGAGGCCGACGAGCAGGACCGGCGGGCCGAGTCCGGGGCGGACGGCGGCGAGCCGGGCGATCCGGCGGACCACGACCCGGCCGACGGCCTTGCCGCGGACGAGTCGCGGCACGGCGGCAAGAAGGGCGGCATGGGCCGGACGTTCACCGGGGCGGCGGCCGCGGCGGTGACCACCGTCCTCGCCGTCGTCATCGCGGGCCAGGTCGCCGAACAGCACAAGGACGGCGGCGACCCGCAGCCGCGCAGCGGCAACGACCGAACCGACGGGGCCGACGACGAGGCCTCCCGGTCGCACACCAGGGCCACCCACGACGCCAAGCCCGCCAGTTACGACGAGCAGATGACGCAGGTCTTCCCGCTGGACGCGCGGATGACGGCCAGCGGCCGGTTCACGCCGACCGGCGGCGACGCCAAGGCGCCCGGCCACGGCAAGGTGGTGCGCTACCGCGTCGACATCGAGGAGGGACTGCCGCTGGACGGCAAGCTCTTCGCCGAGGCGGTCCACAAGACCCTCAACGACGAGCGCAGTTGGGCGCACGGCGGGCAGCGGACCTTCCAGCGGGTGGGGTCCGGCGACGCCGATTTCGTGATCACGCTGGCGAGCCCGGGGACCACGGACGCCTGGTGCGCCAAGTCCGGACTCGACACCAGCGAGGACAACGTGTCGTGCGACTCGGCGGCGACCGACCGGGTCATGATCAACGCCTACCGCTGGGCGCAGGGCGCCCGGACCTACGGCCACGACAAGATGCTCGCCTACCGCCAGATGCTGATCAATCACGAGGTCGGCCACCGTCTCGGTCACAACCACGAGGTCTGCTCCCGGCAGGGCGCCCTGGCCCCGGTGATGATGCAGCAGACGAAGTTCCTGACGACGGACGGCGCGACCTGCCGGCCCAACTCCTGGCCGTTCCCCACCCAGCGGTGACCGGAGCGGGCACCCGCCGCGCCGGGAGCCCGGAGGGCGACGGCTCTTCCGCAGGTCGCCGCCGGGCCGCGGCCGCTACGGGCGGTGGCGCCGCGCTCACATAGCGCGCCGAAACGCCCTGCGGGGCGGAAAGTTACGTGTGTTCACCCCTTCCGGTGGCGCGATGGACAACCGTCCATCGCGCCACCGGCCCTTTGCATAGCTTCTTCCCGCAGGTGGCGGCCGTGTCGCTGGCACACCAGGGACGCCGATATGGGAGGACGGTGGTGCACTCGTGCGTATTGGACTGCTCACCGAAGGTGGTTATCCATATGCGTCCGGTGAGGCGCACGCGTGGTGCGACCGGCTCGTGCGCGGGCTCACCGGCCATGACTTCGAGGTCTACGCCCTGAGCGCCGAGCCCCGCCAGGAAGCGCTCCCGCGGTACGAACTGCCGCACCACGTACGGCTGGTGCACAGCGCACCCCTGGGGGACGACGTCCCCGCCGGGCGCCGCCGGACCGGCGAGCCGCGCAAGGGCCGCACCCCCGGACGCCGGGAACGCCGCCGCTTCGCCGAGAGCTTCGGCGCTCTCGTTTCGGCCTTCGCCACGGCGCCCGCGACAGGCGGGCCGGTCGGCGGCACACCCCACGGGGGCGCGTCGGCCGACGACCCGCCGGCCGTTCCGGCCGGTGCCCCGGATCGCTCCGTGACCAGCAAGGCGGACCGTTTCGCCAGTGGCCTGTACGGGCTCGCCGAACTCGCCCGAGAGCACCGGGGGCTGCCCGCGCTGCTGCGCTCCGAGGACGCCGTACGCCTCCTGGAATCCGCCTGCCACGGCCCCCATGCGCTGCCCGCCGCCCACGGTGCCCAGGTCGACGATCTGCTGGCGGTCACCGCCGGGCTCGCCCGTGCGCTGCGGCCGCTGTCCCTGGACTGGTACGGCGACGGGCGGGCCCCCGGGCTCGGCGGTGTGGACCTGTGCCATGCCACCTCCGGCGGCGCGGCCGCCCTCCCCGGGCTGCTGGCCAAGCACTTCTTCGCCACCCCGCTCCTGGTCACCGAGTACGGCGTACGGCTGCGCGAGCACTACCTCGCGCGCGCCACCTCGCCGCTCAGTGCGCCGGTGCGCGCGCTGCTCGCCGCCCTGCAGGGCGCGCTGGCCGCCGAGACCTATGCGCAGGCGGCGCTGATCACCCCCGGCAACACCCACGCCCGGCGCTGGCAGGAGCGCTGCGGCGCCGACCGCGCGCGGCTGCGCACGGTCCACCCGGGCATGGACGCCGCCCCCTTCGCCGCGGTCGCGGACGCCGCGGCGGACGACTCCAAGACGCTGGTGTGGGTCGGCAGCGTCGAGCCGGCGAAGGACCTCTTCGCGCTGCTGCACGCCTTCGCCGAGGTCCGCAGGGCCGAGCCGGAGGCCACCCTGCGGATCATCGGCGGGGTGGGCCGCGATCCGCAGGCGCCCGGATATCTCGCGCACTGCCGGGCGCTGGCCGCCCAGCTCTTCCCCGACGAGGCGGCCGACGCCCGCACCGTCGGCGAGAACCCGGTCAGCTTCGAGGAGATCGGCAGCCCCGAGGTGCCGTCCCTGGAGGACGCCTACGCCTCCGGTGCCGTGGTGGTGTCCTCCAGCGTCATCGAGGGCTTTCCGCGTTCCCTGGTGGAGGCGATGTTCTGCGGCCGTGCCACGGTGTCGACCGATGCCGGCGCGGTCTGTGAAGTCATCGGCGGCACCGGACTGGTCGTCCCGCCCCGCAACCCCCGCGCCCTCGCCGAGGCCTGCACCGCGCTGCTCGGCGACCCGGACCGCAGGGCCCGGCTGGGCGCGGCGGCCCGGGCGCGGGCACTGGAGCTGTTCACCGTCGAGCAGAACGTCGCGGCATTTCGTGGCATCTACCTGGAGCTGATCTCCCATGCCCCGGCCCGGCCGGCCGCCTGCCCCGGGCGCGAGGGCGTCCCGCCGCAGCCCTTCGCCCGCCCCGCCGAGTCCCATGTCCCCGGCCGCTGGGCCGCGACCGATGCCGCCGCCCGGGCCGCCGTGCCCGCCGGCCGTACGCCGAGCTGGGCCCTCCCCGCGCAGGAGCCGGCCGCCGCGCTGCCGGTCCCGGCCGGTGCGGAGAGCGGGGGAGCGGCCGGCGTCCGAGAAGTGAGACAGCCGGTGAGATGGGGAGCGACCGGCGACCCGACGGGTGCGACCGGAGTGAAGGAGGCAGGGCAATGGTGACGGCTGTGCTGGACGTGATGTGTGCGATGGGCCTGGTGGGCGTGGCACTGGTGACGGGCATGGCGGATGTGGCCCACGGCGGGAGCCGGCCCGGCCTCCGTCGCGCCCGCCGTCCCGGCAGCCCCGCGTACGCCGACCCCACCGCCCCCGGCGGCCGGGGCCGCCCGGCCCGGCGGCGTATGCCGTACCCCCGCCCCGGCCGGGACGGCTGCGCGGCGGCCCGGGGGAGAGGGGACGGAAGGTGACCACACCCGACACCGGCGCCACCCGCGCCGTGCCCGCCAGGGAGGACGGGCCCGCCGCCCGTCCCGCGCCGCCGCCCAAGGAGGCCACCGCCCGCCCCGGGCGCCGCGGCCCCGCCGACCCCGTACGGTCCCTGATGCACCGCCACCAGGAGCTGTGCGCCCGCGCCGTCGACGCGCTGGAGATCGCCGCCGGCCTGGAGGCGCACGGCGTCACCGACCGTACGGCCGCACGCTTCCGGCACCGCGACGTCTTCTCGCTGGCCGAGGAGCTCTACGCCCGGGTGCCCCGCGCCGACCCGGAGGGCGCCCGGCCGGACGGGCCGGGGCACCCCCCGGCGCCCGTCCCCGCCCAGGGGCCGGGCGGGGTGCGCGGGGTGCTCCAGCTGCTGCCGGGTGCCGTCTGCGTCGCGGCGCTCGCCGCCGTCGCCTCGGTCGGTGCCGCACCCCCCGCCGTGCGCAGCGCCGTCGGCGCCGCGGGCGGCGTGCTGCTCGCCCTCGCCGTCCGGCTGGCCGTCCGGTCCGGGCCGCTGCGACTGCGCCACCGCGGCGCCGGACCGTGGACCGCCGGACTGTGGGTCGGCTGGACGGCCGGCTACGCGGTGTACGGCGACTGGCTGCTCGAACAGCTGCTGGCCGGCGGCCCCGATCTGCCGCACGCCGCTCCCCGGGCCGCCGTCGCCACCGCCGTGGCCCTGTCCTTCGCCCTCGCCCCCGCGGCCGGCTGCGCCCGCTGGTTCGCGGCGCGCGGGCGGCGCGGCCTGGCCGCCAGCCGGGACCTCGGAGAACTCGCCGCCCGCATCCGGCCGTTGCTGCTCGCCGCCACCGTGCTCTTCCTGGGCGCGCTGGTCGCGCTGCTCCTCGGCGCGGACGCGGCCTTCGGGGGCGACGGCAGGACGGCGATGGCCGCCGCGGCGGCCCTGGGGGTGCTGCTCTTCCTCGCCCGGCTGCTGGCCGTGCACGGCTTCCCCGCCGCGGCCGCGACGGGCGTGGCCGCGGCCGCCGCCCTGGAAGCCCTCGCCCTGTCCCTGGTGCTGATCGCCCGGCTCCCCGGCCTGCCCCCGCTGGACGTCCCGGTCGAGGCGCTCACCACCGCCGTGGGACCGGCCGCCGTACCCGCCGTGGCCTGCACGGCCGCCGCCGTCGGCCTCCTCGTATACGGCCTGCGGGCGCTCACCGGCGCCTGCGCGCACCGGCCGGCCCCCTCCGGCCCGGCGGAGGCGCAGCGGCCGTGACCGTCCGGACGATCCCCGGCCCCCGACTCCCCGTCCCCCCACACGGGCACCCCCACCACGCACCACCCCCGGAGCGGCACCCCGAAACGGCCGCCCGGACCCCTTCCCCGCGGACCTCACCCCCCATGTGGGCCCCGCCCCCTGGGCGGACGCCGACTCCGCGGAAGCCGACGCACTTCCCTCGATCCGCTTTAGGAGCACGACATATGAACGTCCAGCCGACCACACGCCACGCGGACCGGGGGGTCGCACGATGAGGGTGCTGCTCATCGGCGCCAACGGCTATCTGGGCCGTTATGTCGCCGACCGCCTGCTCGCCGACCCCGCCGTCCAGCTCACCGCCCTCGGGCGGGGCGACGACGCCGACGTCCGCTTCGACCTGGCCACCGGCAGCCCCGGGGCGCTCACCCGCTTCCTCGACGCGGTCCACCCCGGAGTCGTCGTCAACTGCGCGGGCGCCACCCGCGGCGGCGCCCGCGAGCTGACCCGGCACAACACCGTCGCGGTCGCCACCATCTGCGAATCGCTGCGCCGCAGCAGCTGCGGCGCCCGCCTCGTCCACCTGGGCTGCGCCTCCGAGTACGGGCCCTCCCAGCCCGGCTCCTCCACCGCCGAGGACGCGGTGCCGCGCCCCGGGGGGCCGTACGGCGTCAGCAAACTCGCCGCCACCGAACTGGTCCTGGGCTCCGGGCTCGACGCCGTCGTGCTGCGGATCTTCTCGCCGGTCGGCCCGGGCACCCCGGCGGGGTCGCCGCTCGGCCGGCTCGCCGAGGCGATGCGCCGCGCCATGCAGTCCGGCGACAACGAGCTCAAGCTCGGCGGGCTCGGCGTCCAGCGCGACTTCGTCGATGTCCGCGATGTCGCGCGGGCGGTGCACGCCGCCTCGCTGTCCGCCGCGCAGGGCGTCGTCAACATCGGGACCGGCCGGGCCGTCCGGCTGCGCGAGGCCGCGTCCGTGCTCGCCCGGGTCGCCGGCTTCGGCGGCGCGCTCCACGAGCTCGACTCCCCGCCCGCCCGGCTGGTCATCCCCGGCCCGTCCCCCGAGCACCCGGTCGGCTCGCCGCCCGCCACCTACCCGTATCCGGACGGCTGCGGCACCTGGCAGCAGGCGGACGTCCGCACCGCCCGCGACCGGCTCGGCTGGCGCCCGCGGATCGGGCTGGAGGAGTCCCTGGCCGACATCTGGATGGAGGCCGCGTGTCGTATCTGACCAGCCCCACCGGCACCGCGCCCGCCCCGAACGGGGCGACACCGCGCGGGATCGGGGTGCCGGGCTTCGCCCATCCGCTGCGGGCCCCCGCCGGATGGGCCGCACTGCTGCGCTGCGCCGGGGGTTTCGCCCTGGGGCAGGACGCGGAGGGCGGCGGCGGCCGGGCCCCCTGGGGGCGGGGCCGCTGCACTGGGCGGTGCTCGATGTGTCCAACGGCCCCGGATCCCGTCCCGACCCGCACTGCCTGCCGGCCGCCGCCCGGCTGCGGGACGCCGGTGTCCGCCTGTTGGGACACCTGGACATGGGACGTGGGACGCGCCCCTTCGGTGAGCTGCTCTCCGACGCCCACCGCTACCTGGAGTGGTACAAAGCGGGCGGCTTCTGGCTGGACCGCTGTCCCACGGACCGGGCACTGCTGCCCGCGACCCGGCGGCTGGCCACCACCCTGCGCGCGCTCTGCGGCGGCCACCTCGTCTTCGGGCACGGCAGCCACCCCCACCCCGGCTATGCCGAGTCCGCCGACCAGCTCGTCACCTTCGCCGGCTCCTGGGCCGATTACCGCTGGCCGCAGGTGGCCTGGGGGCACCTCCCTGCTCCTTAAGAGCTCGGGGGAGGACCGCCGACTACCCTCCGGAGCGGTTCTGCCACCTCGTCCACAGCGTGCCGCGGACGCATCTCGACGAGGCGCTGCGGATCGCCCGCTGGCAGGGGGCGGGCACCGTGTACGTCACCGACCGCCGCGCCACCGGGCCGGCGGGCGCCGCCGGCGGTGCCTGGGAGGCGCTGCCCGGCTACTGGGACGAACTCGTCTCGCGCATCGGAACAGGTGTCTCGGAATGAAGAAGGGCGTGGCAGTGTTACGGGGAGAGCAAGCTCCCCCACTCTCGGCTCCGCTCGGGCGGGGGGAACCCCATCTAGACCGACCAACGGAGTCCCCGTGTCGCTGCCACCCCTGGTCGAGCCCGCTTCGGAGCTCACCGTCGATGAGGTCCGCAGGTACTCCCGCCACCTGATCATCCCCGATGTCGGGATGGACGGGCAGAAGCGGCTGAAGAACGCCAAGGTGCTGTGCGTCGGCGCCGGTGGCCTGGGCTCGCCCGCCCTGATGTATCTGGCCGCGGCCGGCGTCGGCACGCTCGGCATCGTGGAGTTCGACGAGGTCGACGAGTCGAACCTGCAGCGCCAGATCATCCACAGCCAGGCGGACATCGGCCGCTCCAAGGCGGAGTCCGCCAAGGACACCGTCCTGGGCATCAACCCGTACGTCACGGTCAACCTGCACCAAGAGCGCCTCGACTCCACCAACGTCATGGAGCTCTTCGCCCAGTACGACCTGATCGTCGACGGCACGGACAACTTCGCCACCCGTTACCTCGTCAACGACGCCTGCGTGCTGCTGAACAAGCCGTACGTCTGGGGTTCGATCTACCGCTTCGACGGCCAGGCGTCGGTGTTCTGGAGCGAGCACGGCCCCTGCTACCGCTGCCTGTACCCGGAGCCCCCGCCGCCCGGCATGGTGCCCTCCTGCGCCGAGGGCGGCGTCCTGGGTGTGCTGTGCGCCTCCATCGGCTCCATCCAGGTCAACGAGGCCATCAAGCTGCTCGCCGGCATCGGCGACCCGCTCGTCGGCCGGCTGATGATCTACGACGCGCTGGAGATGACCTACCGCCAGGTCAAGGTCCGCAAGGACCCGGACTGCGCCATCTGCGGTGAGAACCCGACCGTCACCGAGCTCATCGACTACGAGGCCTTCTGCGGCGTCGTGTCCGAGGAGGCCCAGGAGGCGGCGGCCGGCTCGACGATCACTCCCCGGCAGCTCAAGGAGTGGATCGACGGCGACGAGAAGATCGAGATCATCGACGTCCGTGAGCCGAACGAGTTCGAGATCGTCTCGATCCCCGGCGCCCGGCTGGTCCCGAAGAACGAGTTCCTGATGGGCACCGCTCTCCAGGACCTCCCGCAGGACAAGAAGATCGTCCTGCACTGCAAGACGGGCGTCCGCTCCGCCGAGGTGCTGGCCGTGCTGAAGTCCGCGGGCTTCGCCGACGCCGTGCACGTCGGTGGCGGCGTGATCGGCTGGGTCAACACCGTCGAGCCCGAGAAGCCGGTCTACTAGACCCGCGGCCTCCGCGGAGGCCCATGAGTCCAGCGCGAAGGCGCCGGTCCGTACCGAACGGACCGGCGTCTTCGCGTGCGTGCGGCGCGTGGTGGGCGGGGGTTCTCCCGGCCGCCACGACGGCGGCCTCCGCTCAGATCTCGCCCTTGCGGGTGAGGTAGGTGAAGGCCAGCCACCCCGGCAGCACCGGCAGCCAGAAGACCATCAGCCGGAACAGCAGCACCGCGGGGAAGGCCGTGTCGCCGGCGAGCCCGGCCACCGTCAGCGCACCGATCAGCGCGCCCTCGACGGCGCCCACACCACCCGGCGTCGGCGCGGCCGACCCCAGCGCGTTACCGGCGAGGAAGGCGACCGCGATACTCGCGTAGCTGATCGTGTCGCCGCCGCCGAACGCCCGGATCGAGGCGTCCAGGCACATCACGTTCGCCGCCGTCAGCAGCAGCATCCCGCCGATGCCGGTGACCAGCTTCCCGGGCCGCTGCAGGATGTCCAGCATCCGCGGGACGACGCCCGCGAACAGCGACCGCACCCGGGTCGAGACGAACTTCCGCAGGGCCGGCACCGCCGTGACGATCAGGACGAGCACGGCCACCGTCAGCAGCCCGGCGATGACCGTACGGGACGGCGAGATCGTCGGGGTCTGCTCCTGGGTGCCGGTCAGATAGCCGAAGACCAGCAGCAGCAGCACATGGCTGCCCAGGCCGAACAGCTGGGACGCGCCGACACTCGCCACCGCCAGCCCCGGCCGGACCCCGGCCCGCTGCAGGAAGCGGGTGTTGAGCGCCACACCGCCGATCGCCGCGGGCGCCACCAGCTTCACGAAGTTGCCCGCGATCTGCGCGATGACCGTGCGGACGAACGCCACCCGCTCGGTGACGAACCCCAGCAGGCTCATCGCCGCCGCGATGTACGTCAGCGCCGAGAAGAAGGCCGCGACCAGCACCCACTCCCACTCCGCCTTGTTGACCATGTCGCCCAGGTTGAAGTTCGTGAGCTGGGACAACAGCAGGTACACCGCGAAGGCGCCGGCGATCCAGGTGATCAGTTTGCGCGGGCTGAGCCGCTCCAGCTTGGCGGGTTCGATCACCGCCGTCGGACGGATCAGCAGCACCTGCCGGCGGATCTGGGCGAGCAGATCCTCCTCGCGGGCCTCCTCCGACGCCTCGTCCAGGGCCCGCTTCTCGGCGTTCTTCTCCGCGTGCCGCTCGGCCCGCATCGTCCTGCGGTCCTTGGGGCCCTCCGCCTCGCGCTCCTCCCGCGCCTCCTTGGCGGCCTGCGAGGCCGCCAGCACGGCCTCCCGCTCCCGCTTGGAGCGCTCACGGGCCAACTGGCGCAGGGTCGCGCGGGTGGTGCGGCTCAGCGCGATCGGCTGCAGCAGCGGCAGGCTGTCGGCGACCGCGTCCGGCCCGAGCACCTCGACGGCCGCGGCCACCGCGCGCTCGGCACCGACCCGCAGACCGCAGGTGGCCAGCAACTGGGCGATGTCCATCCGCAGTACGAGATCACCGGCCGCGATCTCGCCGCCGCGCAGCTCGGTCAGCACGATATTGCCGGAACGATCCATCAGCAGCGCGTCCCCGACCAGCCGCCGGTGCGCGATCCGCCGCGACTGCAGCGCCTCGACCTGCCGCCACGCGCTGTGCATCAGCGCGTCGGTGATCTCCTCGTCGGCCAGCGAGTCGAAGGTGCGGCCGCCGATGTGCTCGTAGACCAGCATCACCGCGTCCGGGCCGAGCTCGGAGGTGGCGATCAGCTTGGGGGCATGGGCGCCGGCCGCGATGGCCGCATACGCCAGCAGCGCCTCCTGCTCCAGCGCCTGGCGCAGCGACTGCAGGCTGCGGCGCTGGTTGATGCCGCGCAGCGAGAGCCGGCGCCACACGCGGTAGAAGAAGCCGTGCGCCTGCTGCTCGCGGTCGACGACGGTGACATCGATCGGCGGGCCGTCCTCCAGGGTGACGAGGTAGCGGCGGCCGCGGTCGGGGTGCTCGGAGTGCTCCGGGGTGGTGGCGTCCTCCGTCTCCGCCCGCAGCGCGGAGACCGGGTGGAAGCCGACCCGGCGCAGCCCCGCGAGGAGGTTCTGGCCGGTGGGGCGCACATTGGGGGAGCCGACCGCGTAGAGGGTGCCGTAGGCGACCGTCCAGCCGATCAGCACGGTCGTGATGATCGCGAACGGAGTGGTGTACCGCCCGACCAGCACCGCGAACGCGTCCAGCAGCAGCACGCACCACATCGCGACCCGCCAGCGCGGCCGCCGGGACATGCCCACCGCCGTCATATAGGCGATCACGGGCGCCAGATAGCTGTGCACCGGAGCGGAGAGCGAACCGTTTTCGAGGGGCTGGGTCAGCGCGTCCCGGATGGAGACGGGCGCGGAATCGGCCACCCACAGATCGGCGGCCAGCGACACCCCGTGGGCGAGGACGGCGGCCAGCACACCGTCCGCGATCCGCAGCCCGTCGCGCTTGATCAGCCGCTCGACGGCGAACGCCACCGGCACGATCAGCACCGCGACACTGGAGGTGAGCCCCGCCAGGTTGATCAGCAGGGGCGGCGCCGCCTTCGCACCGGTCCCGATGTCCCGCGCCAGGCCCTGCGTGGTGCCGTGGGCGAAGGTCGCGAGTCCGAGGACGAGGGCGATCCCCGCGATGCCGAGCAGCAGCCGCAGCAGGTCGGCGGGGCGGTGCACCCGGGCGGGCAGCAGCGGCTCGTCGCCGGAGACCCGGTCGACGTGGAACTCGCCGTACTCGTCGGAGCTCAGGTCGGAACGGTGCGCGCCCGTGTGGGGCCTGCCCCCGGCCGTGCCGGATGCCGGCTCCTCGCGCTCGTCGCGCGCGGCCGGTCCGTCCTGCCCCTGCTCGGGCTCCTCGTGCTCCCGCTCCTCGTGCTCCCGCTCCTCGTGGCTGTTCCGCTCCTCCTCGTGCCGCTCGGTTGGCTCGGGCTCCTTGGGTCCTTCCGGCCTCTCGGACGCCCCGGGTCGTTCGGCCTTCTCGATCGTGCTCGCCTTTTCGGTAGCGGAAGCCGTGCCCGGCCTCCGTTGGTGCGTCCCCTGTGGTGCCGCCTGCCGCCGCTCCGGCCGCTCGGTCCGTGCGGCCGGTCCGGGTGCGGAGCCGGCGGCTTCGACGGCCAGCGCCTCAGGGGTGCCCGCCTCCCGTGGAGGCGCCGCACCCTGCTGCTCGGCCGTCTCTTCTTGATCTCGTATCACCAGTCACCGTCCGGAAGATGGTGGCACGGCCGAGTGGTGGAGGGGGGCATCAGGGTGCATTTCGGGGGTGCGGGTAGCGGAACGGCCTCCCCGCACGGGGCCGTCGGCGCCCTGCCACCGACCTCCCGGGGGCGCGGGACCGTGTGTCCGATCCCATTGTCGGTGCCGTGCGGCAGGATGGACCGAATGAGTGGGACCGGAGATGAGACGAAGGGTGAATTCCCCGCAAACCCGGAAGACCCGGAATACCCGGAGTACGCGGAACGGGTCCTGGCCGTGGCCGAGCTGATCCCGGCGGGCCGGGTGATGACGTACGGCGACGTCGCCGAGTGGCTGCGGGACGAGGAGCGGCCCGACGGGCTCGTGGCGAAGGACGGTGGCGGGCGACGGGAGGGCGGCCCGCGGCAGGTGGGCCGGGTGATGGCGCTCTACGGTGCCGCGGTGCCCTGGTGGCGGGTGGTGCGCGCGGACGGCCGGCTGCTGCCCGGCAGCGAACTGCGCGCGCTGGCGCACTACCGCGACGAGGGCACGCCCCTGCGCACGGCCCCGCACGCCGCCGAGGACCACATACCGCGGCTCGACATGCGGCGGGCCCGCTGGGACGGGCGCCCCGAGGGCGGCGACGCGCTCCCCGACGGCGGCGCGGTTCCGTAGCACCGGCGGCGCCCCGCGACGGGCCGTGGGACGCGCTGCGGGCCGGGCGCCGCCTGGCGTAGCGTCGGGCCCTGCCGTCACGACGACGGCCCCGGCGCGCGCCGCGCAGCCGGACCACCCCCGGCCGGCGGCCCACGGCGCCGCGCACCACCTCCGCACCACGACGAGCACCTCCTCAGGACCGGCGATCCACGTGAGTTCCTCCTTCTCGGCCTTCCCGGCCATCCCGCCGACGCAGCCCCACCGGGCGGCGCCGCGGGGTGCCGCAGGCGCGTACCGGCTGGTGCGCACCCCGCCGGGACGGGTGACTCCTCCTGCGTTGGACGCAGCACAGCGCGCCGTGGTTGACCACCGGCACGGGCCGCTGCTGGTGCTGGCCGGACCGGGCACCGGCAAGACCACGACGCTGGTGGAGTCGGTGGCCCGCCGGGTACGGGCCGGCGGCGACCCCGAGCGGATCCTCGTCCTCACCTTCAGCCGCAAGGCCGCCGTCGAACTCCGCGACCGGCTCGCGGCCCGGCTGACGGACCTGGAAGGACAGCCCGGCGGGCCACCCGGCACGGGGGGCGGCGGGCCGCGGGCGGGCATCCCGCAGGCGACGACCTTCCACTCCTTCTGCTACGCCCTGGTGCGCGCCCACCAGGACGCCGACCTCTTCGCCGACCCGGTGCGGCTGCTGTCCGGACCCGAGCAGGATCTCGTCGTCCGCGAGCTCCTCGAAGGACAGGCGGAGCTGGCCGGCGCCGGCCGCGCCCGGGTGAGCTGGCCGGACGAACTGCGGGCCTGCCTGACCACCCGCGGCTTCGCCGACGAGGTCCGCGCGGTGCTAGCCCGCAGTCGCGAACTGGGCCTGGGCCCGGACGCCCTCGGCGCCTTCGCCCGCCGCACCGGACGCCCCGACTGGAGCGCCGCGGCCGCCTTCCTCGCCGAATACCTCGACGTCCTCGACGGCCAGGGCGTACTGGACTACGCCGAGCTGGTGCACCGTGCGGTGCTGCTCGCCGAACACACCGATGTCGCGGCGCAGCTGGCCGCCGCCTATGACGCGGTCTACGTCGACGAGTACCAGGACACCGACGTCGCCCAGGTACGGCTGCTGCGCGCGCTCGCCGGCAACCACGGAGCGACGGGACGGCCGGGCTCCCCGGGACGCACGCTCATCGCCTTCGGCGACCCGGACCAGTCGATCTACGCCTTCCGGGGCGCCGACGTCAACGGCATCCTCGACTTCCCCGAGACCTTCCGCCGCGCCGACGGCACCCCCGCCCCGGTGGCCGTGCTCGGCACCGCCCGGCGCTCCGGCGCCGACCTGCTCGCGGCCACCCGGCTGCTGACCCGCCGGATGCCGCTCACCCGCCTCCCGGCCAAGGCGGTACGCGCCCACCGCGAGCCGGTGCCCGTACGGGACGGCGGCCGCGTCGAGGTGTACACGTACCCGACACCCGGCACCGAGCTCGACAACATCGCCGACATCCTGCGCCGCGCCCACCTGGAGGACGGCGTGCCCTGGCGCGAGATGGCCGTTCTCGTCCGCGCCGGGGGGCGCTCGCTCCCCGCGGTACGCCGCGCGCTGACCTCCGCCGGAGTGCCGCTCGACATCGACGGCGACGATCTGCCCCTGCGCCACGAACCCGCGGTCGCCCCCCTGCTGACGGCACTACGGGTGGCGGCACGGGCTGCGCTGGGGCAGCAGGACGCCGAGGCTGCCTTCGTCGACGACTCCATCGGCGGCGACTTCCTCGGTGAGGATTCTTTCGGGGACGACTCCTTCGGGGACGACTCCTGCGGCGGTGACTCCTTCGGTGACGCCGCATCGGGTGACGCCACATCCGGTGGGGCGGAAGCCGGCGCGGCGGCCTCCGAGGACGCCGCGTTCGTCGAGGTCGCTCCTGAGGTCGCTCCGTCCGCCGGGGGCGCCTCCGAGGACGCCCCGACCGACGAGGTCGCTCCTGAGGACGCCGTGTTCGTCGAGGCCGCCCCCGAGGCCGCTCCGACCACCGAAGCCGTCCCCGGAGACGCCGCCCGCCCCGTGCTCGATGCCGAAACCGCCCTCGACCTGCTGACCTCCCCCCTGGGCGGAATGGACTCCGCCGATCTGCGGCGACTGGGCCGGGCCCTGCGCGAGGAGGAACGGGCCGCCGGGCAGGCCCTGCCGCGGCCCTCCGACGAGCTGATCGCCCGGGCGCTCGCCGAACCGCAGCGCCTGGTGGCCCACGACCCCGCCTACGCGCGCGGCGCCCAGCGGCTCGGGCTGCTGCTGCGCAAGGCCCGCGAACTGCTGGCCGGCGGCGGCACGGCGGAGCAGGCGCTGTGGGAGCTGTGGGACGGCACCCCCTGGCCGCAGCGCCTGGAGCGGGCCGCCCACCGCGGGGGCGCCGCCGGGCGCAACGCCGACCGGGACCTGGACGCCGTCGTCGCGCTGTTCGAGACCGCGGCCCGCGCCGAGGAGCGCACCGGCGGCCGCGGCGCGCTCAACTTCCTGGAGGAACTCGACGCCCAGGACATCGCTGCCGACACCCTCACCCGGCGCGCGGTGCGCCCCGACGCCGTACGGCTGATGACCGCGCACCGCGCCAAGGGCCTGGAATGGCGGCTCGTCGTCGTCGCCGGGGTGCAGGAAGGACTCTGGCCCGACCTGCGCCGGCGCGGCTCGCTCCTGGAAGCCGACAGGATCGGCCGCGACGGCCTGGCCGAGCCGCTCACCCCGGGCGCGCTGCTCGCCGAGGAACGCCGGCTGTTCTACGTCGCCGCCACCCGGGCCCGCGAACGGCTGGTCGTCACCGCCGTGAAGGCCGCGGCCGACGACGGTGACCAGCCCTCCCGGTTCCTCACCGAGCTGGGCGTCACCCCCCAGGACGTCACCGGCCGCCCGCGCCGGCCCCTGTCGGTGGCCGCGCTCGTCGCCGAGCTGCGCGCCACCACCGTCGACCCGGCCGCCACCCCGGCGCTGCGCGAGGCCGCCGCCCAGCGCCTCGCGAAACTCGCCGGCCTGCACGACGACGACCACCACCCCTTGGTGCCGGCCGCCCACCCCGACAACTGGTGGGGCCTGTACGAACCCACCCACAGCACCGTCCCGCTCCGCGACCGGGACCACCCCGTGGTCCTCTCCGGCAGCGCCCTCGACCAGCTCGCCCACACCTGCTCCCTCCAGTGGTTCCTGGGACGCGAGGTCAAGGCGGACACCCCGGCCACCGCCGCCCAGGGCTTCGGCAACGTGGTGCACGTGCTCGCCGACGAGGTCGCCTCCGGCCGTACGCCCGCCGATCTGACCGTCCTGATGGAGCGCTTGGACTCCGTATGGGACGCCCTCGCCTTCGACGCCCCCTGGAAGTCACGCCAGGAGAAGGACACCGCGCGCGCCGCCCTGGAGCGCTTCCTGCGCTGGCACGTCATGGAACGCGAGACCCGCGGCCGGGACACCGTCGCCACCGAGCACGGCTTCGACCTGACCCTCCGGGCCGGCGCCTACGAGGTCCGTATCCGCGGCAGCATGGACCACGTCTCCCGGGACGCGCAGGGCCGGGCGTACGTCGTCGACTTCAAGACCGGCAAGCAGAAACCGACCGGACCCGAGGTCGCCCGCCACCCCCAGCTCGCCGTCTACCAGCTCGCGGTGCGCGAGGGCGCCGTCGACGACGCCTTCGACGGCCGCACGCCGGAACCGGGCGGCGCGGAACTGGTGCACCTGCGGCTGGGCGCCGCCCAGAAGGAAGGCGGCGATGCGCTGCCCTCCGTACAGGCGCAGCAGCCGCTGGAGGGGGAGTGGGTCGGCGACCTGCTCGCCACCGCCGCGGGCCGCGTCCTGGAGGAGCGGTTCACGCCGACCACCGGCACGCACTGCACCCACTGCGCGTTCCGGGCGTCGTGCAGCGCACAGCCGGAGGGGCGGCACGTCGTGGAGTGAGCGGGCCGCGGCGGCGGGGGAGTGGAGGAGCGGGGCAGGAGGGCGTCGGCCCCTCCGCGGGCGACGGCCCGCCCGGGTGTCCCGGCCTCGGTGCCCGCGCCCCAGCGGTCCCGCCTCGGCGTCTCCGCCCCTGTGACCTGCGCCGATGCCCCGGGCGACGGTGAATGTCAGTGGCGCCCGTTACGGTTTTCGCTGTGTCAGCTCGACTCAACGACCCCGAGCAGCTCAAGGAGCTCCTCGGCATCCCGTTCACGCCGGAGCAGATGGAGTGCATCACCGCTCCGCCCGCTCCGCAGGTCATCGTGGCCGGAGCCGGTTCGGGCAAGACCACGGTGATGGCCGCGCGCGTGGTGTGGCTGGTCGGCACCGGCCAGGTCGCCCCCGAACAGGTCCTCGGGCTGACGTTCACGAACAAAGCGGCCGGCGAGCTCGCCGAACGCGTCAGGGCCGCCCTCCTCGCCGCCGGAGTCACCGACCCCGACGCGCTCCCGCCCGACGCCGACGGCACCGCCGGCGGCCAGCCCCCCGGAGAGCCGCGGATCTCCACTTACCACGCCTTCGCCGGCCAGCTCCTCAAGGACCACGGCCTGCGCATCGGCCTGGAGCCCAGCGCCCGGCTCCTCGCCGACGCCACCCGCTTCCAGCTCGCCGCCCGTACCCTCCGAGCCGCCCCCGGCCCCTACCCGGCGCTCACCACCTCCCTGCCCTCCCTCGTGGAGGACGTCCTCGCCCTGGACGCCGAGCTCGCCGAGCACCTCGTGGACCCCGCCGCGCTCCGCACCCACGACACCGAGCTCCTCGCCGCCCTCGACGGCGTGAAGCTCACCAACGCCGACCTGCGCAAGGCCCCCGAAACCGCCCGCGGCCGCCTGGAACTCCTCGACCTCGTCACCGCCTACCGGGCCGAGAAGCGCCGCCGCGACCTCCTCGACTTCGGCGACCAGATCGCCCACTGCGCGACCCTCGCCACCACCCGCCCCGAAGTCGGCCGGATCCTGCGCGACGAATTCCGTGTCGTCCTGCTCGACGAGTACCAGGACACCTCCGTCGCCCAACGACTGCTGCTCTCCGGCCTCTTCGGTGCCGGTGCCGACCCCGGGACCGGTGCCGACCCCGGTACCCCCACCGGGCACGCCGTCACCGCCGTCGGCGACCCCTGCCAGGCCATCTACGGCTGGCGCGGCGCCTCCGTGGCCAACCTCGACGACTTCCCCGCCCACTTCCCCTTCCAGGACGGCACCCCCGCCCGCCGGTACGCCCTCAGCGAGAACCGCCGCAGCGGCGGCCGCCTCCTCGACCTCGCCAACGGCCTCGCCGCACCGCTCCGCCACCTGCACGAGGGCGTCGAAGCGCTCCGCCCCGCCCCCGGCGCCGAACGCGACGGCATCGTCCGCTGCGCCCTGCTGCCCACCCACGCCGAAGAGCTCACCTGGCTCGCCGACTCCCTCGCCCACCTCGTCCGCACCGGCACCCCACCCGGCGAGATCGCCGTCCTGTGCCGCACCGCCGGCGACTTCGCCCGCATCCAGGGAGAGCTGGTCGCCCGGGACGTCCCCGTGGAGGTCGTCGGGCTCTCCGGGCTGCTGCACCTGCCCGAGATCGCCGACCTCGTCGCCGTCTGCGAAGTGCTCCAGGACCCGACGGCCAACGCCGCCCTGGTCCGCCTGCTGGTCGGCCCGCGCTGGCGGATCGGCCCCCGCGACCTCGCGCTCCTGGGCCGACGCGCCCGCACCCTCGTCCACCGCGCCGCACCGTCCGACGACCCCGGGCAGCGCCTCGCCGAGGCCGTCGAAGGCGTGGACCCCGCCGAGACCATCTCGCTCGCCGACGCGCTCGACACCTTCCTGGAGGCCGAAGGGCCCGACGACGGACTCCCGTTCTCCGCCGAGGCACGGGTGCGCTTCGCCTACCTCGCCACCGAACTCCGCGACCTGCGCCGCTCCCTCGGCGACCCCCTCATGGACGTGCTCCACCGGGTGCTCGCCGCCACCGGCCTGGAAGTCGAGCTGTCCGCGTCACCGCACGCCCTCGCCGCCCGCCGCCGCGAAACGCTCGGCACCTTCCTCGACATCGCCGCCGGATTCGCCGCCAAACAGGGCGGCGAATCCCTCGACGGCGACGCCACCCTGCTCGCCTTCCTCGGCTTCCTGCGCACCGCCGTCCAGCACGAAAAGGGCCTGGACAGCTCCCTCCCCGGCGGCGACAACACCGTCAAGGTCCTCACCGCCCACAAGTCCAAGGGCCTGGAATGGGACGTGGTCGCCGTACCCGGCCTGGTCGCCAAGCAGTTCCCCAGCGAACAGGCCCGCGAGTCCTGGACCAGCCGGTCCAAGGTCCTCCCGCACGCCCTGCGCGGCGACGCCGCCACCCTCCCCGACGTCGGGGAATGGGCCGCCCGCGGGCTGAAATCCTTCAAGGAGGCGATGAAGCAGCACCAGGAGACCGAGGAACTCCGCCTCGGCTACGTCACCTTCACCCGCCCCCGCTCCCTGCTGCTCGGCTCCGGCCACTGGTGGGGCCCCCAGCAGAAGCGGCCCCGCGGTCCGTCCGCCTTCCTGGAGGCGCTGCGCGAGCACTGCGAGGCAGGACACGGCGAGATCGAGCACTGGGCCCCGGCCCCCGAGGACGGCGAGGAGAACCCCGCCCTCGCCGAGGCCGCCACGGAACAGGCCTGGCCGCTGCCCCTCGACCCCACCGCCACGGCCCGCCGCCGCGCCGCCGCGGCCACGGTCCGCGCCCATCTGGAGCGCCGGACGGAGGAGCACGCCACCGCTGCCCCGTCCCTGTCCGCCCACGACCCCGACTGGCCGCCGCCACCGGCGGACGATCCATGGGACGCCGACCCGTACGGCCTCCCCGAGGCCGACCCGTACGACGAGGGCCCGCCCTACGACGAGATCCCGCCGTACGACGAGGTCCCGCCGTTCGACGAGGCCCCGTCGGACTACGAGGCCGCCATGTACGACGAGGCCACGCCCTTCGACGGGTCCGCCGCCGAGGCCGGCCCCGGGCCGTCCGATGAGGCCGCGCCGTACGACGCCCCCGAGACCCAGCCGTCCCCCCACCGTGCCCGTATCGTCGCCCAGCGCTCCGCCGAGCCCGACGTCACGGCAGCCCCCCACCCCGGCGCCGCCCACCCCGAAGACACCGCGCCGCACACCCTCCTCCCCGAGGAACGGCGCACCGTCGGCTCCTGGGACCGCGATCTGGACGCGCTCGCCGCCGAGCTGCGCCGCTCCCGCGCCACCGTCCGTGACGTCCCGCTGCCCTCCGCGCTCAGCGCCACCCAACTGCTCCGCCTCGCCGCCGACCCCGACGGCTTCGCCC
This sequence comes from Streptomyces caniferus, assembly GCF_009811555.1. Classification (GTDB taxonomy): domain Bacteria; phylum Actinomycetota; class Actinomycetes; order Streptomycetales; family Streptomycetaceae; genus Streptomyces; species Streptomyces caniferus. The sequence continues at coordinate 699,595 of NZ_BLIN01000002.1, read as the reverse complement.
GCGAACTCGCCCGCCCCATGCCGCGCCCGCCGCAGCCCGGCGCCCGCCGTGGCACCCGCTTCCACGCCTGGGTCGAGTCCCGCTTCGAAGAGCTGACCCTGCCGCTGCTCGGCCCCGACGAGCTGCCCGGCGCCGAAGAGGGCGCAGAAGCCGGGATCGTCGACGAGCACGACCTCGAAACCCTCAAGGAAGCCTTCGCCCGCACCCCCTACGCCCACCGCACTCCCTACCGCGTCGAGGCCCCCTTCGAACTCACCCTCGCGGGACGGCTGATCCGCGGCCGGATCGACGCCGTCTACAAGGAGCCCGGCCCCGACGGCGACCGCTTCGAGATCGTCGACTGGAAGACCGGCCGCGCCCACAGCGCCGACCCCCTCCAGCTGGCCGTCTACCGCCTCGCCTGGGCCGAGCGGTACGGCCTGGAACCGTCCGCCGTCGACGCCGCCTTCCTCTACGTCCGCAGCGGCGAAGTGGTCAGACCCGCCCGGCTGCCCGGCCGCGCCGGACTCGAACGCATCCTGCTCGGCGAGACCGCCGACCGGCCGCCCGCGCACGGCCGATAGGGTCGGGCGTATGAGCACAACCCCGGACAGCGCCGTCCGCGCGTACATCGCCCTCCACCGCGAAGCCTTCCTCCAGGACCTCGCCGAGTGGCTGCGCATCCCCTCCGTGTCCGCCGACCCGGAGCGCGCAGGCGAGGTGCGCCGCAGCGCCGAATGGCTCGCCGCGAAGCTCTCCGACACCGGCTTCACCACCGCCGAGATCTGGGAGACCGACGGCCTGCCCGCGGTCTTCGCCGAGTGGCCCTCGGACGACCCGTCCGCGCCGACCGTGCTCGTCTACGGCCACCACGACGTACAGCCCGCCGCCCGCGAGGACGGCTGGCACACCGACCCCTTCACCCCGCACACCGTCGACGGCAAGCTCTATGCCCGCGGCGCCGCCGACGACAAGGGCCAGGTGTTCTTCCACACCCTGGGCGTGCGCGCGCACCTCGCCGCGACCGGCCGCACCGCCCCCGCGGTCAACCTCAAGCTGCTCATCGAGGGCGAGGAGGAGTCCGGCTCACCGAACTTCCCGGCCCTGATCGAGAAGCACGCCGACCGCCTCGCCTGCGACGCGGTGATCGTTTCCGACACCGGCATGTGGTCCCGGGACACCCCCACGGTGTGCACCGGCATGCGCGGCCTCACGGACTGCCAGATCGACCTCTACGGCCCCGACCAGGACATCCACTCCGGCTCGTTCGGCGGTGCGGTCCCCAACCCCGCCACCGAGGCCGCCCGGCTGGCCGCCGCGCTGCACGACACCGACCGCCGCGTCGCCGTCCCCGGCTTCTACGACGGCGTGATCGAGCTCACCGAGCGGGAGCGGGAACTCTTCGCCGAGCTGCCCTTCGACGAGGAGGAGTGGCTGCGCACCGCGCACTCCCACGCCCCCCTCGGCGAGGCGGGCAGCACGACCCTGGAGCGCATCTGGGCCCGCCCCACCGCCGAGGTCAACGGCATCGGCGGCGGCTACCAGGGCCCCGGCGGCAAGACCATCGTGCCGTCCACCGCACAGCTCAAGCTGTCCTTCCGGCTGGTCGCGGGCCAGAGCGCGGCCGCCGTGCAGCAGTCCGTACGCGACTGGGTCGCCGCCCAGCTCCCGGCCGGCATCCGCCACGAGATCACCTTCTGGGGCGCCACCCGCCCCTGCCTCACCCCGCTCGACCACCCCGCGCTCCGGTCCCTCGTCCGCGCCATGGGCCTGGCCTTCGAACAGAAGATCCGCTTCACCCGCGAGGGCGGCTCCGGACCCGCGGCCGACCTGCAGGACGTCCTCGGCGTCCCGGTCCTCTTCCTGGGGATCTCCGTGCCGTCCGACGGCTGGCACGCACCGAACGAAAAGGTCGAGCTCGACCTGCTGATGAAGGGCGTCGAGACCGCCGCCCACCTGTGGGGCGACCTGGCGGAGACCTGGCGCCCGGCTTGACCGCGCGCGTACCGCCGTACCGCTCCGCGCCCGTACGCAGCAATCACCCACGCCATAGGGGGAGTTGGAAACAGCAGTGACCACCTGGACCGACCACACCGCCGGCCGGCCGCTCACCTTCAGCGCGCCGAGCGGAATCGACCGCTCCGCTCATCACCGGCTCGACGAGGCCTGGCTGGCGGCGGCCTGGAGCCACCCGACGACGCGCGTCTTCGTGGTGTCCGGCGGACAGGCGCTGATCGACGACACCCCTGACGGCCGCACCGAGCTGATCATGACGCCGTCCTTCGAGGCGCCGCTGACCGAGGCCCACCGCTACTACCTCGGAACCGACGACGACGGGGTCAGCTACTTCGCCCTCCAGAAGGACTCGCTGCCCGGCCGCATGGACCAGTCCGCGCGCCCCGCGGGCCTGCGCGAGGCCGGTCTGCTGCTCTCCCCGCGTGACGCCGGACTGCTCGTCCACGCCGTCGCCCTGGAGAACTGGCAGCGGCTGCACCGCTTCTGCTCACGCTGCGGCGAGCGCACCGTCATCGCCGCGGCGGGCCACATCCGCCGCTGCCCGGCCTGCGGCGCCGAGCACTACCCGCGCACCGACCCGGCAGTGATCATGCTCGTCACCGACGAGGACGACCGCGCGCTCCTCGGCCGCCAGGTCCACTGGCCCGAGGGCCGCTTCTCCACCCTCGCCGGCTTCGTCGAGCCGGGCGAGTCCATCGAGCAGTCGGTGGCCCGCGAGGTCTTCGAGGAGGCCGGCGTCGTCGTCGGCGATGTCGAGTACATCGCCAGCCAGCCCTGGCCCTTCCCCTCCAGCCTGATGCTGGGCTTCATGGCGCGCGCCACCTCCTCCGAGATCCAGGTCGACGGCGAGGAGATCGAGGAGGCCCGCTGGTTCTCCCGGGAGGATCTGCGCGCCGCCTTCGAATCCGGCGAGGTCCTCCCGCCGTACGGCATCTCCATCGCCGCCCGCCTCATCGAGCTCTGGTACGGCAAGCCGCTGCCCAAGCCGTAGGCGCGACGGGACGGGGCGGCCCCTCGCGTGCGCACAGCACGGCGGGCCGCTCCGGCCCGTCCGCCTTCGCAAAGCCGGACGGGCTGCACCCGCCCGCGCTCCTGAAGGCTGGACGGGCCGCTCCTCCCGCGCGCACAAAGAGAGCCGTCGGCCGGTTCGTGAAGACGAACCGGCCGACGGCCCATGAAACGGCTCACACCTGCCGTCAGGCGCCGACCTTCTGCTTGACCTGCGCCAGGGACGGGTTGGTCAGCGTCGAACCGTCGGGGAAGAGCACGGTCGGCACCGTCTGGTTGCCGCCGTTGGCCTTCTCCACGAACGCCGCGGACTCCGGGTCGTGCTCGATGTTGATCTCGGTGTACGTGATGCCCTCGCGGTCCATCTGGCCCTTCAGCCGACGGCAGTAACCGCACCAGGTCGTGCTGTACATCGTCACAGTGCCCGCCATGCGTCCCGCGCTCCTTCGATAAGTCTTGGTTCCGATCCCGCCCGATGTCGCCATCGGTGCGGCCACGGGACACAACGTACGAGGTGCCAGAAGCATTCCCCGGGGGCCCCACCCCCCACCCCGCCCCCACCCCTCCCCCTCATCGGCCGAACCCGGCCCTCCGGCCCGTACGGCACGTACCCCCGCCCCGCACGCCCCCCCGCCGCCGGGTACGCATCCCCGCCCCGCTCAGCGGCCCCCAGCCCGCCTCCGCGGGCCGCAGGGCGCCCGCTGCCCACCGCTGCCCACCTGCCGCGCACCGTCGCCCGCCCGCCGCTCGCTGCCCTTCTGCTCGCCGCTGAGAAGAGCAAAGCATCCGCCGCGGCGACGCGTCGTCTGTTGTCCCCAGCGGCCGCGATGCGTATGACCGGGGTGTGGCGGCTGTGGACGGGCTTCCCGGGCGCCGTCGCGGACCTGGCAGCATGGCGGGGTGACAGCAGCAACGGACTCCTCTCTCTTCCCGCAGGTGCCTGACTCGGCCGACGGGGTGCTCGACGGGCTCGACCCCGAGCAGCGCGAGGTCGCCACGGCTCTGCACGGTCCCGTCTGCGTGCTGGCCGGCGCCGGTACGGGCAAGACCCGCGCCATCACCCACCGGATCGCGTACGGGGTACGGGCCGGGATCCTGCAGCCCGCGAGTGTGCTCGCTGTCACGTTCACGGCCCGCGCGGCCGGCGAGATGCGCGGCCGGCTGCGTCAGCTCGGTGCGGGCGGGGTCCAGGCCAGGACGTTCCACTCCGCGGCCCTGCGGCAACTCCAGTTCTTCTGGCCGAAGGCCGTCGGCGGTGAGGTCCCGCGGCTGCTGGAGCGCAAGATCCAGTTGGTCGCCGAGGCCGCGTCCCGCTGCGGCCTGCGGTTCGACCGCAATGAGCTGCGCGATGTCACGGCCGAGATCGAATGGTCCAAGGTCACCCAGACCGTGCCCGCCGACTATCCGGCGGCGGTGGTCAAGGCCGGCCGCGAGGCCCCTCGGGACCCGGCGGAGATCGCACAGGTCTACGGCACGTACGAACAGCTCAAGCGCGAGCGGGGCAGCATCGACTTCGAGGACGTGCTGCTGCTCACGGTCGGTGTGCTGCAGGACCGGCACGACATCGCCGAGCAGGTCCGCGCCCAGTACCAGCACTTCGTCGTCGACGAGTACCAGGACGTCAGCCCGCTCCAGCAGCGGCTGCTGGAGCTGTGGCTGGGGGACCGCGACACCCTCTGCGTGGTCGGCGACGCCAGCCAGACGATCTACAGCTTCACCGGCGCCACCCCCGACCACCTCCTCAACTTCCGCACCCGCCATCCGAACGCGACGGTCGTCAAGCTCGTCCGCGACTACCGCTCCAGCCCCCAGGTCGTGCGCCTCGCCAACGGTCTGCTCTCCCAGGCCAAGGGGCGCGCCGCCGAGCAGCGCCTGGAGCTGATCTCGCAGCGCGAGGCCGGACCCGAGCCCGTGTACACGGAGTACGCCGACGAGCCCGCTGAGGCCGAGGGCACCGCCCGCCGGATCCGCGACCTGATCGCCTCCGGGGTGCCCGCCAGCGAGATCGCCGTGCTCTTCCGTATCAACGCCCAGTCCGAGGTCTACGAGCAGGCGCTCGCCGACGCCGGGGTCCCGTATCAGCTGCGGGGCGCCGAGCGGTTCTTCGAGCGGCCGGAGGTGCGCGAGGCGGGCGTCAAACTGCGCGGCGCCGCCCGTTTCGGCGCCAACGACGCGCTGCTCGACGACGCCCTGGACCTGCCGTCCGAGGTGCGGGCGGTGCTCAGCGACATGGGCTGGACGAGTCGGCCGCCGGCCGGCTCCGGGGCGGTGCGGGACCGCTGGGAGTCCCTGGCGGCCCTGGTGCGGCTCGCCGAGGACTTCGCCAAGGCCCGGCCCGCAGCCACCCTCGCGGACCTGGTCGCCGAGCTGGACGAGCGGGCCAACGCCCAGCACGCCCCGACGGTCGAGGGGGTGACCCTCGCGTCCCTGCACGCCGCCAAGGGCCTGGAGTGGGACGCCGTCTTCCTGGTCGGTCTGACCGAAGGCATGATGCCGATCACCTACGCCAAGAGCGAGGAGCAGATCGAGGAGGAGCGCCGACTGCTCTACGTCGGTGTCACCCGCGCCCGGCTGCATCTGGGCCTGTCCTGGTCGCTGGCGCGCTCGCCCGGCGGGCGGGCCTCCCGCCGCGCCAGCCGCTTCCTCAGCGGCCTGCGGCCCGGGTCCGGGGCGGTGGCCGGCCGCCGTACTCCGGGCGCGCTCTCGGGCGGCGTCGAGCGCGGCGACGGGGCGGCGGCGGTGGCACGGCGTCCCCGGCACCGCAGCCCGGCCCGCTGCCGGGTCTGCAACCGGACCCTCACGGACGCGGGGGAGATGAAGCTGATGCGGTGCGAGGACTGCCCCTCGGAGCTCGACGAGGGGCTCTATGAGCGGCTGTGCGAGTGGCGGGCCGAGCAGGCGGCGCGTTCCCGGCAGCCCGCCTACTGCGTCTTCACCGACAAGACCCTGATGGCGATCGCGGAGGCCGTTCCGGGAACCGAATCGGAGCTTGCGGTCATCTCAGGAGTGGGGCGGCGGAAGTTCGACCGCTACGGCAGTGACGTGCTGGCAATCTGTGCCGGCGAGGGGCTCGTGGGGGCCTCCGGGGACGGGTCCGGGGACGCCGCGGAAAACTCGTCGGAAAAATAGTTTGCGCGCGCGGAGCGCATCCCCATAGCCTTCGGGAGCAACGGAGACAACGGAATCTTCCGAGATCCGATGGATCCGTGCTGTACTTGAACACCCTGGAACGGGATTCCCGGTCCACCGAGACGCCGAGAGGAGGCGAGCCCAGTGATCAGCTTCATCGAGACCAGCAAAATGACCGATCGCTCGGTCGTCGCCACCTGCCCGCTCGGCTCCTCGCTCCGTGGTACCGGTCTGTCCGGCTTCGGCCGTCCGTCCGGTATCGAGGTCGCGCGCCCCAAGTCTCTCGCTGTGCTGACGCGCAGTGAGCGCACCGCGCGACCGACCGAGGCACCTGCGGTAGCAGCAACGGCGGCATCGGCACTCGCCCGTGTCTTCGGGGCGGCCAATGGTGCCGAATCCCGGAATCAGTACCAGACGCAGCATGAAATGTGGGCCTACCGCGGCCTCGAACCCTGGAGAGATCCAGCCTGATCGGCACGATCAGGTCGGCACCTTCCAGGGCCGCGGAACCCACACCGGGATCCGCGGCCCTTTTGCTTGCCCAACGCGCCCAGCCACCAGCCGGGCCGAACAGACGAGGAACACACCACCGTGCAACTGCAGACGCACACCCCGTCCGTAGCAACCGACCTGATCCCTCCGCCCGACCCTCAGGAGAACTCCTTGCTTCCCCTCACCGAGCTCGACGACGAGATCGACCGCCTCGGCGCTGCCGTACCGTGCCGCACCTACGACCCCGAGGTCTTCTTCGCCGAGTCCCCGGCCGACGTCGAGTACGCCAAGACGCTGTGCCAGACCTGCCCGGTCCGTGAGGCCTGTCTCGCCGGTGCCAAAGACCGCCGTGAGCCGTGGGGCGTCTGGGGCGGCGAGCTCTTCGTCCAGGGTGTCGTCGTACCGCGGAAGCGTCCGCGTGGCCGTCCGCGCAAGAACCCGGTTGCGGCATGAACACCTTCGGCACAGGAACGATCGACCGTCCCCTCACACGGGACCCCCAGAAGCAGGACCTCACGATGAATCCCTCCCTCACCGACACGCCCGTCCCCGTGAACGTCGACGCGATCGAGTCGCGTCAGAACAGGAACCTCGCCATGCAACTCATCCCAGAAGCCCTGGCGCGTGCCCATATGCACGAACGCCTGCAAGAGGCCGAATCGGAACGCAGGGCTCATCGGCTCGCCGCCGCGCGGCGGATGCAGCGGCGCGCCGAGCGCGCGTCGCTCCGCGCCCGCCGCGCGCTGGCGATGGCCGTGATGCAGTAAGGCGGCCGCTGATGCCGCCACCCACGGGGTCCGTCCGACAGGGCGGGCCCCGCGGTGCGTGGTGTCCCGTTTCGCGGGGTGGACGGGGCTATCGTCGGCTGGTGGACCAGAAGACGCATGAACAGGCGAAGTTGGCCGACGGGGATGTGGTGTGCGCCGGCTGCGGCGCGGTCGCCGAGGGCTCCCCGCCGACCTGGACCTGCTCCGTCGAGAACGGTGAGCGCCGCTACTTCTGCGACGGCTGCGCCCGGCAGAACATCAGGGCCATCGAAGGGCGGCTGGATTCGAGCTGGTGGTGAGCGGCCCCGGCCGCCTGCCGAGGCTGCCGGCGCCGGAGGACCCCGGGCCGTCCCGTCCGCTCCGGTGGACGGAGTGGGCGGGACGGGGCCGTGCGGCCGGGCGGGTCCGGGTCAGGCCGTGGTCTCCTCGACGGCACGCTTGCTCAGATCCGCGCCGGTCTCGTCGTCCACGGCGGTGGCGATGCCGGTGACGTCCGGGCCGGCCGGTTCCTCCTCGGGTACGAAGCCGGGCAGCCAGGCCTCCAGTTCGTCGCGCAGTCGCACCGTCGCCCCCAGCTGGCACAGCACCCCGATCGTGCTCAAGGTCACACGGTGGATCAGGAGGTAGGAAGGCGGCAGATTGAGCTGTTTGCCCAACTGGTGTGCGGGGGAGCGCAGATCACCGATCCGGGCGGCCTGATGGCGCATCCAGCTCCGGGTGAAGGTGAACTCGTCGACCAGGGCGGGCTCGATGATCGGCAGCAGGTATGCGAGCACCGCGTCCGGGTCCAGCTCGATGGACTCCTTGACGAAGCCCTCCTCGCACAGCAGCTGGTAGACGGCGTCCGCCTCGCTGTCCAGCGTCATCCGCAGCGAGGTGCCGATCGTCGGCGGCAGCCCCTCCGGCAGCCGGTCGACGGTGCCGAAGTCCAGCACCCCCAGCCGCCACTCCTCGACCGGGCCGTCCGGGGAGTCCCCGGCCAGCAGCCGGAAGTTGCCCGGGTGCGGATCGGCGTGCAGCAGGCCCGTACGGGCGGGGCCGGAGAAGAGGAAGCGGGCCAGCAGCTGACCGGCCCGGTCCCGCTGCTCGTCAGTGCCCTCCGCGATCACCTCCGACAGCGGCACCCCGTCCATCCACTCCGTCACCAGCACCTCGTCGCACTGGTGCACCACCGCCGGCACCACCACATCCGGGTCGTCGGCGAACTCCTCGGCATGCGCCTGCTGGGCCGCCGCCTCCAGGGAGTAGTCCAGCTCCTCCGACACCCGGTCGCGTAGCTCGGTGATCAGCGGCTTGATGTCCATACCCGGGATCAGCGGGCCCAGCAGCCGGGCGAACCGGCTCAGCTGCGCCAGGTCCGACAACAGGGCCTGACCCGCGCCCGGATACTGCACCTTGACGGCCACCTCCCGGCCGTCGTGCCACACCGCACGGTGGACCTGCCCGATCGAGGCCGCCGCCGCCGGTTTGTCCTCGAACTCCTCGAACAACTCCCGCCAGTCCTCGCCGAGCCGCTCCGCCAGCACCGCGTGCACCGTGCTGGTCGGCATCGGCGGCGCCGCCTCCTGAAGCTTCGTCAGGGCGGCGCGGTAGGGGCCGGCGATCTCCTCGGGCAGCGCCGACTCGAAGACGGACAGCGCCTGCCCGAACTTCATCGCCCCGCCCTTCAGCTCACCGAGCACCTTGAAGAGCTGTTCCGCGGTGCGCTGTTGCAGCTCCCGGCCGACGATCTCGGCGGATCTGCCGCCGATCCGCTTGCCGAGGCCCCAGGTGGCACGGCCGGCGAACCCCAGTGGCAGCGCGGCCAGCTTGGCGGTGCGGGTGACCGCCTTGCGGGGAAGATCAGACATGCGCCCCTCCAACTCACACTGTCCCCCAACCGGGGTTACTCCGTCATTGTGGCGTGTCACGGCCGAGGATCCGAGGCGTCTGCCGTACACCGGGCATCGGCAGCACCGCAGCCGCACTCCGGATGCGGCTCGATCCGCACCGTGCGCACGGTGGCACACGGCGAGGCGAGCTCCATCCGCACCCCTGTGCACGGCGGCAGTTCACCGTCCAGGAACGTCAGTGCCTGCACGGCGGCGACTCCCGCGACCGCCGTTGCCAGCGCGGCATCGCAGGCCGGCACCGCGGGGGAACCTCGTCCCGACCGCCACTGCGCCAGCAGCCGCGGCCAGGCCGGCTCCGCGTCCGTACGGCGCAGTTCATCGCAACGGGCACAGGCCGAACCTCCGGGCAGTACCAACGGACCCACCACCCCCGTGCCCTCGATCACCCCCGCGTAAAGATGCGGGATGCCGGCGGTGAGCAGCGGCTCGGAGATCACGGGGGTCGGGGGCGTACGCGCCGAGCCCGTCGCGCGGGGCGAGCACCATGAGGGACAGTCCGGGTTCACCGGATTCGTCCACCGGGACCCGCGGCCGCGGCGTACGGCCCCAGGGGGAGGACCGGCGGACCAGCCGTCGCGCGGCGGCGTCCCGCCGCTCTCCGGTCCGCTCGGCGGGCAGGGCGCCGGGCATCACGTCCCACGGCTGGACCGTGCCGCCGTCGACCACCTCCACCCGGCCGATCCCCGAGGCCGAGAGCAGCGCCGCGATCGCGGCGCCGACCCGACCCGCTCCCTTGACCCGCGCCCGGACCGCCCGGCGCGCGCCCATCCGGCCCAGGGCGCCCGCGGGCTCCGGATGCCGTACCGAGAGCGACGCCAGGTCGGGCCGCAGCCGTTCGAAGGCGGCCTGGTCCGCCCGTACGGCCTCGGCCGACGGGCCGCCGGCGGTGGGCGCTTCCAGCAGCCCGGCCGCGCCGAGCCGGTCGACCACACCCCGTACGTGGTCGGGCGGGAGGTCGAGCAACGCGGCCTCGTCGATCAGTTGCTGCAGGGTGCGGGTGCCGTCGATCAGCGAGAGGAAGCTGCCGGTCGCCGTGTCGACCGGGCCGACCACCAGCGCATGCGCCGGCGCCACACCGAACCGCACCGTTTCCCGGTCGCGCCAGCCGCGCCGCAGCGCGGGCTTGAGCATCGGATGCCGCATCGTTGCCCCCGTCCTTCGTCGTCCGGCCCTCAGCATGCGCCGTGCCGCGGATTCGTGCGGAAGTTATCCACAGGCAGGGGGCAGCGGTCGTACAAGCGGTGCACGCCATGGAGTGGTTCGGTGGCGAACCGACCGCGGGGCGGGACTTCGTGCACCGCCAGCGGGTAACGTCGGGCGCGTGCCCGCCGACCCCTCCCACGGACCCGGGGAGACACCCCTGCGCCGCGCCGCTGACACATCGCGCAGGCCTGCCCCGAGCCCCGAAGCCCGCCGGCCGGGTACCAGCGCCGTCGAGGTGCGCCGCAGCTCACGGCGGCGCAGAACGGTCTCGGCGTACCGCGAGGGCGACCGCACCGTTGTCCTGATTCCGGCCCGTATGTCCGAGGCGGAGGAGCGGCGTTGGGTCACCGTCATGCTGGACAAGCTCGCCGCCCAGGAAAGCAAGCGGCTGCTGGGCGACGGCGAGCTGGTCCAGCGCGCCGAACGGCTCTCCGGCCAGTATCTGGACGGCCGGGCCCGCCCCGCGTCGGTGCGCTGGGTGACCAACCAGAACACCCGCTGGGGCTCGTGCACCCCCGCTGAGGGCAGCATCCGCCTGTCGCACCGTCTTCAGGGCATGCCGGAGTACGTCATCGACTACGTCCTGCTGCACGAACTCGCCCATCTGCTCGTCCCCGGCCACGGCCCCCGTTTCTGGCGGCTGCTGGAGGCCTACCCCCGTACGGAGCGGGCCCGCGGCTACCTCGAAGGAGTGGTCGCGGCCGACCGGCTGCCCCAGCTGCCCGCCGCCCGCGGCGATTGACCGCGGCAGCCGGCGAGATCCGTCGCGCCCCGGCATCGCCCGTTGTCGGCGCCAGCGGTTAGCCTGGCCGCGCAGAAGGAACTCACAGCGGGAGCGGGGGACGGGCGTTACGTATGGCCAGGGAATTCCAGCGGGGCCACAAGGCCAAGATCGGTGATCTGACGGCGGGAACGGATCTGTACGTCGGCGTGCAGATCGCCGGATCCGGCCTGACCTTCGACATCAGCTGCTTCGGTCTGGACGCCGACGAGCGGCTGTCCGACGACCGGTACTTCATCTTCTTCAACCAGCCCAAGTCGCCCGAGGAGTCGATCCAGCTGCTCGGGGCGCAGGCCGGCGACAGCGAGTCGTTCCGGGTCACCCTCGACAAGATCCCCCCGCACATCCAGAAGCTCTCCTTCACCGCCGCGCTCGACGGCGCGGGCCAGATCTCGCAGATCGGCCCCGGCTACCTCCGGATCGTGGCCGGAGGCGAAGAGGTCGCCCGCTACTCCTTCGACGGCAGCGAGTTCAGCACCGAACGCGCCGTCATGCTCGGTGACTTCTACCTCAAGGACGTCTGGCGGTTCGCCGCGGTCGGCCAGGGCTTCGACGGCGGCCTCGAGGCGCTGCTGAAGAACTTCGGCGGCGAGGTCGCCGAAGAGGCCGAGGCACCCGCGCCGCCCGCCGCGCCGCAGGGCGCGCCCGGCTTCGCGCCGCCGTCCGGTGCGGCGGCCCCCGCGCCGTCCTTCGGGGCGCCCGCCGCCGCGCCCGTACCCCTGCAGCCCGCGCCCGACTTCGGCCCGCCCCAGGGCGCGCCGCAAGCGCCCCCGGCCGCGCCGCAGCCCACCGCCCCGCAGGTGCACCACGCGCCCACCATCGCCGCGCCGCTGGCGCCGCCCGGCCAGCAGCCGCCCGCCCCGTACGGCCAGCCGGCGCCCGGCCAGGACCCCTACGGACAGCAGCAGACCGTGCCCGGCGGTTTCCCGGGCCAGCAGGCTCCGCCCTACGGCCAGCCCGCCCCGCCGCCCGGCGGATACGGTGCCCCGCAGGGACAGCCCGCCCCGTACGGTCAGCCGGGACCGCCCCCGGGCGCCCCGTACCCCGGCGGCCAGGCCCCGGCGGTCCCCCAGGGCGGCGGCCCCGGCCTCGGCGTCGTACTGGACAAGTACAAGGAAGCCCCCACCGGCCAGCGCTGGACCCCGCAGAACAGCAAGCTGATCCGTGTCGACCTCGGCGTCGACGGCCAGCCGGTGCTCGCCCGCCAGGGCAGCATGGTGCTCTACCAGGGCAAGGTCGACTTCGGCTACAAGGGCGCCGGCTTCCGCGGCCGGATCGTCGGCAACGCCACCGGCCAGGAAATGCAGCTGATGCGCTGCACCGGCCAGGGCCAGGTCTTCTTCGCCGAGAACAGCGCCCATGTCCACCCCATCGAGCTGCAGGGCGACGCGATCTGCGTGTCCGCCGAGAGCGTCCTCGCCTTCGACGAGTCGTTGCAGCACGAGGTCCGCCGCATCGAGGGCCACGGCATCCCCGGTGGCGCCCTGTTCACCATGCAGTTCCAGGGCACCGGCACCCTCGTCGTCAAGACCCAGGGCACCCCGGTCGTGCTGCCGGTCACCCCGACCACCTTCGCCGATGCCAATGCCATCGTGGCCTGGTCCGCGGCCTCGCAGGTGATCATCTCCAGTCAGGTGAGCCTGCGCCGGCACGCCTTCCCCGGCCACTCCGGCGAGACCGTGAACCTCCAGTTCCGCGGCGCGCCCGGCAACTTCATCGTCGTCCAGCCCTACGAGGTCTGAGGGAGCCCGTCATGAACCAGCAGCAGCTGTCGGGCTACGTCCCGACCCCGCCCGCCGCCCGTATGGAGAACCACGGCAGCGCCATGGTGAAGATCGCCATGCAGAGCGGCCAGGACGTCTTCGCGCGCACCGGCTCGATGGTCGCCTACGAAGGCTTCGTCCAGTACGAGCCGAACCCGCCCGCCGTCCGCCAGATGGCGTCCCAGTGGATCACCGGCGAAGGCGCACCTTTGATGAAGTGCTCCGGAGACGGCCTGCTCTACCTCGCCGACTACGGCGCCGACGTCGTCTGCATCAACCTCGACGGCGATTCGCTCTCCGTCAACGGCACCAACCTCCTCGCCTTCGACGCACAGCTCCAGTGGGGCGTGCAGCGCGTCAAGGGCATGGCGAAGTTCGCCGGCCAGGGGCTCTTCAACGTCGGTATCTCCGGCACCGGCTGGGTCGCCCTGACCTCCCGGGGCACGCCCATCGTCGTCGACTGCGGCCGCGGCGAGGACGAGACGTATGTGGACCCGGACGCCCTGGTCGCCTGGTCGACCAATCTGAAGATGAAGGGCAAGCGCAGCTTCAAGGCGTCCTCGATGATCGGGCGCGGCAGCGGCGAGGCGTACCAACTGGGCTTCTCCGGCCACGGGTTCGTCGTCGTCCAGCCCAGCGAGGACAGCACCGACCGGCTCCGGGCCCGGGGCTGAGGGGGAGGACCGAACACGCCATGCAGAGTCCGCTTTTCGCCTTCACGGAGGCACAGACCCAGGACCGCTACGCCCTGCAGAACAGCCAGCTGCTGCGCGTCGCCCTCCAGGGCCACGAGGACCTTCTCGCCCGCAAGGGCGCGATGGTCGCCTACCAGGGGCTGCTCGAATTCGACGGCAACTACCAGACGCCCGGCCAGCACCGCACCCGCGCGCATTCCGGCGAGGGTCTCGACCTGATGCGCGTCTCCGGGCAGGGCACGGTCTACCTGGCCAACCTCGCCCAGTACATCCATGTCGTCGACGTCGACCACGACGGCCTGACCGTGGACAGCAGTTACGTCCTGGCGCTGGACTCCCGCCTCCACTGGGAGGTCGTCTCCGTCGACAGCCAGTACGGCATCTCCGGCACCGGCAAGTACCAGCTCAACATCTCCGGGCAGGGCCAGGTGGTCCTGATGACCTCCGGCGAACCGCTGATGCTGCAGGTCACGCCCGACAAGTACGTCAACGCCGACGCCGACGCGGTGGTCGCCTGGTCCGCCTCGCTGCGGGTGCAGATGCAGGCGCAGACGCACTCCTCGGGAGTGTTCCGCCGGCGCGGCAACACCGGCGAGGGCTGGGAGCTCAGCTTCCTCGGCCAGGGCTACGCACTGGTCCAGCCCAGCGAGCTGCTGCCGCCGCAGAACGCCGTCATCGGCTCCGGTGCGGCCGCCCAGTTCGGCATGGGCCAGCAGGGCGCGCGGGGCATGAACCAGGGCAACATCTTCACCAACTGACCGCCCGCAGCGTCACCGACGTTTGCCGGCACGCCGTTGACGTGCTTCGGCGCCCACCCGGGAAAGGGCGGGCGCCGAAGCGCGGGCGATGCGGGTCTGCCGGCGGCTAGAGGAGTGCGCGGGTGCGCTCCACCAACCGCACCACCGAGGTGTCGGCGACGCCGGGCACCTCGTCGTAGGCGAACCACCGCAGATCCAGCGACTCGTCGCTGATCGCCGCCACCGCGTCCGCGGGGGCCAGCGCCGCGTACTGGACGTCCAGATGCACCGCGCAGGGCGTGTGATGACGGTCCAGCCGCACCGGGCCGCCGGGCAGCAGCGTCAGCCCCTGCGCGATCCCCGACTCCTCGCGCGCCTCACGCAGCGCCGCATCGGCCAGCGAGGCGTCCTCCGGCTCGCAGTGGCCGCCCATCTGCAGCCACATCTCCAGCTTGCGGTGGAGGGTGAGCAGCACCCGGCCGCCGGCCGGGTCGATCACCAGCGCGCTGGCCGTGAGGTGTCCGTCCTTGCAGGGCTTCCACATGCCGTCCCGATGGGCGGCGAGATGGTCCAGGTACGTCAGCCGCAGCTGTTCCTGTTCGGGGGACGGCGCGGGCCACTCCTTGAGCACCCGCGCCGCTTCCTCGTGCAGACTCACTTGTCGCCGTCGTCCTTGCCCTCGCCGGGGGTCCCGTCCGGGCCCTCGCTCTCCCGGGCGGGCTTCTCCAGGTCCGGCTTGTTGCCGCTCGCGGCCTCGCCGAGCATCTTGTCGAGCTCGGAGAAGTCCGGCTGCTCGTGGTGCACGAAGCCGTCCGGGTCGTCCAGGTCGGCCGCCGTCGGCAGCATGTCCGGGTGCTCCCACAGGCCGTCGCGGCCCTCCAGACCGCGCGCGTCGGTCAGTGACGCCCACAGCCGCGAGGCGTCCCGCAGCCGCCGCGGCCGCAGCTGCAGACCGATCAGCGTCGAGAACGTCTGCTCGGCGGGGCCCCCGCTGGCCCGGCGCCGCCGCAGCGTCTCACGGAGCTTGTCCGCCGACGGCAGATGCGGCTTGGCGGCGGCGTGCACCACCGCGTCCACCCAGCCCTCGACGAGGGCCAGCGCGGTCTCCAGCCGGGCCAGCGCCGCCTTCTGCTCCGGGGTGTCCTCGGGCTGGAACATGCCCTGCTGAAGGGCGTTCTGCAGCTCCTCGGGGTGCTGCGGGTCGATCTGGCCGACCACGTCCTCCAGCTTGGTCGTGTCGACCTTGATGCCGCGCGCATAGCCCTCGACGGCACCGAACAGATGCGAGCGCAGCCACGGCACATGCGCGAAGAGCCGCTGGTGGGCGGCCTCGCGCAGGGCCAGATACAGCCGCACTTCCTCCTCCGGCACGCCCAGGCCCTCGCCGAACGTCGCGATGTTCCCGGGCAGCAGCGCCGCCTTGCCGGCCGGCCCCAGCGGAAGGCCGATGTCCGTCGAACCGACGACCTCGCCGGCCAGCACGCCGAGCGCCTGGCCGATCTGGGTGCCGAACATCGCGCCGCCCATGGAGCGCATCATCCCGAGCAGCGGGCCCGCCATGGCCTGCATCTCCCCGGGCAGTACGTCGCCCATGGCCGAGCCGACGCGCTCGGCGAGCGGATTGACCAGGTCCTTCCACACCGGGAGGGTCTCCTCGACCCACTCGGCGCGGCTCCAGGCCACCACCGAGCCGGAGCCCGACGGCAGCGACGTCACACCGTCCAGCCACAGGTCGGCGAGGCGTACGGCCTCCTCGACCGCGCTGCGCTCGCCCGGCGACAGACTCGCGTCCTTGCTGCCGTCCTCGGCGCCCTGCGCCACGGTCTGCCGCGCGATGTCCTTGGCCATGTCCCAGTTCACCGGGCCGCCCTCGTAGGAGAGCATCTGCCCGAGCTTCTGGAACGCGGCTCCCAGGTCACCAGGGTTCATTTCGCCGCCGGGGCCGCCCATGCCGCCGAAGAGCGCCGCGAACGGGTTGTCCGCGCCGCCGCTCCCGCCGCCGAACCCGAAGGGGTCCGCGGGGCCCTGGCTACCTCCCTGGCCGCCCTTCTTCTTGCCGTTGTCGCCGTCCTCCGGCTCCTCCGGCGGAAGGCCGAATCCAAATGGGGTGTCACTCACGGGTTTCCTCGGCTCGTAGGGCCGCCGACCAGGTGGCCGACGGCGGCTGCCCGACATCACCTCCAGCGTAGACACCCGGACCGCTTCGGGGCTCGGTGCTTCGCTGACCCGGTGGCTGCGGCAGGATGGACGCCACCTGGTGCGGACGCGTCAGCACGTGTCCGCACTGAAGACAACCGCTGGAGACGCCCGGTGAGTTCCCCAGATCCGACCGTTCGCGCAGCGCGAAACGCTGCGGCCCAGACCGAGAAGGCAGGCGATACCGCAGGCGGGACCACGAACCGGCCGCTGCGGCGGCCCGTGGTCGCCGTGACCGGAGCCGCCTCCGGAGTCGGTGCGCTGCTCACACGCGCCCTGGTCGCGTCCGACGAGGTCAAGGAGGTGGTGGCCATCGATGAGCGGCGCGGCGACGTCGCCGAGGCGCACTGGCACGTCCTGGACGTCCGGGACCCGGCCATCGCCGACAAACTGCGCGGCGCGGACGTCGTCGTCCACCTGGCGCTCGACCTCGACCTGGAGACCGACGACGCGGCGCGCACCGCGTACAACGTGCGCGGCACCCAGACCGTGCTCACCGCCGCCGCGGCCGCCGGTGTCCACCGGGCGGTGCTGTGCACCTCCGCCATGGTCTACGGGGCGCTGCCCGACAACGATGTTCCCCTGGCCGAGGACGCCGAGCTGCGGGCCACCGCGGACGCCACCGGCGTCGGCGACCTCCTGGAGATCGAGCACCTGGCACACCGCGCGCCCCGCGCGCACCCCGGCCTGAACGTCACCGTGCTGCGCCCCACCGTCCTGGTGGGCGGCACGGATACGGCGCTGACCCGCTACTTCGAGTCGCCCCGCCTCCTGGTCGTCGCCGGGTCCCGCCCCGCCTGGCAGTTCTGCCACGTCGAGGACCTGGTCAGCGCCCTGGAGTTCGCCGCGCTGGAGAAGGTCGACGGCGAGCTGGCGGTGGGCTGCGACGGCTGGCTGGAGCAGGAAGAGGTCGAGGAGCTCTCCGGCATCCGGCGCATGGAGCTGCCGTCCTCGGTGGCCCTGGGCGCCGCGGCCCGCCTGCACCGCATCGGCCTGACGCCGTCGCCCGCCGGCGACCTCGCGTACACGATGCATCCGTGGGTGGTCAGCGGCAGCCGGCTGCACGACGCGGGCTGGCGCCCCCGGTGGACGAACGAGGAGGTGCTCGCCGAGCTCCTGGAGGAGGTCGCCGGACGGCACACCGTCGCGGGCCGCAGGCTGGGCCGCAAGGACGCCACCGCCGCGGGCGCCGCCGGAGCCACCGTCGCCCTCCTGGGCACCGCCGCACTGGTACGGCGCGCCCGTAAGGCCCGCCGCCGTATCTGAGCGCGACCGGGTCCGCCGGACTGGAGGAGTCTCCATACGGCGGCCCGGACGACCGGCGGAAACGGCCGTTCCGCACCGCGCCCGCGTACGGCACGATGGGGGTATGTCTGGCATGCCCTCCCCTTCGTCCCCCGGCCGCGACCACCCCGGTGAGCAGGCCGCCCCGGACCCGATCCGGCTCCTGGAGATCCGCGAGCGCGCGCTGTCCGTGGACGAGGTGTTCGCCGCCGTGGGAGACGCGGCGGCCGGCGGCACGGCCCTGTTCGTCGGCACGGTCCGCTCGCACGACAACGGCTCCGACGTCGAGGGCCTGGGCTACTCCGCGCATCCGACGGCGGAGGCGGAGATGCGCCGGATCGCCGAGAAGGTGATCGCCGATTTCCCGGTACGGGCGCTGGCCGCCGTCCACCGCGTGGGCGATCTGCGCATCGGCGACCTGGCCGTGGTGGTCGCGGTCTCCTGCCCGCACCGCGGCGAGGCGTTCGAGGCCTGCCGCAGGCTGATCGACGAGCTCAAGCACGAGGTGCCGATCTGGAAGCACCAGACGTTCTCCGACGGCACCGAAGAATGGGTCGGCGCGTAGCGCCGTCTTCTGGAGAGCGATGATCCGCCCGGTGCGTAACGGCACGTTCCCGGGGCAGGCGAGACGGCAGACGCGCAGGCCGTGGCCTTGTCGCCACGGGGTGGTGGCCTCCGAACGTGAGGCCGAACCGGTGCCTTGTGTTCCGGTTGCGTAACCCGCCCCCTGGCGTGAGCGTTGACCCAGCAGATGGTTAATCTGCTTATTCGTCGATCGCGGTCGTACAAGGGGTTGGGAGGTCGCTGATGGGTGCGCTCCTCTGGTTGCTGATTCCGGTGGGTGCCGGGCTGGTTGCCGCGGTGTGGAGCAGCTGGGCCCTGCGGAACCGTAAAGCGGGGGATGTTGCGGAGCTCGCGGGCTATGCCCGGTTCCGCGACGCCATGGAGAAGGAGCACGCCGCCCCCGACCCCGCCTCGGACCCCGTCTGACCTTCCCCGCCGGTTCGCGCGGGCGGCCGACGCGTCCGGGGGAGAGGTCCGCGTACGGGCGGGTGTTCGATCTCGTACGGACGGCCCCGCGGGCCGGTTGTCATACCCGTCCCGTACTGTCGTTCCATGCCACGCCGCACCGCGACGCTGCTCGCCTCGACCCTGATGCTGATCGCGCTGCTCTGCGCCGGGGTACTGATTCCCGTGCCGTACTCCGAGATGTCACCGGGGCCGACGGTCAACACCCTCGGTGATCACGACGGCGAGCCGGTGCTGCAGATCTCCGGGCGCAAGACGTACCCGACGACCGGTCATCTCAACATGACCACTGTCCGCGTCACCGGCCCCGACTACCGCATGAACCTCTTCGAGGCGGTCTACGGCTGGCTCGACCACGACAACGCCGTGGTGCCGCACAAGACGCTCTACCCCGAGGGGCAGACGGCCGAGCAGGCCGACCAGGAGAACGCCGAGGAGTTCAGCCAGTCCCAGGAGAGTGCCAAGACCTCCGCCCTCCACCAGCTGCACCTCCCGGTCGCCGCGCAGACCGTCGTCGGTTCCGTCGTCAAGGACAAGCCGGCCGACGGGCGGCTGCACGCGGGCGACGTGATCAAGGCGGTGGACGGCACGGCGGTCAAGCAGGCGGGCGACGTCGCCAAGCTCGTCACCCGGCACAAGCCGGGCGAGAAGGTCGTCTTCACGATCATCCCCGCCAAGGACGCCGCCGCGGCGGAGAAGCGGGGCAAGAAGCCCGGGACCGGCGCGAAGCAGATCACGATCACGACGCAGAAGGCGGACGACGGCCGGGCCATCGTGGGCATCCAGGCCGGGGTGGATCACATCTTCCCGTTCCCCATCGACGTCAAGCTGGCCGACGTCGGCGGCCCGAGCGCCGGGCTGATGTTCGCGCTCGGCATCGTCGACAAGCTCACGCCCGGGGACATGACGGGCGGCAAGTTCGTGGCCGGTACGGGCACCATCGACGACAAGGGCAAGGTCGGCCCGATCGGTGGCATCTCGATGAAGACGGTCGGTGCGCGGGACAAGGGCGCCCAGTACTTCCTGACGCCCAAGGAGAACTGCGCCGCCGCGGCCAAGGACACCCCGCAGGGGCTCACGCTCGTCAAGGTCGGCACCATAGGCGACGCCGTCAAGGCGCTGGAGAAGATCCGCAAGGGCGACACCGCGGGCCTGCCGAGCTGCAGCCCCGCAGGCCACCACTCCTAGGGCCCCACCGGGGAGCCGCCCGGGCCCGGCGCGCACGTCCGGCCCGGGCGCCGGCCCGGCAGGCCGCGATCAGCCCTCGAACGTCGCGGACAGCGCTTCCGCGAGGCCCGGCACCAGTGCCGAGCCGGTGAGCACCTCGGACGTGGAGTCCTTCTCGCGCAGCCGCAGCGCCGACTCGCGCCGGCCGTCCCGCAGCACGGCCACCGTCATCCGGACCTCCTGGCGGTCCGGGTGCTCGGCGACCCACTTCGCGAGCCGCGCCTCGTCCATGCCCGCGGGCTCGGAGTCCTCGGCGGACGGGGGCAGCATCAGCCGCTCCACGGTCAGCGCGCAGCCGCTGACGGCATCGGGCCAGGCAATGGTGGCGAGGAACTCGTCCAGCGGGACGCCCGCCGGGATCTCGTCCTGTTCCACGGGGGTCAGGGACGCGGTGGTGGAGTCGTCGATGCCGAGCTGGGCGGCGAGCGAGGGCTCCTGCGCACGCAGCTTGGCGGTGTCGACGAGGGCGAACAGTCGGGCCGGCTGATCCCAGCCGAGCCCGGCGCTGTACTCGTCGATCTCGAGCACCGCGCGGGTCAGGGGGTCGGCGGCGAGGGGGGTGCCGGCAGCGGGAGAGCCAGGAAGGTCAGTCATGCTCAACATCGTGCCTTGTGTACCCCGGAAAGCGGGAACTGAGTAAAGCCTTCGTAAGTTGCATCGGTGGGTCCTACTATCGCCGGGCCTGCTCCACACGACAGCGAACTTCGAGGTGCGCACCTTGGCTTTCCAGATGCCGGACCGCGGCGGAGGCCCGACAGGGCCACGGATCAGAGTCGGCCGACCATCGCGGCGGATCCGGACCCTGCTCATGACGTTGGGTGTGCTGGCCGTCCTGGCCATGCTCTTCGTGATGTTTGCGGGGTTCTGGACCGATTGGCTCTGGTACCGCTCGGTCAAGTACTCCTCGGTCTTCACCACCACCCTGTGGACCAAGATCGGTCTGTTCTTCTCCTTCGGCGTCCTGATGGCCGTGGCCGTCGGCGTCAACGTCTGGCTCGCGCACCGGCTGCGGCCGCCGCTGAGCGCGATGTCCGTGGAGCAGCAGAGCCTGGACCGTTACCGCATGGGTATCGCGCCCTTCAAGAAGTGGGCGCTGATCGCGGTCACCGCGGTGATCGGACTGATCGCCGG
The DNA here is from genome assembly GCF_009811555.1 of Streptomyces caniferus. Taxonomy (GTDB): domain Bacteria; phylum Actinomycetota; class Actinomycetes; order Streptomycetales; family Streptomycetaceae; genus Streptomyces; species Streptomyces caniferus. The sequence continues at coordinate 678,266 of NZ_BLIN01000002.1, read as the reverse complement.
CGCCTCCGCCTCGGGGGAGTGGCGGACCTGGCTGCAGTGGGTCAACGCCGTGCCGTTCGGCAAGACGGACCCGCAGTTCGGCATGGACATCGCCTTCTACACGTTCGATCTGCCCTGGTACCGCTTCCTGTTGAGCTTCGGCTTCGCCTGTGCGGTGCTGTGTCTGGTCGCCGCGGCGCTGACGCACTACCTCTACGGCGGGCTGCGGCTGACCAGCCCCGGCTCGCGGGCGACCGCGGCGGCCACCGGCCATCTGTCGGTGCTGCTGGGCATCTTCGTCTCGCTCAAGGCGATCGCGTACTGGCTCGACCGGTACGGCCTGGCGGTCAAGTCCAGCGGCCTGAAGTCCGCCGACAACTGGACGGGCCTGCGGTACGTCGACGCCAACGCCTACCTCCCGGCGAAGACGATCCTGTTCTTCATCGCGGCGATCTGTGCGGTGCTGTTCTTCGCCACCCTCTGGCGGCGGACGTGGCAGCTGCCGGTGATCGGCTTCGGCCTGATGGTGCTCTCGGCGATCCTCATCGGCGGGCTGTACCCGGCGATCGTGCAGAAGTTCCAGGTCCAGCCGAACGAGCAGGCCAAGGAAGCGCCGTACATCAAGCAGAACATCAAGGCGACCCGGGATGCGTACGACATCCAGAACTCCGAGGTCACGCCGTACAAGGGCGACTACAAGCCCGCCGACAAGGCGGACAGTCAGCGGCTGCGCGACGACGCCGACACCACGGCCAGCATGCGGCTGCTCGACCCGAACGTGGTCTCGCCGGCCTTCCAGCAACAGCAGCAGGTGCGCGGGTACTACCAGTTCCCCTCCACCCTCGATGTCGACCGCTACAAGGACAAGGACGGTGCCGAGCAGGACACCGTCATCGGTCTGCGCGAGCTGAACATCGCCGGTATCCCCGAGCGCAACTGGATCAACGACCACTTCAAGTACACCCACGGCTACGGCGCGGTCGCCGCCAAGGGGACCGAGGCCTCCGACGGCGGCGGCCCCAAGTACACCGAGTCGGACCTGCCGGCCAAGGGGCAGCTGCCCCCGTACCAGCAGCGGGTGTACTACGGCGAGAAGACCTCGCAGTACTCCATCGTCGGCGGTCCGCAGAAGGAACTGGACTACTCCGACGACAGCGGCGAGAAGAGCTACAGCTACCGGGGCAAGAGCGGCGTCAACCTCTCCAACCCGGTCAACCGCGCCGCCTACGCGGCGGCCTTCGGGGAGCCGCAGATCCTCTACTCCGGAGCGATCGGCAAGGGCTCGCGGATCCTGTACAACCGCACGCCCAAGGAGCGCGTCGAAGCCGTCGCCCCCTGGCTGACCATCGACGGCGACGCCTACCCGGCGGTCATCGACGGCCGGATCAAGTGGATCGTGGACGCCTACACCACCAGCAACGGCTACCCGTACGCCTCGCGCACCACGCTCGGGGACAGCACGGCCGATTCGCTCACCGACGGCCAGCGGGCGGTGGTGGCCCAGCAGAACCAGGTCAACTACATCCGCAACTCCGTCAAGGCGACGGTGGACGCCTACGACGGTTCGGTGAAGCTCTACCAGTGGGACGAGAAGGACCCGGTCCTCAAGACCTGGATGAAGTCGTTCCCCGGCACGGTCGAGAAGAAGAGCGCCATCAGCCCGGCGCTCAAGGAGCACCTGCGCTACCCGCAGGACCTCTTCAAGGTGCAGCGCCAGCTGCTGACCACGTACCACGTCACGGACCCCGGCACCTTCTACACCGGCTCCGAGCGCTGGCAGATCCCGAACGACCCGACGACCAAGTCGGGCAACGCGGTTCCGCCGTACTACCTGAGCATGAAGATGCCGGACCAGAAGAACCGGGCCTTCTCGCTGACGACGACCTTCACGCCCAACAAGCGCGACAACCTCGGTGCGTTCATGGCCGTCGACGCCAATGCGACCAGCGGCGACTACGGCAAGATCAGACTGCTGAAACTGCCCTCGCAGACGCCGGTGCCCGGCCCGCAGCTGGTGCAGTCGAAGTTCAACTCCGATCCGAACATCGCCAATGAGCTCAACATCCTCAAGAAGCTCGGCGACTCGGAAATCGAGTACGGCAATCTGCTGACCGTGCCCCTGGACGGCGGACTGCTCTATGTCGAACCCGTCTACCTGCGCGGCGCCAACACCAACTACCCGCTCCTGAAGAAGGTGTTGGTCAGCTACGGCGACAACAAGCCCGTCCTGGAGGACTCCCTCAAGGACGCGCTGGACGTGGTCTTCGGCAAGAAGGCGCCCAGTACGGGCGCGGAGAACCCGCCGGGCGACCAGGACACCAGCCGGCCCCCGTCCGGCCAGACGGTGCAGCAGGCCCTGGGCGACGCGCAGAAGGCCTACGAGGAGGGCGAGAAGGCGCGCGCCTCGGGCGACTGGGCCGGTTACGGCGAGGCTCAGAAGAAGCTGAAGGCGGCGCTGGACCGGGCGGCGAAGGCGTCCGAGAAGGGCGGCAAGCCGGGCAGCTGAGCCGCTCCGTTGTCCCGGCCCCTGGGGTCACCGGTGCGAACCGGCGGCCCCAGGGGCCGCGGCGTCGGTCGGGACCGTCCCGCTGCCGTGATACCTTGAGGACACAACGACGCGGGGTGGAGCAGCTCGGTAGCTCGCTGGGCTCATAACCCAGAGGTCGCAGGTTCAAATCCTGTCCCCGCTACGAAAAGACGAAGGCCCGGATCCTCCAGGATCCGGGCCTTCGTCATGTGTTCAGGTAAATACGGATCAAAGCCGGGTCGCGCGGCCGATGTGGGGAAGGTGTGTGCTTGAGTTTGCCAAGTCGTCGTGTCGGGAAGTCGACAAACCGCTGAAGTGACCTCACTGGCTGCGGTATACCAGGTGTACGCGGGTTACAGGTGATGCGACGATGGGTCTTATGGGGGACAAGGCAAGGTTGTTGGAGACGGACCGGTTTGTGCATGCGCCCGACGACGGGCGCGAATCCGAGCTGCAGATGGACGCGATGGAGGCCGCCGAGGCCGCCGAAGCGTCCGATGCCGTGACCGAGTCCGGCCACCGCCGGGCCGCCGAGGCGGGCGACACCGCCGCGATGAGCGCCCTCGGCGCGATGCTGCTGCGCCGCGGTGACCTCGACGGCGCCGAGCCGCATCTGCGTTCCGCGGCCGCCGCCGGGGACCGCGCCGCGGCCAACAACCTCGGCGTGCTGCTGCACCAGCGGGGCTACGGGGACGAGGCGGCCGGCTGGTGGCGCATCGCGGCCGTCGCCGGCTCAGCCGCCGCCGCGCACGCCCTCGGGCGCCACTACCGCGAGCGCGGCGACGAGCCGGCCGCCGAGTACTGGCTGCGCCAGTCCGCCGAGTCCGGCCACTGCCTGGGCGCGTACGCACTCGCCGACCTGCTGGAGCACCGCGGGGACATCGGCGCCGAGCGCTGGTTCCGTACGGCCGCCGAGCGCGGTCACCGCGAGGCCGCCTACCGCCTGGCCCGGCTCATCGAGGACGGCCGCGACACGGACCGGGAGGCGGTCCCCGCGTACGGCGAGCTGACCCAGCAGGAGGAGGCCGAGCAGTGGTACCGGCAGGCCGCCGCGCGGGGCCACCGGCGCGCCGCGCTGCAGCTGGGGGCGCTGCTGGAGGACCGCGGCGATGTCCAGGAGGCGGGCCGCTGGTACCTGTCCGCCGCCAAGGACGGCGAGGCGCGTGCGGCCTGTGCGCTGGGCTTCCTGCTGCGGGACGCGGGGGACGAGGAGAGCGCGGCGGAATGGTGGCGGCGGGCCGCCCAGGACGGCGATGGCAACGCTGCCAATGCGCTGGGCGCGCTGCACGCCGACCGCGGCGAACTGCAGACCGCCGAGCGGTGGTACCGCGTCGCGCTGGATGCGGGCGACGTGAACGGCGCCTACAACATCGGGCTGCTCTGCGCCGAGCAGGGCCGGGAGGGGCGCGGCGAGCAGTGGTACCGCCGGGCCGCCTACGCCGGGCACCGCGAGGCCGCCAACGCGCTCGCCATCCTGCTGCTGCAGCGCGGCGACGCCTCGGGGGCCGAGCCGTGGTTCTCCAAGGCGGCCGAGGCGGGCAGCGTGGATGCCGCGTTCAACCTCGGCATCCTGTTCGCCGGCCGCGGTGCGGAGCGTACGGCGCACACCTGGTACGAGCGGGCGGCCGCGGCCGGGCACACGGAGGCGGCGCTCCAGGTCGCCATCGTGCAGCTGCGCGACGGTGAGCTGCAGGACGCGGAGCGGAACCTGCGCTGTGCGGCCGGTGGCGGCAGCGCCGAGGCGGCCTTCCGGCTCGCCGACCTCCTCGACCGCAGGGCGGCCGCCGCGGGCGAGGGGCGGGCGGATGGCGAGCGCACGGCCGACGACGAGAGCGTGCAGTGGTACGAGCGGGCCGCGCGGCAGGGGCATCGCCGCGCCCAGGTCCGGGTTGGCATGTTCGCGGCGGCTCGTGGCGATGCCGTCGAGGCCGCCGACTGGTACCGCGCGGCGGCCGAGGCCGGCAGCCGTAACGGCGCCTTCAACCTGGGGCTGCTGCTGGCCCGCGAGGGCAGCCTGCCCGAGGCCGCCCTGTGGTGGCAGCGCGCGGCGGAGACCGGGCACGGCCGGGCGGCGCTCCGGCTGGCGCTGCTCGCCGCCCGGCGCGGTGCGCTCGCGGAGGCGCAGAGCTGGTGTGCGCGCGCCGTCGAGCTGGGGCCGCCGGAGGTGGCGGAGCGGGCGGCGCGGCTGCGTACGGCGCTCCAGGAGGAGCTCAGCGCGTAGTGGGCGCCCACGGGCGCCACGGGAGTCCGGGGCCGGGTCCACAGAGCCGGCCCCGGGGCCGCGCGGAAGGGATTTGCGCTGGTCGTCGGCCCGGGGTTAGAGTAAAGCCAACAACGACGCGGGGTGGAGCAGCTCGGTAGCTCGCTGGGCTCATAACCCAGAGGTCGCAGGTTCAAATCCTGTCCCCGCTACTGCACGACGAAGGCCCGGACTCCTTGGGAGTCCGGGCCTTCGTCGTGTCTACGGCCGCGGCCGGTGGCCGACCGCCTCCGCGTACAGGCCGCGGTCGACGAGCCGGTTCTCCGGCAGGGGCACCCCCCGGGTGACGCCGGTGTCCCGGTAGGCCTTCTGGAGCCGGGCCGCGGTGCCCTTTCTGATCTCCCAGTCCATCCGGAGCGACGGCACCGAGGCGAGGGTCTTCGGATCGGATTTCAACAGCCGCGCGAGCTCGGCGACGAAGGCGCGGTCGGCCTTGTAGTCGCCGGCGAAGTAGGTGTTGACCGTGCGGATGTAGGCCCGCAGGAAGGCGACGCCGGCGTCCGGGTCCCGCTGGAGCAGGTTCGGGCCGTACAGGGCGCCGCCGAGCGGTTCGCCCTGGGGCTGGCCGCCGAGGAAGGCGTACTTCCGGTCGCCGTCGACCCGGCGCCAGACCGGGTCGAGCAGCCAGGCGGAGTCCACCCCGCCGCCGGTCAGGGCGGTGAGGACATCGGCGGAGCCGAGCTGCTGGAAGGCGACGGAGCGCAGGTCGGCGCCGTGCGCGGCGAAGGACGCGGCCATCGGGTACATGATCACGGAGCCTTTCCCGATCATGGTGCCCATCCTCGAACCCCGCAGCGAGACCGAGGAGGCGCTCTCCCCGCTCTTCAGGCGCACCCACAGGCCGCTCCTGGACCTCGGGGCGGGAGAGAAGTTGCCGGCCACCCAGCGGATGTCGAAGCCGCCGTTGACGCCGTTGACGACGGCGGCCTCGGGGGCCGCCCACAGCGCGTCCAGGTCGCCCTTGGCCAGCAGCGGCAGCGCCTCCGGGGTGGGCAGGACCTTCAGCCGGACGTCCAGGCCCTCCTTGCGGAACTCGCCCTTGGCGAGGGCCAGCCGCAGCGGGGCCACGTACTCGGCGCCGAGGGTGCCGGTGGCGACGGTGAGCGTGCGGTGCCTGGCGAGGGGGCGCGGGGCCGGGGCGCCCTTGTCGCAGCGCGCGGGGGTGCGGTCCGGCGCGAGGTCGGCGGGGTCGGTCCAGGAGGCCTTGCCGCAGCCCGCTACGGGCCGGATGGTGCGGGGACCGGTGGGGGCCGCGCCGTCGTGGTGGGCGGCGCAGCCCGCGCCGAGGGCGAGCGCGGTGAGGAGCGCGGCAACGGTGGTGGTGCGGGGGCGCATGGGACCTCCGTGCGGGGCGGCGGCGAGGCGGACGGGTGGTGCGGTGGCTCAGCTCCGGGACCGGCCGCGGTCGCGGGGCGCCCAGGGGGTGAGGAAGCGCCCGGCCAGCCGCACCAGCTCGGAGAAGAACACGCCGAGGACGGCCACGCAGACGATGCCGACGCACATCACGTCGTTCTGGAACAGGGCGCGCGAGTCGAAGATCAGATGGCCGAGGCCGTCGGTGGCGGCGATCTGTTCCGAGGCGACGATGACCAGGACCGCCACGCCCGCGGCGATCCGGGCGCCCACGAGGACGGCGGGCAGGGAGGCGGGCAGCAGGACGTGCCGGAACATCTGCCGGCGGCTCGCGCCGAACACCCGGCCGGCGTCGCGGTGCCCGGAGGGGATCGCCAGCACCGCCGCCATGGTGGAGATCCAGACGAAGAAGAAGACGGTGGCGGCGACGAGGGCGACCTGCGGCCCTTCGCCGAGCCCGAACATGTTGAGGAAGACCGGCAGCAGGGCGAGCTTGGGGACGACGTACAGGGCGTCCAGCAGGGGTTCGAGGGCGGCCCGCACGAGCGGCAGCGAGCCCATCAGCAGGCCCAGGAGGTAGCCGGAGACGGTGCCGACGGCGTAGCCGGCCAGGACGCGCCGCAGGGTGGCCCATACGTCCGGCCACAGGTCGCCGGCCAGGGCGCGGTCCCATCCGTCGGCCAGGACGGTGGACGGGGCGGGGTAGATGCGGGCGTCGATCCAGGCCCGGTCGGCGGCCAGTTGCCACAGCGCGACCAGCAGCAGCGGGACGGCGACGGCGAGGGAGAGCTCCAGGGCGCGCCGGCGGCGGTGGGTGCGCCGGGGCCGCAGTTCCCCGGGGCCGGGGCGGTGGATGAGGAGGCGGTCGGGCGGGCCGTCCTCGGGACCGGGCGGGCGGAGGGCGGCGGTCATGCGGGGACCGTCCCCTCGGCGGCCGGCCGCGCCGCGGTGGCTCCGTCGACCTCGCCGCGCAGCAGCTGCCACAACTCGGCCTTCAGGGCCGTGAATTCGGGTGCGTTCCGGACCGCGCCGGTGCGGGGCCGGCCGAACGGCGGGCGGCGTTCGGCGATGATCCGGCCGGGCCGGGCGGACATCACCAGGACCCGGTCGCCGAGCACCAGGGCCTCTTCGAGGCTGTGGGTGATGAAGAGGGTGGTGGTGCGGGTGGCCTGGGTGAGGCCGAGCAGTTCGTCCTGGAGGATGGTGCGCAACTGGGCGTCGAGGGCCGCGAACGGCTCGTCCATCAGCAGCAGTCCTGGCTCCACGGCCAGTGCGCGGGCGAGGGCGACGCGCTGGCGCATGCCGCCGGACAGCGTGGCGGGGTAGGCACCGGCGAAGTCGGCCAGTCCCATCCGGGCGAGCCAGGAGCGGGCCCGTTCGTCGGCCTCCTTACGGGGCACGCGCTGGATGTCCAGGCCAAAGCGGACATTGGCCAGCACGGTCTTCCAGTCGTAGATGCCGTAGTCCTGGAAGATCATCGCGGTCGGCCGGCCGGCGCTCGTCCGGACTTCCAGCTCGCCCTCGCTGGGGCGCAGCAGGCCGGCGGCGATCCGCAGCAGGGTCGACTTCCCGCAGCCGGACGGGCCGACGAGGCAGACGCATTCGCCCGGGGCGATCTCGGCGTCCAGGGGGCCGAGGGCGGCCAGTGCCGCGCTGCCGCGGCCGAACGAGCGGGCCAGGGCGCGGGCGCGCAGGGCCGGCGGGCGGGGGGACGGGGCGGTGGGCGGGCGGTGCGCTGAGGGTGGCGGGTGCGGCTCTCCCACGGGGTGCTCCTTGCGGAGTGCGGACAGGGTGCCGCCGTGGTGCGGGGCCCGGGCCGGGGCAGGCCCGGTGGCCGGGAAGCGCGGCGCGGCCGACGATATGACGGGTCGTCAGATTTGGGCAAGGGGCCTGCGGGCACGGGTGTGTGGTGGAGAGGCGTGACGGACGAGCGGCGGGGGTGACCGGTGGGCGGGCGCGGCACGCGAAGGAGCCCGCGGCCGGGTGGGCGCGGGCTCAAGGGGGCGTGCGGCGTGCCGCGGTGCGGGGGCGGCCCGGACGGGGGCCGGTTCCCTCCGGCGTCAGGACGGGGCGCTGCAGGTGGGGCAGATGCCCCGGTAGGTCACGGTGACCTCGGAGACCTGGAAGCCGTAGCGCTCCGGCTCGGGCAGGGCGGAGAGCGGGTCGCCCTGGACGTGGACGTCGCGGATCGTGCCGCACCGCGAGCAGACCAGGTGCTGGTGGTCGTGGTGGGCATTGGGGTCGTAGCGCTTGGCCCGGCCGTCCGTGCTCACCTCGAGCACCTCGCCGAGCGAGACCAGCTCGCCCAGGGTGTTGTAGACCGTGGCGCGCGAGATCTCGGGGAGCCGGTCGGATGCCAGCGCGTGCACCTCGTCGGCGGTGTAGTGGACGTGGTCCCCGTCGAGGACCTCGGCGACGACGCGTCGCTGCGCGGTCAGCCGCCAGCCGCGTCCTCGGAGCCGTTCGAGCAGGTCACTCATGCCAATCACCTATCAGTCAGATAGAGCCAGGGTAGCAGTGACGGGTCCATCGCCGGATCGAGTACGAAGTTCGGGTTCTTCTTGACTTAGACATTGTCCAATGTAGGATCGTGACCGGCGCAAGCCAAGGGCAGGTGGAGAAGACTTTTCAGGAGGCGCACGTGTCGGTAGAGAGCACCACCGGACCGCTGACCACGGAGTCCGGGGCTCCGGTCGGGGACAACCAGAACAGCGAAGCGGCCGGTATCGGCGGTCCCGGCCTCATCCAGGACCAGCTCCTGATCGAGAAGCTCGCGCACTTCAACCGTGAGCGCATCCCGGAGCGGATCGTGCACGCCCGTGGCGCCGGTGCGTACGGCACCTTCACGGTGACCGCGGACGTGACCCGGTACACCCGTGCCAAGTTCCTCTCCGAGGTCGGCAAGCAGACCGAGACCTTCCTGCGCTTCTCGACCGTCGCGGGCAACCTCGGCTCCGCCGACGCGGTGCGCGATCCGCGCGGTTTCGCGCTGAAGTTCTACACCGAAGAGGGCAACTACGACCTCGTCGGCAACAACACGCCGGTGTTCTTCATCAAGGACGCCATCAAGTTCCCGGACTTCATCCACACGCAGAAGCGCGACCCGTACACCGGCTCGCAGGAGGCGGACAACGTCTGGGACTTCTGGGGTCTGTCGCCGGAATCCACCCACCAGGTCACCTGGCTGTTCGGCGACCGCGGCATCCCCGCGACGCTGCGCCACATGAACGGCTACGGCTCGCACACCTTCCAGTGGAACAACGAGGCCGGCGAGGTCTTCTGGGTCAAGTACCACTTCAAGACCGACCAGGGCATCAAGAACCTCACCCAGGACGAGGCCAACAAGCTCGCCGGTGAGGACGCCGACAGTCACCAGCGCGATCTGCGCGAGTCCATCGAGCGGGGCGACTTCCCGTCCTGGACCGTGCAGGTGCAGATCATGCCCGCGGCGGAGGCGGCCGGCTACCGCTTCAACCCGTTCGACCTGACCAAGGTCTGGCCGCACGAGGACTACCCGCCGATCGAGATCGGCAAGCTGGAGCTCAACCGCAACCCGCAGGACATCTTCGCCGAGGTCGAGCAGTCGATCTTCTCCCCGCACCACTTCGTGCCGGGTATCGGCCCGTCCCCCGACAAGATGCTCCAGGGCCGGCTCTTCGCGTACGGCGACGCCCACCGCTACCGCGTCGGCATCAACGCCGACCACCTCCCGGTGAACCGTCCGCACGCCACCGAGGCGCGCACCCACGGCCGCGACGGCGCGCTCTACGACGGCCGGCACGCGGGCCGGAAGAACTACGAGCCCAACAGCTTCGGCGGTCCGGTGCAGACCGGCCGGCCGCTGTGGCAGCCCGCCGCCGTGAACGGCACCACCGGCGAGCACGAGGCGCCCTCGCACGCCGAGGACGACGACTTCGTCCAGGCCGGCACCCTCTACCGCCTGATGGCGGAGGACGAGAAGGAGCGCCTGATCGACAACCTGGCGGGCTTCATCTCGCAGGTCTCCCGCGACGACATCGCCCAGCGGGCGATCGAGAACTTCCGCAAGGCGGACGCGGATTACGGCAAGCGGCTGGAAGCCGCGGTCCAGGCCCTGCGCGGCTGAACTCGCCTTTGCGGCTGAGCCTTTCCCGGCTACCGCTGGGAGGTGCCCCCAGCCGCTCTCGCGGAGGTGGTGGCGCGCCGTCGGGGTGGCTCGACTGTCGCTGCCGTATATAAGCGAAGAGGCCGGATGCCATGGGGCTCCGGCCTCTTCGTGCGGGTGGCTCCGGGGTGTTCGCCGCCGGAGCCGGTCGTGGCTCAGGCCGGTACGGCGTCGGCCCGTTCCGTGGCGGCCGACCAGCAGCGGATGATGTCGCGTACGGACACCACGCCGACCGGTTCATGGTCGTTGAGCACGATCAGATGGCGGAAGCCGCCGCGCACCATGGCGTCCGCGGCATCGTCGAGGGTCCAGTCCGGAGCGGCGAAGACCACGTCCGAGGTGGTGTGGGTCTGGGCGGTCTCCCGGTCGGGGTTCTCGCCCGAGCCGAGGGAGTTGAGGATGTCGCGCTCGGTGAGGATGCCGATGCCGCTGTTGTCGTTGTCGAGGACCACGGCCGCGCCGATGCGGCGGGCCGCCATCAGCTGCGCCGCCTGACGGAGGGTGTGAGCGGGCCCGATGGTGAGGACCACCGTGCTCATGGCGTCTTTGACGTGCATGGGCATGGAGTGGAGCCACCTCCTTGGTGAATGTGCCTTGCGAACGGATTCACAAGTTCACAAACTGGGGGATTCTCATGTTCACATGCCTGCGTCGATGCAACAAGGGGCAAGTGCGGGACGGGTGTCCGAATACCCGTCCCGTCGCAGGTCAGCGCGGGGAGTCGCCGAGATAGCCGAGCAGATCCTCGTGCAGCAGGCCGTTGGAGGCCGCCGCGTTGCCGCTGTGCGGGCCCGGCTTCCCGTCCAGGCCGGTGAACTGTCCGCCGGCCTCCTTCACGACCACCGCGCACGCCGCCATGTCCCACAGCGAGAGCTCCGGCTCCGCGCAGATGTCCACCGACCCCTCGGCGATCATCATGTACGGCCAGAAGTCCCCGTAGCCGCGGGTGCGCCAGCAGTCCCGGCTCAGATCGAGGACACCGGGCAGCCTGCCGCGCTCCTCCCAGCCGGTCAGCGAGGAGTAGGCGAACGAGGCGTCCTGGATGCGGCCGACCTGCGAGACCTGCAGCCGGCTCGCGGAGGTCAGGCTGCGGCCCGTGAAGGCCCCCAGGCCGTCGGCGGCCCACCAGCGGCGGTTGAGGGCCGGTGCGGAGACGATGCCGACCACCGGGCGGTCGCCGCCCTCACCGCGCTCCATCAGTGCGATCAGCGTCGCCCAGACCGGCACCCCGCGGACGTAGTTCTTCGTGCCGTCGATCGGGTCGATGATCCAGCGTCGCGGCCCCGTGCCCTCGCTGCCGAACTCCTCGCCGAGCACCGCGTCCCGTGGCCGGGCCCGCTGGAGCTGGCCGCGGATGAGCTCCTCGGCGGCCTTGTCCGCCTCGCTCACCGGTGTCATGTCCGGTTTGGTCTCGACCTTGAGGTCGAGTGCCTTGAAGCGCTCCATGGTGGCGGCGTCCGCGGCGTCCGCGAGGACATGGCCGAGGCGAAGATCATCGTGATAGTCGGGCATGTGCGAACAGTATCGACTGGTATACGCAGGAGCCACACGGCCATGCGCCGCCGGGCGTGTGACGGCCCCGGGCCCGCCGCCGAGCGCGTGCTGCGACGACCCTTGACAGCATCTGGCGCCGCGTCAATTCTGTGCGCACACCGGCCACCTGGGCCGGCGCCCGGGGAGGCGACACATGCCCGCAGCGCGTGAATCCCTGCTCGATGCCGCCTATACGGCGCTGACGAAACGGGCCTGGACGGCCATCCGGATGGTTGACGTCGCGGCCGCCGCCGGGGTCTCCCGGCAGACGCTCTACAACGAGTTCGGCAGCAAGGACGGGCTGGCCCGCGCCCTGGTCCGCCGGGAGACCGAGAACTACCTCGCCGGGGTCGCCCGGGCGCTGTCCCGGGGCGCCTCGGCCGCCGGGACGCGGGGCGACGCGGCGGGCCGGGTGGTGGCCGCGGCCGCCTGGACCCTGCGTACCGCCCGCGCCAACCCCCTGGTCAGGGCGGCGCTGACCGGGTGCTGGGGCGGCCGGCTGCCCACCCCTTCGCCGGCGCCCGCCGCCATGGCGCCGGCCGGGCCCGCCCGGCTCGGCGTCCCCGTGCGGCGCACCGCGGCGGTCGAGGGGCCGCTGCCCGGGCCCGCGGAGCTCGTCGGCCGCTTCTGCGACCAGGCGGTCGCGGCGCTGGAGCCCGACTGGCCCGCGGAGGAGCTGCCCGCCCTGGGCACCGCCTGCGAGACCGCGGCGCGGCTGACCCTGGCCTGTGTCGTCGCCCCCGTGACTCCCGGGGCGGGCCGGTCCGCGGGACGCATACCGGCGCAGCGCTCGCGCCGGGAGCTGGAGGCGGAGGCGGTGGCCCGGCTCGTACGGGGTGCCTTCGCCCGGGTGCCGGCCGGTGCGCCGCCCGCCGAGCCTGAGTGACGGAGCGTCACGGCCCGAGCGCTGGACGGGGCGTCACCGCCGCGTCGGCGGACGGGCGCCTGCCGCGGACGAGTTGACGGGTGTCCGGACCGCGGGCCCCGGGCCCGCCGCGCTACCGGGCGGCGAGGCGGGTCAGTGCGCCGACCCCGACAGCTGCAGCCCGATCACACCGACGATGACCATGGTGATGGAGACGATCTTGAGGGTGGAGACCACGTCGCCGAGGAAGACCATGCCGTAGATCGCCGTACCGGCCGCGCCGATGCCGGTCCACACCGCATAGGCCGGACCGACGTCGAGCTTGCGCAGCGCCAGCGTCAGCAGGCCGAAGCTGCCGAGCGCGAAGGCCGCGAAGGCGATGGTCGGGAAGAGACGGGTGAAGCCGTGCGAGAGCTTGAGGCAGACCGCGAAGCCGGTCTCCAGGATCCCTGCCACCACGACCAGCAGCCACGCCATGTCCCCTTGCCTCCGGTCAGCTAGGCCTGTCCTACGCGAGCAACGACGGGACATCACCACCACGCGTCCGGGCCGCGTACGGGCGGCCGGTGCGTGGAGGATCACGTCGCCGGGCTTGGTGTGATGATGCATTTACCCCGGACGGCGGCAGCAAACGTCGTCGGTCAGTCGCCCTCGCGCCGTTCGCGGGTGGCCAGGAGGCGGCGCAAGGAGTAGAGACGGGCCGGATCGGCGTGGCCGTCGGCCACCCAGGCGTCCAGCGCGCAGTCCGGTTCGTCGTGGCTGCAGGCGCGGGGGCAGCCGGCGGTGCCGGGCTCCAGGTCCGGGAAGGCGTGGATGACCCGCGACGGGTCCACGTGATGCAGCCCGAAGGACCGTACGCCCGGGGTGTCGATGACCCAGCCCGAGTCGTCCGGCAGCGGCAGCGCCAGCGCGGAGGTGGTGGTGTGCCGCCCGCGGCCGGTGACCGCGTTGACATGGCCGATGGCCCGGCGGTGCTCCGGGACCAGGGAGTTGACCAGGGTGGTCTTGCCCACCCCGGAGTGCCCGACGAACGCCGTCATACGGCCCGTCAGTGCGGCCCTGACCCGCTCGGCGGCGCTGCCGTCGGCGAGTTCGTCGCGGTTGGTGACGAGGTAGGGGACGCCGAGCGCGCCGTAGGACTCCAGCAGGGTGTCCGCGGACGCCAGATCGGACTTGGTCAGCACCAGCAGCGGGGCGAGGCCCGCGTCGTAGGCGGCGACCAGACAGCGGTCGATGAGCCGGGGGCGTGGCTCGGGGTCGGCGAGCGCGGTGACGATCGCGAGCTGGTCGGCGTTGGCGACCACGACCCGCTCGAACGGGTCGTCGTCGTCGGCCGTACGGCGCAGTGTCGAGGTCCGCGGCTCGACCCGGACGATCCGGGCGAGGGTGTCCTTGGCGCCGGTCAGGTCGCCGACCACGGCGACCCGGTCGCCGACCACCGCGCTCTTGCGGCCCAGTTCGCGGGCCTTCATCGCGGTGACCGTACGGCCGTCGATCAGGCAGGTCAGCCGGCCGCGGTCGACGGTCAGGACCAGGCCCTCGCCGGCGTCCTCGTGCTTGGGGCGGATATTGGTGCGGGGCCGGTTGCCCTTGGGGTTGGGACGGACGCGGATGTCGTCCTCATCGGGGTTCTTTCCGTAGCGGCGCATGGCGGCGATACCCCTCAGACTCTCCGGGAGGCAGCGGACGCCGGGTCGAGCATGTCCGTCCACATCGCGGGGAAGTCGGGCAGGGTCTTGGCGGTGGTGGCCACGTTCTCCACCTCCACCCCGTCGACCGCCAGGCCGATGACCGCAGCGGCGGTGGCCAGCCGGTGGTCCTCGTAGGTGTGGAAGATCCCGCCGTGCAGGGGGCGCGGGCGGATGTGCAGCCCGTCCGCGGTCTCGGTGACATCGCCGCCGAGCTCGTTGAGCTCCTTGGTGAGCGCGGCCAGCCGGTCGGTCTCGTGCAGCCGCAGATGCGCCACCCCGCGCAGGGTGGAGGGCGAGTCGGCCAGGGCGGCGACCGCGGCGATGCCCGGGGTCAGCTCGCCGACCTCGCTCAGGTCGACGTCGATGCCGTGGATGCGGCCGCTGCCGGTGAAGGTCAGGCCGCGGTCGGTCAGCTCGCAGGAACCGCCCATGGTGGTGAAGATCTCGCGCAGCGCGTCGCCGGGCTGGGTGGTGTGCTCGGGCCAGTCCGGGATGGTGACCCGGCCGCCGGTGACCAGCGCCGCCGCCAGGAAAGGCTGGGCGTTGGACAGGTCCGGCTCGACGACCAGATCGCGGCCGAGCAGGGCGCCGGGGGTGACCCGCCAGACGTTGGGCTCGCCGCCCGCCTCCGGGGTGTCCACCTGGGCGCCGACGCTGCGCAGCATGTCGACGGTCATCCGGATGTGTGGCATGGAGGGCAGTGCCGCGCCCACGTGCCGGACCTCGACGCCCTGGTTGAAGCGCGGCGCGGACAGCAGCAGGGCGCTGACGAACTGGGAGGACGAGGAGGCGTCGATCTCGACCGGGCCGCCGTCCAGGGCGCCGCTGCCGAAGACCGTCATCGGCAGCGCGCCGCGGTTGTCGTCGTCGATCCGGGCGCCCAGGGCGCGCAGCGCGTCGATCACGCCGCCGAGCGGGCGCTCGTAGGAGCGGGGGTCGCCGTCGAAGCGGATCGGGCCGTCGGCGAGCGCGGCGACCGGGGGGAGGAAGCGCATGACCGTGCCGGCGTTGCCGACGTCGATGGTGGCCGGGCCGTGCAGCCCCGCCGGGATGATCCGCCAGGCCTCACCGCCGCCGGGCCGTGCGGCCGGGCCCGCGGAGCTGGAGGACGCGGTCTCCTCGATGCCGACGCCCAGGGTGCGCAGCGCCTCGGCCATCAGGAGCGTGTCCCGCGAGCGCAGCGGGCGGCGCAGCCAGCCGGGTTCGGAGGAGAGGGCGGCCAGGACCAGGCCGCGGTTGGTGACCGATTTCGAGCCGGGCACGGTGACGGTGGCATCGACGGCCCCGGCGGCGAGGGGGGCGGGCCAGAGGGCGGGATGTGCGGGGCTCTCGGTCATGCCCCTTACTTTAATGGCTGGGCAAGGGTGCCGATCTTGATCAAAAGTGGCGCAACCCCTGCGAAACACGGCAGTGATAGTGCGCTCGGCTGCCGGGGGCGGGGCGGCCGCGGACACCCCGGGCGTGGCGGTACGCGAGCCGGCCGCCGCCCGGGGCGGCAGGCGTCAGAGACCGAGCAGCCAGCGCCCGCCGCCGATCAGCGAGCACAGCGTCACCACATGGAACAGGCCGAGCCAGACGGCCGCCGGAACATGGGTCAGGCGCGCCAGCTGGTCCGGGTCGGAGTCCGCGGCGCCGCCCCGGCGCCGCTTGCCCATCAGCTCGAACGGCGGCCGCACCCCGCCCAGCAGCAGGAACCACACCACGACGTAGGCGAACGCCGCCTGCACCTCCGGCGTCGTCAGCCAGGAGACCAGCACGAACGCGGCGCCGGTCAGCACCACGGTGAGCACGCCGTAGGCGTTACGGATCATGATCAGCATCGCCAGCAGCAGCGCGGTCGCGCCCCACAGCAGCGCCGTGATGTGCCCCGCGGCGAGCAGCGCGGCGCCCGCGAGACCCAGCAGGGACGGGGCGATGTAGCCGGCCGCGGCGGTCAGCACCATGCCCAGACCGGTCGGCTTGCCACGCGAAACGGTGAGACCCGAGGTGTCCGAGTGCAGCCGGATGCCGTCCAGGCGGCGGCCGGTGAGCAGGGCGATCAGTCCGTGCCCGCCCTCGTGGGCGATGGTGACGGCGTTCCGCGACAGCCGCCAGGCGGTGTGCGGGACGATGGCGCCCAGTGCCAGCACCGCGGTGATGATCACCAGCCAGAGCGACGGGGCGGGCTGGGTCCCGAAGACCCGGCTCCATATGTCGGTGAGGTGGTCGGTGTCCATGTCTCCCCTTCGTGTGGCATGGCAGTGTGGCATGTATGTGCGGTAGGTATGCAGCGAGTCGTGGCCCCGAGGACCTGGTGGGGACCTTCGGCGTTCAGCAGTGGGAGCCGACGGAGACCCTGGCGCCCAGTTGGAACGTGGCGCCGACGGACCGGGTGCACGCGGTGCTCGAACGCCCCCTCAAGGGCGCGGCGGCCGAGGCGTTCCCGCCGGACGGCCCGGTGCGCCAGTTGCGGACGCTGAAGTGGGGCCTGGTCCCGTCGTGGTCGAAATCACCCGAGGCCGCCGCAAAGATGATCAATGCGCGGGCCGAGACGGTGCACGAGAAGCCGTCCTACCGGCAGGCCTTCGCGACCCGGCGGTGCCTGCTGCCCGGCGACGGGTACTTCGAGTGGGTCACCGACGCCGCGGAGCGGCAGCTGGAGGAGCAGGGCAGGAAGAAGCGGCCCCGTAAGCAGCCGTACTTCGTGACGCCCGCGGACGGCGCGGTGATGGCGATGGCCGGGCTGTACGAATTCTGGCGGGACCGGACGCTGCCCGGCGATCACCCGCTGGCCTGGTGGGTGACCTGCACGGTCGTCACCACGGAGGCCGAGACCACCCCGCTGGCCGGGGCCGACGGCGGTGAGGGGCCGCAGTCGCTGGCCGACATCCACCCCCGGATGCCGCTGGTGCTGACACCGGACCGCTGGGACGCCTGGCTCGACCCCTCCCGCACCGACCCCGACGAGGTGCGGGAGCTGCTGGCGCCGCCGCCGGCCGGGCTGATGCGCGCCCATCCCGTCCCGACCGGTGTCAGCAATGTCCGCAACAACGGACCCGAGCTGGTCGCCGAGCTCGACGGCCCCGAGGTGGGCACGCTGTTCTGATCCGTTGCGGGCCTCCGCGGACGGGCGCCGCGCGGGGGTGCCGCGGCGGCCCTCCGGCCGCGGCACGGGGCAGGATGGGCGTATGAGCACTGGGGCGATGGAGACCGAGACGGTCGGGACACCCGCGGGCGACGCCCGGATCACCTGGCACCGCCACGCCACACCGGCGCGGGCGGTGGTGGCCCTGAGCCATGGCGCGGGCGGCGGCATCGAGGCCCGCGATCTGCGGGCCCTGGCGGCCGCGCTGCCGGCCCGCGGGTACACCGTGGCGCTGGTCGAGCAGCCGTGGCGGGTGGCGGGCAAGAAGCTGGCACCCGCGCCGAAGACCCTGGACACCGGATGGACCGCGCTGTGGCCGGCGCTGGAGAAGCCGGGGCTGCCGGTGGTCGCCGGCGGTCGCAGCGCCGGCGCCCGGGTGGCCTGCCGTACGGCGCGTGACCTGGGGGCGCAGGCCGTACTGGCGCTCAGCTTCCCGCTGCATCCGCCGGGCCGGCCGGAGAAGTCCCGGGCGGACGAGCTGACCGGTGCCGGGGTGCCGACGCTGGTCGTCCAGGGCGGCCGGGATCCGTTCGGCCGGCCCGGGGAGTTCCCGCCGGGGACGGAGATCGCCGAGGTGGCGCACGGCGACCACGGCTTCGCGGTGCCGAAGAAGGCGGGTGTCGGCGAGGCGGAGTCGATGGCCGTGATCACGGACGCGGCGGCGGTCTGGCTGGACGGGATGTTCGGCTGACCGTCCGCCTCCTTCTTTGCCGGAGCGGCAAGCAGGCTTGCCGGTGCGCCGGTGCGCCGGCAAGCGCGGGGCCCGGGCAGCCGCACGGGAGAGGGCCGCCGTGGGGGCGCCGGCCGGCACCGCCGCCCCGCGGTGACGGCGGCCCGTCCCCGGAAGTCCGTCCTCGACCGCGTGCGGCGGGAATGCCGGGCCGGATGCGGCTGTTGTGCCAGGCGTAGTACTCGAGTACGTCCGGTGAAGCACGAGGAATGGGAGTCCGCCGCATGGGAATCGCTTGCCCGGCCCGCCCGGCCGCCGACCTGCCGTGGTCGCAGATGCAGGTGACGCAGCCCGCCCTGGCTGGAGCGGCGGCGGCACCGGATCGTCGTCTATTCTCCGAATCGGGTGGGTCCGCATCCGGATCCAGGACGGTGTTGGAGGAGGTGGGTCCGGTCACCGGTACCGACGCAGGGGCCGACGGCACGGCTGAGGAGAAGGCTCAGGAGAGCGCTGCCGAGCGCAACGCGCGCTTCGAGCGGGACGCGCTGACGTTCCTGGACCAGATGTACTCCGCCGCGCTGCGCATGACGCGCAACCCGGCCGACGCGGAGGACCTGGTGCAGGAGACGTACGCCAAGGCGTACGCGTCCTTCCACCAGTTCCGGGAAGGCACCAACCTCAAGGCGTGGCTGTACCGCATCCTCACGAACACCTTCATCAACTCCTACCGCAAGAAGCAGCGCGAGCCCCAGCGCAGCGCCGCCGAGGAGATCGAGGACTGGCAGCTGGCGCGCGCCGAGTCGCATATGTCGACGGGGCTGCGCTCCGCCGAGTCGCAGGCGCTCGACCACCTTCCCGACTCCGATGTGAAGGCCGCGCTCCAGGAGATCCCCGAGGAGTTCCGGATCGCGGTCTACCTGGCGGACGTCGAAGGGTTTGCGTACAAGGAGATCGCGGACATCATGGGGACACCCATCGGCACGGTGATGTCCCGTCTGCACCGCGGCCGGCGCCAACTGCGCGGCATGCTCGAGGATTACGCCCGTGAGCGCGGGCTGGTCCCGGCGGGGGCGACCGCGGACCCGCAGTCCGCGCGCACGACGGAGTCGCACGACCGGAAAGGCTCGGGATCATGAGCTGCGGAGACCCGCACGAGAAGGACTGCTCAGAGGTCCTCGACCACCTCTACGAGTATCTCGACCGGGAGATGCCCGCGGGGGAGTGCGCAGATTTCCAGGTGCATCTCGACGAGTGCTCGCCGTGCCTGGAGAAGTACGGCCTGGAGCAGGCGGTCAAGAAGCTCGTCAAGCGCTGCTGCGGCCATGACGACGTCCCCAGCGACCTGCGCTCCAAGGTGATGGGCCGGATCGACCTCATCCGGGCCGGGGAGACCGTGCCCGAGGTGAGCGTGCTCGAACAGGCCAAGAAGGAACAGGCGCAGCGCGAGCAGGCGGCGGCATCCGAGGAGGGGACCGGTACGCCCGAGGCGACCGGATCCACCGATGCACGGAGCGAGACCGCCCGCGCCGAATAACGCGGCACATCACCCTAAGGGGTGAGGGGCGGGGCGATTCGTCCCGCCCGATCCGCTGATGCACCTTCCCCGGCGCCCCAGCCCCTCTATTCTCACCGGACCCCGGCGCACTGCGCAGGCAGCGCTCGGGTCCCTCCGCTCCGCAAGAGCGCGGGGAGAGCGGTGGGCACGGTGAGGAGGGCGCGATGCGGGAACTTCCGGGGGCCGCGCGAGGGTATATCGGCTGCGCCGCCCTGGCCGCGGCGCTGTGTGCCGCCCCGGCGGCCCGGCTCGGCGCCGGCGCCCCCTGGAGCAGCACCCTGGCCCTGGCCACCCTGTACGCACTGTGCGAACAGCTGCACCGCTGCCCGCTGGTGGGCGGCCGGATACCGTCCGGCACGGGTTTGGCCGGGGCGTTCGAGGGTTCTGTCGCCGGCTGGGCCAGCCCCGTCCTGCTCGCCGGGGTCTTTCTGCTGCCGCCGCCCCTGGCCGCACTGGCCGCCGTCCCCGGGGCGCTGATCGGACCCGCGAAGCCGCGCTCGGCCGGCGCCCGCAGGCTCTGGCACGCCGCCGAGCTGGCACTCGCCTGCTGTGCGGCCGCCCGGGTCTTCCGTGCCCTCGGCCACCATCCGCTGTCCGCACCGCAGTTCCCCGTCCTGCTGCTGCCGGCCGCGGCCGCCGCCCTCACCTTCTGCGTGGTGCTGGTGGCGCTCGACGGCGGGGTGCTGGTCGCCGCCGAGCGGCACCCCCTGCGCACCGCCTGGCGCGGCGCGCTGCCCCGGTCGCTGGGGCCGCACCTGGTGCACGGCCTGGCCGGGCTGATGATGGCGGTCCTGTGGCGCAGCTCGTACGGGCCGACGGCGGCACTGCTGGTGCTGCTGCCGATGTGTCTGTCCTGCTGGGTCTTCGCGCAGTACCACCGGGAACGCACCGCCCACCAGGCCACCATCCGCGCCCTCGTGCAGGCCGTGGACATCAAGGACCGCTACACGCGCGGGCACAGCGAGCGGGTCGGGCGCGCCTCGGTGATGATCGCCCGGGAACTGGGCATGGCGGAGGACCGGGTGGAGGTGCTGCGCTTCGCCGGCATCCTGCACGACGTCGGCAAACTCGGCGTCCCCACCCGGCTGTTGCGCAAGGACGGACCGCTGACGCCGCAGGAGCGCCGGGTGATCGAGCTGCATCCGGAGTACGGACACGAGATCGTGCGCGGCATCGGCTTCCTGGGGGAGGCGCGGGCGGCGATCCTGCACCACCACGAGCGGTTGGACGGGCGCGGCTACCCGTACGGGCTGACGGGGCATCACATTCCGGAATTCGCCCGGGTGGTGGCGGTCGCGGACGCCTTCGACGCGATGACCTCGACCCGCTCCTACCGCCGGGCCCGGCCGGTCCCGGTGGCCGTGGAGGAGCTGCGCAGGTGCGCCGGGGCGCAGTTCGACCCGCGGATGGTCCGGGCGCTGACGGCGTCGCTCGACCGGTACGGCTGGGATCCCGATCTGGTGACGGCGGCGGACGCGGAGCCCGGCACGGTGCGGGAGGGACAGGGCGCCGGCCCGCCGCAGGGGGCGGAGAGGGCGCAGGAACCCGGGGAGCCGGGCGGCGGCGGGCGGCGGCCCGAGCGCCACCCCGAAGCCGCCGGGCGGGACGGCGCGCGATGAGCGGCGCCCCGGAGCGGCCCCGGCCGGCCCGGCCGCCCGGGAGCCCGGCGGCGGCCGGCCGCGCCGGAGCACCCGCCGCACGGGGCAGCGCCGTGATAGCCGCGGTCTACGCCCCGGCCGGCGCGCTCGCCTGCTGGTCGCTCGGGCGGACGCTCTGGGAGGGTCTGGCCGAGCCCGGGATCGCGCTGGCCTTCGGGATCCTGATCGCGGTGGGCGAGCTGGTGGGCCGGGGGCCCGCACCGGCGGCCGGGGGACGGATGCCGGGGGAGCGCGAGGGCGCCCCGCTCGGTGCGGCGGGCGCCCTGGCGTACGCCCTGCTCGGTGAGGCCGGCGGACGGCCGACGACCCATGGCGTACCGCAGACCGTGGCCGTGGTCCTGGCGGCCGGGCTGGTCGGACTCGTCCCGCACGTCGCCCGCGGCCGGGGACCGGCGCTCGACCACCTCGCCTGCCGGATACTGACCATCGGCTTCGCCGCCACCTGCTTCCAGCCCCTCTACAACACCGGGACGCTGAACAGCTGGGCGGTCTCGGGTCCGGTCCACCCGCTGTTCATGACCGGTCTGATGGCGCTGACCGCGCTGTGCGACGCGGTGCTGGCGGCCGCGCTCGCCCGCGCCCGTACCGGCTGGCCGTACGGCCCGCTGCTGCGCGACGAGTTGCGGGCGCTGCCCGGCATCGGCTCGGCGATCTGTGCCACCGGAGTGGTGATCTCGCTGGCCACCGCGGTCGCCGGGCTGTGGGCGCTGCCGGTCTTCTGTCTGCCGCTGCTGCTGACCCAGTTCGCCTTCCGCCGGTTCGCCGCCGTGCGCACCACCTACCGCCAGACCATCGCCTCGCTGGCCCGCTCCACCGAGATCGCCGGCTACACCCCGCACGGCCACGCCCGCCGGGTGGCCGCGCTCAGCCGTGCCGTGGGCCGCGAACTCGGTCTGAACGAACCGGACCTGGATGTGCTCGAATACGCCGCGCTGATGCACGACATCGGTCAGCTCTCGCTCCTGGACCCGGTGCCGGCGGGCGCCACCGCGCCGCTGCCGCCCGCCGAACAGCGCCGGATCGCGCTGCTGGGCGGCGCCGTGGTCCGGCAGACCGGGGTCCCCGCGGAGGTCGCGGTGATCGTCGAGCGGCAGGCCGATCCGTACCGGGACCAGCCGGTCACGGCCCGTATCGTCCGCACCGTCAACGCCTACGACGACCTCTCGGGGCAGTCGGCGGGCCCCGGCGGCTCGCTGCGCGCGCTGGAGCGGCTGCGGCTGGCCACCGCCGAGGACCACGAGCCCCGGGTCGTCGAGGCACTGGCCCGGGTCCTGGCGTGCGGTGGACGGGCGGTGTGAGATGGCCGACTGCTCCGGCGGCGAGGGCCGGGCGGTGCCGGGCCTTCCGGCGTACGCCGCCCCGCCCCGGATGTGTATGCCCCGGTAAGGCAGGAAACGGTCA
Organism: Streptomyces caniferus; assembly: GCF_009811555.1. Classification (GTDB taxonomy): domain Bacteria; phylum Actinomycetota; class Actinomycetes; order Streptomycetales; family Streptomycetaceae; genus Streptomyces; species Streptomyces caniferus. The sequence continues at coordinate 655,506 of NZ_BLIN01000002.1, read as the reverse complement.
CCGGCCGGTCACCGGCCGCCCCGGGGAGCCGTCCGCCCGCTCACGCCCCCGTATCGCGGCCGTTGAGCCGTCGCCGAGCGCCCGATGTCATGGAACCCATGGGTAATGAGCGGCCTTCGAGATGGGCATGGTTGGATGCGAAGGAAGCCCCTTTCAGGGGGTTCAGGGGGTCGGCGAAGGGCAAGGAGCCGCAGGGGGACCGGCAAACCGGGCTGAGCCCGGCGGCAATCTGTGGCAGGTTGTCGAGTGGGCCCCCACAAGGCCCCGGACGCCGCTCGGGACCCCACCTCAGCGGCATCAAGAGCAACCAGCAGGCGGGAATCGTGAGGATCTTCGGCAAGGTACGGCATCGGCCCTCCGCCTCGTGGCGGCAGGCGACCGACCGCGCTTTCACGCTGATCGGCGACGGCCGTTACGAGGACGCGGGAGCACTGCTGACCCGCGCCGCGGACATGGAGCCGTGGCTCTCGGAGTCCTGGTTCAACCTCGCCCTGCTGCACAAGTTCCGGCACGACTGGGAGCAGGCCAGGGCCGCCGGGCTGCGCGCGGTCGCGCTGCTGGACCGCGAGACCGGGGCGCCCGACTGGTGGAACGTCGGCATCGCCGCCACCGCCCTGCAGGACTGGCCGCTGGCCCGCAGGTCCTGGCAGGCCTACGGCCTCAAGGTCCCCGCCGAGGGCTCGCCGTCCGGTGAACCGCTCGGTATGGCCCTGGGCAGCGCTGCCGTCCGCCTCTCCCCGGAGGGCGAGGCCGAGGTGGTCTGGGGCCGTCGGCTGGACCCGGCCCGTATCGAGGTGCTGTCGATCCCGCTGCCGTCCTCCGGGCGGCGCTGGGGCGAGGTGGTGCTGCACGACGGCGTCCCGCACGGCGAGCGGACCACCGCGGCCGGCGCCGACGGAGCCACCAGGGCGTACCCGGTCTTCGACGAGATCGAGCTGTGGGCGCCCTCACCGGTCCCCACCTGGGTGGTGCTCCTGGAGGCCGCCACGGAGGCCGACCGGGACGCCCTGGAGCGGCTGGCGGCCGATGCGGGCTTCGCCGCCGAGGACTGGTCGTCGTCGGTCCGCCTGCTGTGCCGTACGTGCTCGGAGAGCCGGATGCCCAGCGACGAGGGCGACGGCGAGCACCTGGACCCGCACGACCACAGCGAGCCGGGCCACCCCGGGCCGCTGGGGCACCGCACGGCGGGCTCGGGCTCGCTGTGGGTACCGGAGCGCGAATGCGGTATCGCGGCGCCGTCCGCCCTGGTGCGCGGCCTGCTGGACGGCTGGGTCGCGGACAGCCCGGACACCCGGGAATGGCGGGATCTGGAAGAGGTCTGCTGAGGGGCCGGGCGCTGCCCCCGTAGGCTGTAGGGCGACTACTCAGGGTTTTCAGGAAGGCGTACGGCGGAGATGGCGCAGCAGCCTGTGTTTGATCAAGACGGTGACCAGCGCGCGGACGAAGCGTTCCTCGACGACGTCACGGACGCGGAGGAGCGGGAGACCGCCCATCGTGAGCGCGGCACCTCGCGGCCGATCACGGTCGTCGGCAACCCCGTGCTCCACAAGGAGTGCAAGGACGTCACGGAGTTCGACGAGGGGCTCGCCCAGCTCATCGACGACATGTTCGCCAGCCAGCGCACCGCCGAGGGCGTGGGCCTGGCCGCGAACCAGATCGGTGTGGATCTGAAGGTCTTCGTCTACGACTGCCCGGACGACCAGGGCGTGCGGCACGTCGGCGCGATCTGCAACCCGGTGCTGGACGAGCTGCCGGCCGAGCGCCGGATCCTGGACGACTCCAACGAGGGCTGCCTGTCCGTGCCCGGCGCCTACGCCTCGCTGGCCCGCCCCGACTACGCGGTGGTCCGCGGCCAGGACGCGAAGGGCGAGCCGGTCGCGATCGAGGGCACCGGCTTCTTCGCGCGCTGCCTGCAGCACGAGACCGATCACCTCTACGGCTACCTCTACATCGACCGGCTCAGCAAGCGGGACCGCAAGGACGCCCTGAAGCAGATGGCCGAGCTGGAGCCGCGCTACCCCGTCGTCGCCAACGACTGAGGCGAGCGGACGGGCGCCCGGCCGACGGCCGGGCGCCTCGCTCACGACCCCTGCTGGTAGGCCTGCCAGATCTTCGGCGGAATGCTCGTCCCCAGCCCCGTGCCGGAACCGCCGACGCCCTGCATCGGCAGCAGCTCGGGCGCTCCCGGCTTGTTGCGGAACATGGTCACGGCGGTGGTCGGCTCGCTGCCGGCACCGGGGTCGGGCGCGGGCTCGGGGCGGACACCGTCCCCCGGTCCGGTGCCGGGAACGGCGCCCAGGTCCGGGCCGGCGGCCGACGGGCTGCCGATGAACCACGCGGACTTCATCCGGTCGCCCGCCTCCGTGCGGCCGGCCGCGACCGGCTGCTGGAACGGCGCGCCGTCCGGCGTCCCCAGGGTGCGCCAGCCGACCCCCTCCAGGACGCTGGAGACCTGCTGGGCGACCCCGGCATCGAGGACCTGCACGGGCTCGGGGCGGTGGAAGCCGGAGACGCTCCGGCCGTCGTGGGTCATCTCGGACACCGCGTACGGGTCGGCGTGCAGCCCGCCGTTGGCGAAGGTGGTGTAGGCGCTCGCCATCCGTATCGCGCTGGGGGCGGAGGTGCCCAGCGGGAAGGTCTGCTCCAGGCGCGCCATGCTCTCCTTGCGCAGCCCCGTGGCCACCGCGAGATCCCGGATCCGCTCCAGCCCGATCCGCTGCCCGGCCTGGACGAACGGCGGGTTCTGGGCCGTCATCAGCGCCCCGCCCAGATCCGCGAACCCGGTCTTCTTGGCGGCCTGTTCCGCGGTGTCCGCGGGCTCGCCGTCCGGCCGCTGCAGTGCGGCCGCCAGCACGAACGGCTTGAAGGCGGAGCCGGCCGGGACCGCCGTGGTGTCCGCGTTGTTGCTGAAGTGCCGGGTGGCGTCCGCGCCGCCGTAGAGCGCGACGATCGCCCCGTCCTTGGGGCGTACGGAGGCCGCGCCGACCTCCACATAGTTGTCGGCCGCCCGCAGCCGGGGATCGACGGTCTCCCGGCGGACGTCCCGCACGGCCTTTTCCAGCCGGTGGGTGCGCTTCTTGTCGAATGTGGTGTGAATGCGGTAGCCGCCGCGCGCCAGGTCCTTGTCGGTCAGACCGGTGCCGGACTTGATGAACTTGTTGGCGACATCGACGAGATAGCCGGTCTGGCCGGCCTGGCTGGTGGGTTTGGAAATGCCCCGGGGCTCCGGGAAGGTGCGGTACTTCGCCCGCTCCTGCCCGGTCATCTTCCCGGTGGTGACCTGCCGGTCGAGTATCCACTTCCACCGGGCCTCGGCCCGCCGGTGATTGGCCTCGCTCAGCCCCGGGTCGTACTGTTCCGAGCCCTTCAGCAAGGCGGCCAGCAGGGCGCCCTGGCTGGGGTTGAGGTCCTTGGCGTCAATGCCGTAGTACGTATGGGCGGCGGCCTGGATGCCGTACGAATTGCGGCCGAACCAGCTGGTGTTGAGGTAGCCGCGCAGAATCTCCTGCTTGGACTTCTGGTTGCTCACCTTCAGCGAGATGATGAATTCCTTCACCTTGCGGGTGACCGTCTGGTCCTGCGAGAGATAGGTGTTCTTCACATACTGCTGGGTGATGGTGGAGCCGCCCTGGGTCTCCTCGCCGGAGACCATGTTGACCAGGGCGCGGCCGATGCCCTGGAGGGAGACCCCGGCGTCGCTGTAGAACGTGGCGTTCTCCGCCGCGATCACGGAGTTCTCGACGGAGTCGGGCACCTTGTCGAGGGTGACGTTCTGCCGGTTGACGGCGCCCACGCTCACCATCTGGCTGCCGTCCGCCCAGTAGTAGACGGTCGCCTCCTGGCCGGCGAGGGTGTTCTCACCCGGTATGTCGATCTTTGCGTAGACCACGGCGAACAGCCCCGCCAGGCCGCCCACGCCGAGCGCGACCACGCTCAGCCACTGTCTCCATGACGGCAGCCAACGGCGCGGACCTTGCCGTCCCTGACGCGGATAGTCGATGAACCGACGACGCCCCTTCGTGCCCTTCATGTCCGAGTAGATGTGGCGGCCCCGGATCCGGTTGCCGAGGTAACAGAACGCTCACAAAAGGCGGACGGCGGGGGCGAAGGGGCGTCGTGGTACGTCTTCTAGAAGTCGTCGTCGAAGGAGACCGAGCCTTCGACGGCGACCTGGTAGGCGGAAGCCCGGCGCTCGAAGAAGTTGGTCAGCTCCTGGACGTTCTGCAGCTCCATGAAGGAGAACGGGTTCTCCGAGCCGTAGACCGGCGCGAAACCGAGGCGCTGCAGCCGCTGGTCGGCGACGCACTGGAGGTACTCGCGCATCGAGTCGGTGTTCATGCCCGGCAGGCCGTCACCGCACAGGTCGCGGCCGAACTGCAGCTCGGCCTCGACGGCCTCCTTGAGCATGTCGGTGACCTGCTGCTCCAGCATGTCGTCGAAGAGGTCGGGCTCCTCCTCGCGGACGGTGTCCACCACCGAGAACGCGAACTCCATGTGCATGGACTCGTCGCGGAAGACCCAGTTGGTGCCGGTGGCCAGCCCGTGCAGCAGACCCCGCGAGCGGAACCAGTACACGTACGCGAAGGCGCCGTAGAAGAACAGCCCCTCGATGCACGCCGCGAAGCAGATCAGGTTCAGCAGGAAGCGGCGCCGGTCGGCCCTGGACTCCAGCCGGTCGATCTTCTCGACCGAGTCCATCCACTTGAAGCAGAACTGGGCCTTCTCCCGGATGGACGGGATGTTCTCCACGGCCGCGAAGGCGGCGGCGCGGTCGTCCGGGTCGGGGAGGTAGGTGTCCAGCAGCGTCAAGTAGAACTGGACGTGCACGGCCTCCTCGAAGAGCTGACGGCTCAGGTACAGCCGCGCCTCGGGGGAGTTGATGTGCTTGTAGAGCGTCAGCACGAGGTTGTTGGAGACGATCGAGTCACCGGTCGCGAAGAACGCGACCAGCCGGCCGATCATGTGCTGCTCGCCCGGCGAGAGCTTGGCGAGGTCGGCGACGTCGGAGTGGAGGTCGACCTCCTCCACGGTCCAGGTGTTCTTGATCGCGTCGCGGTAGCGGTCGTAGAACTCCGGGTACCGCATGGGACGCAGGGTCAGCTCGAAGCCCGGGTCCAGCAGGTTCTTGGTGCCGGTGGTGGTGGTGTGGGCGGCGGCCGCCGTGGTCTCGGTGGTCTCGGTGGACATTACTGGCAGGCCTCGCAGGACTCGGGGTTTTCCAGGGAGCAGGCGACGGCCTCGGGGTCGGTGGCCTGCTGCGGTACGGGGGCGGTCGAGGCGGCGGCACCACCGCGCGCGGACTGCGCGATCCGGGTCGCCGGGCGGGAGCGCAGGTAGTACGTCGTCTTGATGCCGCGCTTCCAGGCGTAGGCGTACATCGAGCTGAGCTTGCCGATGGTCGGCGACGCCATGAAGAGGTTCAGCGACTGGCTCTGGTCGAGGTAGGGCGTCCGGGCCGCGGCCATGTCGATCAGGGCGCGCTGCGGGATCTCCCAGGCCGTGCGGTACAGCGCCCGGACCTCCTCGGGGATCCACGCGACGTCCTGGACCGAGCCGTTGGCCTCGCGCAGCGCGTCACGGGTCCGGGCGTCCCACATGCCCAGCGCCTTGAGCTCCTCGATGAGGTAGGCGTTGACCTGGAGGAACTCACCGGAGAGCGTCTCGCGCTTGAAGAGGTTGGAGACCTGCGGCTCGATGCACTCGTACACGCCCGCGATGGAGGCGATGGTCGCGGTCGGCGCGATCGCCAGCAGCAGGGAGTTGCGCATGCCGGTGGTCGCGATCCGGGTGCGCAGCGCCGCCCAGCGGTCGGCCCAGCGCGGCTCGGCGTTCGGGTAGTGGTCAGGGTGCAGCACCCCGCGGGCGGTGCGGGTCGCGGACCAGGCCGGGTGCGGACCGTGCCGCTCGGCGAGGTCGGCGGACGCCTCGTACGCGGCGAGCATGATCCGCTCGGAGATCCGGGTCGACAGCTCCCGCGCCTCGGCCGAGTCGAAGGGCAGCCGCAGCCGGAAGAAGACGTCCTGCAGGCCCATCAGGCCCAGACCGACCGGGCGCCAGCGGGAGTTGGAGGTCCCGGCCTGCTCGGTCGGGTAGAAGTTGATGTCCACCACGCGGTCGAGGAAGGTGACGGCGGTACGGACCGTGGCATCCAGCCGCTCCCAGTCCATCTCGCCGTTCGCACCCAGGTGGGCCGAGAGGTTGACCGACCCGAGGTTGCAGACCGCGGTCTCCCCGTCGTTCGTCACCTCCAGGATCTCGGTGCACAGGTTGGAGGAGTGCACGACCTGGCCGCGCTCGGCGGTCTGGTTGGCGGTGCGGTTGGCGGCGTCCTTGAACGTCATCCAGCCGTTGCCGGTCTGCGCCAGGGTGCGCATCATGCGGGAGTACAGCACCCGGGCGGGGATCTGCTTCTGCGCCCGGCCGTCGGCCTCCAGCTTGCGGTAGGCGGCGTCGAACTCGTCGCCCCACAGGTCCACCAGCTCGGGGGCGTCCGAGGGCGAGAACAGCGACCAGTCGGCGTCGGCCTCCACCCGGCGCATGAACTCGTCCGGGATCCAGTGGGCGATGTTCAGGTTGTGCGTACGGCGGGCCTCCTCACCGGTGTTGTCGCGCAGCTCCAGGAACTCCTCGATGTCCGCGTGCCAGGTCTCCAGGTAGACACAGGCGGCGCCCTTGCGCCGGCCGCCCTGGTTCACGGCCGCGACCGAGGCGTCCAGGGTGCGCAGGAACGGCACGATGCCGTTGGAGTGCCCGTTGGTGCCGCGGATCAGCGAACCGCGGGCGCGGATACGGGAGTACGAGAGGCCGATGCCGCCGGCGTGCTTGGAGAGCCGGGCGACCTGGTGGTACCGGTCGTAGATCGAGTCCAGCTCGTCCAGCGGCGAGTCCAGCAGGTAGCAGGACGACATCTGCGGGTGGCGGGTGCCGGAGTTGAACAGGGTGGGGGAGGAGGGCAGGTAGGACAGCGAGCTGGTGAGGCGGTAGAGCTCCGCGACATCGTCCAGGGCACGGTCGCTGTGGTCCTCCGCGAGGCCGCAGGCCACCCGCAGCAGGAAGTGCTGGGGGGTCTCGACGACCTGACGGGTGGTGGGGTGGCGCAGGAGGTAGCGCGAGTGCAGGGTGCGCAGTCCGAAGTAGCCGAACCGGTCGTCGGCGCCGTCGGCCAGCGCCCCCTCGACCAGCGCGTCCAGCCGGGCCGCGTGGGTCCGTACGAACTCCGCGGTCTCGTCGGCGATCAGGCCCTCGCGGTGGCCGACCGCGACGGAGGCGGAGAAGGCGACCGCCCCCTGTCCGGCCGCCTCCTCCGCGATGGCGAGGGTGAGCAGGCGCGCGGCGAGCTTGGAGTACTGCGGCTCGTCACCGATCAGACCGGCCGCGGCGTCGATGGCCAGCGACCGCAGTTCGGCCTCGTCGGAGCCCGCGTGCCGGCCGCGCAGGGCGGCGGCGGCCACCTTGCCGGGGTCGGTCGCGGTCAGGTCCTCGGTCAGCCTGGTCAGGGTGCGCAGCAGGGCGACCCCCGGACCGTCCTCGCCCGGTCCGCCATCGGCGGAACCGGCGGGCGTGTCCACCACGGGCGGCACGACCTCGGCGTCTGACGCGGGCTCCGTTGGCGCGATGGTCACGTGATGCTCTCCCTCACTCGGCGGGGGCCAGGAGGAGGGACGCGACGGGCGCACGCGGGCATGCGGCACCCCGTCATGGTCAGGGGTGCGCGGGCACACCGCGCGGCGTCCACCGGCCCAACCCTCGGGGCCCGGACGTATCGACACCCGCACCCATGGCGGTGCGGACGTACCATCGGCAGGTCCTCGGACTACACGAGCGCACGCCGGAGCCGGTGTCCGGCCGGTCGAGCGCGCTCCCACACCGTTGCGGGACAGTTCCGGATTCCCACCGGATTCCCCTGCGGCGACAGCGAGGACGAGCATACATGTGGTGGTGGCCCATCAGGTGCACCCCCATATCTAGTGTGTCGTGAGTGATCACACAGTGCCTGTAAGTGGCCTGCTCCACGGCCGGTGCCGCGGTCCGGGCCCGTCCGGCGGCCGGAGGGGAGGGCTCCGTGGCCACGCCCGGCCTCCGGCCGCGGGCCGTCCGCCGGGGCAGGAAACGGCTACGGGCCGCCACGTCCCGGGGGAGGTGACGGCCCGTTCGCCGTGGGCGCGACCGGTGGCTCAGTGCCCGGCCGGTGCCTCCGCCGTGGCGGGGGGCAGTTCGGCGGCGACGCCCGTGTCGCCGGCGTCCGCCGTGTAGTCGGCGGGGCTGGTCTCGTCGATGCCGTCGGGGGCCTTGGCGGCCTTCAGGGCGAAGGTCAGGACGACCGTGACCACGACGTTCAGGACGAAGGCGGTCAGACCGATGTAGCCGATCTCACCGATGCCGGGGATCTCCTTGCTGGAGCCGCCGAAGTGGGCCTGGGTGGGGCTCGCGACGCCGTAGGCCGCGAGCGTGCCGTAGAGCATGCCGACCGCCCAGCCGGTCAGCAGCGCCCAGCGGTGGAACCAGCGGGTGAACAGTCCGCCGACCAGGGACGGCATGGTCTGCAGGATCCAGATGCCGCCCAGCAGCTGGAAGTTGATCGCGACGGTCTTGTCCATGGTGAGGACGAAGACCAGCGCGCCGACCTTCACCAGCAGCGAGACCAGCTTGGCGACCTTGTGCTCCTGCTCGGGCGTGGCGTCCGGCTTGAGGAAGTCCTTGTAGACGTTGCGGGTGAACAGGTTGGCCGCGGCGATCGACATGATGGCCGCGGGGACCAGCGCGCCGATGCCGATCGCGGCGAACGCCACGCCGGAGAACCAGCTCGGGAACATGTCCTCGAAGAGCTGCGGGATGGCCAGCTGCGGGTTGCCCTGGATGTCCGTGCCGGCCTTGACCGCCATGAAGCCGAGCAGCGCCAGCAGGCCCAGCATCAGGGAGTACAGCGGCAGGATGGTGGTGTTGCGGCGGATCACATTGCGGCTGCGCGAGGACAGCGTCGCGGTGATCGAGTGCGGGTACATGAAGAGCGCCAGCGCCGAGCCGAGCGCCAAGGTGGCGTACGCCCATTGGGCGTTGGGGCCGCTGACCAGCTCGCCGCGCGGTTTGCCGGCGACCGGGCCGGGCTGGGCGAGCGCCTTGCCGGCCGTGTCGAAGATCGCGTCGAAGCCGCCCAGCTTGATCGGGATGTAGATGATCGCCACGGTGATGACGAGATAGATCAGTCCGTCCTTGACGAACGCGATCAGCGCCGGCGCCCGCAGCCCCGAGGAGTAGGTGTACGCGGCCAGCACGGCGAAGGCGATCAGCAGCGGCAGGTCCTTGACGAACCAGTTGGTGTGCTCGCCGCCACCGATGCCCATCACGTCCAGGACGGCCTGGATGCCGACCAGCTGGAGCGCGATGTACGGCATCGTGGCGAGGATGCCGGTGAGCGCCACGGCCAGCGAGAGGCCCTTGGAGCCGAAGCGGCCGCGCACGAAGTCGGAGGTGGTGACGTAGCCGTGCTTGTGCGAGACGGACCAGAGGCGGGGGAGGAAGGTGAAGATGAGCGGGTAGACCAGGATCGTGTACGGGACGGCGAAGAAGCCCGACGCCCCCGCCGCGTAGATCGCCGCCGGAACGGCCACGAAGGTGTACGCGGTGTAGAGGTCGCCGCCCAGCAGGAACCAGGTGATCCAGGTGCCGAAGCTGCGGCCGCCCAGGCCCCATTCGTCGAGGTTGGCGGACTGCTCGGCCTTGCGCCAGCGGGCGGCCAGGAACCCCATGACCGTCACGGCCAGGAAGAAGAAGACGAAGACGGCGAGGGCGACGCCGTTGATGCCGTGGGTCTGGGAGGCGGCGAGGGCCCCGGAGGCGCCCGTCGCGGTGGTGGTGACAGTCACTCGGCCACACCGCCCTTGCGGGCGCGCTGCTCACGCTGCACGAGCTTGTACGCGAGCATGGTGAGCACCGTCGAGATCAGCACCCACGCCATCTGGTACCAGTAGAAGAACGGGATGCCGATGAGCTTCGGCTCGACCCTGGCGTACGAGCTCACCCAGAGCATCGCCACGAACGGAGCGATCAGGCAGACCCCGGCCACCACGCGCGTGGGCGTGACCACCTGTCTGCGATCCGGTGATGCGACTGGCTGCGTCATGGCCGTGGCTCCGTCCCCTGGCGGTCTCCTGTGTGATCGGCTGGAAATCTATGGCAGGGGCGTGGCGCGCGTCACTAGCTGTCCGCATATCGGTATCAAGACTCCACACGGGGGACACCCCCGTGGCGCGACGGAATGCCGTGTTCGTCCCGCTTGGGGGTGGCCGTGACGCCGACGGGGGTGTCGCGCCCCGGGGGAGCGGCCCCGGGGCGGTGGGTCAGTCCGTGGGGCGGCGCAGTCTGGCGACGAACTTGTAGCGGTCGCCCCGGTAGACCGAGCGCACCCACTCCACCGGCTGTCCCTGGGCGTCGAGCGAGTGCCGGGAGAGCATCAGCATCGGCAGGCCGACGTCCGTGCCCAGCAGGCCGGCCTCGCGCGGCGTGGCCAGCGAGGTCTCGATGGTCTCCTCGGCCTCCGCCAGTCGCACGTCGTAGACCTCGGCCAGCGCGGTGTAGAGGGAGGTGTATTTGACGAGGTTCCGGCGGAGCGCGGGGAAGCGCTTCGCGGACAGATGGGTGATCTCGATGGCCATCGGCTCACCACTGGCCAGCCGCAGCCGCTCGATGCGCAGCACCCGGCCGCCGGTGGCGATGTCCAGCAGGCCGGCGAGCCGGTCGTCGGCGGTGACATAGCCGATGTCCAGCAGCTGGGAGGTCGGCTCCAGGCCCTGGGCCCGCATGTCCTCCGTGTAGGAGGTCAGTTGCAGCGCCTGGGACACCTTGGGCTTGGCGACGAAGGTGCCCTTGCCCTGGATGCGCTCCAGCCGGCCCTCGACGACCAGCTCCTGCAGGGCCTGACGCACCGTCGTGCGCGAGGTGTCGAACTCCGCGGCGAGGGTGCGCTCGGGCGGGACCGGGGTGCCGGGCGGCAGGGTCTCGGTGATCTCCAGCAAGTGCCGCTTGAGGCGGTAGTACTTGGGTACCCGCGCGGTCCGCGTGCCGCCGCCGCTCTCGGCACCGTTGCCCCCGTCCGTCTCCATGACCCGCCTCTCCGACTCCTGTGGCACTGCCGTCACCGGCTCCTCCGTACGTAGCGGCTCACATCGTGGCACGGGTGGGTTTCCCGCGCTCCCTTGCAGGTCCCCGCTCGCCAGATGTCGGTCCGGTAACGGACCTGACAGCGACTCTTATACACCCTTGACACCCCCAATGGTCTAGGCCAAGCTGCGGGCGCTGGTCTAAACCATTAAAGACCACACCCGGCCTCGAGGGGGAGAGCGCAATGAAGCGTGGGCTCATAGCGGCGACGGCGGTCGCGGGGATGCTGGTGGGTGTCGCTGCCTGTGGGTCCGGCGGCGGCAACGCGGCGGGCGCGGACGGGTTCAAGGGCCGGAAGCTGACCGTTTGGGTGATGAGCGGTTCGAATCCGGCGCAGTGGACCAAACAGGTCTCCGAGCAGTTCAGGAAGAAGACCGGCGCCACCGTCGACTTCAAGGTCCAGCAGTGGAACGGCATTCAGCAGAAGCTGAGCACCGCCCTGTCCGAGGACAGCCCGCCGGACGTCGTCGAAATCGGCAACACCCAGACCGCCGCCTACGCCAAGGCGGGTGCGCTGGCCGAGCTCGGCGATCTGAAGAAGGAGATCGGCTCCGACTGGAACGACGCCTTCAACAAGGCCTCGCTCGTGGACGGAAAGCAGTACGCACTGCCGTGGTACGCCGGAAACCGCGTGGTGATGTACAACAAGAAGATCTGGGCCCGGGCCGGTCTCAAGGGCACCCCCACGACGCGCAGCGAGCTCTTCAAGGCCTTCGGCGCCATCAAGAAGAAGACCGACGCGGAGCCGCTCTATCTCCCCGGCCAGAACTGGTACTTCTTCGACGGCCTGACCATCGGCACCGGCGCCGACCTGGTGAAGAAGCAGGGCGGCAGGTGGGTCTCGAACCTCGGTGACCCCAAGGTCGCCAAGGCCATGGACCTCTACCGGCAGTACCAGGCCTTCAGCACCGCCCCCAAGAACAAGGACGAGGCCACCCCGCAGCAGGCCGAGGTCTTCGCCAAGGGCCGGACCGGCGCCGTCATCGCCATGGGCTACGAGGCCGCCACCGCCGTCAAGGCCAACCCGGAAATCAAGAAGGACATCGGCTTCTTCACCATCCCCGGCGAGACAGCGGACAAGCCCGAGGGCGTATTCCTCGGTGGCTCCAACTTCGCCGTCGCCGGTATGGGAAAGAACCAGGAACTCGCCAAGGAATTCCTGAAGGTCGCCCTGTCGAAGCAGAACGACGGCCAGATGGTCAAGGAGGCCGGCTGGACCCCGAAGTCAGCCGACCTGGCCGGTGCCGCACAGGAGAACCCGGCCGCCGCGGCCGCCGCACCCGCCGCGGAGAAGTCCGGCGGCACCACTCCGCTGATTCCCCAGTGGGCCGCCGTGGAGAACGTACCGAATCCGGTCAAGAGCTATATGACGGCCGTTCTGGGCGGTAAGTCCCCGGCCGATGCCGCCAAGGACATCGCATCCGAGATCAACGCGCGGCTCGCCAAGCAATAGCCGGCGGGCGGTGTGCGGGGCCGGGCGCTTCCGGCCCCGCAGGCACGGGACCTGGCGGCAGGCGTACCGAGGATTCACGGCGACACAAGGGGGAGCAGGGGCCCATGGCGGCGCAGCTCGACGACGCGGTGGGCAAGGCCGCGCCGCAGACCGGCAAGGGGGACGCGCCGCCCGCCGGGCGGGACGGGGGCAGCCGGCCGGGCGGACGCGGCGGCCTTCGAGCCCTCTCCCGCCGCGCTCCTCGTTCTCCCGCCCGCCGCACCCCGTATCTCCTCCTGCTGCCCGCCCTGCTCGCGACCGCGGTCCTCCTGGGCTGGCCCATGGTCCGCAACCTCCTGCTCTCCTTCCAGAACCTCAATATGAAGGAGCTGATCCAGCACCTCACCGACTGGCGCGGGGTGGGCAACTACCAGGAGATCCTGGGCAGCGAGCAGTTCTGGCGGGTCACCCTCCGCACCCTCGTCTTCACCGCGGTCAACGTCGTCCTGATCATGGTCCTCGGGGTGCTGATCGGACTGCTGCTGGCCCGGCTCGGCAAGAAGATGCGTCTCACGCTGTCCCTGGCGCTGGTGCTGGCCTGGGCCATGCCGGTGATCGCCGCCACCACCGTCTTCCAGTGGCTCTTCGACTCCCGCTACGGCGTCGTCAACTGGCTGCTGGACACGGCGGGCTGGCACGCCATGGCCCACTACGACTGGGTCGGCACCCAGCTGTCGGCCTTCTCCGTGATCACCGTACTGATCGTCTGGCAGTCGCTGCCCTTCGTGGCCCTGAACCTCTACGCCGCCACCACGACCATCCCCAGGGAGCTCTACGAGGCGGCCCGGATGGACGGCGCCGGCACCTGGAAGGTCTTCACCTCCGTCACCTTCCCCTTCCTCAAGCCGTTCTTCCTGGCCACGACGTTCCTGGAGATCATCTGGGTCTTCAAGGCGTTCCCGCAGATCTTCGCGATCAATCAGGGCGGCCCCGACCGGCTCACCGAGACACTGCCGATCTACGCCTTCACCGAGGGCGTCGGCAACCTCCACTTCGGCATGGGCGCCGCGATCTCCCTGCTGACGATCGTGGTGCTGCTGGCGATGACCGCGTACTACCTGCGCCTGACGCTCCGGCAGGAACGACAAGAGGAGAACGAGCTGTGAAGCGCGCTGCTCTCGCGACGGCCGGCCGTATCTGGCCCAATGCCACGGCGATCGTGCTCGCCCTCGGCTTCGTCTTCCCCGTCTACTGGATGTTCAGCACGGCCTTCAAGCCGACCCGGGACATCATCACCGAGGAACCCGTGTGGTTCCCCTTCCACGGCACCGCCGAGCACTTCGCGACCGCGGTGAACGCCCCCCACTTCTGGACGCTGGCCGGGAACTCCGTCGTGGTGACGGTGCTCGCCGTCGGCCTGTCGCTGGTGATCGCGCTCTGCGGGGCGTTCGCCCTGACCCGTATGCGCTTCAAGGGCCGCCGGGGCATCCTGCTGACCTTCATGATCGCCCAGATGGCGCCCTGGGAGGTCATGGTGATCTCCATCTACATGATCGTCCGGGACGCGGACCTGCTCAACAGCCTGGTGCCGCTCACCTGCTTCTACATGCTGATGGTGCTGCCCTTCACCCTGCTGACGCTCCGCGGGTATGTCGCCGCGGTGCCCAAGGAGCTGGAGGAGTCGGCGATGGTCGACGGCTGCTCGCGGCGGCAGGCGTTCCTCAAGGTGGTCTTCCCGCTGCTGGCGCCCGGTCTGATGGCCACCTCGCTCTTCGGCTTCATCACCGCATGGAACGAATTCCCGCTGGTGCTGGTCCTCAACAAGGAACCGGCCATGGGCACCCTGCCATTGTGGCTCTCGCAGTTCCAGAGCCAGTTCGGGGACGACTGGGGCGCCACCATGGCCGCCGCCTCGATCTTCGCCGTCCCGATCCTGGTCCTCTTCCTGTTCCTGCAACGCAAGGCGGTCGGCGGTCTCACCTCCGGCGCAGTGAAGGGATAACGCCGCATATGACCCCGTTCGCAGGTTCTGCAGGCTCCGCACGCTCCGTGCGCTCCGTGCGCTCCGCCGACACCCTCACCCGCGACGCGCTCGCCGTCCTCCAGCCGGGCTTCGCCGGCACCACCGCCCCCGACTGGCTGCTGCGCCGGCTCGGCGAGGGGCTGACCTCGGTCGGCCTCTTCGGCCGCAATGTCGCCGACCCCGCACAACTCGCCGCGCTGACGTCCCGGTTGCGCACCGAACAGGAGGACCTCCTCGTCGCCATCGACGAGGAAGGCGGCGACGTCACCCGCCTCGAAGTGCGCGGCGGCTCCTCCTTCCCCGGCAACCATGCGCTCGGCGCCGTCGACGACACCGATCTGACCCGCGAGGTCGCCCGGGAACTCGGCCGCCGGCTGGCCGACTGCGGTGTCAACCTCAACTGGGCCCCCTCCGCCGACGTCAACTCCAACCCCGCCAACCCGGTCATCGGCGTCCGGTCCTTCGGCGCCGATCCGCAGCTGGTCGCCCGGCACACCGCCGCCTACGTCGACGGCCTGCAGTCCGCCGGTGTCGCCGCCTGCACCAAGCACTTCCCCGGCCACGGCGACACCGCCGTCGACTCCCACCACGACCTGCCGCGCATCACCGCCGACCTGGCCACCCTCCACGCCCGGGAACTGGTGCCGTTCCGCGCCGCCGTCGCCGCCGGCACCCGGGCCGTGATGAGCGCACACATCCTGCTGCCCGCACTGGACGGCGACCGTCCCGCCACGCTCAGCCCGGCCGCGCTGCACGGGCTGCTGCGCGCCCCCGTCGCCGAGGGCGGCCTCGGCTTCGACGGGCTGATCGTCACCGACGGGATGGAGATGCAGGCCATCTCCGCCACCTACGGCCTCGAACGCGGCAGCGTGCTGGCCCTCGCGGCGGGCGCCGACGCCATCTGTGTGGGCGGCGGACTCGCGGACGAGGACACGGTGCTGCGGTTGCGCGATGCCCTGGTGCGGGCGGTGCGCGACGGCGAGCTGTCGGCGGACCGGCTCGCCGACGCCGCGGCACGGGTGCGGGCCCTCGCGCGCTGGACCCGGCGCGCGGACGCGGGGGAGGGGGCCGCGCCCGCGCCCGGGATCGGTCTCACCGCGGCCCGGCGCGCCCTGCGCCTGACCGCCGACGGCCCGTACGAGCCACTGACCACGCCCGCCTACGTCGTCGCCTTCACCCCCCTCGCCAATTTCGCCGTGGGGGACGACACCCCCTGGGGCGTCGCCGCCGAACTGGCCCGCCTGCTCCCGGGCACCGAGACCGCCACCTGCACCGCCGAGTCCGCCGCCGCGGCCGGCCCGGCCGCGCTGATCGACGGTCTGCTCACGGCGGCCGGGGACCGGCGCGTCGTCGCCGTGGTCCGCGACGTCCACCGCCACCCGTGGATGGCCGACGCGCTGCACGCCCTCCTCGCCGCCCGCCCCGACACCGCGGTCGTCGAAATGGGCGTCCCCCAGGCCCCGCCCCGAGGCGCCCCGCACATCGCCACGCACGGCGCCGCCCGCGTCTGTGGCCGGGCCGCCGCCGAACTCCTCACGGGCCATCGGAGCCCGACGAACGGGAGTGATCAACGGGCGCCTGCCAGCGGTAGCTGAGGAAGCGGCGCGAGACGGGCGGCAATTTGCCCGGCGGGCGAAACATTCGTGGACGGTCCGCCAGGCGCCCTCACGCTCGGGCGGGTCGCGTCAGGGTGCCCCGGTCCGCAACCGTCAGAGCACGCCGTTCACCACCTGGCGGTGATCCCGCCCCCGCCGCCCACGACCCTCAACCGGCGGTAGCAGCGGCCCTGTCCGCTCCCATGCCACATCCGTCAGCTCACCCCGGCCCGCCACAAGATCAAGGATCAGGTACGGCTAGTCACCCATGAACCACAAGTAGCTGCCCGGCGTCGCCGCACACGCTTCAAGAAGCTCGCCGAGGTCGAGCAGAGCCGCTTTCCGCTGTGGGTCACCGCACTCCATTCGCCTCGGACAACGAAGCTTCGCAGAGGTCAGGTGTCGGACGCGGCCTACAGCCCCTGCCATTCCGGCTTCGCGGCGTAGGTGGCGCGGAAGTAGTCGGCGAGCTTCAGCTTGGCGGCCGCGGCCTCGTCCACGACGACCGTCGCATGCGGGTGGAGCTGCAGCGCCGAAGCCGGGACCAGCGCGGCGACCGGGCCCTCCACCGCATGGGCCACGGCATCCGCCTTGCCCTCGCCGGTGGCGAGCAGCACCAGGTGGCGGGCCTCCAGGATGGTGCCGATGCCCTGCGTGATGACGTGGTGCGGCACTTCGTCGAGGCTGTCGAAGAACCGGGCGTTGTCCTCCCGGGTCTGCCGGGTCAGCGTCTTGATACGGGTACGCGAAGCGAGCGACGAGCAGGGCTCGTTGAAGCCGATGTGCCCGTCCGTGCCGATGCCGAGCAACTGGAGGTCCACCCCGCCGGCCTCGCGCAGCGCACGGTCGTACGCCTCGCAGGCGGCCTGGACGTCCTCGGCCGAACCATCGGGCCCCATGAACGAGTCCTCGCCGAGGCCGAGCGGTTCGACGACCTCGCGCAGGACCACCGAACGGTAGGACTCGGGGTGTCCGGCCGGCAGGCCGACGTACTCGTCGAGCTGGCAGATACGCGCCCGGGAGGCGTCCACCGCGCCCGCCCGGACCTGCGCCGTCAGCGCCTCGTAGATGGGCAACGGGGTAGAGCCGGTGGCCACACCGAGCAGCGCGTCGGGCTTACGGCGCAGCAGGGCGGCGATGGTCCCCGCGATCAGCTCGCCGCCTGCCGTGGCGTCCGGAACGATGACAACTTCCACGCTTGGCCTGCCGTTCTGGAGAATGGTCCATGTGGTATAGACCAATCTACCAGAGCAGGGGCCTCCGGACCCGGTGGCGCCTCCGAACAACAGGGCACGTTTTCCCGTCCGGGTGATGACGGGTCGGATGCCTGTGCCCCCCCCCCGCACTCCGTGTCGGCGGCCGCCGCCCGGGGTGTCGGGCAGTGCCGGAGCCCGCCAAGTCGTCGGATGCGTGTGCCGACCCGCGCTCCGAGCCGATGACCGCCGCCCGAGACCGCCGCACATGTCGGAGCCTGTCGGCCCGCCGGTCGCCGTCCGGACGCCGTCAGAGCAGCGCGCCTCCCGTCGCGTCGATCCACTGACCCGTCACCCAACGGCTGTCGTTCGAGGCCAGGAAGGCCACGATGTCGCCGATATCGGTGGCGTCCGCTATCCGGCCCAGCGGGGACATCGCCCGGACCGCCGCCTGCGCCTCGGCGTTGGCCTCTCCGCGCAGCCAGCCGGCGTTCATATCCGTGTCGACCGCGCCCGGCGCGACGGCGTTGACGGTGATGCCGCGCGGGCCCAGCTCCTTCGCCAGGGTCCGGGTGAAGACGTCGATCGCCCCCTTCGTCATGGCGTAGGCGATCAGCTCGGTCTTGGCCGTGCCGCGGGTCTGGCTCGTCGAGGTGTTGATGATCCGGCCGCCGTCCCGCAGCCGGCTCAGACCGAGCTGGGTGAGGAAGAACGGTGCCTTGGTGTTGACCGCGAAGACATGGTCGAAGTCCGCTTCGGTGACCTGGGCGATCCGCTCCCGCCTGCCGACCGTGCCGACGTTGTTGACCAGGATGTCGAGGCCGTCCGCCTGCGCGTCGAAGGCCGTCCACAGCGCCTCGGCGTCGCCCGGCCCGCCCAGCCGGGCGGGGACGGTGAAGGCCTGTCCGCCCACGGCCTCGATGCTCGCCATCGTCTCCTTGGCCGCGGTCTCGTCCCGGCCGTAATGCACCCCGACACGCGCGCCCTCGCGCGCCAGCCGCTCCGAGATCGCCCGGCCGATCCCCCTGCTGCCGCCTGTCACCAGTGCCGTCTTGCCGCTGAGCGCGCTCATGGCGGTAACCCCTCCCTGATCCGGGCAGTCGCCCCGGATGCCGATGCCTGTGGGTGCACGCGGATGCGCCTGCCTGCACCGATGCGCGCGTCCTCCCGGCGAGCTATTTATGTATCGCTCGCTAAAGAAAAACGTAGCACGCGTTTCGTACCGGCCGCTATAGAATTCCCGTCATGGCTACCGAGGAGACCCGTGCGAGCAAGCAGACCCCTGCGGCCGAGGTGGCGAAGCGGCGCGGCAGGCCCCGCTCCTTCGACCGCGACACGGCCCTGGAGCAGGCGGTCCGGTCCTTCTGGGAGCTGGGCTACGAGGCCACCTCGATCTCCGACCTGACCCGCGCCATGGGCATCAGCGCCCCCAGCCTCTATGCCGCGTTCGGCGACAAGCGGGCCCTGTTCGACGAGGTCGTGGCCGTGTACAGACAGCACTACGGAGGCTTCCTCCACCGCGCCCTCGCCGAGGAGCCGACCGCCCGCCGGGGCGTCGAGCGGGGGCTGCGCGAGGCCGCGACCGAGTACACGCTCCCCGGCCGCCCCCGCGGCTGCCTCGTCGTCAGCGCCGCGCTGAACATCTCGCCCGCGTCCCTCGAAGTCGCCGACTCCCTACGGGAGATGCGGCGGGCGACCGTCCGGCAGATCGCCGGTGCCATCCGTGCGGACATCGCCTCCGGCGAGCTTCCCGGCGACACCGCGGCGGACGCGCTGGCCGGCTACATCGGAGCCGTCATCCATGGGATGTCCCAGCAGGCGCGGGACGGCGCACAGCGCACGGAGCTGGAAGCGGTCGCCGAGCTGGCGCTGAAGGTCTGGCCGGGGCCGGCGGGCGGAACGGCCCGCTGACGGCCTGCTCGGGGAGGGCGGGCGCACCGCCCGTGGCAGGCCCCGAAAGCACCCGCGGGCCGCGGCGCCGGGACAGGACCCTCAACCTGTCCGGCACCGCAGCCCGGAGCTGACATCGGCCGGTCCCGCCTTGCGGGCGGAAGGCGCCCCTGTGCGCGGTAGGGGCACGGTCCCGTCCAGGGACCGGTCGATCGGAGGCCTCGGCGCAGTCAGGGCAGAGAGCGCTTTCGGCCTCGTTCCGCTCTCCTGTGCGGGGAGGGCGGAGGTCTTTGCTGAATTCTGGACTAGACCATTCTCACTTGTCCATGCCCATGCAGACGCAACAGGTACACCGTACGCCGGTAGGCTCCAAGACGTGCCCTCCATGAACGATCTCGTACGCCAGCACACCGCTCTGAGCGACACCGACCTCGAGTGGCTCCATCTGCTGGTCTCGGAGTGGCAGCTGCTCTCCGACCTCTCCTTCGCCGATCTCGTGCTGTGGGTCCCCACCCTCGACGGCACCCGCTACGTCTCCGTCGCCCAGATGCGGCCCAATACGGGACCCACCTCCTACCAGGACGACATGGTCGGCCATCTCGTTCCCCGTGGCCGCCGTCCCATGCTGGACTCCGCCCTGGACGAGGGGCGCATCGTGCGCGAGGGTGACCCGGAGTGGCGGGAGGAGGTCCCGGTGCGCGTGGAGTCCATCCCGGTGCGCCGCGAGGGCCGGGTGCTCGGTGTGATCGCCCGGAACACCAATCTGCTGACCGTGCGCACCCCCAGCCGGCTGGAGCTCACCTACCTCCAGAGCGCGTCCGACCTGGCCCAGATGATCGCTGCCGGAACGTTTCCCTTCCCCGGTCAGCAGGTCGACATGGATGCCTCGCCGCGGGCCGGCGACGGACTGATCCGGCTCGACGCGGACGGCATCGTCCAGTACGCCAGCCCCAACGCGCTCTCCGCCTACCACCGCCTCGGCCTCGCCGCCGACCTCGTGGGCCATCACCTCGGCCAGGCCACCGCCGAACTGGCGCCCGCCCGCGGCCCGGTGGACGAGGCACTGGTCAAGCTCGCCAGCGGCTGGGCCCCCAGGGAATTCGAGGTCGAAGGTGACGAAGGCGTCATTCAATTGCGCGCCATTCCGCTCAAACCCAAGGGAACGCACAGTGGTTCGCTGGTTTTGCTGCGTGATGTGACCGAACTGAGACGTCGCGAGCGGGAGCTGATCACCAAGGACGCCACCATCCGGGAAATCCACCACCGGGTGAAGAACAATTTGCAGACGGTCGCCGCGCTGTTGCGGTTGCAGTCGCGCCGGATGGATTCCGAACAGGGCCGCGACGCCCTCAACGAGGCCGTGCGCAGGGTCGGTTCGATCGCGATCGTGCACGAGACGCTGTCCCAGACCCTCGACGAAAGGGTCGAATTCGACGAGATCGCGGACCGGGTGCTGGCCATGGTCGCGGAGATCTCCCCGGGCAAGGTGACCGCCCGCCGCACCGGGCGCTTCGGCATTCTGGACGCCGAGGTGGCCACCCCGCTGTCGATGGTGCTCACCGAGGTGCTGCAGAACGCCCTGGAGCACGCCTTCGACCAGGCGGAGCACGGCACGGTCGAGGTCGGCGCGGTGCGCGGCGGCAGCCGTACCGAGCCGCGGCTGCTGGTCACCGTCCAGGACAACGGCCGCGGCCTGCCCGAGGGCTTCGACCCGCAGCGCGCGGGAAACCTGGGGCTGCAGATCGTACGGACCCTGGTGGAAGGCGAGTTGGGCGGAACGTTCGACATGGTGCGGGCGCCCGAGCGCGGTACGCAGGTCGTCCTCGACATCCCCGTCCGCGCCGAGAAGTCGCCCTGAGGCCGGCCCGGGCGCCGGGTCCGCCGGTTTCGGCCCGGCCCTGAACAGCAGCAAGCCCCGGACCCATCTGGTCCGGGGCTCAAAGCTATAGCGATGCGATAACGACCGGGCCTGTCAGCTCCGGGGGTGCATCGGGGGTACTGCGCGCTGCGGCTCGGGGGCCACGGGGCTACTGGCTCAGGCGCTGGCGTTGCGCGCCCGGTTGCGAGCTGCACGGCGCTTCATTGCGCGGCGCTCGTCCTCGCTCAGACCACCCCAGACGCCGGAGTCCTGGCCGGACTCGAGCGCCCACTGCAGGCACTGCTCCATGACGGGGCAGCGGCGGCAGACGGCCTTGGCTTCCTCGATCTGCAGCAGCGCAGGACCGGTGTTGCCGATAGGGAAGAAGAGCTCGGGGTCTTCTTCGCGGCAAACGGCGCGGTGACGCCAGTCCATGGCTGCTCCATCTCCTCGTGTGACGGGAACGTTGCTTGTGAATGTGAACGCTTTCACGAATCCCTCCACAAGGGAAGGGCCGAACTCCAGTTGTGAACTGGTGCGGTCCTGTGGAATGAGGAGGGGGTTCGGGCTCTCAAGGGGGCCGGTAAAGCGGCCGTCCCGATCGCCATGAAGAGACTCGCAAACCTCGGCGGCGGATACAACCCCTTCCGGAAACTTTTTTTTGAATCCTTGGTGTCGCCTAGCTCACAGCCGTCATTCCAGGGGGTGGAAACCAGTCTAAACGTTCGAGTGAAAGGACTTTGGGCCCTACTGCTCACACAATCACACGCAGTGCACGGCGAACGCCTGTGAACGTCACACTCGTACGCAGCCCCAGGTGGTCACCGTCCATCTGGAAGGGCAGGGGAACCTGCGAATGCAAGGTGAAGTTCGTGAGGTCATGAAGTGAGAGTGCGTGCTTGCCCCGGGGGCCGCGCTGCGGTGTTGACGTCAGCAGCTGGGTGGCGTACCGGGTCACCGCGGGCGGTGAGAGCTTGCTCAGTGCGAACAGATCCAGGCCCGTGTCGAACGAGGCGTCCGGGGACGGGTAGATCGGTCGATTGCCCAGGTAGGACCACGGAGCGGTGTTGCAGATTATGGCCAGCGCGAGGTCCTCGACGCGCTCGGTGGCGCCCTCGGTTCCGCCAGGGCGTTCGAGGGTGAGGAGGCCTCGCCGGCGGTTCACCTCGCCCAGGAACTGCCGTACGACCTGTCGCACGTACAGGGCGTGGGTCGAACGCTTGCCGCGTTCGCGCTGCTGCTCGACCCGGCCGACGACGCCGGCGTCGAAACCGAAGCCGGCGCAGAAGGTGAACCAGCGCTCCGGCACTCCCTCGTCCTCGCTGCCGGGAGTGCCGGCGGCCAGCCCCAGGCCGATCGTGCGCTCGCTGCCGTCGCGCAGCGCGTCCAGCAGGGCGCCGGTCGCCTCCACGACGTCGTTGGGGAGGCCGAGGGCGCGGGCGAAGACATTGGTGGAGCCGCCGGGGACGACGGCCAGCCGGGGGTGCGAGTCCGGATCGGGGCCGTTCGCCAGCAGACCGTTGACGACCTCGTTGACCGTGCCGTCGCCGCCGAGCGCCACGACCAGGTCGGTCTCCCCGCCCTCGGTGGCCTGCCGGGCGAGATCACGGGCGTGCCCGCGGTACTGCGTCTGCGCGACCTCCAGTTTGAGGTCGCTGGCGAGCGCGTGGGTGAGTACCTCACGGGTGCGGGCACTGGTGGTGGTTGCTGCGGGATTGACCACGAGGAGTGCGCGCATATGGAGCAGCGTACCTACCTGCTGGTACCGGTCATACGCCCCGTCCGGCTCCGGGGCGGCCCCGGTGGCCGGGGTGCCGGCGCTACCCTGCTGGGGTGAGCAGTCAGCAGAAACAGTCCGTGTCCCGAGGCGCCGGGGCCCCCGCCGCGACCGAGCCGACCGGCCCGCGGCCCGCCCGGCTGAGCGCCGCCGCGGCGCTCACCGCGATCGAAGGGCTCGCGCTGGCAGCCCTGGGCGGATACATGCTGATCATGGGGCTCGCCGGTGCGCCGGACAGCCCGCAGCAGGCGGAGATGGGCGGGCTGACGGTCCTGGCGCTCGCGGTGCTGCCGCTGGTGGCCGCGCGGGGGCTGTGGCTGCGCCGCCGCTGGAGCCGGGGACCCTCGCTGATCACCCAGATCGTGGCGCTGCCGGTGGCCTGGACGCTCGTCAACGGCGGTGGGGCGCTGATCGCGGCCGGCATCGGGCTGGCCGTAGCCGCGCTGGTGGTGCTCGTGCTGCTGGTCAACCCGACGGCGACCGAGGCGCTGGGCATCGGGCCGCGGGAGACCCCCTGAGAACCGTCCCGGGTGCCGCCTGACCGTCTGGTGTACCGGACGGCCGGGCCGGTGGGAGGACCCGACCGGAGCGGCCGGGTCCGGACGCACGAGGGGCGGAGCCCGTAAGAGCTCCGCCCGCCCCGCTCAGCCGTCGTTCACTCCTCGACGAGCAGCTTGTCGCGCAGCTGGGCGAGGGTGCGGGCCAGGAGCCGGGAGACGTGCATCTGGGAGATGCCGACCTCCTGGGCGATCTGCGACTGGGTCATGTTGCCGAAGAAGCGCAGCAGCAGGATCTTCTTCTCGCGCGGCGGGAGGTCCTCCAGCAGCGGCTTGAGGGACTCGCGGTACTCCACGCCCTCCAGCGCCTCGTCCTCGGCGCCGAGGGTGTCGGCGACGGCCGGGGACTCGTCGTCGGTGTCCGGGACGTCCAGGGAGAGGGTGCTGTAGGCGTTGGCCGACTCCAGCCCCTCCAGGACCTCCTCCTCGGAGATCGCCAGATGCTCCGCCAGCTCATGGACCGTGGGGGCACGCCCGTGCCGCTGGGAGAGCTCGGCGGTCGCGGTGGTCAGCGACAGCCGCAGCTCCTGGAGGCGGCGCGGGACGCGGACCGCCCAGCCCTTGTCGCGGAAGTGCCGTTTGATCTCGCCGACGACGGTGGGGGTGGCGTACGTGGAGAACTCGACGCCGCGCTCCGGGTCGAAGCGGTCCACGGACTTGATCAGGCCGATGGTGGCGACCTGGGTCAGATCGTCCAGCGGCTCGCCACGGTTGCGGAAGCGCCGGGCCAGATGCTCGACGAGCGGGAGGTGCATACGGACGAGGGTGTTGCGCAGTTCCGCACGCTCGGGGGAGCCGTCGGGCAGCTTGCGCAGCTCGTAGAACATCGCCCGGGCGCCGCTGCGGTCCTGCGGGTGCGGCTCGTGCGCATGCTGTTGATCCTGCACCTGGTGTTCGGGGGCAGGCGCATCGTGCTGATGCGCCTGCTGTCCCGGCTGCTCGCTCTGCTCCATGTGGTCCGCCCGCTCTGCCTGCTCCGCCGCATCCAACCGGCCGCCGTGGTCGTCTACGCCCACCGGATGCGGCCGGGCCTGCTGCTCGGGGATGGTCGCACTGGACGCCATCCGCCCGCCGCGTTCGAGATCTTTCACGGGGCCCCCTGTTCGGTCATGACGGTCCGGGACCGGCGCCGCGCTCCTTGTACAGACTGATGGTGACCGTACGGTCCTCGGCGACCGTGGAATCGACCTTGCCGGCCAGTGCGGAGAGCACCGTCCAGGCGAACGTGTCGCGCTCCGGGGCGCGGCCGTCGGTTGTCGGGGCCGAAACGGTCACCTGCAGTGCGTCGTCGATGAGGCGGAAGACGCAGCTCAGCACACTGCCGGGGACGGCCTGTTGCAGCAGGATCGCGCAGGCCTCGTCGACCGCGATGCGCAGATCCTCGATCTCGTCGAGGGTGAAGTCCAAGCGGGCTGCGAGTCCGGCCGTCGCCGTACGCAGCACGGACAGGTAGGCACCCGCAGCGGGCAGACGGACTTCCACGAAGTCCTGAGTCCCGGGCTCGCCTGCGATCTGGGACACCCTCACCTCCAAGGTGGCACAAGCTGGTTGAGCTGGAATGCGCGATATTCGCGTTGTTCGGGATATGCGTACCGGTCCTTTTCCCCTCTCGGACGAAAGAAGAACGATCCGGCGCGACACATGGTTCGGCTGTGACGCTATCGCGATCTGCGGGCCGGTGTCGCCCGGAAGGAGCACGGCTGCGTCCGGCGGCGATCCGGCCCCGGTTCGCCCGGCGCCCTCACTGTCACTGATTGTAAAGCCACGGGTACGGACAGTGGCTAGAGGTGTGCACTGTCAAATCGATGCCGATTACGCTCCGTTGACGCGCGAGCTGCCCGCAAGGTTGTGCAGTGCCTCTCCAGTGAGCCGGAAGACCGTCCATTCGTCCATGGGTCGGGCGCCGACGGACCGGTAAAAACCGATGGACGGTTCGTTCCAATCCAGGACTGGCCACTCGAAACGCTCGTATCCACGGGCCACGCAGATCTCCGCGAGGGCCGCGAGCAGTGCCTTGCCGTGGCCGCCGCCGCGCGCCTCGGGGCGGACGTACAGATCCTCCAGGTAGACACCGTGCGTGCCCGTCCACGTCGAGAAGTTCCGGAACCACAGGGCAAAGCCGACCGGTACGCCGTCGCCCTCCGCGATCAGCGCGAAGACGGCCGGCTGCGGCCCGAAGAGCGCCGCGGTGAGCTGCGGCTCGGTGGCCTGTGCGGCCTCGGGGACACGCTCGTACTCCGCCAGCTCGCCGATCATGGCCAGGATGACGGGGACGTCGTCGGGGGTCGCTTCGCGGATCATAGGTGAAGGCTAAACGGGTCGCCGGGGATGCTTCACACCAGTTGCTGGTCGACGAAGCACCAGCGCCAGGATTCGCCCGGCTCGAAGGTCCGCATCACGGGATGACCGGTCTCCTCGAAGTGCCGGGTCGCATGCCGGAACGGCGAGGAATCGCAGCAGCCGACGTGGCCGCAGACCCGGCACTTGCGCAGCTGTACGGGGTGGCTGCCGGCGGCCAGGCACTCCAGGCAGGTGGCGCTCAGCGGGGACGGTTCGGGGCGCGGCAGTTCGGCAACGTGGGTGCACTCGCTCATGATGGCCAGGTTAGATCGCCGGGACGGGCGGCGAAGGGTTCGGGGACGGGACGGGTCCGATGGCTGTGATGCCGCTGTTTTTGCTGGTCGCCGGGAGCGCGGCGGTCGCCGGGCTGGCGCGCCGTACCCCCGTCCCCGCGCCGTTGCTGCTGGTCGCCGCGGGCCTCGCGGCCTCCTTCGTCCCCGGCATCCCGGACTACACCCTCGATCCGCACATCGTGCTGCCGCTGGTGCTGCCGCCGCTGCTGCACACCGCGGCGCTGGACAGCTCGTACCTGGACCTGCGGGCCAATCTGCGGCCGGTGGTGCTGCTGTCCGTCGGATACGTCCTGTTCGCCACGCTCGCCGTCGGCTACCTGGCCTACCTCGTCATTCCGGGCCTGCCGCTGACCGTCGCCCTGGTCCTGGGGGCCGTCGTCGCCCCGCCGGACGCCGTCGCGGCCACCGCCATCGCCCGCCGGCTGGGGCTGCCGCACCGGATCACCACGATCCTGCAGGGCGAATCGCTGTTCAACGACGCCACCGCGATCACCGCGTACAAGGTCCTGCTGGCCGCGGCCCTCGGGGTCGGCGCCACCTGGGGCGACGGGATCAAGGAATTCGCCATCGCCTCGCTGGGCGGCATCGGCATCGGCGTGGTCCTGATGGTGCCGCTGCACTGGCTGCGGGTCCGCCTGCGGGAGTCGGCGCTGCTGGAGAACACCCTCTCGCTGCTCATCCCGTTCTTCGCCTACGCGGCGGCCGAGCAGCTCCACGCCTCCGGGGTGCTCGCCGTCGTCGTGGTCGGCCTCTACCTGGGGCACCGCTCCTGGCAGGTCGACTTCGAGACCCGGCTCCAGGAGGAAGCGGTGTGGAAGGTGGTCTCCTTCGTCCTGGAGTCCGCCGTCTTCGCGCTGATCGGGCTGCAGCTGCGGGTCGTGCTGCGCGGGCTGGGGGAGTTCGGGGCGGCCGAGGCCCTCTGGTACGCGGCCGTGATGTTCCTCGCCGTGGTCCTGGCGCGCTTCGTCTGGGTCTTTCCCGCGACCTATCTGCCGCGCGCCCTGTCGGCCCGGATCCGGGTCCGTGAGCCGGGGACGAACTGGAAGTCACCGGTCGTCGTCGGCTGGGCCGGGATGCGCGGGGTGGTGTCGCTGGCCATCGCGTTCTCGCTGCCGTCCACCGTGCCCGGCGGCGGTCCCTTCCCGGCCCGCAACCTCGTGCTCTTCCTGACCTTCACCACCGTCATCGCCACCCTCGTCATCCAGGGGCTGACGCTGCCGCCGCTGATCCGCGCGCTGAAGCTGCCCGGCCCCGACCCCCACAGGGAGACGCTCGCCGAGGCGCAGGCGCAGAACGAGGCCTCGCGCGCCGCCGAGGAGCGTCTGGAGGAGCTGCTCGGGGACGAGCGCAACGCCCTGCCCGAGCCGCTCGCCGACCGGCTGCGCACGATCATGGAGCGGCGCCGCAACGCCGTGTGGGAGCGGCTCGGAGCGGTCAACGAGGTGACCGGGGAGTCGGCCGACGAGACCTACCGGCGGCTGGCCCGCGAGATGATCGAAACCGAGCGGCGGGTCTTCGTCCAGCTGCGGGACACCGGCCGGATTGACGACGAGATGCTGCGGACGCTGCTGCGCAGGCTGGATCTGGAGGAGGCGGCGGCCTACCGGGAGGAGGCCTCGTAGCCGGCGGCCGAACGGGCGGCGGCCACGGCCGGCGGCGGACCGGAGGCGGCCCGGCTCACGGCGTACGGGAGGCGGCCCGGCTCACGGCGTACCGGTGATCACGGCGGCGACCGTGCGGCCGGGGGCGAAGGCGCCCTCCCCGGCCAGCGTCGTCAGCCCGTACAGCAGCTTGGCGACGTAGATCCGCTCCAGGGGCAGCTGGTGCCGGTCCTCGAAGGCGTCCGCGAACGCGTCCAGGTCCGGGGTGCGGCGGGCGTATCCGCCGCAGTGGAAGCGGCCGTCCAGGCGCCAGTCGCCGCGCGGCCCGCCGAACGCCGCGCGCTGCAGCTCCTCGACCGTCCCCTGGAGGAAGTGCGGGTCGCCGCCCTTCAGTACGGGAAGGCCCAGGGCCCGCTCGCCCGGCCCCAGCCCCGCGGCGAGTCCGGCCAGGGTGCCGCCCGTGCCGCAGGCCACCGCGACCGTGTCCGCGACGCCGCTCAGCTCCCGTCCCAGCTCCGCACAGCCCCGCGCGGCGAGGGCGTTGCTGCCGCCCTCCGGTATGACGCGGAACGCGCCGAAACGGTCGTGCAGCGCGGCGAGCACGTCCGGGTCGCCGGAGCGGCGGTAGCGGGCCCGGTCGAGGAAGTGCAGCCGCATACCGTCGGCGGCGCAGCGGGCCAGCGACGGGTTGAGCGGTGCGTCGGCGAGCTCGTCGCCGCGGACCACACCGATGGTGGCGAAGCCCAGCAGCCGGCCCGCCGCCGCGGTGGCCCGCAGATGGTTGGAGTACGCGCCGCCGAAGGTCAGCAGCGCGCGGTCGCCCGCTTCGGCCGCGGCGCGCAGGTTCGGCGCCAGCTTGCGCCATTTGTTGCCCGGCAGATCCGGGTGGATCAGATCGTCCCGCTTGAGCAGCAGCCGTACGCCGCGGCGCGCGAACGGCTCGTCCTCGATCTCCTGGAGGGGAGAGGGCAGTCGCGGGCGCAGGGTGCGCGGGTCCGGCGGCGGGCCGGGGTCGGTGCTGGTCACGCTGCCCATTGTCCCGGGCGCGGCGGAGCGGGCGGGCGCCGTACCGCCGGGCGCTCACCGGCCCCTGGCGGGGGAGCTACCCGTTCGTGTGCAGGAACGCGTCCCCGTGCGCGTTGACATGTGCTTCCAGGGTGTTGAGCGCGTCCTGTGTCGCCTCCGGCGAACCGCTGCCCCGCCGCTCGGCGAAGTACGCGGCGCCCAGCTTTCTCAGCAGCTCGTTGCCGGCGCGGTTCTGCTGCACCTCGTCGACCTTCTGCTTGCCCTGCGCCAGCCCCTGGCGTGCCTGCTCCTTGGCGCGGTCGAGAAACCCTGACATGTGCCACCTCCGTGCGGTCCGTGTCGTAAGGGATCAACGGCGCGGACGGCCGTGGGGTTCCCGTGCCAGGCTGGGGCACGTGGGCGAAGAGCGCGACACGGAGGAGCCACTCGGCGTACCCGGCACACCCGGCGGATACCGGGAGCGGGCGTCGCGGCTGGCCGGTGCGGTGCTGTGGACGCGCACCGCGGTCCCGTCGGACCGGCCGGTGCTGCCCGACGGCTGTACGGACCTGATCTGGAGCGAGGGCCGGCTGCTGGTGGCCGGCCCGGACACCGGGCCGCACCTCCCGGAGGGCATCGTGCCCTGCACCCGCTACGTGGGGCTGCGCTTCGCACCGGGGCAGGGTCCGGCCGTCTTCGGCGTACCGGCCCGTGAACTGCGCGATCAGCGGGTGCCCTTGGCGGACCTGTGGCCCGCCGCCCGGGTACGGGAGCTGACCGGGCGGCTGGCGGCGGCCGGGGCGCCGGACGGCGGGGGCGTCGGCCGCGTCCTGGAGGAGACCGCCGGGGCGCGTCTCCAGGACGCCACCACGCCGGGGGACCTCATCGCCGCCGTCGCCGCGGCGCTCGCCCGCGGCCGTCCCGTCGCCGAGGTGGCCCGGTCCGTCGGGCTCGGCGAACGCCGGCTGCACCGGCTCAGCCTCGACGCGTTCGGCTACGGCCCCAAGACCCTGACCCGGGTGCTCAGGCTCGTCCGCGCGCTCGACCTGGCGCGCTCCGGGATGCCCGGCGCCCAGGTCGCGGCGTGCGCCGGCTACGCGGACCAGGCGCACCTCGCCCGCGAGGTGAAGTCGCTGGCGGGGGCCCCGATGGGGGTGCTGCTCGCCCCGGGTTAGCGTGTCCGTCATGGACTACCAGGCCGTTCTCGAGGAGGTGGCGGCCCACGCGAGGCCGTATGCGCGACAGGGCAGGGTCGCCGACTACATACCGGCCCTCGAACGGGTCTCCTCGGACCGCTTCGGGATCGCGGTGGCCGACATCCACGGCGAGGTGTACGGGGTCGGCGACTGGGAGACCCCGTTCTCCGTCCAGTCCATCTCCAAAACCTTCTCCCTGGCGCTGGTGATGTCGCAGAGCCATGACGGCCACGACGACATCTGGCGGCGGGTGGGCCGCGAGCCGTCCGGTACGCCGTTCAACTCGCTGGTCCAGCTGGAGGCGGAGAACGGCATCCCGCGCAACCCGTTCATCAACGCGGGCGCGCTGGTGGTCACCGACCGGCTGCAGACCCTCACCGGCGACGCCAGCACCTCGATGCTGCACTTCCTGCGCGAGGAGAGCGGCAACCCGGACCTCGCCTTCGACCAGGCGGTGGCCGACTCCGAGGCCGAGCACGGTGACCGCAACGCCGCGCTGGCGCACTTCATGGCGTCCTTCGGCAACCTGGAGAACCCCGTCCCCAGCGTCATCGAGCACTACTTCTGGCAGTGCTCGATCGAGATGAGCTGCCGGGACCTGGCCGTCGCCGGCGGATTCCTCGCCCGGCACGGGCTGCGCGCCGACGGGAGCCGGCTGCTGGAGGCCCGCGAGGCCAAGCGGATCAACGCGGTGATGCTGACCTGCGGCACGTACGACGCGGCGGGGGAGTTCGCCTACCGCGTCGGGCTGCCCGCGAAGAGCGGGGTCGGCGGCGGCATCATCGCCGTGATCCCGGGCCGCTGCACGCTGTGCGTCTGGAGCCCCGGACTCGACGCCCGCGGCAACTCCGTGGCGGGCGCGGCGGCGCTGGACCACTTCACGACGCTGACGGGCTGGTCGGTGTTCTGACCGGCCCGGGCGGGTCCTCGGGCCCGCCGGCCCGGCGCCCCGTTGCCGTTGTGGCGGCCCGGCGGCTGGCGCATCGTGGGCGTAGGAGGTGCACCGCCATGGAGCACGAGATGCGCGCCGAGTACGAGGAAGGCGTCCTGCCGCACGAGGACACGCCGGTGAAGATCTGGCACATGGTGCGGCTGGAGGGCACGACGGCGATGTGCGGGCGGGAGCTGCCCCCGGCCGCCGCCACCCAGACGGCCGCGGTCTGGGGTACGCCCCAGGGGGAGCCGTTCTGCCACAGCTGCGGCGCGCTGTACCTGCGCGAGCACCCCGGGGACATCGGCTAGGGCGCACACGCGCCAGGATGCCCCCCGGCGCACCTGCTCCTAGGGCAGCGGCGCGAACAGGTCGACGCCATGGCCGTCCGGATCCTGTACGACGGCGTAGCGCTGCCCCCAGAAGGCGTCCCACGGCGGTTTCTCGCCCGTGTAGCCGGCGGCGGTGAGTTCCGCGTAGACCGCGTCGACCCCGGCGGGGCCCGCGCACTCGAAGGCCAGGCCGGTCGGCGTGCCGCCCTGCGGCGGCGTCCAGTCCGGGTCGATGGCACGGGCGGTCTCGTAGCTGTCCCACATCAGCCGCAGACCGCCGGGGAGCAGGGCCTCGGCGTGCGGGGCGTGGTCCGCCTCGGCGGGGACGTCCAGGCCGAGGCGGCGGTAGAAGGCGAGGGCCGCGGCCATATCGGCCACGACCATGCCGACGGCGGCGAACCGCGGGGCGGACGGTGTGGTGGAGGAAGAAGTGGTGGTCATGCGGCGAGCGTAGGGCGCCCGCCGGGCCGCGGTCTTGAACGAATCGGACGGGGGGCCGGCCGCCTCACGGGCAGTGGATGACCTGTCCCGCGTACGAGAGGTTGCCGCCGAAGGCGAACAGCAGCACGGGCGCGCCGGAGCTGATCTCGCGCCGTTCGACCAGCTTGGACAGGGCGAGCGGCACGGAGGCCGCGGAGGTGTTCCCGGAGTCGACGACGTCCTTGGCGACCACCGCGTTGACCGCGCCGAGCCGCTCCGCGACCGGCTCGATGATCCGCAGGTTGGCCTGGTGGAGCACCACGCCGGCGAGGTCGGCGGGCGTGATCCCGGAGCGTTCGCACACCTTGCGGGCGATGGCCGGCAGCTGGGTGGTCGCCCAGCGGTAGACGGTCTGGCCCTCCTGGGCGAACCGGGCCGGCTCGCCCTCGATACGGACCGCACCGCCCATCTGCGGCACCGAGCCCCACAGCACGGGACCGATGCCCGGCTCGGCCGAGGCACTGACGACCGCGGCGCCCGCGCCGTCGCCGACCAGCACACAGGTCGAGCGGTCGGCCCAGTCCACGACCTCGGTGAACTTCTCCGCCCCGATGACCAGCGCATGGGTCGCGGAACCGGCCCGGATGGCGTGGTCGGCGGTGGCCAGCGCATGGGTGAAGCCGGAGCAGACGACGTTGAGGTCCATCGTGGCGGGTGCGTCCAGCCCGAGACGGGCGGCGACCCGGGCCGCGGTGTTCGGGCTGCGGTCGGTGGCCGTGCAGGTGGCGACCAGCACCAGGTCGATGTCCTGCGGGGCCAGGCCACTGGCGGCCAGGGCCTTGGCCGCGGCGGCGGAGGCCATGGAGTCCACGGTCTCGTCCGGGGCGGCGACATGGCGGGTGCGGATGCCCACCCGGCTGCGGATCCAGGCGTCGTCGGTGTCGACGATCTTGGCGAGGTCGTCGTTGGTGAGCACGCCGGAGGGCTGGTAATGGCCGAGAGCCAGGACGCGTGACCCGGTCATGAATTCCCCTGTACGTGGGTGGGCGGTATCTCACCAGTCTCACCCCTCGGTGCCGGCCGGCGGCTGCGTGAACTGCCAATGTTCCGGCGCCAGAACTGGAGACAGTTGTCAGAACCGCGGAGATCCCGCCGCCGGGCCCGCGGGCACCCCGTACGGTGCGGGGCGCCCGCGGGGGGCGGGGCGGGATCTTCAGGGGCAGCAGCCCGCCCGATCCAACGGGAGGGACACCGCGTCCGGGGGGCATTGCGCCGCTCGCGGGCGCGTCCCCGCTACCGGGTCTGCGCGCGGAAGCGGCGCAGCCGCAGGCTGTTGCCGACGACGAAGACCGACGAGAACGCCATCGCGGCCCCGGCGATCATCGGGTTGAGGAGTCCGGCCGCGGCCAGCGGCAGTGCCGCGACGTTGTAGCCGAACGCCCAGAACAGGTTGGTCCGGATGGTGCCGAGGGTCGCGCGGGCCAGCCGGATGGCGTCCGCCGCGGCGCGCAGATCGCCCCGTACGAGGGTGAGGTCACCGGCCTCGATGGCGGCGTCCGTGCCGGTGCCCATCGCTAGCCCCAGGTCGGCGCGGGCCAGCGCGGCCGCGTCGTTGACGCCGTCGCCGACCATGGCCACCGAGCGGCCCTCGGACTGCAGCCGTTCGACGACCGCCACCTTGTCCTCGGGGAGCACCTCGGCGATCACCTCGTCGATCCCGACCTCGGCGGCGACCGCCGTCGCGACGGCCCGGTTGTCGCCGGTCAGCAGGACCGGCGTGAGCCCCAGGTCCCGCAGCCGGCGCACCGCCTCGGCGCTGGTGGGCTTCACCGCGTCCGACACCACCAGCACCGCGCGGGCCGCGCCGTCCCAGCCGACGGTGACCGCGGTACGCCCCTCGGCCTCGGCCGCGGCCTTGGCGGCCGCCAGCTCGGGCGGCAGGAACTGGTCCGACTCCTTCAGCAGCTGCGCGCGGCCGACCAGCACGGCGTGCCCCTCGACGACTCCCCGGACGCCCAGGCCAGGGACGTTCGCGAACTCCTCGGCGGCGGGCAGCGCGCCCGTGTCGCCGTCCCCGGTCCGCTGCGCGGCGCCGGCCGCGACGGCACGGGCGACGGGGTGCTCGGAGGCGTGCTCCAGCGCGCCGGCCAGGCGGAGCACCTCGCGCTCGGTGACGCCCTCGGCGACGTGGACCCCGGTCAGCGTCATCACGCCGGTGGTGACCGTGCCGGTCTTGTCCAGGACGACGGTGTCCACCCGCCGGGTCGACTCCAGCACCTCGGGCCCCTTGAGCAGGATGCCGAGCTGGGCGCCGCGTCCGGTGCCGACCATCAGCGCGGTCGGGGTGGCGAGCCCCAGGGCGCAGGGGCAGGCGATGATCAGGACGGCGACGGCGGCCGTGAAGGCGGCCACCGCGCCCGCGCCGGTGGCGAGCCAGTAGCCGAGGGTGCCGAGGGCGAGGACGATCACGGCAGGGACGAAGACCGCGGAGATCCGGTCCGCCAGCCGCTGGGCCGCGGCCTTGCCGTTCTGCGCGTCCTCGACCAGCCGCGCCATCCGGGCGAGCTGGGTGTCCGCGCCGACCCGGGTGGCCTCGACGACCAGCCGGCCGCCCGCGTTGACGGTGGCCCCGGTGACGGTGTCGCCGGGGGAGACCTCGACGGGGACGGACTCGCCGGTGAGCATCGAGGCGTCCACGGCGGAGGCGCCCTCCAGCACCTTGCCGTCGGTGGCGATCTTCTCCCCGGGCCGGACGGTGAATCGGTCGCCGGTCCGCAACGCGGCGATGGGGACACGGACTTCCCGGCCGTCGCGCACCACGGTCACGTCCTTGGCGCCCAGCTCCAGCAGCGCCCGCAGCGCCGCACCCGCCTTCCGCTTCGCGCGCGCCTCGAAGTAGCGCCCGGCCAGGATGAAGGTGGTGACACCGGCCGCGGCCTCCAGGTAGATGCTGCCGCTGCCGTCCGTGCGGGCGATGGTCAGCTCGAAGGGGTGGGTCATGCCGGGCATGCCCGCGGTGCCGAAGAACAGCGCCCACACCGACCAGCCCAGTGCCGCGAGGGTGCCCATGGAGATGAGGGTGTCCATCGTGGCGCTGCCGTGCCGCAGGTTCGTCCAGGCGGCCCGGTGGAACGGCCAGGCGCCGTACGCGACCACGGGCGCGGCCAGGGTCAGCGACAGCCACTGCCAGTTGGTGAACTGCAGGGGCGGCACCATCGCCATCAGTACGACCGGGACGGAGAGCGCGAGGGAGATCAGCAGGCGCTGCCGGAGCGGGGCGAGGCCGTCGGCGTCGGTCCGGCCGTCCGCGGGGGCGCCGTCGCCGCCGGTGGTGTCCGGTGCCGGTGCCGGCGGTCGGGGGAGGGCCGCGGTGTAGCCGGTCCGTTCCACGGTGGCGATCAGGTCGGCCGCCTCGACGCCGCTGTCGCCGGCGACGGTCACCTGGGCCTTCTCGGTCGCGTAGTTGACGGTGGCGGTGACCCCCTCCATGCGGTTGAGCTTCTTCTCGATGCGGGCGGCGCACGAGGCGCAGGTCATCCCGCCGATCTCCAATTCGACGCCGTGCTCTCCGACCGCGGTGGCCATGACTGCTCCTCGGTGTGCTGCGAGTGCCCGTTTCCCTGGAGAACCATATACCCCCCTAGGGTATTCCCCGGGTGGTATCACGGTGTCACCTCCCCCGCTCTCCCTCTTCTGCCCCCTCCTCGCCGCCGCACAGGGCCGCCCCCGCGCGGCCGGCCCGGCCGCCCATCTCCCGCAGGTAAGCGGCCAGCTCCGGCGGTTCGTGGACGGTGAACTCGTGGCCCAGCATGGCCAGCCGGAGCGCCAGCCACTCCAGCGAATCGGGGGTGCTGTGCCAGCGGCAGGACGCCTCGTCGAGCGCCACGACCTCGCCCGCGGCCGGTCCGCCCAGTCGCCCCGCTACCTCCGCTGCGGGCGCCCGTACGGTCGCCACCGCCCGGTGGGACGCGCTCATCCCCTGCATCCGCTCCCGGACGTAGGCGCCCGCGTCGGCGGCGGGCAGTTCGCGCGGCGCGGTCCGTACGCCGGTGGGGAACGGCTCGCTCAGCCGGTCCACCCGGAAGATCCGCCAGTCCTCGCGGTCGTTGTCGTACGCCACGAGGTACCAGCGGCGCCCCGAGGCGACCAGGCGGTGCGGCTCCACCAGGCGTTTGCTGCGGGGGCCGGTGCCCGCGCGGTAGTGGAAGCGCAGCCGCTCGTGGTTGGTGATGGCCGCGGCGAGCACCGTCAGATGCTCCGGGTCGACGGTCGGGCCGTCACCGGCCGGCAGCGGGACGGTGGCCGTGCCGAGCGTGCCCACCCGGCGCCGCAGCCGGGCCGGCAGCACCTGTTCCAGCTTGGCCAGCGCGCGTACGGACGCCTCCTCGATGCCCTCGACGGTATGGCCGGCGGCCGAGCGCAGGCCGACCGCGATGGCCACCGCCTCGTCGTCGTCCAGCAGCAGCGGCGGCATCGCGGTGCCCGCGGCCAGCCGGTAGCCGCCCTCCGCGCCCATCGTGGCGTGCACGGGGTAGCCCAGTTCGCGCAGCCGCTCGATATCGCGGCGGATCGTCCGGGAGGTGACCGACAGCCGCCGGGCCAGCTCGCTGCCGGGCCATTCGCGCGGGGTCTGCAGCAGGGACAGCAGGTTCAGCAGGCGCGCCGATGTCTCACTCATGGGACCGATGATGCCGGTGTCACTAGGACCGGAGCTGTCCTATACCGGATCTAGGGTCGGTGACGTCGGACGCCCGGCCGCCGCTCGCGGCCGGCAGCTCCGGCTCGCGCGCCCGCCGCGCCACCGGCTCCGGCCGCCGCTCCCTTCCGTACCGGTTCCACTGGAGAGACGTCATGACCACGCCCGTCCCCACCGCCCACGAGACGGCCGACACGGCCGCGCGAGCGGCCGGCCGCAGACGCTGGATCGCACTCGCCGTCGTCCTGACGGCCGCCTTCATGGACCTGGTCGACGCGACCATCGTCAATATCGCCGTCCCGAGCATCCAGCGGGACACCGGGGCGACCTTCAGCGCCGTCCAGTGGGTCACGGCCGGCTACGCCCTCGCCTTCGCGCTCGGCCTGATCACCGGCGGCCGGCTCGGTGACATCCACGGCCGCAAGAAGCTGTTCCTGCTCGGCATGGGCGGCTTCACCCTCGCCTCCGCGCTGTGCGGCTTCGCGGCCGGGCCCGGCATGCTGATCGGCGCGCGGGTGCTGCAGGGCGCGATGGCCGCGCTGATGGTGCCGCAGGTGCTGGCGATCATCCACGTCAGCTTTCCGGCGCACGAGCGCGGCAAGGTCTTCGGGATGTTCGGCGCGGTGATCGGTCTCGGCGCGGTCTGCGGCCCGCTGATCGGCGCACTGCTCACCGAAGGCGATCTCTTCGGCCTCGCCTGGCGCCCGATCTTCCTGATCAACCTGCCGGTCGGGGTCGCGGGCATCCTGCTCGGCCGCCGCTTCCTCACCGAGTCCCGGGCCCCGCGCGCCCTGCGCGTCGACCTGATCGGCACCGCGCTGGCCACCGTGGGCCTGCTGATGCTGCTCTACCCGCTCACCCAGGGGCGGGAGAACGGCTGGCCGCTGTGGGGCTTCGTCTCGATGGCGGCGAGCCCGCTGGTCCTGGCGGTCTTCGTGCGCTTCGAGCGCGCCAGGGCCCGCAAGGGCGGCGCCCCCCTCGTCGAACTCTCCCTCTTCACGATCCGGAGCTTCGCCGTGGGCGCCGGCGTCCAGTTGACCTTCGGCGTGGTCAGCGGCCTCTTCTTCCTGGTCTGGACGCTCCACATGCAGCTGGGGCTGGGCTGGGGCCCGCTGCACGCCGGACTGACCGGGGTGCCGTTCTCGCTCGCCTGCTCCCTCGCGGCCGGGGTGTCCGTCCAGAAGCTGGTGCCGCGCTTCGGCCGCAAGGTCCTGCAGGCCGGTGCGCTGATCATGCTGTGCGGGGCGCTGGTCTACCTCGGGGAGGCCGGACGCTACGGGACCGCCCTGCAGTCCTGGCAGTTGGTGCCGGCGATGCTCCTCATGGGCGCCGGTATGGGGCTGATCGTCGCGCCGATCACCGACGCCGCGCTCTCGGAGGTCCCGGCCGAGCACTCCGGTTCGGCGTCCGGGATCTTCAACACCACCGGCCAGCTCGGGATGGCGCTGGGGCTGGGGCTGTCGTCGGTGGCCTTCTTCGGGGTCGTCGGCAGCAGGGGGGAGGCGGGCAGTGCCGGGGCGCCGGGCGCGCTGCGGGCCGCCTTCGTCGAGGCCACCGGTCACGCCCTGTGGTGGATCAGCGGCGGCCTGGTCGTCGTCTTCGGCCTGCTGTTCCTGCTGCCGCGGACGGTGCGTGCGCAGCAGCCCGCCGAGCAGGGGGAGCCGGCGGCGTCGGGGGAGGGCAGGCCGGAGGAGCGGCAGCCGGCCCTGGTCCCCTGACAGCGGGCAATCGAGCGTCCCCGCCCCGTCCCGCTGCGTAAAATCCGCCCCTTCGCCGTACCGTTCACGGGCTCCGGCGGGCCATACTGGCCCGGTGTCGATGATCAGCAACCTCCGCAAGGCCGTCCGGCTGCCGCAGCCGCGCAGCCGGGGAGTCGACCTCAGCCACCCGGCGCGCTCGCCGCTCGGTACCGCCGTGGTGAACTGCGCGGTGTACGTGGACGGCGTGCGCCAGGACGGCGACCACCCGGCCGACGCGGCGATCCGACGGGTCCGCGACTCCGGCAGTGGATTTGTCTGGATCGGGCTCCATGAGCCGTCCGAGAAGGAATTCGCCGGAATCGTCGAGTTGTTCGGGCTGCACCCGCTCGCGGTCGAGGACGCGGTCCACGCGCATCAGCGGCCCAAGCTGGAGCGGTACGACGACTCGCTGTTCACCGTCTTCAAGACGGTCCGCTACGTCGAGCACGACCGGCTCACCGACACCAGCGAAGTCGTCGAGACCGGCGAGATCATGGTCTTCACCGGCACCGACTTCGTGATCACGGTGCGGCACGGCGGCCACGGCTCGCTGGGCCCGCTCCGCGAGCAACTGGAGTCCGTGCCCGAACAGTTGGCCCTCGGCCCGTCCGCCGTACTGCATGCCGTCGCCGACCTGGTCGTGGACGACTACCTCGATGTCACCGCCGCCGTCTCGATCGACATCGACGACGTCGAGAGCGAGGTCTTCTCGGTGCGCGGCAGCGGCGGGGCCGGCCGGATCTACCAGCTCAAGCGCGAGCTGCTGGAACTCAAGCGTGCGGTGGCCCCTTTGGACCGGCCGATGCAGGAGCTGGCGACCCAGCCGATGACGCAGGTCGAACCCCGCATCAAGACGTACTTCCGGGACGTCGCCGACCACCTCGACCGGGTCACCGAGCAGATCACCGCATTCGACGAACTGCTCAATTCCATACTCCAGGCCCATCTCGCCCAGGTCACCGTCGCCCAGAACGAGGACATGCGCCGGATCAGCGCCTGGGTCGCGATCCTGGCGGTGCCGACCATGGTCTGCGGCGTGTACGGCATGAATTTCGACCATATGCCGGAAAAGCACTGGGTGTTCGGCTATCCGCTGGTCATGACGGTGATAGTGGCCCTCTGCTGGGTGATCCACCGCGGCTTCAAGCGGAACGGCTGGCTCTGACGCCGGTCCGCGCGGGCCGGGGCCGGGCGGACCGGCCCGGGTCGGGCTCCGAGGACGCCGGGCCCCCGAGACCGCCGGGCGCCGACGCGGGGTGAAGTACGGAGAAAGTTCCGGAAGGCCATGGCGTGTTAAAGGAATTGTGCCGATGTGCCGGATAAACATGCCCTGACCAGTTCCCCAGCGGACAGGTCGGCACGGCGCCGGGCGCTTGCGCGCGGCCCGAGCCCCCCGGACGCCGGCCGAGGTCCCCGCCGGTCCTGTGAGGAGAGCACATTGCGGTACGGACAAGCACTGCGTGACGAGATCGCGGCCGAGGGGACGACGCCGCTGATCGGCGTCCACGACATGCACTCGGCCTCCATCGCCGCCGCGCACTACAACGGCTTCTTCGTGTCCGGCTTCGGCTTCGCCGCGTCGTACTACGGACTTCCGGACATCGGGTTCATCGCCTGGCCCGACATGGTCGCGTTCGTCGAGCGCCTGCGCGGCGCGTTCCCGCGCCACCATCTGCTGGTGGACATCGACGACGGCTATGTCGACCCGGAGGTGGCCTGCCATGTGGTGCAGCGCCTGGAGCGCATCGGCGCGAGCGGGGTGATCCTGGAGGACCAGCGGCGGCCGCGCCGTTGCGGCCACGCGGACGGCAAGCTGCTGCTGCCGCTGGAGGAGTACCTGGAGAAGCTGAACCTGGTGCTGGCCAGCCGTACCGACCTGCTCGTCGTGGCCCGTACGGACGCCACGGAGGAGGACGAGATCCTGCGGCGGGCGGCGGCGCTGGCCGGGACCGACGCGGATGTGGTGCTCGTCGACGGGGTGCGCAGCGTCGACCGGATCCGCCGGATCCGCACGGTCCTCGGCACCAAGCCGCTGCTGTTCAACCAGATCGCGGGCGGCAAGTCCCCGCGGCTCTCGCTGACCGAACTGACCGGGCTCGGCGTCGATGTGGCCATCTACAGCACCCCGTGCCTGTTCGCCGCGCACCGGGCGATGGAGACCGCGATGGCCGAGCTGAAGTACGCGGACGGCCGGCTGCCCGCCACCGGGGAGCGCGACGGCGAGATCGGGGTCAAGGAGGCCACCGAACTGCTGGCCAGGAACATCAGCCGGCACCACCCCGTCCGCGAGGCCGTCCCGGTGTGATCCAGCGGGGCGGGGCGCCTCCGGGAACGGCCGCCCCGCCGCCCCGGGGCCGCCGTTCCCGGTTCGGCGGCGTCCCCCACGCAGGGATAGCCTGAGGTCGGCGATGATCTCGGGAGCGATATGGACGAGCGAGGCCGCCGGGCGGCGCCCTGGCAGGGACAGTGGCCGGTGATCGGCGTGGTGGCCGCGGGCGGCGCGATCGGCGCCACGGCCCGTTACGGCGCCGCACTCCTGTGGCCCACGGACAGCGGCGCCTTCCCCTGGACGACCCTCGCCGTCAACGCCGTCGGCTGTGCGCTGATGGGCGTCCTGATGGTGGTGATCACCGAGGTCCGGCCGGCCCACCGGCTGGTGCGCCCCTTCCTCGGCACCGGCGTCCTCGGCGGTTTCACCACCTTCTCCACCTACGCCGTCGACATCCAGCGGCTGGCCGACGCCGGGCGGCCGGCCGCGGCCCTGGCGTATCTCGCGGGCACCGTGCTCGTCGCGCTCGCGGTCGTATGGGGCGCGGTGACCGGCACCCGGGCACTTCTCGAACTGAGGCGGCGGACGGCATGACACACGGCACGGCACATCCGGGCGGCACCCCGGCGCTACGGCTCACGGTCCTCGTCGGCGAGGAGGACGTATGGCACCACAAGCCGCTCTACGCGGAGATCGTGCACCGCGCGTTCGAGGCGGGGCTGGCCGGGGCCAGCGTCTTCCGGGGCATCGAGGGCTTCGGCTCCTCGGGCGTCGTCCACACCCAGCGCCTGCTGTCCCTGAGCGAGGAGCTGCCGGTGGCGATCGTCGTCGTCGACACGGAGGAGCGGGTGCGGGCCTTCCTGCCGCAACTGGAGGAACTCCTCACGGACGGCGGGCTGGTGACCCTCGACCCGTGCGAGATGCTCTCCTTCCGGCCGGCGGACGGTGGCGGCCGCGGGGAGGGCCGGCGCGGGTGAACTGGCTGCTGGTGGTGGCCGGTGCCATGGTCGGGGCGCCGCTGCGCTTCCTCACCGACCGCTATGTGCAGTCCCGGCACGACGCGGTCCTGCCCTGGGGGACCTTCACCGTCAACGTCTTCGGCTCCCTGGTCCTCGGCCTGCTGACCGGCGCGGCCTCGGCCGGTGCCGCCTCCTCGCACGTCCAGTTGCTGATCGGCACGGGCCTGTGCGGCGCGCTGACGACCTACTCGACCTTCTCCTACGAGACGCTCCGGCTGGCCGCCGACCGGGCCCGGGGGAGCGCGGCGGCCAATGTCGTGGCGACCGTGGTGGCCGGACTGGCGGCGGCGTTCGCCGGGGTGGCCGCCGGGCAGGCGCTCTGGGGCTGACCGCGGACCCGGGCGCACACGAAAACGGTGGGGCTCCGGAAGGAGCCCCACCGCACGGGCGGCGCAGGAGATGCGAGGGCTGGTGGGGTACGAGCGCCGGCCGCCAGGTCCCGGCTCTCGACAGCCCCGGCCGTCCGGATCCGGCCCATGCCGACCCGGTCCGATCCGTCGGCCACCGCCGAACTTCGTTACGTCACCAGGCCGTCGTACGTCAGGAGGCCTTGCCGAAGTGGACGCCCGCCAGGCCGTTGGCCCAGAGCTGGTCCACCTTGGCGCTCTCGTTCGCGTCCGGCTGGGCGTTCTGGCAGGACGTGCCGGGGCCGCCGCCGGACATCAGCTCGCTGCACGGGCCCTCGTAGTGGTCCGGCAGGCCCAGCACATGGCCGGTCTCGTGCGCGGCCACGCGGGTGGAGTTGTACTCCTGGTTCTGCTGGTAGTCCAGGAAGACGTAGCCCTTCCCGTGACCGTCGGTGCTGGCGTACGAGCCACGCGCGTCGTTGCCCTCGCGGTACTCGAAGTCGCCGCCGCTGCCCGCCTGCAGCTTCACGTTCGAGACGGCGCCGTTCCAGATCGACGCGCTCTGGGCTATCTGGTTCGCGAACGTCGGGGCCGCGCTGGCGTCATAGGTGACGGTCACCGAGGCGGCGTCCGGGTGGGCCTTCATCTTGGCCTTCGCGGACTTCACCACGGCCGCGAAGAACGCCTTGGTGTCGGCCTTCTCGGCCGCCGAGCCGTTGTAGGCCGCGATCGAAGCGGGGGTGCTGTGGGAGGAGTTGACCGTGGAGGGGGAGGCTGCCGAAACCGGCGCCGCGGCTGCGAGCGCGGCGACGAGGCCCAGACCGAGCGCCGCCGACAGCGCCGTCTTGGGAGATCTCATGTGGGGGCTCCTTTATGTCCGAGGGCCGTACGGTCGCCGTGTGGGGCGGCGACCGGGGCCCTGCGGATTTCTTGGTGCCGTTGAGTCTGGACGGAGTTCACCCGGAAGACAGAGATGCCAGGTGGCGATAGCACCAGCCAATAC
This sequence comes from Streptomyces caniferus, assembly GCF_009811555.1. Lineage (GTDB taxonomy): Bacteria > Actinomycetota > Actinomycetes > Streptomycetales > Streptomycetaceae > Streptomyces > Streptomyces caniferus. The sequence goes on along the minus strand of NZ_BLIN01000002.1, from coordinate 612,833 downwards.
CCCGGAAAAAAGAACGCGTTCCGACAGGTTTGAGAGTCTGGTGTGACGTATGCCGTCGTCGTTATGCTCCGGACGTGGAGCTCGAGGTAAGGCATCTTCGCGCATTGTGCGCCATCGCGGACTCCGGCAGCGTACGCAAGGCGGCCCGGCAGCTCGGCATGACCCAGCCTTCCCTGACGACCCAGCTCCATCGCATCGAGAAAGCCCTGGGTGGCCAGCTGTTCTTCCGCGAACCGACCGGCAGCCGGCCCACCCCCCTGGGGCATGCGGTCCTGTGCCGGGCCCGGCCGATAGTGGCCGAAATGCGGGCACTTATTGACGAGGTTGCCTCCTCCTCGCACCGCGACCGGGGTGCGCGGCTGCACATCGGCAGCACCAACAGCCCCGCCGTCGCCGGGTGGCTGCGCCGGCTCCGGGTGCGGCTGCCGGACACCGACACCACGATAAGAACCGATGTGTCCGCCAATGCGTTGCTCCACATGGTCGTGACGGGGCAGCTCGACGCCGCCTTCGTCCACGAGGTCGAGGGCGCGCCCCTACGGGTACCCGAGAGCCTGGTGGCGCACGAACTCATCGCCAGGGAGCCGCAGTTCATCGCCGTGTCCGACACCCATCCCGCGGCCTCCCGGACGGTCATCCGGGTGGCGGACCTCGCCGACGACCAGTGGATGGTCGACCCGAGCGTGGACGGCGAATGGGCCGGCCTGCGCCGCATCTGGGCCGCGGCCGGCATCAACCCCCGTGTCGTGCACGGCGACTACCTCACCACCGTGGACCTCGTCACGGCCGGCGAGGTGGTCACCCCCTGCCAGCCGACCGCCCGCCCCCGGCACGGCATGGCGATCCGCCCCCTGTACGGCGATCCGCTGGCCGTCCGCCTCTTCATGGCCTGCCGCCAGGACGGCACCCCCGCCGCCTCCGCCGACGACCTCTTCGCGGACCTGACCGCCTCGTACATGGAGACCGCCTGGGCGAGCGAGGCCTACCGCACCTGGCTCGTCCAGCACAACGGGCCGCTGCCGGTGGGGGGTTGAGCGGAGCGCTCCGCGGGACGCGGCCAGCGGCGGCGAGAGCTGCCGAGTGGTGCCGTCGTGCGGCTGAGGCTGCGCCGTGGCGGGCCGCGCAGTTCCCCGCGCCCCTTCGCGCGCGGCCAGGTGGCGAGGCGCGGGGCCCCGGCAGCCACGCGCGGCCCCGACCCTTCCACCAACCGTGTGAAAGCCGCCGTCCCGGCTCGTCGGGACCGGCCGGGCGGTGGGGCGGTGGCCGAGAGTGGGGGTGTCCGAGCGCCCGTGCGGCCGAGCCCTGGAGACCCGTGTGGACAGCAGCTACTCCCTGGTCCTGCTCCTGCTGTTCCTGTGGTGCCTGTGCGCACGCCGGATGGAGCGTTTCGAGCTGACCGCTCCGGCCGCCTTCGTGCTGCTGGGGCTGCTGCTGGGCGAGGGCACCGGCGTCCTCGATCTCGGGCTGCCGCACGAGACGGTCAAGGTGCTCGCGGAGATCACCCTGGTCTGGGTGCTCTTCACCGATGCCGCCCGGCTCTCCTTCCGGGCGTTGCGCCCCGAGCTCGGCCTCTACGGACGGCTGCTGGGGATCGGGCTGCCGCTGTGCGTGGGCCTCGGCACACTGCTGGCGGCCGCCCTGCTCCCCGGCGTTTCCGGGTGGGCCGCGCTGTACATCGGGGCCGCGCTCGCCCCGACGGACGCCGCGCTCGGCGCCACGATGATGGTCAACCCCGTGGTGCCCGCGAAGATCCGCCGCCTCATCAACGTGGAGAGCGGGCTCAACGACGGCATCGTCACCCCGCTGGTGGTGCTCGCCCTGGCCGGGGTGTCCGCGGCCGAGCACACCGCCCCGCCGGATGCCACCGGCCACGCCCTGGTGCAGCTCACCATCGGCGCGGCGTACGGCGCGGTGGTCGGCCTGGCCGCCGGATGGCTGCTGCGGACCGCGCTGGGCAGCGGCTGGGCCACCGAGGACTTCGCCGGCGCGGGCGTCCTGGCGCTGGCGCTCCTCGGCTACACCTCCGCGCTCGCGCTCGGCGGCAACGGCTTCGTCGCCGCCTTCGTCGCCGGCCTGGCCTTCGGATCGGCGCACGGTGCGCCGCAGCGGGTGCTGCTGTACGTCGAGCAGTCCGCTTCGCTGCTCTCCGTGCTGGTCTGGCTGGTTTTCGGTGCTCTCCTGCTCCCGGAGACGTTCGACCACCTCACCTGGCAGGCCGTCGTCTACGCGGTGCTGAGCCTCACCGTGATCCGTATGGTGCCGGTGGCCCTGTGCCTGATCGGGAGCGGTCTGGACCTCAAGACGGTGCTGTTCGTGGGCTGGTTCGGGCCCCGCGGGCTGGCCTCGATCATCTTCGGGCTGCTGGCGGTCGAGGAGCTCGAGCCTCCCGAGACCCGGGCGCTGGTCCCGGTGGTCGCCCTCACCGTGCTGCTCAGCGTCCTCGCCCACGGCCTCACCTCCCTGCCGCTGGCGAACCGCTACGGGAAGGCGGCGGCGGCCCGGGGCATCGGCCCGGCCGGCGCGGAGGCGGACGAGCTGCCCGTGCGGGGCATGGCCGCCGGCGGTCTGGGCCACGGCCGCGGGCGGCGATGGGGCGGCGCCACGCCGTTGTGACCGCTGCCCGCTGACGGCCTCCGACCCTCCCGGCGCCCCTGCCGGCCCGGTCCGTTCCACGGACCGGACGCTTCCCGCGACAAACGAGGCGCGCCCCGGATCAGGGGGAACTGCCGGACTCGGCAAACCCGCTGCATTCTGGGCTTTCGCAGCATTCGGGTTGCCACCGGGATCTTCCTTACCCGAAATGCAAGCGCTCCCTTCCTTTCCGCTGGTGGTGTGCGCATTTCACTTCGCGTTCGGCCTTCCCGTGGCACGATGTCAGCCATTACCGCGCCCCCCCCATTGACCGGAACGGCGTGGTTCCTGTTCCTGCCCGCTGCCGGAGGGCACCCGAACACAGAGGAATTCATGTGACAGACAGGGATCTGGCGGAACACCTGGCAGATCTCGGCGTGGCTCCGCGGGAGGCCGAGGCATTCCAGGTGCTTCTGCAGACCGGGCAGAGCACCGTCGGACAACTGGGGGCATACCTGGGATGGGACTGTGAACAGGCGAAGGTAACCGTCCGTCGCCTGAGGAGCTGGGACTGGTCGTCGTCGGCGGCCCCACCGGTACACCATCTCCCCGGCCGAACCGAGTATCGCCCTCGAGCGCCTCGCCCACGCGCGGTCGGCCGAGGTGCAGCAGGCGCACCTGGCCGCGCTGAACGCGTACCGCGAATACCGGCGCTGTACGGGCTCGCAAAGCACCGATGAACTGGTCGAGGTGGTGACGGGGCCGCAGATCGTCGACCGGATATGGCAGTTCGAGAAAGCCGCGGAGTCGGAAGTGGTCCGCTTCGATTCGCCGCCATATCACACGGAGGGCGGCGCGAACCCCATAGAGGTGAACAACCTCGAACGAGGCGTGAAATATCGGTTGGTGTATTCCAGTTCAGCAGTGCAGAACAGCGCCTACTACGCGGTCAACATCCAGCCGTGCATCGCCGCCGGTGAAGAGGCCCGGGTGCTCACGGAGGTGCCGGTCAAACTCACCGTCTTCGACCGACGGCTGGCGATCGTGTCGATGTCGTCCGTCGAAGCGGAATCCAATGAGTCGCTGCTCCTCGTGCGGTCGTCGAGCCTGCTGACCGCGCTCCTCGGGCTGTTCGAGACCGCGTGGAGTTCCGGTTATCCCATGCACCTGAGCGCGCAAGTGCCCCCTGCGCTGCGTCCCTTACAGTGCCGCATCCTGGAGCTGCTGGGGACCGGGGTCACCGACGACACCATCGCGCAGCTCCTGGGTGTCAGCCGCCGCACGCTCTCCCGCCACATGGAACAGCTCTACCTCGTGGCCGGGGCCGCCAACCGGTTCCAGCTCGCGCTGTACGCGGCGCGCAGGAAGTGGATCTGAGCCCCTGTGTGCCGCGCAGGACGCATGCGCCCTGCGTCGGGCGTGTGCCCAAACACTGGCCGGCGCGGCGATATGCGCCCTGGCAGCACTTCCCACCGCGGCACAGGCCGCGCCCCATCCGGACTCGCTGCCGTCGAAGAGTGCCTGGCTGCAGGACGTCGCACCGGTTGCGGCCGACCTCCAGCATCATCTGGAACAGCGTCTGGCCCATGTCCCGAGCGGTGAAAAGCCCGCCGTCGTCCTGGACATCGACAATACGTCCCTGGCCACCCATTACGACAAGGGAAAGCCCATCGAGGCGATCCGCAGCGCCACGAAGTACGCACACGAGCACGGCGCGGCCGTCCTTTTCGCCTCCTACCGCAGTCCCGGCTCCAGGTCCTCCACGACCAAGCAGCTCACCTCGGCCGGATACACCGTCGACGGACTCTGCCTCAAGCCCGAGGGCCAGAGTCCCGGAAAGGCCGCGGTGAAACTCGGCTGCCGTAAGCAGTACGAGCAGCAGGGTTACACGCTCGTCGCCAACGTGGGCAATCGCAGCACCGACTTCGAGGGCGGGCACTACGAAAAGGGATTCAAGCTGCCTGATTACGACGGCCAGTTGAGCTGACCGTAAGACCCCGCTGGGGGCCCGCCACTTCCCGTGGCGGGCCCCTTGTCGTTTTCGGGACGGGCGATGCGGAGCGGTGTCGCCCTGACGGCCGGCAATGGCCGCCGACTGGATCACCGCGCACGCCGTCAAGCCCGCCGTGGTCAATATGAGCATCAACGGTCCGAAGAGCAGCAGCGAGGACGTCGATGGCCGCACCGCATGTGACCGGCGCCGCCGCGCTCTACCTCTCCGTGCACCCGGACGCCTCCCCGTCCGAGGTCCACGCCGCACTCGTCGGCAATGCCACGACCGACCGGATCTCCGGCGTCGGCAGTGCCACCCCCGACCGGTTCCTCTACACGGGCGGCCCGGACGCCCGGTGGCACCGGGGCCCGTCGCTCCGCCGGAGGTCCGGCGGGGCGACGGCCGACGGGGCACGGGCACCGGCACGGCGGCCGGACCGGGACCGGTCCCGACGGACCGTCGGGGCGAAAGAAAAACCGCACCCGCCCCGTCACGGACGCCCTGGCGGGCGGCGTGCGGCGCGAGTGCGGTCAGGCGGGCGAGGCGACCCCGGAAAGTGCAGGTCACAAGGCCCGGGTAAGGCTCAAGCCTTCTTGGTCTCCCAGAAGATCCGGTCGATCTCGGCGATGAGCTCCAGCGCCTTCTCGCCCGTCTTCGGGTCGTTGGAACCCTTGGCGGCGCTGAGCGCCTTGAGGGTGTCGTTGACCAGCTGGTGCAGCTCCGGGTACTTCTCGAAGTGCGGGGGCTTGAAGTAGTCGCTCCACAGCACCGAGACGTGGTGCTTGGCGAGCTCGGCGCGCTGCTCCTTGATCAGGACGGCGCGGGTGCGGAAGTCCGCATCCTCGTTGGCCTGGTACTTCTCCTGGACGGCCTTGACCGACTCGGCCTCGATGCGGGCCTGGGCCGGGTCGTACACGCCGCAGGGCAGGTCGCAGTGGGCGCTGACCTTCACCTTGGGGGCGAACAGGCGCGAAAGCATGTTCTGTCCTTCCTCGTGATCGTCTTCTCAGGTGCGAGATTACTCGGTGCGGGAAGGCTTTTCTTGGTCGGCCCGGGGGTCTTAGGGCAAAAGTCCAGTGCCGAGGTGGGACTGATGGAGGATGGACCGGTGAACGGGTCGGACCGGGGCTGGGCCGGGAGGTACGGGATGCCGGAGCAGGTGCATGATCGCGGGCCGGGGCAGGGTGCGGACGCGGAGGCCGGACACGAGCGGGGCGGGCTCCTGCGCGCGTTCGGGCTGGCCGAGGTCTACAACCCGTCGATGGTGCCGACGCTGCGGCCCGGCGATCAGCTGGTGGTGCAGTACGGGGCGGCGGTGCGGCCCGGTGACGTCGTGGTGCTGCGGCATCCGTTCCGGCAGGAGCTGCTGATCGTCAAGCGGGCCGTGCAGCGGCACGACGGCGGCTGGTGGGTCCAGGGGGACAATCCGTTCGTCGAGAACGACAGCCGGGAATTCGGGGTGGTTCCCGACGAACTGGTCATCGCCCGCGCCTGGGTGCGGGTGCGGCCCCCGCGCGGGATTCAGCGCTCGGTCGCCGGCGTGCTGTCCTGGGCGGTCTCGGCGGTCCGGCCGGTGAGGGCCGAGCGCTCGCTCTCCAGGCGCTTGCGGGCGCGGTAGGCGGCGACGTTGGCGCGGGTGGCGCAGCGGTCGGAGCAGTAGCGCCGGGAGCGGTTGGTCGAGGTGTCCAGGTAGGCGTTGCGGCAGGGCCGCGCCTCACAGAGGCCCAGCCGGTCCACGCCCAGTTCGGTGAGGTGGAACGCCAGGCCCATACAGGCGGTCGCGGCGTAGCTCGCGGTGGCGTTGGCGGCGTGGTCGGCGATGTGCATGTGCCAGTCGGGCCGGCCGTCGTCGTCCCGGTATTCGTGGCCGGAGATCTGCGGGCTGACGGGGAACTCCATCATCAGCGCGTTGAGGAGGTCCACGGCCAGTACCTCGTCGCCGGTGTCGGCGGCCTCGAAGACGGCGCGCAGCCGGGCGCGGACCGTGCGCAGCCGGGTCACGTCGCTGTCGGTCGCGCGCCGGGCGACCTGCTGGGCGGGGCCGAAGAGTTCCCGCACGGCCTCGACCGTGGTGAGGCTGTCGCTGCCGCGCTCGGGCTGCTCGGTGTTGACCAGTCGCACGGCATAGTCCGAGTAATAGGCCAGTTCCACTTGTAGTCCTTACGGGCGGGGGCTAAGGTGCGGAGTGCTTGAGCGAAGTAATGGGTGTTCTCAGTACGAGGGTATTACGGCCTGAAGGGGAAGCGATGACCGAGACCGTCGTCGGCGCCGATTGGCAGGCGTGGCAGGACAGTTGGGACCGCCAGCAGGAGTGGTACCTGCCCGACCGCGAGGAGCGGTTCCGGGTGATGCTGGACATGGTCGAGGCCCTGGTGGGCCCCGCGCCCCGGGTACTGGATCTCGCCTGCGGCACGGGAAGTATCTCCGACCGGCTGCTCAAGCGGTTCCCCGAGGCCGAGAGTGTGGGCGTCGATCTGGATCCCGCGCTGCTGGCCATCGCGGAAGGGTACTTCGCCGGCGAGCGCCGGGTCCGCTTCGTACGGGCCGATCTCAAGGATCCGCGGTGGACGGACAAGCTGCCGCACGACTCGTACGACGCGGTGCTCACCGCCACCGCCCTCCACTGGCTGCACACCGAGGACCTCCGCGGACTGTACGGGCAGCTCGGCACCCTGGTGCGGGACGGCGGGGTCTTCATGAACGCCGACCACATGCCCGAGGAGGCCACTCCGCGGATCAACGCCGCCGAGCGGGCCTTCCGGGTCGCGCGCAGGGACGCGGCGAAGGCGGCCGGTGCCGTCGACTGGGCCGAGTGGTGGCAGCTGGCGGCCGCCGACCCGCGGCTGGCCGGGCCGACCGCCGAGCGCTTCGAGATCTACGGCGAGCACGCGGACGGCGACACCCCCTCGGCGGCCTGGCACGTGGCGGTCCTGCGCGAATCGGGATTCGGCGAGGCGCGGCCGGTCTGGGCCTCGCCCACGGACGCGCTGGTGCTGGGCCTGAAGTAGGGGGACGGCGAACCGCGGCCCCGGCGCGGCCGGAGAACGGGCCGCGGCGGGGCCTTCTCCCGAGGGAGCGGGTCCCGCCGCGGCCCGAGGACTCCGCCACGGCGACGGGCACTGCCCGCCGCGGCCGGCGGCGCCCGGCCGGCCGGCCGGGGCCGACGCGTCGGGCGCCGCGCCGTCGCGTTCCTACAGCACCTTCGACAGGAACGACTTCGTCCGCTCGTGCTGCGGGTTGCCGAGGACCTCGCGCGGGTGGCCGGATTCGACCACCACTCCGTCGTCCATGAAGACCAGCGAGTCGCCGACCTCCCGGGCGAAGCCCATCTCATGGGTCACGACGATCATCGTCATACCGTCCGCGGCCAGGTCCTTCATGACGTCCAGGACGTCACCGACCAGCTCCGGGTCCAGGGCCGAGGTCGGCTCGTCGAAGAGCATCAGCTTGGGTTCCATCGCCAGCGCGCGGGCGATGGCGACGCGCTGCTGCTGGCCGCCGGAAAGCTGCGAGGGGTAGTTCCCGGCCTTGTCGGACAGCCCGACGCGGTCCAGGAGCTTGACCGCCCGCTCCCGCGCGGCGGACTTCGACTCGCCCTTGACCTGGATCGGCGCCTCCATGATGTTCTCCACCGCGGTCATGTGCGGGAAGAGGTTGAAGCGCTGGAAGACCATGCCGATGTCGCGGCGGCGGGCGGCGACCTCCCGGTCGCGCAGCTCGTAGAGCTTGCCGTTGTGCTCGCGGTAGCCGACCAGTTCGCCGTCGACGGACAGCCGCCCGGCGTTGACCTTCTCCAGGTGGTTGATGCAGCGCAGGAACGTCGACTTGCCGGAGCCGGACGGGCCGATCAGGCAGAAGACCTCCCGCGGCGCCACCTCCAGGTCGATGCCCTTGAGGATGTGGGCCGCGCCGAAGGACTTGTGGACGCCCTCGGCCTTGACCATCGGGCCGCCGCTGGTGCCCGCGGCCTTGGTCGTCGTGAGCTTGCTGGCGGTCATGCGACCCCTCCACGGTTGAAGGCGCCGGACAGCTTTGCCTTGGCGCGCTGGAGCGGAGTGAGCGGGAGCTGGCGGCTGGAGCCGCGGGCGTAGTAGCGCTCCAGGTAGTACTGGCCGATGCTGAGCACCGTGGTGGCGATGAGGTACCAGGCGGCCGCGAGGATCAGCATCTCGACCACGACGCCGGAGTCCCGCCCGACGTTCTGCGCCGCCTGCAGCAAATCGTAGTACTGGACGGCGATGACCAGGGAGGAGGTCTTCAGCATGTTGATGACCTCGTTGCCGGTCGGCGGCACGATCACCCGCATCGCCTGCGGCACGATGATCCGGCGCAGCGTCTTGGCGTGGCTCATGCCCAGCGCGTGCGCCGCCTCGGTCTGGCCCTCGTCGACGGCGTTGAGGCCGGCCCGGCAGATCTCCGCCATGTACGCCGCCTCGTTGAGCCCGAGGCCCAGCAGCGCGCACAGGAACGGGGTCATGAAGTCCGACCACTCGTCCTTGTAGATCGGCATGATGTCGATGTACTGGAAGACGAGGCCCAGGTTGAACCAGAGGAACAGCTGGACGTAGACCGGCGTACCGCGGAAGAACCAGACGTAGAACCACGCGACGGTCGAGGTGACCGGGTTCTTGGACTGGCGCATCACGGCCAGGATCACGCCGCCCACGATGCCGATGATCATCGAGAGCACGGTGATCAGCAGGGTGTTGCGCAGGCCCTTGAGGATGTCCGCGTTGAACATGTACTGGGGGATGGCGTCCCAGTTGACGTTCCCGGCGGCGAAGGCCCGGCCGAGCAGGGCGATCAGTCCGAGGACGACGACCGCCGCCACCCACCGGCCGTAATGGCGGACCGGGATGGCTTTGATCGGCTCGGGCTGGGGCGGCGGAGCGTCCGCCGGCGGCTGGGCCGCCTTGTCGACGTCAACTGACACGGGTGTTGCCTTTCAGCATTCGGCGGGAGGTGCGCGGAGCGGAGGGGTGGGCCTGCGGCGGCTCAGGAGCCGCCATTGAGCTCCACCTTCTTGACCGCGGCATCCTTGACGTCCCACTTGTCCAGGACCTTGGCGTACGAGCCGTTCTTGATCGCGAGTTCCACCGCGGCCTTGAGCGCGTCACGCAGCTGCTCCTTGCCCTTGGGGACCGCGATGCCGTACGGGGCCGCCTTGAGCGGCGCGCCGCCGACCATCTGGAAATCCTTGCCGTGACCGGAGACCTTCACCGCGTACGCCGCGACCGGGTAGTCGCTGGAGACGGCGTCCACACCGGCGGTGCGCAGCCGGGTCTGGGCCTCGGAGTCGTTGTCGAAGGCCTCGATGGAGATCGGCTGCTCGCCGTTCTTCTCACAGGCCTTCGACTTGTCCTTGGCCAGGTCGTGCGAGACCGTGCCGCGCTGCACCGCGAGCTTCTTGCCGCACAGCGTCTCCCAGCCGTCGATGCCCTTGGTCTTGCCCTTCTGGGTGTAGAGCGAGACACCGACGTTGAGGTAGTCGATGAAGTCGACGCCCTGGCCGATCTTCTTGCCGGTGTTGCTGTCGATGCCCTCCTGGCGCTCCTTGGTGTCCGTCATCGCCGACATCGCGATGTCGTAGCGCTTGGACTTCAGGCCGCCCATGAGGGTGTCGAAGGTGGCGTTGTTGAAGTTGAGCTTGATGCCCAATGCCTTGCTCATCGCCGCCGCGAGATCCGGGTCGATGCCCTCGACCGCGCCGTTGGAGCGGAATTCCACCGGCTTGTAGGTGATGTCCGAGCCGACCTGGAGCATGGCCTTTTCCTGGACGTCCTTGGGCAGCTTCTTGAACAGCGGCGCGTTGACGTTGCGGTTCTGCTCCGCTTCGCGCTTGGCGATGGCCGCGTCCGTCTGGTCGCCGCAGGCACTGAGCAGCAGCAGCGAGGCGGCGACCGCGGCCGCCGCGGCCACGGCTGTGCGAGACCTGCCGACAGCCGAGCGACGGGTGGTGCTTGCGGTCATGCTGATCCTCCTGCGGATGGAGAAGCCGACGTGACAAAGGGCCGGGGGCACACCTTCGAGCGTCGCGACCTCGGTTGGTGACGGAATCCTGCCATCCGGACTCCGCTATGCGGACTGTCGTAATGGTCAAAATCGGATAACGGACGGAGAAGACGAGGTGGCGCCCTTGTGCCGCAAGGGGAGCCCTCGACTCCGTGGATGCCAAGGCCCAGTGGCCCGATCCCGGCGTCTCGGAATCCGGACCGTGGGGGGATGGCCCTTCTGAGTTTTTTGCGCATTTGGCGGTTATTGTCGGAACTCTGAACCCGAGGGTAAGGAATCTGACTCGTCGGGGCCCGCGCCCGTCGGGTAGAAAGGTGCGTTACACCCCTCATCCGGGGCTCAGGGCGCGTGTGCGGCGCGCCCGGCGTCCGTACCTCCCCGCGCGCGGCGGCCATCTGCCACGCACGGCGCGGACGCGGTGCCCGCCCACCCCTCAACCAGGGAGTGGCCACCCTCAGCAGATTTACGAATAAAAGGGGTAAGACAAGTGGCAGCGGAGATCGTCAATCCTCGCAGCGACAGCAATACCGGCGCGGGCGCGGGCAGTGCTCCCGACGACGCCTTCGATCCGGCTTTCGCGCTGCATCGCGGCGGCAAAATGGCCATCCAGGCGACCGTGCCGGTCCGCGACAAGGACGACCTGTCCCTCGCGTACACGCCGGGCGTCGCCAAGGTGTGCAGCGCCATCGCCGAGCAGCCGGAGCTCGTCCACGACTACACATGGAAGTCCCAGGTCGTCGCCGTCGTCACGGACGGCACCGCGGTGCTGGGCCTGGGCGACATCGGCCCGGAGGCCTCCCTCCCCGTGATGGAGGGCAAGGCCATCCTGTTCAAGCAGTTCGGCGGCGTCGACGCGGTGCCGATCGCGCTCGGCACCACCGACACCGACGAGATCATCGAGACCGTCGTCCGTATGGCCCCGTCCTTCGGCGGGGTCAATCTGGAGGACATCTCGGCGCCCCGTTGCTTCGAGATCGAGCGCCGGCTCCAGGAGCGGCTGGACATTCCGGTCTTCCACGACGACCAGCACGGCACCGCCGTGGTCACGCTGGCCGCCCTGCGCAACGCCGCCAAGCTCACGGACCGGTCGCTCGGCCAGCTGCGGGCGGTCATCTCGGGCGCCGGTGCGGCGGGCGTCGCCATCGCCAAGATCCTCATCGAGGCGGGCATCGGCGATGTCGCGGTCTGCGACCGCAAGGGCGTGGTCTCCACCGACCGCGGCGACCTCACGGACGTCAAGCGCGATGTGGCCGGCTTCACCAACAAGGGCCGGCTGACCGGTTCGCTGGAGGACGCGCTGGACGGCGCCGACGTCTTCATCGGCGTCTCCGGCGGCACGGTGCCGGAAGCAGCCGTGGCCAAGATGGCGAAGAACTCGCTGATCTTCGCGATGGCCAACCCGACGCCGGAGATCCACCCTGACATCGCGCACAAGTACGCGGCCGTGGTCGCCACCGGGCGCAGCGACTACCCGAACCAGATCAACAACGTGCTGGCCTTCCCGGGCATCTTCGCCGGTGCCATGCAGGTGCGGGCCAGCCGGATCACGGAGGGCATGAAGCTCGCCGCCGCCGAGGCCCTGGCCGCCGTCGTCGCCGACGAACTCAGCGCCGACCGGGTCATCCCCTCGCCGTTCGACGAGCGGGTCGCCCCGGCCGTCACCGCCGCCGTCGCGGCCGCCGCCCGTGCGGAGGGCGTGGCGCGCCGCTGACCGCGCCGTCGCGGATTCCCCACCCACGGGCCGGGCCCGCACCCACACGGGTGCGGGCCCGGCCCGTCCCGGTGGCACGGCGCGGCGCGTGTCACACCCCTGCGCGGTACCGCGGCGCCCCGCCGCGGCCTACGTTGGGATCATGTTTGCTGCCTATGCCGCCCGCATCGACCGTGACCAGCCGCTGAACGGCCTCGAATTGGGGGAGCGCCCGGCCCCCGACGTACGCCCCGGCTGGACGACCGTCAACGTCAAGGCCGCCTCCCTCAACCACCACGACCTGTGGTCGCTGCGCGGGGTGGGCATCACCGACGAGGCGCTGCCGATGATCCTCGGCTGCGATGCCGCCGGTGTCGACGAGGACGGCAACGAGGTCGTCCTGCACTCCGTCATCGGGCAGACCGGGCACGGCGTCGGCCCCAAGGAGAAGCCCTCCATCCTCACCGAGCGCTACCAGGGCACCTTCGCCGAGCAGGTCACCGTCCCCTCCTGGAACGTCCTGCCCAAGCCGAAGGAGCTGTCCTTCGCGGAGGCGGCCTGTCTGCC